>CAYOSH010000003.1:0-179428 GCA_964406575.1 uncultured Eubacteriales bacterium | reverse complement strand
GTTTGAAAGCCAGGAAACTATATTTTTGGCTGGTACAGTTTTTGGGTGAGGAACCGAGCGAGTCACTGTCCTTATGAGTCAGATGGTGGTGGGTGGGGGGTCTGCGACGAATCTGGACTGTGACGAGCTCCTGTCATTATCATTTGACTTGAGAGCATCACGGAAATAAGGATGCTTCCAGATCCGCATTGGACCTCCATTGACGGGTAATGAAGAAAGACATATAATTTTTCTATGATATCAGATATAGATACGATCATAGAGGCGGCACTCAAAGAAGATATGCCGGATGGGGATATCACCTCTGAAAGCGTGATCCCCCCCGAATCCATTTCCCGGGCGATCATCCTGGCGAAAGAAAAGGGCATTCTTGCAGGAATAGATGTCGCCGCATGCGTCTTTGCGAAAATTGATCCTCATGTCATTTTTACAAATAAGCTGGAAGATGGAAGCATGCTCAGCTGTGGAGACACCATTGCCTGTCTCAAGGGAAATTCCATTTCCCTCCTGAAAGGAGAGAGAACAGCCCTGAATTTTTTGCAAAGGATGTCTGGGATTGCCACCTTGACGAGAAAATTTGTCCAGGGTTTGGAGGGATTCCAAACACGAATTCTGGACACTCGGAAGACAACTCCTGTGTTGCGTAATCTGGAAAGATACGCAGTACAAGTGGGCGGAGGGACCAATCATCGTCTCAACCTTTCGGATATGGTTCTGATAAAAGACAATCATCTCAAGATTGTTGGAAGCATTTCAGAAGCAGTGAAAAGAGCCAGGAATAAAGTTGCGCCGAGCGTAAAAATCGAGGTTGAAACCACTGATCTTGAAGAGGTCAAAGAAGCTGTGCGTGCCGGAGCAGACATGATCATGCTGGACAATATGTCTCCGGAGAGAATGAAAGAAGCGGTGTCATGGGTGGATGGGAGGATTCCTCTTGAAGCATCGGGAAATGTCAATCTGGCGATGCTCAGAAAGATTGCCTCCTCTGGTGTTGATTTCATCTCTGTCGGAAGCTTGACTCATTCTTATGATTCGCTGGACATCAGCCTGGAATTTCGTTGATCCTTTGGGTCCCATGTCCATTGAGCACTGTAGCTCCACCTTGACATTTTTTAGAGAGAGAAGAGAAGATGCTGATTGAATTGCCTCAAATGTTTAGAAGGGAGGTTTGAAAAGTGGACGGCGAACTCAGAATAAACACAGATGTTCTTGTAATCGGTTGTGGCATTGCTGGAGCCAGTTCAGCCTTGGAAGCGGCAAAGAGCGGTCTCCGCGTTGTGATCATCACAAAAAATACGATGCCCGAGGAGTCGAACACATATTATGCTCAAGGAGGGATCGTCTCCCTCGGCCCCAACGATCGTCCAGAGCTTTTGAAGGAAGACATCCTCCAGACTGGCGATGGCATCAACAATCCAGAAGCTGTAGATGTTCTGGTTAAGGAGGGGAAAAGCCTTGTTGAGAGTATTCTGATCAAAGAGTTGAAGATCCCGTTTTCCCGGAGTTCGCCCGATACGCTTGATTATGCCCAGGAGGCCGGACACACGAGGCGCAGGATCCTCCATATCAAGGATACGACTGGGAAGACCATAGAGGAGAGATTCATACGGACCTTACAGTCTTATTCCAATGTCACATTCATGACAGGTCATACGGCTGTGGACTTATTAACGGTTCCACACCACTCCAGAAACCCCACCTCTTTTTATAGAGAGCCGCAGTGTATCGGGGCCTATGTCCTGGATAACCAGACGCAAAAAGTGAAGACCATTTTTGCGCCTTACACCATTCTTGCCACGGGTGGTTGTGGGGCTGTGTTTCTGTTCACATCTAATCCGAGAGGCGCTATCGGGGATGGCTATGCCATGGCCTATCGAGCTGGTGCCAGGCTCGTTAATATGGAGTATGTGCAGTTTCATCCGACTTCTCTGTTCCACAGGGACGCCGACGGTTTTCTTATATCGGAAACAGTCAGAGGTGAAGGAGCACGGCTAAAAACGAAGGATGGCCGGACATTTATGGATGATCACAAGATGAAAGAATTGGCTCCGCGCGATGAGGTCACCCGCGCAATATACGAAGAGATGACAAACAGCAACAGCAACTATGTCTACCTGGATTTAGCGACCTATACGAAGGTCGATATAAAAAAAAGATTTCCCAATATCTATAAAACTTGCCTGGAATATGGGATTGACATCTTAAAAGAGCCCATCCCTGTGGTTCCTGCAGCTCATTATTCTTGCGGGGGAGTGATGGTCGACACTTGGGGGAAATCTTCTCTCAAGGGTCTGTATGCCGTAGGGGAGGTATCCTGTACGGGTCTCCACGGAGCGAACCGTCTTGCCTCGACGTCTCTTCTTGAAGGATTGACCTGGGGAGTCCGCGCAGCGAAGAGGATTGCCTCCCGATTCGATCCGAAGAGGCCCTACAAGCCCTCCGATATTCATGAGTGGTATTACCCGAAAAAGGAGGAGGAGATCGACCTCGCTCTCGTCAACCAGGATTGGCTTTCCATCAAGTCGACCATGTGGAACTATTCGGGAATCATCCGCACGGCAAAACGTTTAGAGAGAGCGCGAGCAGATCTGGATTATCTCCGACACAGAATAGAGAAATTTTACAGAGAAGCTAGGATGGATCCCAAAGTCGTCGATCTGAAACATGGTATTCAGGTGGCTCAGCTGGTCACCTACGCGGCGCTCAGCAATCCTGTGAGCCGCGGCGCTCACTTCATAAAAAACCAAAAAAGCTGAACGGGAAGAAGAGCAGGGCCAAAATCCAAGGGCATATTATGTAGTGACCGTTTTCCAAACGGTCCATTCGGGGAACGGACTCTACATAAAAAGAATCAGACTCCGTTGTGCGTTTTTAAGATCGCCAGATGGGATACTCGGACATCATTCACAACGGATTTCAAAATGCTTGCTGTTGACATATTATAGTGGAGAAATAGAATGACTTCCTCTATAATAGCACAATAAAAGTCCCTAGCCGGAGTGAATGATGCAAGACAGCGAGAAAATCAAAGAGACGCTCAATCTGCCGAGAACGTCCTTTTCCATGAAGGCGAAACTTGCGCAAAAAGAACCCGAGATCATCAAGAAATGGGATGAGATGGATCTGTACAAAAAAATCCAGAAAAGTCGTGAGAATGGGCCCAGCTTTGTTCTCCACGATGGACCTCCATACGCCAACGGTCATATTCATCTTGGAACTGCGCTGAACAAGATCTTGAAAGATTTTATCATCAAGTCCAAGAACATGCGTGGATTCAGGGCTCCCTACCTCCCAGGTTGGGATTGTCATGGCCTTCCCATTGAAATCAAGGTCGACCAACAACTCGGAGAGAGAAAGAGAGGAATGTCCCTCATCGAGATTCGGGGGGAATGCCAAAAATATGCTTTGAAATATGTGGGTGTTCAAAGAGATCAGTTCAAAAGGCTTGGCGTTTTCGGGGAATGGGAGATGCCTTATCTGACCATGGATCCAGAATACGAGGGCGAAGTCATCCGTCACCTCGCCGCTTTTTTCGCATCGGGCAATGTAT
This sequence comes from uncultured Eubacteriales bacterium, assembly GCA_964406575.1. Classification (GTDB taxonomy): domain Bacteria; phylum Acidobacteriota; class Aminicenantia; order Aminicenantales; family Aminicenantaceae; genus WTAW01. The sequence continues at coordinate 175,878 of CAYOSH010000003.1, read as the reverse complement.
ACAAGGGTAAAAAGCCCGTCTATTGGTGCATAAGCTGCAAAACGGCGTTGGCAGAAGCTGAGATCGAGTACAAAGACCGCAAGTCCCCATCCATCTATGTCAAATTCGCCATGATTTCCGATCTCTCCAAAAAATTTCCAAATCTTAAAGGGAAGAAGGTGTCTGTCCTCATCTGGACGACAACGCCATGGACGCTCCCTGCAAATCTGGCCATAGCCTTCCATCCGGAATTTGAATACGCGGCCTTTAAAACCAATGGCGAGGTTTTGATCGCAGCCAAGCGTTTGGTTCCTGTCATTGCTGAGGAATTGGGGCTTTCGAAGAGTGAGGTCGTAGCCACCTTTCTGGGAACCGAGCTGGAAGGCCTGAAAGCGCGTCATCCGTTTATCGACCGAGAATCGGTGTTCGTTCTTGCTGACTATGTCACCCTCGATCAGGGGACAGGGGCGGTCCATACAGCACCGGGGCATGGCCATGAGGACTATCTGACTGGACTGGCTTATGGATTGGATATCTATAATCCCGTTGACAGTGACGGAAAATTCATAACCAGCATTGAAAAATACCGAGAGATGAATGTCTTTGAGGCCAACAAGGCTATCGTGGAAGACCTGTCAAAAGAGGGAAAATTGACAAGGACTCAAGATATCGTACACTCTTATCCTCATTGCTGGCGCTGCAAAAATCCGGTGATTTTTCGGGCCACTTCTCAATGGTTCATCTCCATGGATAAGAATGATCTGAGGGAAAAAACGCTTGAGGAGATCAAGAAAATAAATTGGATCCCTCCATGGGGAGAGGAGAGGATCACCAATATGGTTGAGGCCCGGCCCGATTGGTGCATCTCCCGGCAGCGTTCGTGGGGTGTCCCAATTCCCGCATTTTATTGCGAAAGCTGCAGCACAATCCTTGCGGATGAGAGTGTGTCTCTCAAGATTGCGGATATCTTTACTAAAGAAGGCTCGAATGCTTGGTTTATAAAAACAGCGGAAGAACTTCTACCCGCTGGAATAAAATGTCGTCAATGTGGGTCTGCGATTTTTAAGAAAGAGAACAACATTTTGGATGTTTGGTTCGAATCAGGGGCAAGTCATAACGTGCTCGGAAAACGGAGGGACCTTCCCTGGCCAGCGGATATCTATATCGAAGGACATGACCAGTACAGGGGGTGGTTCAACAGCTCTCTTCTTGTTGGAGTGGCCGTAAAAAAAGCTTCTCCCTATAAGATGTGTATCACCCATGGCTTTGTTCTGGATGAGCAGGGAAGAGGGATGTCCAAATCCCTTGGCAATTTTATCGAGCCCGAAGAAATCATTTCCAAGAACGGGGCCGAAATCCTCCGGCTCTGGGTCGCCATGCTCAACTACAAGGAGGATGCCAGGTTCGGAAGCGAGACCATGCAGCGCCTGGTGGAAGCTTACAGGAAAATTAGAAACACCTGGCGATTCATCCTCGGCAATCTCGATGAGTTCCTTCCGGATGAAGAATCCATAAACAGGGAAGATATGGTTCCTTTTGACAGATGGATTCTTGAAGAATGTTCGAAATTAGGAAAAAAAGTCCTTAGGGCCTATGAAAATTATGAATACCATGTCATCTATCACGGGATTTATAATTTTTTCACTGTCGACCTGAGCGCTTTCTACCTGGACGTGCTCAAAGACAGATTGTATTGTTCCGGGAGGAACTCGTTACTGAGAAAATCTGCCCAAACAGCTCTTTTTGAGATCTTAAAAACAACTCTAATTTTGACAGCGCCTCTGCTCCCTTTCACCACTGAGGAAGCATGGGAAGCCATGCCCTCCTTTAAAGGGAAAGAGGAATCCGTCCACCTGGAGCTTTTTCCTTCCTTCGATAAAGAATGGCTTGGAGGGGATCTCTACGAAGAATGGAAAAAACTGATCGAGGTTAGGGAGAATGTTCTCAAGGAATTGGAACTCGCGCGAGAATCAAAACTCATCGGCAATTCCTTAGAAGCCCAGGTGACATTAGAAGTTCCCTCATCTTTCGAAAAACTTTGCAGAAAATATGAGAAAGACTTGCCATCTCTCTTTATTGTCTCTGCTGTTCAGCTCAAGACTCACACTGGCCAAACGTTTGAGGTCAGGGTGTCGAAAGCTGACGGAGATAAATGCCAACGGTGTTGGAACTACTCTCCTTATGTGGGTTCGAGCGAGGATTTTCCAGTTTTTTGCCAGCGCTGCGAAGATGTTGTAAAAAAAATGAAGCAATGAAAAACAACACGTTTTATTACTTTCTGATCCTGTTCTTCCTGCTTATTGACCAGGCAACCAAAACCATCGTTGCCACCACTTTGAATCTGTATGATTCCAGGGTCATTGTCCCCAATTTATTCAACCTCACCTTTATCAGAAACAGAGGCGCCATTTTTGGTTTTTTCTCGCATCACGAGAGCTTTTTTGTGTACGCACTTTTAACGCTGGCTTCTTTGGCTGCCCTTGTTTTGGTTGTGTACTATTTTGCCAAAACCCCGAGTTCTGAAAAATTTCTGAAGATCTCTCTGTCTCTCATACTGGCCGGAGCTTTGGGCAACCTCACTGACAGACTCTTTAGAGGCTCGGTTATCGATTTTCTGGATTTTTATGTTAAAGACTGGCATTGGCCTTTTTTTAATGTTGCCGACTCTTGCATCACTGTTGGCGCTTTACTTCTTCTCTACATCTTCTTCTTTAAGAAAGGAGACAAATGTTTCCCATCCTCGTAAAAATCGGTCCGGTCACTATCCACACATATGGTTTTATGATGGCTCTCGGAGTAGCCTGCGGCTTGTGGTTCCTTTTTGCCCAAGCAAAAAAGTATGACCTTGATGCATCGAAACTCGTGGATATGGCCTTTTACACGATCATCATATCTTTGATCGGTGCAAAAGCCATCCTTTTTGTGGGCAATTTCTCTTATTACACAAAATATCCCAAAGAGCTATTCAGTTTGGCTCGCTCGGGAGGTGTGTTTCAGGGAGGCCTTGCATTTGGAATTATCTTTGCGATCTGGTATCTCAGGAGACACAGGATCCCAGTTTGGAGGACCGCTGATCTTATGGGACCCGCTCTAGCTCTGGGTCATGGATTCGGACGGATAGGCTGTTTTTCTGCAGGTTGCTGCTATGGGCGTGAGTGTGCGATGCCTTGGGGCGTGAATTTTCATAACGAATATTCCCATGAGCTTACGGGGATAACCCAGGGAATTCCCCTTCATCCCACACAGCTTTATGAAGCGTTCTTGAATTTTTTAAACTTTGGCATCCTGTTCTTTCTCCTGAAAAAGAAAAAATTCGACGGACAAATCTTCGCTCTGTATATCATCAATTACTCCATTATCCGGTATATTGTTGAATTTTATAGGGGAGATCATCCGGATAGGGCCTATTTGATCCACAATGCCTCGCCATATCTCAGCATGAGTTATCCCCAGGTCTTCTGCGTTCTGGGATTGATCGGCGGTCTCGTTTTGTTCTTCGTGCTGAGAATGAAAAGGATAAAGGAAAAGACTGTTTGACGCGGAGGTGTCCATGCCTCATGGGAGCCAAAGGTGAATACCCATATCGTGGAACATAGATCAGAAGATCGGCCATTTTTTTTGAAGAATGAGAGAATTTGTCATATCCTCTGAATTTGGGCAGGGTCAAAGATTCGATCTCTTCCTCTCTGATAAGCTTAAAGGGCGGACTCGCTCACAGATCCAACGGCTCATTGCAGAAGGCCGAGCTCTGGTGGATGGGGTACACAAAAAACCGAGTTACAGGTTGAAGCTCAACGAGAGGGTCGAGGTCGACGATACGGTCCATGAACCAGGACCATTAATCCCTGAGAATATTCCGCTTGTGATCATCTCCAGAGATGAACACCTGATCGCCATCGATAAACCTTCGGGACTGGTTGTCCATCCAGGGGCGGGGAGACGCACGCAGACGCTCGTCAACGCTCTTCTCTTCCATTTTCCCGAGATCAAAGGCATAGGACCAGAGGAAAAACCTGGGATTGTGCATAGATTGGATAAGGAGACTTCAGGAGTCATTTTGGTCGCGCGCACGAAATGGGCATATCAGGAATTGCAGAGGCAGTTTAAGGCGAGAATCGTTGAGAAGCTTTACCTCGGACTTGTGTGGGGGAGGATGCCACAAAGAGAGGACGGGCTCACTTGGGCGATTGGCCGCCATGTGAAACATGGGGAGAGGATGTCCGTCAGAACCAAAAAACCGAGGATTGCAGAGACACTGTACAAGGTAAGAGAACAACTTGGAGATTACACCCTGCTCGAACTCCATCCGATCACGGGGAGAACTCATCAGATCAGAGTTCATCTTTCGGCATCTGGTCATCCCATAGTCGGAGACTCCCGCTATGGACGGAAAAAAGCTGTTTTAGGGTATCCGCGCCTTTTTCTTCACGCCCATAGGCTCACTGTTGTCCACCCTTTGACGGGGAAAAAAGTGTCTTTCGAATCGCCGCTGGCATCAGATCTCACGGATTTCTTAACGAAGATCTCACCTCATTCCATTTGAGTCCTTATTTATGTATTTTGAGTAAACGACATCACTCAAGGGGGAAAACACATCTACGGGTAAGCCATTTCGAAGGCTCTTGTTGTGTGATTGAGAGAGTGGATTTTGTTCTTTATCAGGGGGAAAAAATGGGGGGATCGTTTTCGAAATCAGCGATTGGGTAATCGGATCGTCTTTTGTCACGAATTTGCGAGGCTTTGCTGCCATCAGAATTATCTTGAGTCAGAGGGAAATTTTATTGTAATATAACCGTTGCTCTTTATAAATAATAAAAATTCTGAGCATACACGCGAAAAAGAAATCGAACCTTCATTGGAGGCCTCAAAATGAAAAATTATTCTCCAGATAAAATCCGAAATGTCGCGGTTACAGGGCATGGATCCTCGGGAAAAACATCCCTGATTTCTGCCTTTCTTTTTGATACGGGGAAAACCAATCGGTTGACCAAAGTGGATCAGGGAAACACGGTGACCGATTATGATCCTGACGAGATCGAAAGACAGATCTCTATCAATTCCGCCCTCGCTCACCTCGAGTGGAAGGATCACAAAATCAATGTCATCGACTGCCCCGGATACACGAATTTCCTCTGGGATACGAGAGCCAGTTTGAGAGCTGTCGATGCCGGGATTGTGATTGTCGGCGCCTTGGAAGGCGTGGAGGTCGGCACAGAAAAGGTGTGGGCAATGCTCGAAGAATTCAAGCTTCCCAGGATCCTTGTCATCAACAAACTGGACCGGGAGAATTCCGATTACAAGCAGACGATGGAATCCATTCATCAGTTTTTCGGCCGGAAAGCCGTCCTCGTTCAACTCCCCATAGGAGAGGAATCAGGCTTTTCCGGCGTTGTCGACTTGGTCGGCAAAAAAGCCTACTTTTTCGAGACAAACGAAAGCGATAAGTTCAAAGAAGCTGAAATTCCCGAAGATCTTAAAGATGAAGCTGGAAAAAAAATCGAAGCATTGACGGAGATGGTGGCAGAAAATGATGAGGAGTTGATGGAGAGATACTTTGAGGCTGGAGTCCTCTCGACCGAAGAACTGATCGGTGGCTTGCGAAAGAGCATCCTCAAAAGGGAGTTATATCCAGTTTATGTGTCATCCGCTCTCTTAAATGTGGGCGCTCAGCCTATCCTTGATGGGATTGTCCGTTTTTTCCCATCGCCATTCGAAAGAGAAGAGATAAAGTGTGTGGAAGGTTCGGTTCAGGCAAGTGCGGATGAACCCTTTTCTGCGTTAGTTTTTAAAACGGTCTCAGACCCTTATACGGGCAGAATCTCTATAATGAGGATATTTTCCGGCAAAGTGAATCCCGATGCTACGGTTACGAATGCCACAAAACAGGGAGATGAAAAACTCAGTGGCCTCTTCTTTCTTCAGGGAAAAGAGCAGATCCCGGCAGGCCAGTGTAAGGTCGGAGACATCGTCGCAACGGCAAAATTGAAAAACACATCCACCGGTGATACTCTGAGTGCGAAGGGAAGCGGAGTGCTATTCCCAGTGATCAGCTTTCCGGAACCCTCTATTTCTTTCGCCATAAAACCAAAGACGCGCGCTGATGAGGACCGCATCTCCCAAGCTATTCATCGCATAACGGAAGAGGATCCCACAGCAAGAATTACACGTGATCCAGAGACAAACGAGCTGATCATCGCGGGAAATGGCCAGCTTCATGTGGAAATAATCACCAATCGTCTCAAAAAGCGCTTCAGCGTGGACGTCGAGCTCAAACCACCCAAGATTCCTTATAAAGAAACGGTCAAAGGCAAAGCGGATGTTCAGGGAAAGTACAAGAAGCAGACGGGAGGCCGCGGGCAGTATGGCGATGTGTTCATCAAAATGGAACCCTTGGGGAGAGGGAAAGATTTTGAATTCGAGGATAAGATTTTTGGCGGATCCATTCCCAGAAATTACATCCCCTCTATAGAAAAAGGAGTCCAGGAAGCACGAAAAAAGGGAGTCGTGGCAGGATATCCTGTCGTAGACTTCAAAGTCATCCTTTATGACGGCTCCTATCATGAAGTCGACTCTTCAGACATCGCTTTTAAGATCGCAGCTTCCATGGCATTCAAGAAGGCGATGAAACAGGCTAAACCGACTCTTCTCGAACCGATAATGAATGTGGAAGTGTTTACGCCGGAGGCCTTTATGGGAGATATCATGGGGAATCTCAACGGACGAAGGGGAAAGGTGCAGGGTATGGAACAGAAGGGAACGATGAGGATCATTAAAGCCAGAGTCCCCATGGCCGAAATGCTGGATTTTGAACCGACACTCACCTCCATAACAGGAGGGCGAGGGTCTTTTCTGATGGAGTTTTCTGCTTTTGAAGAGGTTCCGAGCCACTTGCAACAAAAGATTATTGATGATGCCGTAAAAGAAGGCCGCTTTCGGGCTGAAGAAGAATAGTCCCGCAGAGTCCGGGATCTGATGTCTGTCGGCTTGTTTTGATTGTCTTTAGCCTGAGGTTTTGGACAAAAGAGATTCTTCTTGAAGACGTATGGTTCCGCTTTTTGACCTCTCATAGAAGACCATGATCTTTCCCGATTGGAGAAGGAGGTTTTAGGATGCCATTTATTACGATAGAGGGGCCCCCGATCAAAGATCTGGATATAAACGCTTGGTGAAAGAATTGAGTGAAGCTGCAGTCAATGCCTACCATCTGCCCATAGAGAAGATCCATGTTTTGATCCGGGAGAACCCTCCGGAGAATGTGGGAACAAGAGGAGGGCTGCTTTATGACAAAAAACGATAAACGTCTCTGCCTGGTGTTGTGTTGTCTTTTTCTGTTGATTACAGCCTTTGGTATGGCTGAGAAGCATAAGGATAGATATCTTCGACTGAAAATCGGCAAGCCAGAGCTCAAAGAAAAGGTCGTCTCTATTGCGCCGGAAAAACTGTTCGCCCTTTCAAGCGGTCAAAAGGTCGCTTTTTCTCGGATGATCGATGACATGATATCGAGCCGTTTTGTGTATGTGGGAGAAACCCATGACAGTCTTTCTATGCATGATATCCAGCTAAGGATTATCCAGGCTCTTTATGAAAGGGACAAAAATTTGGCCATAGGGATGGAGATGATCCCTGTCACGCTTCAGAATGCCTTGAATAAATGGAATCTGGGGATACTCAAAGAGGAAGAATTCATCCATGAAATATTATGGTATGAGACCTGGAATTTCAACTTCGGCTATTATGAAAAAATATTCGCATTTGCGAAGGATAATGCGGTCCCTGTATATGGTTTGAATATCCCGAGAGATCTTGTGACCAAGATCAGGATGCAGGGATGGGATGCCCTTTCTGAAGATGAAAAAAAATTAGTGCCGCAACCAAACCTCTCTCACGAAGAGCACCGCACACTCATCCGAACGATTTTTGAAAGTTCTGATCTTCCTCATCAGATGAAGGGGCAGGGTTTGGACATGATGTTCGAGGGACTCTACCGGGCTCAGTCATCTTGGGATGAAAGCATGGCATTTTACGCGTCTCGGGCTTCCGAAAAGGGTGGAAGGAGAATGGTGGTTCTGGCGGGTTCAGGCCATCTTCTCTACAACCTTGGCATTAATGGACGGGCTTTTGAAAAAAACGGGCTCCCGTTCAAAACGGTCATTTGTATAGATATTCCAGAGGATAAGGGCATCACTCAAGTTTCGGGGAGCCTTTCCGATTATGTTTGGGGCCTCCGTGAGGAAGATCATCCTGCTTTTCCCTCCATAGGATTAGCATTCAAGAAGTTTGATGGCCTGCCAAATCTTGTTATTGAGAGAGAGCCCATCGATGGTGTCGCTCAAGGAGCGAATTTTGCTAAAGGCGATATTGTCCTTTCTGTGGACGCAAAGACATTCACTGAGATCAATGAACTGAGGATTTATCTGGCAAAGTTTCGATGGAACGATGAAGTGACTTTTAAACTGCTTCGCGAGGCCGAGGAGCTTGAGGTGACCCTTAGATTCCTCCCTCCGAAAAAAGAAGATAATTAAGATCTGGAGGAAAAATGCGATCAATATCTAAAATAAGTGTTGTAGCCTTGATATTCTTTTTCTTTCTGGCAGGATGCCAAACCCGCCTTTTTTCTGAAGAAAAACCCGATAAACCCAATGGGATCGAAAGACTCGAACGGCAGATCGAGGGCGTGATCCACGGTGTCGAAGGGAATGTCGGCGTGGCTGTCAAACACCTGGAATCGGGCGAGGAATTTTCCCTCAACGGTGATATGTATTTTCCCATGGCGAGTGTGTTTAAAATTCCTGTTTTGGTCGAAGTGATGGCACGGGTCAATGAGGGAAGTTTGAGCCTTGAGGATGAGGTCAACCTTCAACAATCAGACCAACACATGGGAAGTGGCATGCTTTCCGACCTGGATGCTCCCGGCATCACCCTTTCCATCCGGAATCTCATCAATTTGATGATGAAAATCAGCGACAATTCAGCCGCCGATGTTCTCCTGGCGAGAGTGGGAGCGGAAAATGTGAATGCGCGTCTGAGAAAGTACGGGATTGAAAAAATAACCGTGAACCGAAGCTGTCAGCATTTGATCATGGATTTCCTGGGATTGGACCCGAACGAATATCGCGGTTTTTCTTCCGACCAAATCTATAAAGACTACAGAAAAATAAGAGAAGTGAATCCTGAAATTGTCGAGGAGGCCCAAAAAAAATTCAGCACCATACTCAAGGACCAGAGTACACCGGGAGATATGAACAGGCTCTTGGAGCTTATCTTCCTGAGAAAAATCCTCAACGAAAAAAGTTGTGACGCCATTATCGGAGTGATGCTTGAATGCCAGACAGGAGGGGGGAGGATCAAAGCAGACCTTCCTCGGGGAACTAAGGTGGCCCATAAAACGGGCACTTTGGGGGGCACTGTCAATGACAGTGGTATCATTTTTTTACCTGATGGGTTGGGGCATGTGGCAATCACTGTTTTTACAAAGGATATGGAGATGGATACAGGAGATGTGGAAGAGATCATCGCCCAGATCTCTCGATTCGTGTATGACTATTTCTATTTTACATCAAAGTCAAATACATGATTTTCTTAGGGAGGTAGACATGCTAAGAAAAAATCATACAATCTCAGCGGTATTTCTGTGTGTGGTGATTGGGCTTTTTACTGGAGTGGCTCATCCCGAAACCATTGTCAAAACACCTGCAGAAGCAGCGAACTACAGTCAGTACAGCCAGTATGAGGAGATCAGCCGATTTTTGAGCCACCTCGATTTTCTCTCTGAAGAATTGACAGTCCAAATTGTCGGGAGATCCCTGGGGACGGAAGAATATGGGGCGAAGGACCTCTATCTGTGTGTTCTCACAGAAGAGGGGGCGGATTGCCCTCAAAAACTCAACCGAGAAAAACCTACATTTTATCTTGTGGCCGCTAAACATGGAAACGAACAGTCAGCTAAAGAGGCTGCACTGTGGCTAATCAAGGATTTAGCCATAGGAGACCTGAAGCCTCTTCTCAAGAAGGTCAATTTTCTGATATTGCCACAATCCAACCCCTATGGCAATTGGTTCGACCAGCGCCGCAATGAGCAGGGCTTGGACCTGAACCGCGATCACGTGAAATTAGAAACTCCAGAGACAGAGGCGATCAACCGCGTTTTTTATCTCTGGATGCCGGAAGTCACCCTGGATATTCATGAGAAAGGGGATGATTTTTATAGAGTCTCCATCGGGTGTGTGTCCAATGTCAACATTTCTCCATCGCTCCAGGAATTCTCACGAGAGACGATCCTATCCGAAGTGAAAACTAAACTCGATAAAAAAAACATCAGTTTTCATGAATACTTGGTCACGCAGGAGATGGGCATTGACTCTTCAGCGGGTGTGACCTACCGATCAGAAGATTTGGCGGGAAGAGAGGAGATGAAGCGCTACAGCACGACTGATCTCAATGATGGTCGGAACAGCCCGGGCATTTATGAAACACTCTCCTTTATCCAGGAGTGCGCTTCCCGGCATGATATCGCAACTCTCAAAGAAAGAACACAGTGGCAGTACTTCGGACTCCGGTTCCTTGCCGAAAGTGTCGCTTTGCATGGGGAAAAGATCGGAACCTTAGTCCATGACCTTCGAGGGGAACTTGCAAGAAAAGCGATCGATTTTTCGGAGCAAAACCTCGTCCATCTGCGGATGAGGTATGCGAGGAATCCCCAAGCGCAGACTTTGACCATAAAAAAATTTGAGCGAGTGCAGAGCCCGATACGTGGAATCCTGAAAGTGGATAAGAGGGCTGGCGATACGGTGACCGTATCAGATCTCGACCGTTATCCCTATCCCAGTGAAGATAAGGTCGTGAAGGAGGTTGTGAAAAACTGGTTCCCGGATGTGGAGCCTGTGATCAGCGTGAGTCGTCCTTTAGGCTATATCATACTTGCCGAACACCGGGATGTGTTGGAAACGCTTCTCCGTCATGGGATCAAGGTCGAAATATTTACGAATGATGTGTGTCTCCTGATCGAATCGTATCTGGTGGGCGAGATAATTCCAGCCGAATACGATTACTTGCCTCCCATGAAGATCGATGTGACAATTAAAGAACACGAAACCATCGTGAAAAAGGGAGACGCATATGTCTCCTGTTCCCAGCCAGGGGCTAACCTGATCTCCTGTTTACTCGAACCACAGTCTCAATACGGATTCATCCGCTACTGGAAATTCAACCTTGTTCCCGAAAAGGACGGCATCTACGACATTTTCAGAGTAACGAAAAAACAGCAATTGCCGCTCATCCCTTATAAGAACTGGAAACGCTAGCCGGAGCTGTCAGGATAAAGCTTCCTTGACTTTGGCGCCCATTTCTGCGGGGCTTTTGGCCACAAACACGCCGGCAGCCTCAAGAGCTTCCATTTTCTCTATGGCTGTTCCTTTGCCTCCTGCAATGATCGCGCCGGCATGTCCCATACGCCTGCCTGGTGGCGCAGTTTGGCCAGCGATAAAGCTCACAACAGGTTTGGGGAATTTTTTTTGGATATATCCTGCGGCTTCCTCTTCCGCTGTTCCGCCGATCTCGCCGATAAGGACTACGGCCTCTGTGTCTTTGTCATCCTTGAACATCTGCAAGAGTTCGATAAACTTTAATCCTACTATCGGGTCGCCACCGATCCCGATAGCTGTGGATTGGCCGTACCCTTGCAGCGATACCTGTTGGACAGCCTCATAGGTAAGAGTCCCTGAGCGCGAGATGATCCCGATCGAGCCGGGGGTATGGATGTGACCCGGCATGATCCCGATTTTACATTTTCCAGGAGATATGATCCCTGGCGTGTTCGGACCGATCAAATGACAGTCTTTATCTTTTAGGAGTTGTTTGACCTTGATCATATCAAAAGTTGGGAGTCCTTCGGTGATGCACACCACCAGGCCAACGCCCGAATCGGCAGCCTCCATGATAGCATCTGCCGCAAATAGGGGAGGAACAAAAATGGCCGCAGCATTTGCGCCCTCTTTGGCGACAGCATCGGCGACCGTATTGTAAACGGGCACGCCCAGATGTGTTTTTCCGCCTTTGCCTGGTGTCATGCCTGCTACGATTTTTGTTCCGTACTCCAACATTCTCTCTGTATGGAATGTTCCTTCTCCTCCTGTGATTCCTTGAACGACGACTCTTGTGTTTTCATCGACTAATATGCTCATCTTCAGCTCCTTTCCTATTGCCTAGCTAGAGGCACGACTTTTTCAGCCGCTTCTTTCATGCTAGAGGCTGATTGAAAGGCAAGTCCGGACTCTTCCAGGATCTTTTTTCCCTGCTCTACATTTGTGCCTTCGAGGCGGATAACCATCGGTATTTTGAGTTCCAATTCTTTTGCCGCATTGACAATGCCGTTCGCGACGAGGTCGCAGCGGACAATACCGCCAAAAATGTTAATCAAAGCCGCTTTAACATCCTTGTCGGAAATGAGGATCTTGAATGCATTTTTCACAGCCTCTTCCGAGACCCCGCCCCCTACATCTAGAAAATTTGCCGGCATCCCTCCAGAGTACATGATGATGTCCATGGTTGCCATGGCCAAGCCTGCGCCATTGACCATACATCCAACGTTTCCATCGAGTTTGATGTAATTGAGGCCGAATTTGGAGGCCTCTACTTCCAGAGGTTCCTCCTCGTCGAGGTCTCTCATCGCTTTGATATCGGGGTGTCGAACGAGGGCATTGTCATCAAAATTCATTTTGGCGTCGAGAGCGAGCACATCTCCTTGTTCTGTGACGAGGAGGGGATTGATCTCTGCGAGGGATGCATCCGTGGATTCAAACGCCTTATAAAGGGCCATGATGAATTTAACAGCCTGTTTGAACGTTTCTCCCTCAAGGCCCAGCTGGAAAGCGATTTTTCGCGCTTGAAAAGGCATAAAACCTGTGGCCGGGTTGATGTATTCCTTGAAGATAAGACTCGGCGTCTCAGCCGCAACTTTTTCGATCTCCATTCCCCCCTCAGACGAGGCCATCACCACGGGTGCTTCTTTAGCACGGTCAATTACGATTCCGATATACAGCTCTCTCGCAATGGCCAGGGCTTCCTCGACGAGAACTCTTTTAACATGTTTGCCTTCCGGTCCTGTTTGATGGGTAACGAGGTTCATCCCGATGATCTCTCGGGCTCTCTCTCGTGCTTCTTCAGGGCTATGGGCCAGCTTGACACCGCCGCCTTTCCCCCTTCCTCCGGCATGAATTTGTGCTTTGACAACAACCTTGGGCCCAATTTCTTTAGCAATCTCATATGCTTTTTCTGGGGTTTCAGCCACTTCGCCCCGCGGGATCCGAACCTCGAATTGGCTCAGAATGCTTTTGGCTTGATACTCGTGAATTTTCATCGATAGATTCCTTTTAGTGGATTTGGCAACGCAGAAGTCTACATCCGGAATTCAGGAAGAGGATTTGCAACAACCATCCTCTTCGTAGAATCCGAATACTGATCCCTTTCTGACCTCTGAATATCCCGGTGTTTTCTTCCGAATTATGAGCTCTGTATTTTGGAATTCTTCCCGTTCTACTTCTGGTACTGTTTTTTCCCTTCCTCGTAGAGGTCTCCTCCATACATGTCATTGATCACGATACAGGGAAAATCTTCCACTTCAATTTTTCGTATCGCTTCGGGTCCGAGTTCAGGGTAGGCAATGACTTCAGCACTGACGATACTCTTGGAAATAAGTGCTCCCGCTCCTCCGACAGCTGCCAGATAAACGCCCTTGTATTTCTTCAGGGATTCTTTGACCTCTTTGTTCCGCGCACCTTTTCCGATAGTCCCTTTGAGCCCGAGCTTGTGTAGGGTGGGGGCATAAGAATCCATCCGGTAGCTTGTCGTAGGCCCTGCGGATCCGATGGGTTTTCCAGGACGTGCGGGGGTTGGGCCCACATAGTAAATGATTTGGCCTTTGATGTCTATGGGGAGTTCTTTTCCCTCTTTCACAAGGTCGATCAATTTTTTATGTGCAGAGTCTCTTCCGGTAAAAAGGGAACCTGTGATGTACACTCTGTCGCCTGTCCTGAGCTTCTCTATGACTTCGTCAGAAACCGGTGTTGTAATTCTGTGTTCTGCCATGTCTCTATTTTTCTTGTTCTTGAAGTGTGCAAATATCAGGATATCTGTGCGTCACATTCATTGACAGTCTTCTGGACGGCAGCCTTTGTGGTTTCGAGCATGGCTTTCTCATCATCAGTGAGTGCGATTTCGAAAATCTTCTCCATCCCCTTTCCGGTGATGAGACAGGGCACGCCGATGAATAGACCGTTGATCCCATATTCGCCTTCACAGAGAGCTGCACAGGGAAGAACGCGCCGTTTGTCCTTGAGGTAAGACTCAGCGATGACGATGGCACTCCATGCCGGGCTGAAGAAAGCTGATCCCTTTCCGAAAAGGGTGACGATTTCCGTTCCCGCTTTTCGGGTCCTGTCGACAACTCGGTCGATGAGGTCTTGGTCGGCAATCTCAGTCAGGGGAACACCACCCACTGTGGTCAACCGGGGTAGCGGTACCATTGTTGGGCCATGGCCGCCGAGCACAGTGCCGGCGATGTCAGTCACAGACACGCCCATCTCCATGGAGAGAAACGCTCTGTAACGTGCAGTGTCCAGCGTGCCGGCCATTCCGATGACGTGGTTTTTGGGGAAACCCGTGATCTTGTGAAATGTGTAGACCATAGCGTCAAGAGGATTGGTGAGGACGATGCAGAAGGCACCGGGTGCGTTCTCTTTGACACCCTTGGCCACTTCAGAGATGATATTGATGTTGGTGTTGAGAAGATCTTCCCGTGTCATACCTGCTTGGCGGGGTTTTCCTGCAGTGATGATGATCACGTCAGATCCTTGGATGTCTTTGTAGTCCGAGGTGCCAGTGATGTTTGCGTCGTAGTTGCCGTGGGGAGCCATTTCCATTAGGTCCAATGCTTTACCCTTGACAGGATTGACATAGTCTGGAATATCCAGGACGACAATGTCTCCCATCTCTTTCTGGGCAGCGAGCATGGCGAGGATCTGACCGATCTGGCCTCCGCCGATGAGTGCGATTTTTTTTCTCATACTAACCTCCTTTATGAACTTAATATTATAAACTTTTTCCGGAATTTTCGGGTAAAATGCTTCCGGATACGTAAATCACATCCACTCTTGTCGCTTCCGATCCTTTTTGCGGATGGGAAGAGATTTATCTTTGTTCTTGGTCTGCGTACGATTTCCAGCGCTCTTCCAGCTTGGGATCGGTCATGGTTTCCATGAGGTACTGGGCATACTCCGCGCCTGTTGCTCCCGTATCGCGTCCGGTGATCGCTATTTTCTTCTCGAAATTTCCACAGATGTCGATGGCCATTTCCAGCTTTTTGAACTGATCGCTGAAACCGAGATGGTTGATAAGCAACGATGCAGCTTTGATCATACTCCCAGGGTCGGCGTATTGAGCACGCCCCTCCTTGACCATACGAGGTGCAGACCCATGGATGGCCTCAAACATGGAATAGCGTTTGCCGATGTTGGCGCTTCCCGCAGTCCCGACACCTCCTTGGAACTCGGCAGCTTCGTCGGTCAGGATATCCCCGTAGAGGTTGGGAAGGACGATGACTTTGAACTGTCTGCGCCGCTTTTCATCGATCAGCTTGGCGGTCATGATGTCGATGTACCAGTCGTCGCATTCAATCTCCGGGTATTCTTTGGCTATACGATATCCTGTATCCAGGAATAATCCATCGGAGGTCTTGATTACGTTGGCCTTTGTCACCATCGTGAGCTTGTTGATGTTGTTCTTTTTTGCGTATTCAAATGCCAGCCGGATTATCCGTTCCGCTCCTTGTTTTGTGATGACCTTAAAATCGATCGCGAGGTCCTCTGTGACCTGGATGCCCCGGCTTCCCAAGACATAAGCGCCTTCTGTGTTTTCCCGAAAAAACATCCAGTCGATGCCCAGCTTTGGCACCCTAACAGGTCTCACATTTGCGAACAGATCTAGGTAGCGGCGCATGGCGACGTTGCAGCTTTCGATGTTGGGCCAAGGATCGCCTTTTCTGGGAGTTGTGGTTGGGCCTTTGAGAGTGACATGGCACTTCTTGATCTTTTCGAGGATATCATCCGGAATCGACTTGTTGCGGGCTGACCGGTTTTCGATAGTGAGCCCCTCGATATCACGGATCTCGATTTTTCCGCTTTCGATCTCCTCCTTGAGTAGGAATTCCATAATTTTTCGAGCTTCGGCAGCGATAAAAGGTCCTATGCCGTCTCCTCCGATGATCCCGATAATGATGGGCTTAAGTTGCGCATAATCGGTCCATTCCACGGGTTCTTTCATTTGTTCGATGCGTGCGAGCTGCTCTTCGAGAATTTCAGCAAAGTGTTCCTTTGCTCTTTCGATGATGGGATTATCCATATAATTATTCCTCCATCTTGAATATAAAATGAAGAGAAATATTATAACTTTTTATCCTGAAAATCAACTCACTTCCTCAATTTAAGACTATTTCTTTTCTCAAATGATCATTCTCAGAGAAATTACGAAAAATTCCGTTATAGGGATATAGCCTTTCCTAGAAGCATTCCCGAATCCGTTTTCGTATGAACACACGTTGCATTATTAAGTGTCCCGATTGTGTGGTGGAGAAAACCGTGAGAAGGGCTCCATGCGGGCATGGCGCATCTCCCGTGGGAGATGTGAGGGAAGCCCGGAACCGAGCGAAGCTTCCTCGCTGGAGAAACTGAGCATGTTTTCGCAATCACTAATTAGGACACTCGTATCTCCTTCATCACGGATTTAGAAATGCGCGCGTTTTTTTTGATATTTGAACTTTGAGGAAATTCTGTTATATAGTATTTGCTAAATTATAGACCATTTGTACGCTTTTTATCCTCAGAAAAAAGGGAGAAGAAAGTATGTTATATTCGTATTTCTCGGCTGAATCAGAGCGGACGTCTCAAGGGATACCGCCTCTGCCTCTAAATCCCGAGCAAGTGCAGGAGCTCTGTCAAATTCTTGAAGATCCACCTCAAGGAAAAGAGGATATTTTCTTGAAACTCCTTAAGAACAGGATCGCTCCAGGTGTGGATTCTGCTGCAAAAGTTAAGGCCAATTGGCTCACCAGCGTGGCCCTGGGGAGGGTTTCATCTCCTGTGGTCGGAAAGCGGGATGCTGTGGTCCTGCTTGGAACAATGCTTGGAGGGTATAATGTCGAACCTCTCATCGAGTTCCTTGAGGATAAATCCCTTGCTCCGGAGGCTGCTCGTGCTTTGAAAGGCATCATTCTTGTCTACAATGCTTTTGATAAAATTGCCGAAATGGCCAGTAAAAGCTCCGTTGCCCGTGAGGTTCTTGAGTCATGGGCCGATGGCGAATGGTTCCGTTCACGCCCGAAATTTCCTGTAAAGTTGAAGCTAAAAGTCTTCAAGGTGGAAGGCGAAACGAACACTGATGATTTCTCTCCCGCCAAGCATGCATGGAGCCGTCCGGATATTCCTCTGCATGCGCTTTCCATGGGGGAAACGCGCTTTCCGGGGGGAATAGATACCATAAGGCAATTCCGGGAAAAAGGGCACAAGGTTGTTTTTGTGGGGGATGTTGTCGGGACTGGGTCGTCGCGAAAATCCGCCACGAATTCTTTGATGTGGCACATCGGAGAAGATATCCCTTATATCCCGAACAAGCGACGTGCAGGAGTCGTTTTGGGAGGACTCATTGCCCCGATCTTCTTCAACACAGTCGAAGACTCGGGGGGATTGCCGATCATGTGTGATGTGACTCACTTGAAAACAGGAGATGTCGTTGTCTTGGACTGTCGAGAAGGAACCATCACTGATGAAAAAGGAGGTGTTTTATCCACTCTTACACTAGAGCCAGCCACGCTCCAGGACGAATTTCGAGCTGGCGGCCGTTTATTCTTGATGATCGGGCGTGCTCTCACGTCCAAGGCCCGTGAGGCTCTCGACATGCCTGAAGATGATTTTTTTACCATGATCGAGAACCCGAGGCCCAAAGAGGGCCAGGGTTACACCCTCGCCCAAAAAATTGTCAGCAGAGCTTGTGGTGTGAAAAACATCTTGCCTGGCTCCTCCTGTGAACCGAGGATGACCACCGTGGCCTCACAAGACACTACGGGTCCGATGACCGCGGACGAGCTGAAAGAGCTGGCTTGCATGGAGTTCCAGACCGATTTCTTCCTGCAGACCTTTTGTCACACAGCGGCTTATCCTAAATTGGCAGATGTGCGGATGCATACATCCCTTTCGAAATTTATCGTCGAATTGAAGGGCCTCTCCCTTAGACCTGGGGATGGAGTGCTCCACACCTGGTTGAATCACTTTCTTCTGCCAGATACCATGGGAACCGGAGGAGATTCCCACACTCGGTTTCCCATCGGGCTGAGTTTTCCCGCAGGTTCGGGACTTGTGGCTTTTGCTGGAACTCTCGGGTCAATGCCTTTGGACATGCCTGAATCTGTTCTGGTCAAGTTCAAGGGGCAACTTAATCCCGGAATCACTCTCAGGGATGTTGTGAATGCCATTCCCTATTTTGCCATACAAAAGGGCCTACTTACGGTTGCCAAAGAGGGCAAAAAGAATGTTTTTAACGGACGTATTCTCGAAATGGAAGGATTGTCTGATCTCACGGTCGAACAGGCATTTGAGCTCACAGATGCCACAGCGGAACGATCTGCAGCCAGCGGAACTATTGCCATTTCTGAAAAAAGCGTGGAGGCTTATATCAAGAGCAATATTGCGTTGATGGAAAAAATGGTCGAAGAAGGATATCGGGATCCTGACGTCCTTCGACGCCGCATCAAAGCCTGCAGGGAATGGCTGGACAATCCAGAACTTCTTCGTAGAGACGAAACGGCTGAGTATGCTGAAGTCATCGAAATCGATCTAGAAGAGATCCATGAACCGATCCTGGCTTGCCCCAATGATCCGGATGATGTGAAGCTGTTGTCAGAGGTGGCAGGGGATAGGATCGATGAGATCTTCATCGGTTCCTGCATGACGAACATCGGACATTTCCGAGCAGCTGGCAAGATCTTCGAGGGAGAGGGCTATCTGGACACGCGTATATGGATGACCCCGCCAACCAAGATGGACAGGGCGCAGTTGATCAGGGAAGGTTATTACAATATCTATGCCAGTGTTGGCGCACGGACGGAGATCTCGGGCTGCTCTCTTTGTATGGGAAATCAGGCCCGGGTTCGTCCAGGAGCCACAGTTATCTCCACATCGACCCGAAATTTTGATAACCGGATAGGAGACAATGCACGTGTATATTTAGGATCTGCCGAACTGGCAGCCATCGCTGCCTTGAAGGGAAAAATGCCGACAACTGAGGAGTATTTTTCCATATTGGAAAAAAAAATACTTCCCAAAAAAGAAGAGATCTACAGGTACCTGCTTTTCCATGAGTTGGGAGAATTCACACTGGATTATTGAAAACATTCTGTGTCGCCACAACTCCCTCATTTGTTGTCTCCATTTTTGATGAATGAGACGTTTTAAGTTTTAGTGAAGGCACAGAATTAACAATTTGAACTATCAGGCAAAAAAAGAATGAGGAGGGGGAATGATTTCATTAGCCGGAAAAAAGACTTTGATCACCGGAGGTTCAAGGGGCATCGGGGCAGAGACAGCCATCCTGTTCGCCAAAGCTGGTTCTGATGTGGCCTTCAGCTATACCCGCCGAAGATCTGCAGCTGAGGAAGTCCAAAACAAGATTCGGTCTTTGGGAAGAGAATGTTTAGTCTATCAAGCTGATTTCTCGAAAAAGAATGAAGTTCTCAAGATGGTGGAAGATATTCTTGAGAAATGGGGGCATATCGATGTGCTAGTGAATAATGTCGGCATATGGACCTACGGCGAAATGGGGCGCATGGAAGAAACTGTGTGGCTGGAGACGATGAGTGTCAATTTGAACAGCATCTTTTATGTCTGTAACGCTGTCGTCCCCTCTATGATGACTCGCAAAACAGGTTGGATCATTAACGTGTCTTCCACTGCAGGTGTGAGAGGAGAAGCCTGTCACTCCCATTATGCGGCCAGTAAAGGAGCTGTCATTGCCTTGACAAAGTCTCTAGCCGCAGAGCTCGGTTCGTTCGGGATCCGAGTGAACTGTGTGGCTCCGGGTTGGGTGGATACGGATATGTGTGCCGAAGTCTTTCGAGATAAAAACTTCCGCAAAAAAGTCGAAGCGAGCATCCCCCTTCAGCGAATTCCGCCGCCTGAGGATATCGCCGCTCCGATCTTGTTTCTGGCCTCTGATCTCGCCCGGCATATCACAGGAGAGGTCTTGAATGTGAATGGAGGGTCTGTCCTTTGTGCTTAAGGAAGCATCCTTATTTCCGTGATGCTCTCAAGTCAAATGATAATAGCAGGAGTTCGTCACAGTCCATATTCGTCGAAAACCCCCCCCCACCCACCACCATCCGACTCATAAGGATAGTGACTCCCTCTTTTTTACCTTTAATGCCCTTATCACGGAAATAAGGATGCTTCCAGTGCTTAAGGAAAACTTGCTAAAGCTTGAAGATTTTGTTAACGTAAACACAATGCAAAGAGGAGGATCAAATGGAGGAAAAAATTGGAAAAATCACCCACTATTTTTCCAAAATAAACGTCTGTGTCATAGAACTGACTAAAGGAGAACTTCGGGTAGGGGATACCATCCACATCAAGGGGCACACCACTGACTTTTACCAAAAAGTCCATTCCCTTCAGATAGAACACAGTTCTGTGGATGCCATCAAGACTGGAGAATCTGCGGGATTAAAGGTCGAAAGTTCTGCGCGGGAAAATGACCTCGTTTTGAAAGTCACTGAAGAATAGAGATTTAGATATTCTCATTGCTGGTATAGATGTATAGCCAGTGCAGAAGATATCGCTTCTGAAATGTTTCCTGGAGATCTGAGTGAACGCAAAACGGATCAAAGTTCTGATCGCTAAACCCGGCCTGGACGGCCACGACAGGGGAGCCAAGGTCATCTGCCGTGCTTTGCGTGATGCCGGGGTAGAGGTCATTTACACAGGCCTCAGACGAATACCAGAGGAGATCGTCAATGCTGCCATTCAAGAGGATGTCGATGTTATAGGCTTGAGTATACTCTCCGGGGCACACAATATCCTTTTGCCCAAAATCATGCATTTGCTTAAAATAAAAGGGATTGCAGACGTAAAGGTTATTGCTGGAGGCATCATTCCGGAGAAGGATATTCCAGGATTGAAGGATATCGGAATCGCAGAGTTTTTTTTGCCAGGCTCTTCGACTAAAGATATCGTGGCTTGGATCAAAGAGAATACGCGTCCGATAACCGAGAGATGAATATATCACTTGACATCAATGGTTGGATCAATATGATATGTAGGATGTGAAATCCATGGCAGATAAGTATATATCGCTGATCATTATTCCTCATCATAGAGGCAAACAAAAGATTTTTACTCTCTCTCATAGATCACTCAAGCTATTGGGCGGAATCACAGCACTCATCTTTATCGCACTGGTCGTCTTTTTGGTGGATTATGTTTTAATGAGTGGATTGAGGCAAGAATACAGAGCTTTGAGCGCAGTCAAGGCAGAGCAGGACACAACACTCGTTCGGTATGAAAAATCCATTGATGAACTCAACGAAAAGATCAATGCTTTCGAGAGTTACCGCCAGAAGCTCAACGTGATGGCAGGGCTGAAATCCCAGGAAGTCATAGAAATAGAACCAGGGCTCGGAGGGGGTGAGAACGGACAAGAGTTGAACCTCCCAGAGTCTGACTACCAGATAGACCTAAACAGGTTAGAAGAAATAAATAAAAAGGCCGATGGAATCAAGAACAACCTCAATATGCTGGCCAATTTTTATGAGAATCAGATTCTTGTGCTGGCGGCAACTCCCAGTATCTCACCAACAAAGGGTTATTGGGCCTCTCCTTTTGGCTGGAGAGACGATCCTTTCACCGGAAAGCGCACATTTCATCCGGGGGTTGACATTGCCACCCATTATGGCAATCCAGTCGTCGCTACAGCGGACGGCTTAGTCCTGTCCACCCAAAACGATAAGATCGGAGGAAATACGATCAAGATCAGCCATCCAAACAGCGGATACGTAACGGTCTACTGTCACTTGAGCAAGTACTTGGTAAAGCCCGGTCAGAGAGTCAAGAGAGGGGATACCATAGGTTTAGTTGGGAAAACCGGCAGAGCCATAGGGTCTCATGTCCACTATGAAGTCCGCCTCAACGGAAAGCGCCTCAATCCGTGGAATTACATCCTCGATAACTAAATCTCAGTTGTAAGACCCCCATTCCAACAATATCCTTGAAGATCCTGCTATGTGATGTCAAAATCCGGTTTTTTGATCCAGGAAGCTGCGAGATGTGGTCGGCTGTTGAGAAGGTGAGGCCATCTATGCATCCAAGCCATGTGGTGGATTAGGGATCTTCATATTGGATTCAATCGAATGATTCGCCAGGTTGGATTTTAGCCCCGAGAGAGAAGGAGTAAGCAGTCATCGCCTTACGGTTCTCTGGTTGAAGGAATTTAAGGCTATAGATGTCCCCGTCTCTACAGACCACGCTGATCCCTTCTTTCCCGATTGCGTGAATGTCCCCTGGTTTGGTGGACTGTGTGGGTTTGGTGTTTTCTACCCTCCCTTCGAGGACTTTCACACGTTTCCCTCTAAAATAAACAAATGCCGATGGCCATGGGGAGAACGCTCTGATTTTCCTGTCAATCGCAATCGCTTCACTGTTCCAATCGATCTGGCCATCCTCTTTTTTGATCAAGGGGGCATATGTTGCCTGTGCATGATCTTGTTTCTTCGGAGAGAGGATGTCGATCTGGCGGATCGTTTTCACCAGAAGGTCTGCGCCTTCCTTTGCGAGACGTTCCTCCAGCTCGATCGCTTTTTCATCGGGAATGATCTCCACTTCTCGTTGTGTCAAGATATCGCCTTCATCCATGCGTTCGTTGAGTTCAAAGATGGTCATTCCAGTGACCTTATCTCCGTTCAAGATGGCCCATTGAACAGGAGAGGCTCCTCTGTATTTGGGGAGAAGCGAGAAATGAAGGTTGATCGAATGATGTTTAGGCAAATAGATGATAGAAGCAGGGATGATTTGACCGTATGCCACAACGACGTTGAGGTCTGGGCGGCTCTTTTCGAGCATTTCGAGAGTACGGGGGTCTTTTCGAATTCTCTTTGGCTGCAACACGGGAATGTTGTATTCAATGGCAAACTGTTTGACCGGAGAAGCCCTCAGTTTTCTCCCTCTTCCCGAAGGCTTATCCGGTTGAGTGATGACGCACTCAACTTTATGACTCTCACTCAAAATCTTTTGAAGCGAGGGGATAGCAGAGTTCGGACTACCGAAAAAAACGATCCTCATGTGTATGCGCCCTTGCTCAGCTGCTTGCGAAGTTTCTTTTTGATCAAACTTTTTTTAAGCGGCGAGAGGTGGTCGATAAAAAGCTTCCCGTTTAAATGATCGATCTCGTGGCAGATCACTCGGGCCAAAAGACCTTCAGCCTCTATGGTCTTTTCATTGCCTTTGAGGTCAACGCCCTTGACTGCAATGTGCGAAGGCCGAACAACCTTTTCATTGATCTCTGGCACAGAAAGACAGCCCTCTTCCATGATAGCTTCTCCATGGGAATCCAGGATTTCAGGATTGGCGAGGATGATGATCTTATCTTTATCCTCGCCCACGGAAAGGTCTACAGTAATGATCCTCACACTCTGATTGACCTGAGGAGCAGACAGGCCGATGCCAGGAGCTGCATGCATGGTGTAAACCATGTTCTCTGCAAGTCGGCAGAGTTTTTCGTCAATATTTTTTATGTCTTCAGCTTTTTGAACAAGGACCGGGTGACCGAAAACTAAAATGTCCAGGATTGTCATCTCTTTATCGATTTTATCCATTGTGCATGTCTATTCTAAACGAAATAAAATTGTGCGTAAAGATGTCTTTCCATCACAGAGAATGAAAATAAAATATGAGGCGTGAAAATACGGAAGGCGTTCAATGGAATTATCCAATCCAATAAGGAGTTTTATCCTGTTACTGTTTACGATTCACAGTTTCCGAATACAGTGAGATTTATAAGAATCGGATGAATTTATTTTTCTCTAAGTTTTGAAGGAAAAGAGTGATCCGCTCATAGAGTGGCTCCACTTCATCCCCAAATTTTATCTTCATACATTCAGCGATTTCTTTGACATTGCGCACTCCGTCACAGTTTTCCCAGAAGTAGCTGCCGATCTTGTCGAGATTGATCCTGTAGTGGGGATTCTTTAGGTGCGGAAGGACATTTTTTTTGAGAAAGGAGATCTGTAATTTGGGCTTGAGCAAACAGATCAAACCGTCGGGTTGCCTCTCCCAATCGATGTTCTTCAAAGGGATAAGCCCTAGTAGATTGATTTCCTCTTGATCTCTGTTGTTGCTTTTCACATCAACATGCGGACTCAGCTTTTCCCGATCTTAACCTTCCAGCTCATCTGTTGCTTTACCGAATTCGCCCGACTGGACCATCTTTTTATATGGGAAATAGATCAGGATGAAACCGAGAATGAAGAAAATGATCAGGCCTAACCAGGCACTGTGCCACACTTCGGGAAGCTGGAGATTTGTGCCTTTAACAGCAGCGGTGATGATTCCCATGAGAGCCTGTCCGGCAATCAGACCGGAAGCTATGAGAAGGCCAATGTTTTCCACTGTTTCCTTGCCTTTATTTGTTGGCTTCCTCTTGGCA
The DNA here is from genome assembly GCA_964406575.1 of uncultured Eubacteriales bacterium. Classification (GTDB taxonomy): domain Bacteria; phylum Acidobacteriota; class Aminicenantia; order Aminicenantales; family Aminicenantaceae; genus WTAW01. The sequence continues at coordinate 151,167 of CAYOSH010000003.1, read as the reverse complement.
ACCGATCGATCGAGAAAGTATTTGATCACTCCCCCTACAAAGATGCATGACGTTGCGCGGAAGGGGAGGTACATTCCGACTGCAATGAGCATAGGTGAGGGAGAGCCGATTAGGATAAGGCCCACAGCCAAAAGCATCCCGGCCAGCACCAGGGGCCAGGCCATTTCTCCTCCGACAATCCCCTTGGCCATGGCTGCCATCAGTCCTGCTTGGGGAGCGGGAAGTGTCTCGCTGCCGATTCCAATGTTGTTATGGAGGAGTTGCAGAGAGAAAGTCAGGGTTAAAGCAGCAGCCACCACACCGATCAATCCTCCGATCTGCATCCTCCACGGAGTACCGCCGAGGATATGACCGACCTTCCAGTCTTGGATCATGTCGCCCGCGACTCCAGCCACACAGCAGACAACGGCGGCCACTCCCAATACAGCGGCTATTCCCGCATCTCCTTTCTGTCCCATGATCACCATCATCAGGGCAGCGATGAGCAGAGAGGTCAGCGTTAATCCTGAGATGGGATTCGAAGAAGAGCCGATAATACCAACAAGATAGCCTGCAACTGCTGCAAAAAGAAGTCCCATGATGAGCATCACTATTGCGGATACGAGAGCGGAACCAATGTTCCGGGTGAACACATTGTAGAGGATGATCATGGGAATGATCAGCGCGATGATGGCCATGATGATCGAAGGAAAGGGAAGGTCTTTGTCCGTTCTGACCGTTTCTGAATCTCCTCCGGTCCTTGCTTTTTTAACATCAGCGAAAGAACGACCGATCCCAGCGATGAGACTCTTCCTCATCCTGAACAGAGTATAGAATGCGCCCACAAGCATGGCTCCCACTGCTATGGGTTTTATTTGGGCATCGTATGCAGAGATCGCCATTGCGGTCCAATCCCCGCCGAAATCTGAGACGATCCTTCCCAGATCTCCGCTGATGAAGAGAAGAATGGGCATCAGGAAGGCCCAACCGAGCACACCGCCAGAGAAGGTCAGAGCGGCGAGTTTGGGCCCTATGATGTAGCCCACTCCTGTCATGGCTGCATTGGCCGCTGGAGATTCCACGAACATTCTGCCCCTCATCTCAGCAGTCTTGGCTACTTCGACGTTGTCGCTATTGAGGTAGGTGATCCGCGAAATACCGGGTATTTTAAAAACAGCTCTTGCGTAGGGTGTGATGACACGAATCCCGTTTTCGCTGGTGAAAAATTCTATAAAACCTCCCAATCCCATGGCCCAGAACATGTATGCTGCGCTTGAGCCTGCTTTCTGTCCGGTTTTCACCATCTCCGCACAAGCCACACTCTCTGGAAAGGGAAGTGCCGCATCTTCGACGAGTGTCCGCCGGACGAGGATAATCAGAAAAACGCCCAGGACCCCTCCCACAAGCATGAGCATTGATGATTTGACAACATCAAACTTTGTCCACACACCTGTAAAAAGGAAAGCGGGAATGGTGAAAATGGCCCCGGCGGCCAACGCTTCTCCGACTGCACCAGTGGTTCTTGCAAAGTTCTCTTCGAGGATGGTTCCTTTCATAGGACGCAGCACGGCCATGGCGATAACTGCGGCCGGGAAAGTGGCTGCAACAGTCATCCCGACGAGAAGCCCGAGGTAGGCATTTGCGGCGCCAAGAACGACAGCCATAATGATGCCCAGAAAAATAGCCTTGAAAGAGATTTCTTTCATAGATTGCTCAGCAGGAATATACGGCCGAAACGATTGGTCACTCATTCTTACCTCCTATCTGTTTTATCCCTGAGTTTTTTGACTATATATTTCTCAAAAATAAAAATCAAGAAAAAAATACGACTGTAACATTGGGAGAATATTCGTCCAGTGCTCTGAACACACAACATCTTCTAATCCCGGAAAAATAGAGGGTATTCGTGTGTTTCTTTTTTTTCATTTGCGTGGAAGAAGAAATTATGTTAAATAAGTCGTGTAGATAGAGGAAGATAGAATGAATCTGATCAAATGGCTCAAAGATAAGTTTTTTTGCGACCTTGCCATTGACCTCGGAACAGCAAATACACTCGTTTATCTCAAGGGCAGAGGAATAATCGTGCAAGAACCTTCTATTGTCGTTGTGAATCACCAAACAGGCAAAGTGGAGGCTGTGGGGAAAAGGGCGAAGGAAATGTTGGGGAAGACTCCTAAAAGCGTTTTAGCCATAAAGCCCATGCGTGATGGAGTTATCGCTGACTTCGAGATCGCCGAAAAGATGCTGGATTATTTTATCAAGAAGTCCACAAACAACAGGAGTTTTTTGCTCAGGCCGAGGATCGTTATCGGCATTCCCACAGGGATCACACAAGTCGAGAGGCGAGCGGTCAAAGACGTCGCCATGCGGGCGAAAGCTTCTGAGGTATACTTGGTAGAGCAACCCACGTCCGCCGCTGTAGGTGCTGAACTTCCCATATCTGAGCCCACGGGGAACATGATCGTTGATATCGGAGGGGGGACAACGGATATTGCGGTTATTTCGTTGAACGGGATTGTCTTCAATCACTCCATCCGTATAGCTGGAAACGAGATGGATGAAGCCGTCATCCAGTACATCAAGCGAAAATACAACCTGCTTATCGGAGAAAAAACAGCAGAACAAGTTAAAATGCAGATCGGTTCGGCCTACCCCTTGGATGAGCCCATCACTATGGAGATCAAAGGAAGAGATCTGAGAGAAGGTATTCCCAAGACTATTGTTGTGGATGACCAGGAGATAAGGGAGGCATTGGAAGATATCGTTGTGGCCATCATCGATGCCGTTAAAGTGGCTCTTGAAAAAACGCCTCCTGAACTCTCTGCAGATATCATAGACCGTGGCATTATCCTGACTGGTGGGGGGTCTCTCCTAAAGAATATTGACAAGCGCATCCGCGAAGAGACACAATTGCCAGTGTTCATAACTGAAGATCCACTGACTACCGTTGTTCTCGGTGCGGGGAAAATGCTCGATGATTTAGACCTGTTGAGGAAAATTTCTTTAATTTAATCTTTTATTGTATTGATGCCCTCTTTTTTTAAGAGAAACAAAAGCCTCGTTGTGCTCAGTATTCTCATATTTTTACAGCTTGTCCTGATATCCATTCAAGTTCCTCTAGGTGAGAGGGAAAACTATTTTGAGAAAGCGGTCTTTGTCGTCTTTTCTCCACTCCAGCATGGGATTGTCTCTTTCTTTCAGGGTATCGGTGCATTCTGGGAAGGATATTTTTCATTACGCAAGGCCCACAAGCAGAATGAGGAGATGAGACGAGAAATATTCTCTCTTTCTCAGGAGAACAGATTGTTGCGAAACGCCCTCGAACAATACAAGAGTGAGAATGAGATCGATGAATTTCTCGGAGAGATGTATCCGAATATCCTACACGCTCGCGTCGTAGGGTTAGATGCCAGCAACTATTACAAATCAGTGATGATCAACAGAGGTTCTCTGAATGGAGTTGAAAAGAATATGGTTGTGCTGGATAAATTTGGGAATTTGGTAGGCCGGGTCATTGGACCCATATCACTCAATGAAGCACGCGTACAGTTGATCACTGATAAAGATTGCGGTGTGAGCGTTTTTACGGAAAAGGAAAAAGTCTTGGGGATTTTGTCTGGAGATGGAAAGGGCTCATGCAGGCTGGAGCATGTCGTGTCCACAGATGAGGATGTCTCTGTGGGCGAAAACCTCTATACCACTGGATATGACAGTATTTTCCTACCCGGTATCAATGTAGGTCGAATTTTATCAATCACTCCCACTGCGGATCTTTTTAAATCTGTTGCAGTGAAGCCGTATTTTGAATTTCGCAATTTGGACCAACTGGCTGTCATCCGAATGCCGGCCAAAGATATTTTTAAATAGTTGTAAAATGAGAGATTTTTTAGAAACATCCCTTGGAATAGTCATCGCATTGATCGTGTTTTCTCTAGTATCGCACATCTCTGTCTATCTCATTCAAGCAATCAATGTCTTTAGCCTTTTAGTCATCTATCTGTCCTCATCCAGAAATGAGGTGTACGGGGCGTGCTTGGGCGCCGTCTGTGGCCTTATTCAGGACTCTTTATCTCTGGGCGTTTTTGGAGTTGCCGGAATTGCCAAAACGATTATGGGATTTTTAGCGGGATTTGTATCCAAGAGGATCGATGTCTCCTCGTTTTCACGCAGATTTCTCTTCATTTTTGTGCTGATCACAACTGAGCTCATATTTTGGGCTTTTCTCTATTCATTCATTTATTCGAAAGCTCTTAACACGGGAAGAGGGGTGATTTTTCTCCAGCCTTTGATCACGGCCTTCTTCGGCAGCACACTTTTTCCGCAAATCCGGAAGGGGATCAAAGCGATCTCTCGGTACCGAAGATGATGAACAACAAGATTTATGAAGATCTTTCTTTGGTGTTGTCGAGAGCAAGGATTTCCTTCGTCATCGTGAGGGTCCTGTTTGTCATCCTGATCCTATATTTCTGGAAACTCCAGATCCTCGACTATCAAAAGTTCTGGCTGAAATCCGAAGCCAACCGTATTCGTGAGATCGCGATTCCGCCCCAGAGGGGTTTGATCAGAGATCGTAACGGGGTGGTGCTCGCCAAAAACATTGCCTCATTCAAGGCTTCCCTGATCCGAGAAAACTGTAAAAATTATGATGAATCTTGCGCGAATATTTCTGCACTCCTCGAACTCGAACCCGAAGTTTTGAAAGAAAGGGTGGACAAATATAAATCCCTGCCTGTGTTTCAGCCGATCGTGATCAAGGATAATTTGACACATGAAGAGGTTGCCCGAATTAAATCCAGACAGTATGAATTGCCCGAACTGATCGTTCAGACAGAACCCAAGAGAAATTACCCATTCGGAACTTTGGCCTCACATGTCCTCGGATATCTTCAGGAGATATCCCCGGCAGAGATGGATATGGAGCAGTACAAACACCGACGGTTGGGCGATCTGGTCGGTAGAACAGGAATCGAGAAACAGTACGAACAGATCTTAGCGGGTACTGAAGGAAAGCTTTTTGAGATTGTCGACAGTTTGGGAAGAGGGATCGGAGAGACATCCAAAATCAACCCTGTCCGCGGGGATGAGATCAAACTTACAATTGATTTTGACCTCCAGAAGAAGGCTGAGGAAATTTTAGAAGGGAGAGAGGGTGCCGTAGTGGTGATGAAACCCAACACGGGGGAGATACTAGCTATGGCTAGCTATCCAAATTTTGACCCGAATAGATTCATCAACCGCTTCACTCCTGAGGAATGGATGGACCTCATCAACAGTCCCGAATTCCCTCTGGAGAACAGAACCATTCGAGGGTTGTATGCTCCTGGCTCGTTATTCAAGCCCACTATAGCTCTCGCCGGACTCGATCAGGGACTCGTGAATGATTCCACTACGGTTGTCTGTCACGGTTCCACTGTTATTTATGGACACCCATTCGCTTGCTGGAAGAGGGATGGGCATGGAGTGGTGAACTTATACAGTGCGATCCAACACTCCTGCAACATTTATTTTTATCAACTGGGGAAAAGAATAGGGATAGAGGAGATCGCGCGATATGCTCGAATGCTGGGTTTCGGTTCCCCCACTCTCATCGATCTTCCTGGGGAAAAAACGGGATTAGTTCCGGATCCTGAGTGGAAAAAAAGAGTGAGAGACGAGCTTTGGTATCCCGGAGAGACAATCTCCGTGTCTATCGGACAAGGCCCATTGCTCGTGACACCTTTACAGATCGCGGTCTATACAGCAGTGATCGCAAACAGGGGCCTCAAAGTGGCACCACACCTCTATGAGGTTGAAATTCACGAAGGGCAGGAGATTCGCAGACTGCAAGAGAACAATCCAGGAGAGAGAATCCCTATTCCTGAAATCTATTTTGAGAAAATCGTTCAAGGGATGTGGAAGGCTGTCAACGAGAGCGGTACTGCCAGTTTAGCCAGAGTGAGAGATTTTAATGTGTGTGGCAAAACGGGTTCAGCGCAGGTCGTCAGCAAAGCAACTGCTGAGAAATTGGCCAAGCAAAAGAGAGAGATAAAAACACACTCTTGGTTCACAGGATTTGCTCCTAAGGATAATCCTGAAGTCGTTGTCTCTCTTATTGTTGAATACGGGGGAGGGGGTGGAGCAACCGCAGCCCCCTCCGGCAGAGAATTGTTAGAGTTATACAAGACAAAATATGATTAATCAGACTCAAATCAAGAACATCGATTGGATCCTGATCGCTCTCCTTGTTGTGAATACGATGATCGGGATCGCCGTGATCTACAGCTCTTCCCATCATGTGCCTGGAAATTATTATTTGCGACAGATTTTCTGGACACTCTTGAGCTTGGTCGTACTTTTTGTGCTATTGACTGTGGGCTACAATCTTCTTGTCACCTATTCTCTATATTTTTATTTTGGATGTATCTCTATCCTGGCCGCTATATTAATATTTGGGAAGCTGATTGCAGGAACAAAGAGTTGGATCAAGCTCGAATTTATCCAGATCCAGCCATCGGAGATCACAAAAATTGCCATTATTCTCCTGTTGGCACGTGTCTTTTCAGAGTACAAAAAGAAATTTTTGTCCAAGGATGCTGGCCTTTCAAGCATTTTTTTTGTTTTTATGCCTGTCATGCTCGTGGCCCTGCAGCCTGACCTGGGTACAGCGCTGAGCTATATCCCTATTCTCCTTGCCTCTTTTATATTGGCAGGATTAACGCGAAAAACTCTGGCCCTTTTGTTGATCATCACTCTGGTTGCAGTGATTATCAGTTGGGGATTCTTTCTCAAAGATTACCAGAGGGACAGGATCACGACGTTACTTTCTCCAGAAAAAGATCCCCTTGGTTCTGGCTATCATATCATCCAATCGAAAATTGCCATCGGGTCTGGAGGGCTATTTGGAAAGGGGTATGGGAGAGGAACCCAAAGCCAGCTTCAGTTCTTGCCTGCACGCCATACGGATTTTATTTTTGCTGTTATCGGGGAGGAACTCGGTTTTGTGGGAGTGGTGGTCATCGGAGTTTTTTATTTCTTGTTTTTGGCGAGACTCTTTCAGTCTGTCTCAAAATCGAGAGACCGGACAGGAGTGTATATTATTTTTATGGTTGCGGTGATGATCACAAGCCAGTTTTTTGTAAACGTGTTCATGACTATCGGACTCTTTCCTATTGCAGGCATCCCTCTTCCCCTACTGAGCTATGGGGGATCGTCTTTGCTGACGAATTATATTGCGGTTTCGCTCGTGCTGAATGTTAAGATGAGACGCTTCGTCAACATCTGAGATGAATCATTCATAAAAACTGTCGATCCTTTCCCTCAAAAAACTTTCATTTATATGATCGACATTTTTTATCCTACGGGCGAGCTGATATGAAGTTGCTTGGGGTCTGTGAAACATGGTATATAATTTCTTGGTATGAACTTCACAAAAGAATTGGAGAAGGCGCTCAGAAACGTCCAGAAACCCGGCCGTTATGTGGGAGGAGAGTGGAATGCAGTGATCAAGGATCCAGGCCGTGTTCAGGCGAAAATCGCTCTCATTTTTCCCGACGTCTATGAAATAGGGATGTCTCATATCGGCCAGAAAATCCTATACTCATTGCTGAATAAGTCAACTTCCATCCTCGCCGAGCGCGTTTTTGCACCCTGGCCTGATTTCGAAAAAGAGCTCCGCCACAGAGATATCCCTCTTTTTTCTCTCGAGAACAAGATCCCTCTTGCTGGATTTGATATTTTGGGTTTTTCACTGCTTTATGAGCTCAACTATTCCAACATCCTGACTATTTTGGACCTTGGAAAAATTCCTTTCTTCTCTTCGGAGAGAGAGATGGAATTTCCGCTGGTCATTGCCGGTGGTCCTGCAGCATTCAACCCCGAACCAGTCGCTGACCTGTTTGATTTATTCCTTATCGGCGATGGAGAGGAGGCCTTTATAGAGATTATCGAGACCTTCATCGCCGTAAGAGATCAAACTCGGTTCAAAGAGGATGTTCTCAAGGAACTCATAGAGATCAGAGGTGTCTATGTCCCCGCTTTTTACACGCCTTATGTTCCAGCTCATTCCACTCTGTTGGCTGTGAAACCGAAGAGTGGGGCTCCTTCTAGAGTCAAAAAAAGAGTCATACCGTATTTTCCAAAAGGATCTTTTCCCGACAATATCATTGTCCCGAATATCCAGATTGTATTTGACCGAGTATCCGTAGAAGTGGAGAGGGGGTGTCCCCAGAACTGCAGATTTTGTCAAGCATCCCAACTGTATTCTCCTTCCCGAGTCAAGGATCCCACCGATGTCACACAAACAGTGATAAACAGTGCGCGATCCACTGGGTATGGGGACGTTTCTTTGTCTGCACTTTCCATAGGTGACTATCCCTACCTTGATCAAACAGTGAAGACCCTGATGGATCATCTTGAAGATCAGCAGATATCCCTGTCTGTCTCGTCCCTCAGGCCGCAAGGGCTTTCTTCGGATTTAGCGGAAAACATACTCAAAGTGAGAAAAACGGGATTTACACTTGTCCCCGAAGCTGGGACGGAACGGTTGCGCTGTGTCATCAACAAAAACTTGAGAGATGAGGACATTTGGGAAGCTGTCCAGAATGCATTTGAGAGGGGATGGAGACTTCTCAAGCTGTATTTCATGGTAGGACTCCCCTCCGAAGAGGAGAAAGACTTGGATGGTATCGTCCGTTTGGTGAAAGAGATCATTCGGATGGGGTATGCCATTTTGAAAAAACCTCCTCAAATCAACCTCAGCATATCATCCTTTATTCCCAAGCCCCACACCCCCTTCCAGTGGGAAAAAATGGAATCCGAAGACCTCCTCCTTCAGAAACATGCTTTTGTGAAATCACATCTGAAAAAATATTCCTTCGTCAAATTTAAAGAACACAACATAAAAAATGCTTTGCTTGAAGCAGTCTTTTCCCGAGGAGACAGAAAGCTTACGCGTGTCATGGAGCGTGCGTGGCAAAGAGGTGCCCGCTTCGATAGCTGGAACGATATGTTCCAGTTTCAAATTTGGGAGGATGCCTTTTTCTCGAGAAATACGGATCACCGTTCGTACCTTTCAGCCATGAGAGAATCCGATATCCTGCCTTGGGACCATATTGATACGGGTGTTAAAAAATCACATCTGATCCGAGAATTGCGTAGAGCGAAGCAGGAGGAGCCTTCTCTGAGCTGTCTGGAAAAAGAGTGTTCAGAATGCCAAGGATGTACGCTTTCGCCCATGTTGCGGAAAGATTTCGAAGAGGTTGTTGAACCTATTGAGGAACGCCTACAGAGATTTGGTGAAAAATCTGAGAATACTTTCAGATACCGAGCCTTTTATAGCAAATCGGGCAATGCGAAATTTTTCTCTCATGCGGACGTGAACAATATCCTCCAGAGAAGCTTCCGTAGAGCCGGCATATTTGTTTGCTTCTCCAAAGGATTTCATCCAAAAATGGTGATTTCGCACCCACCCGCTCTTCCCTTAGGGATGGAGGGAAGAGACGAGGTGATCGAATTCAAATCCGAATATTCTCTTCCTCAAGAAGAATTTGCTTCACATCTCAACTCTTTTCTTCCTCCAGGGATTCGGTTCTCGCGCTTGAAAAGATTATGCGAATCAAACTTATCTCTGGTTGAAGAGATCCAGACTCTCGTTTACTCTGTGGATTTAAAAAACGAAGACATCAGAACCTCCCTCAAATTAGGCTACGAAAGTCAGAAGGCTCCTTTCTTGGATGCTGGAGAGATCGCAGAGTGCCTGGTGGATAATTATACGAAGGACCATAGGGATGATCCTATGGTACGCCTCAGAGTCGATAGGAAAGAACAGAAACTTGTATTGGAAGTGGAGTTTAGTCCACAACAATCGATTCGGCCTCAAGATATTGTCAGCGATATTCTCGGTATCGCAAATCCTGTCTATGATATGGCCAGAGAGCGAATCACCTTCAAGACTTAGCCTCGACAGAGGATGATCGCATTTCCAAAACCTTTATGAATGATATGTCAACACAGATATCGAGAATTCTCTTAATGACGGACTTGAAAATGCTGACCTTTGTGAAAGATAAATTGACTTCATTTAAATATTGCAGTATAAACTTTGATGAAATTTATGAGCAAAACTATTAGGACCTTATAGATATCACGGTGAGGAGGATAGAGTGATCGATTTCAGTTTGACGGAGGAACAAAAAGCTCTCCAAGAAATGGCGCGAGAGTTTGCCGTTAAAGAGATGAGGCCCAACGCGGCTAAGTATGATAAGGGCGATGAGTTCTCAGAAGATGTTATGCAAAAAGCATTCGAAGTCGGCTTCCTGACTTGCACAATTCCCCCAGAGTACGGTGGTGGAGGATTAAATGATATCGATACTGTCATTATCAGTGAGGAATTGGCTGCCGGATGTGCAGGCATGTACACAACCATGATGGTCAATGCTTTGGCTTATACTCCTATCATTCTTTTTGGCTCGGATGAACAAAAGAAAAAATATCTCACTCCCCAGACAGAGAAAATGTCCTTCGCTTCTTTTTGTCTTACGGAGAGAGAGGCGGGATCAGATGCCGGCGCACTAAAAACAAGAGCGGAGAAGGTTGGGGATGAATATATCATCAACGGGTCCAAGTGTTTCATCTCTAACGGAGGCATCGCTAGTCAGTATGTTGTCTTTGCCCTCACCGATCCTGATAAAGGGGCTCGTGGGATGAGCGCTTTTATCGTCCCCCGCGAAACGCAAGGGCTTACTATCGGGAAGGAAGAAGAAAAGATGGGACACCGAGCATCCAACACAGTGGAGTTGTTTTTCGAGGATATCAAAGTCCCTGCAGAAAATTTGCTCGCCAAAGAAGGGATGGGTTTTATTATTGCGCTGAGAACTCTGGACAGGACAAGAGCCCCTGTGGGTGCGGCTGGGGTTGGAGTGGCTAGAACAGCTCTCGAATATGCCATTGATTACGCCAAGACGCGAAAACAATTTGGTAAGCCTATCGCTCTTTTCCAGAATAGCGCATTTAAAATTGCCCAAATGGCGATGGAGATCAATGCCGCGCGGCACATGGTCTGGCATGCGGCGTGGTTGATGGATCAGGGAAAGCCCTGTGGTAAAGAGTCGGCTATGGCCAAAGCCTATGGTTCGGATGTCGCCATGCGCGTAACCACAGAAGCTCTTCAGATACTTGGTGGATACGGCTATATGAAGGACTATCCTATGGAGAAGCTCATGAGAGACGCCAAGCTTCTTCAGATTTATGAAGGAACGAATGAGATCCAGAGGTTAGTTATTTCCAGAGAAGTCATCGGCCCGATCAAATCTTGATCGTTATCGTTGGAGGATATCGAGGAGGTCATGTTCGATTGATTTTTTAGGGATCTCTATAATCCTCCCGATTTCATGATTCTCCACACGAATGATAAAAGTGGGGATTTTTTGGATGTTTTTTCCCTGAATGTATAGTGCTCTCGCCTCTTTATTCCTGGGTATTCCGATATAAGTCGAGAAAAAATTGGGATTGTCCAGCACATCCAAAATTTTAAAGTACTCACTGACATGTCTTTTGCTATCGGGGCACCATGTGCCCAATACGACTTCTATTTCGACTGGATAAGAAATAGCTTCGAGGATTTCGAGGGCTTCCGGATCTGGAGAGTAAGATACCATAACTTCTCTCCAATCGGGAAAACTCTGAAGGATCTCTTCCTTGGTGATATCACCCAGAAGTTCTGTGTCCCCCCAGAATATTAGGAATGCCCCCAGAAAAATGAATAAGAAGATGAAAGAACGCTTCGCCATTGGAATAAATTTTACCCAGAGATTTGTAGAGGCGGGTTTACGTTATGTCTTCTTCAGTAAAATATTCGGGTATGATCCCTGTGACCTCTACACCCGCACCTTTTGCAATATCAATGAGATCGACGACGTTCGCGTATGGGACTTTGGCATCAGCCCTGATGAATATTGTTTTGTCCTGCCGAGTCGCGTAGAGGTTTCTCAGCCTGCCCGGAAGCATTTCCAAGGAAATCGACTCTTGGTTGATCATAACGCTCAAGTTTTTTTTCAGAGTCAAAACGATCAATCCTTGAGGTGTTGCGCTCGTATCTGCAGTGGTCTCAGGAAGTTTGATATCTATGCCCTTTTGGACCATGGGTGTGATAACCATGAAGATGATGAGCAAGACGAGTAAGATATCGCACAAAGGAACGACATTGGGCTCAGCACTTGACATTATTGCCTCCTTGTATTCATCATAATCGGAGAATTATTGTAAAATAATTCTTTCGGCTTTGTCAATCTGTGAATTGATTTTTTATTTCCGTCGATATATTGTAGAGGAGGAAAGGAGGACGTATGAGGGAATTAAAGATTGAAGTTGTCGGTGTGAAGGAAAGATGCGGCGCGAGGCATAAAGTTGGAGATGAGTTCTTCATCCGGGGAGAAGGGACAATAGAGATACCAGAAGGGAAAAAGGTTTGTATTTTTGCGCTCAACAGCCTCTTTCCCTTCTTGACCACCAAACAGCGGGAGGATGAACTTCCCCATGACGATTGGATTGCCGAAACAGAGACGCTGTGTTGTCCAGACCCCAAGGGTGTCGTTTTTAAGGTGACGCCTCTCTGATCACAACGCATAATTTGCAAGTTCCCGAACCGGCATCGTTTTTTATCTCATCCATGGAATAGTCTCATCCTAAGAATGAGATCCTGGTTTTCGACCCAAACCAAGAATTTTTTCATCATCTTCCAGAATATTTAATGTGAATTTGGATATACATGGGGCATTTATCCATCGGTGTGATGAGCATCGCACGATTTGAGAGCGAATTATTGATCTTAAATCATTGGATTATTTCTTTCGGGTGGAAAACAGGATGGACCGTGCATCATAAACGATCACCAAAGCGAGAAGAATGAGGACCACGCTGACGAAACCCAAAAGATAACTTCCTGCCTTAAAAAAGTTGTATCCCTGATATAACAGAGCTGCTAGAGTTGTGCACAGCATAAAATATGCAGGGTAGAGGGTGAATTTTGTGGGACGCTTGATGCCGACAAGGTAAGAGGATACCACGATCAGAGCGAGAGCTGCGACCAGCTGGTTCGATGCGCCAAACACCGGCCAAATAGCTTTATAGCCTTCAGTCGCTCCCAACAAGGCCGCAAAGACAAGGATAAACGCTGAAGCCAGCCACCTGTTGTTAAAAAGCGGCACTTTTTTCCCGGCTAATTCCGAGAACACAAAACGGCCCAACCGTGTTCCTGTGTCGAGTGTCGTTAGCACAAACGCGTTCAGCATGACCATCCCGAAAAAAGATCCGATAACGAGAGAGATTCCCGGCAAAGAGGATGCGAGATATCCATATCCCGTGGCGAAGGCTTTGATGGGGTCGCCCACCGTGGTCATCAGGTATTGAAATCCGAGTGGATTTTCTGCAGCGGAAGGATCCCAAATAAGTGCAGATGCAGCGATAAAGATAACCAGTCCGGCCAGCACCGCCTCGGTGACCATAGCCCCGTACCCGATCAATTTTCCTGAAGTTTCATCGGGCAGTTGCTTTGCGGTTGTCCCCCCGGCGACGACAGAGTGAAATCCAGAGATTGCACCGCACGCAATGATCACGAAAAGCATCGGCCAAAGGGGCCCTCCCTTGCTATTGAAAGATACGAATGCCGGTGCATTGATCGAAGGATGTGACACGATCAAGCCAATATAACCTATGGCAAGCCCCAGGAACAATATCCACGTGCTGATATAATCACGGGGCTGAAGCAGGAACCACACCGGAAGTGAAGAAGCAAAAAGGCTGTAGATAAGCAGCACGAAAAACCAAAAGTTCTGCGCACTCATTCCCAAGAATAAAAATGGCGATTCAATGGGGTACATTTTCCCGATATAGATGAGCGCGATAAGAATTAGAAGTGAGACAGCAGTGGCCGAAGCGACATTCACGCCCTGTTTGTAAATCAGCCATCCGAAGATCATGGCAATAAAAACCAATCCGAACGTGGGAATGACGATCTCCGGTTGAGTGACCAGTGTTCGAGAGGCTACAACGGCAAAAACAGCTATGACTAGAGCCAGCGCAAACCACAGGAACACAGAAAAGATGACCTGTGTTCGTCGGCCCAGTGTTTTTTCCGAGATATCGGCCAGAGATCTTCCTTTGTTCTGGACCGATGTCATCAACGCTGTGTAATCATGCACAGCACCCAAAAAGATACTCCCTATAGCGATCCAGAGCAGTGCGCCCAACCACCCAAAATAGAGAACTCCCAGCAGGGGGCCCAATATCGGCCCGGCTCCGGCGATCGAAGAGAAGTGGTGGCCAAAAAGTATGGCTTTTTTCGCAGGAGAATAGTCGATCCCATCATTCAATTCTCTCGCAGGTGTGATCCGATCTTTGTCAGCCTGAATCACATTTTTCTCGAGAAAATTCCCGTAAATCTTATAGCCTAAATAGAGCCACAAGATGAGGACAAACGCAATGATCAAGGTGTTCATGAACCATTCCTCTCAGGCAACATTATATTACAGAATTCAGAAAAAAAAAGGAACTGGCCCGATGTTATTAGGCTCCATAACGCAGCATGTATTCATGCGATCACGGTTTAGGACTGCTTCCTGGCACAATAGGCCAACAGGGATCTTTTAGAAGTTCGGATATTAAATGCATTTATTTATGGAATTGTTATTTTTTTATTTTATAGACCAGGTATATTATGAGTCCGATGAATGCTGCCAAGCACACAAAATCACCCAGGCTTCCGGGCCAAATAAGGCCGATCCCTTCGGGTTTTTTCTTGGTGATATACGCATATATCGCAACCAGGACCATGGCGATTCCTTCCCCGGCAATCAACCCAGAGCTCAGGAGTATTCCTTTTTCATTTCTCTGTGTTTTTCTCTCTTCATTATCGCCGGCGCCCTTTTCCATGAGATGCCGAATGACTCCTCCGACGTAAATCGGGGTCATTGTGGAGAGCGGAAGATAGATGCCCACCGCAAAGGGCAGAGAAGGGATCCTTAAAAGCTCGGCCACGACGGCAAAGGCTCCGCCTATCAGCACGAGCGCCCAGGGGAGGTTTCCGCCGAGGACACCCTCCACTACAGTTTTCATCAGAACAGCTTGAGGAGCGGGTAGGGTTTGTGAGCCAAAGGTGAAAGATTCACCCAGAAGCCATACGGCAGCGGCAACAGCAAAAGCAGAAGTCACTACACCCAGCAATTCTGTCGACTGTTGCCTCTTAGGGGTGGCGCCGATGATGTATCCAGCCTTGAGGTCCTGCGAAATATCACCTGCGATCGATGCTCCGACACAGACGACAGTTCCCACTGTCAGAGCTGTGGCTTGTCCGAGGATATCTGTCCAGCCCAGGGCATAGAATAACAGGCTGGTACCGAGAAGTGTGACGATAGCCATTCCTGAAGTCGGGTTTGATGAAACACCCACCATGCCTACGATCCGGGAAGAAACTGTCACGAAGCTGAAAGCAAAGATCACAATACAGAAAGCAGAGATAATCCTGATCAGCAAAGCCGTGTTGATACCCACCACCTGTGGAGAAATGATGATCAAAGTGAGAATGAGAAGGACACCGATTCCAATGACAGTGATGGGTAAGTCTGTATCTGTTCTCTTTTTCTGGACAAGCAAGTTTCCCTTGCTCGCGCGCAGGTCTTGGATCCCCATTTTCAGGGAGTTATACATGGTTGGGAAGGATTTGAAAATGGTGATTATGCCCGCGACAGCCACTGCTCCCGCTCCGATCACACGGATATATTTGTCCCAGATCTGCTCTGCGGACATTAGAGAGATAGGAAGCTCCGCTTCAGGAAGCAAAGGAATGTTGAGGTTCTCTCCGAAATAGGCAATCAAGGGGATTATAACCAACCATGACAGAAGGCCGCCCGCAACCATGATGGCTGCGATGCGAATCCCAAGAATGTATCCGACGCCTAGGAGAGCCGGAGTCGGTTCTCCTCCCAGTTTTGCCTTTTTCAGCACGGGGAGCTTCAGAAAGATTTTCTCTGGCCAGAGGTGCAAGAAACTCTGTAAAAATTTAAAAACAGCACCTACCCCAAGACCTAAAAAAACATTCTTTGCTTTGGTTCCTCCTGCTTCTGCGGAGATCAGGACCTGAGCAGCCGCTGTTCCTTCAGGATAGGGAAGAATCCCGTGTTCTTTCACGATTAAGGCTTTTCGCAAAGGAATCATAAATAGAACTCCCAGAATACCTCCGAACATTGCAAGAGTGCCAATCTTGAAGATGCTGGGACTGAACCCCCAGAGGAAGAGAGCTGGAATGGTGAAAATGATTCCGGATGCCAGGGATGAGCTGGCGGATCCGGTCGTTTGTGCGATGTTGGCGTCCAGGATCGTGCTTTTTCCCAGAATAGGAGTCAGGACGCGGAACGCAGCAACTGAGATCACTGCGAGAGGGATCGCGGTGGAGATCGTCAATCCCACTCTGAGACCCAGATACGCGTTGGCCGAGCCGAAGATAACACCAAAGATTGCGCCCAAAATCACAGCCTTTAGAGTGATATCTTTGTATGACGTATCATCGGGAACATAGGGTATTTTTTCCGGCATTTTCGTTATCCATATTTAAAATTATTTGCAGTCTACCATATCAAAAATTTAATTTCTAACAAATTTAAAAATCGCGAACAGCACAGATTTGTGGGGTGAAATCAAACAATAAGCAGTTTCTGGACTGTTTTTTCCCAGGTGATCTGGGATATGAAGCTATAGCCATTCTCTCCCATTCTTTGGGCCAGAGTTTCGTCCTCAGCCAGTTGATCCATTTTTTCAGCCATCACCTTTGGATTTGGCGCGCACACATAGCCAGTCTCTCCGTCTGTCACGAGTTCAGCGGGACCGCCGCTGTCAGTGGCTGTTAAAACAGCCTTTCTGCTGGCAAAAGCCTCCCCGGTGACAAACCCATAGTCTTCTTGCTCTGGAGCAAAATAGACTGCTCGACAAGTGGCGAAATGATCGAGGGCAGTCTTTTCGTCCGATTTTCCGAGCAGGATGACTCTGTTTTCAAGGCTGTTGTCCTTGATCTTTTGGATGATATCCCTTTGTTCTGGTCCTTCGCCGATGATCACAACTTTCAAACTTCTGTTCTTGACATGTTTGAATGACTCCACAAGAAGAGTGATCCTTTTCAGCCTCTGTAATCTGGACACAGAAAAAATAAAATTGTCGTAGCTTTCTGTATGGTAGTACCTTTGGGGAGGTGGGGGATAGAGGACTTCTGACGATATCTTGCCCCAGCGTTTTAATCTTGATTGGATCGTTCTGGACTGAGCGTAAAGCTTATTCACATTGTGCTTGAGGAGATGAGTATCCAGCGAGTGGATGAGCTGCCTCCGCACATTTTCCTTGAGCTTTCCCTTAACCCCAAGCTGTTTGTAAAGGAATGGCCACTGGTCATAGTATTCTCTCAGCCTGTGGTTTAACCAGCACACATGTTGGGGGTGTTTCACCGCATAACTGGGAAATCGGAATGTGATGATTTGGTTGATTCTTCTACCCAAACCATCCTCTTCGACATCATAAAATCGGTTGGCACAATAAGCCCTCAACTGCCGCCCAAACCTGTTCTGTGGGGTGAGGATAAGATCAGCCTGGTGCCCGCATTCGTTGAGCGCCTGTACAGTGCTTCGGGCAATGGTCAGATGACCGCCTTCGACAAAAGGCACATCGGATGTTATGACCGCGATTCTTTTTTGTTCAGCCATCCCGGATGCTCTGTAGATGATTATTTCTCATCAATCATTCAAATTGTATAGAAAAAGGATCAAAATCGGAAGCTTCCTTTTATTTTTTCTGCTATTATAGGTGGGAATTCTGGGGGGCGATGAGAAATCGAAAAGATCTTCTGAGCTTCGATCTGTATAGTCTGAGAATCATAAACCGCAGGAACATAAACTTCTGCCAGAGTATCTTTTTTGTGTGTTGTATCTCCCATTTTTTTAAACAGAACGAGACCCGCACTTTTATGCTCCGAACACAGTCTGTTTTTGAGATCTGAAAGTCGGTCCATGGCAATATGCTGGATGTAACCTTCTTTGGGTGAAGGAATTATGGCTTTTTTTCCGGCAAATGGGAATGGATACAGATCCTCCGTGATTTCCGGGCTGCCATTTTGTGCCTGAATGACCATTTTGAACATGTCAAGCGCATCTCCATTTTGAAGATGTGTTCTTAAGATCGATTTGGCGCGTGTGCGGTCTGTGAGTTTTTTCGCAGACATGAGCAAATCGGTACTCAGTTCCAAAACAAGTTTTGTTAAGTCTAGCGGTCCACGGGCTCTAAGAACATCTAGAGCTTCCCGCAGCTCAAGTAAAGGTCCTACGGCTTGTCCTATGGGTTGGTTCATGTGGCTCAGGAAGAAGGAGGATTCCATTCCTACAGTATCGCAATGCTCCTTCAGGCTCAAAGCCAATTCCCGTGCGCTATAGATGGATTGCAGATCTGGATAATCTCCGACCTTCAAATCAAAGGCAATCCCATCCCATTGGTAGACATATAGTATGAACAGACAATGCCCTTTGAATCGTACGCGCTCGCTAAGGTCAGGACCGGATCTGCGTGTGATCAGAGGAGTGATTGATTCAGGAGCTAGAGTGTACAGACCTCTGGACTTCCCGAGGAGTCTCAGGATATCTTCCGGAGTCGAAGGCAGTTCCATCTCTGGAATGGCATTCAAGTTATTGAGCAGCGATTGTCCCGCGCGCTCATCTCTCCAAATGAATTTAAGAACTCTGACACCCACAGAATTCAGGAGAGGAACAAGAACGAGAGAGGTTTTATCTTCAAAGGAATTCTGTGACAAAAATGTCACTATGGGATTATTATCTTCTCTCCTCGAAATCGCTGTTCTCCAGTGAAGGATATGAGCGTTGACGATATCCCGCTCTCTGGGATGCATGCTGTTATAAGGGGCATGACGCCAAAGAGCGGCCGGATTGATTTTTGTATGATTCTGATCTGAGATTTTATCTTTACCGCAGGGTTTCAAGAGCTTTTTTGTTATCGCTAGTCTTGAAAACCAAGAGAGCTTTGCCCATTCCAGCCGATGAGCCGTAACAATAGTCGATATCGATCACGGCGTTTCCGAGGAGAGCTCCGATCTCGGCTCCTGCGCCGACTCTGTCATCGATGAGTACAGTGACCACTGCATTGGTCGTGACTTTGTAACCCAGCGCTTTGAGGCATGTTTCTGCTTTTTTATTATCGGATGTGAGGATTAGGAACACTCCATTGTCCTTGACTGACCGTGCATTCAGAGCTTTGAGATTGACCCCGGAATTTGCCAGTGTTCCGAGAACTCGGCCCAATATCCCAGGCTCGTTGGGTGTGATCACATGAAGCTCTGTCTCAAGCTTAACATTATGCACTTTTCTCTCCTCCTAAATGACCTGATGAAAAAACATTATACCAAAACTCTCCTTCTAAAAACATAGGGATTATCGATTTCCATACGAAAAACTGTTACGAAAAACTTGAGTTCCTGAGAGTTTTGTTTATAATAATTCAGACCAATAGATTGAGTGAGGGCATTGCTTGACAATGGAAGTGAAGGTCGCGATTATCGATAATTCCATAAATCCATCGATCTACACTCCAGTAGCGCATTGGGCTTCTTTCTTGGAAGTCAAATGGGATGCATTTATCGCAAGAGAGTTTCAGTTCCCCGATCTTGAAGATGGTTATACTCATCTGATCCTAACGGGCTCAGAAGCCTCTATTCTTAAAAGAGAAAAGTGGGTCTATAAGGAGATGGAGTTCGTTCTCAAGGCTATCGATCAGAAAATTCCGGTTCTCGGGAGCTGCTGGGGTCATCAGCTTCTGGCTGTGGCTCTTGCAGGTCCAGCGCATGTCAAACGCAGTGCTCATCCCGAAATCGGCTGGCTGCCTCTAGAGATCATGGAGGAAGAGACTTTTATCGGCAAAAAGGGGCGAGTGTATGTTTTTTCCAGCCATTTTGATGAAGTCGTCGATCTTAGCCAGGATTTTTGGGTGTTTGCCTCAAGCGCAAACTGTCAAATTCATGCGTTTCAGTGGAAAACAGATCCAGTCTGGGGAATCCAGAGTCATCCTGAGATGACGATAACGGATGCACAACATTATCTTCGGGAGAACGTGGCCTCCAAGCATGAGTATCTCGAATTCTATGAAAGGGCATTGGATTCGACACCTCAAGATTCAGGGCTGATCCATACAGTGATTCGGAATTTTCTTTGCAACCAGAAGTAAAGATCTTAAATGCGATCCTGGCGGGAATTTTTCCATGACCTTGTGTCAGCGACAGAAATCATACAGAAAATAACTAATTTACAGGAAATTCTTCTTGACAAAGGATATCTTTTAAAGATATTGTAATTTATACTGTAGGAATAAGCTTTATAATCCCTCTCTTATCTGGAAAGGAGGCAGAATGAAAAATAAAACTATCATGATTTTGATCATCGGCGTCCTCATCCTGTTCACCATGAGTACTTTTGCTGAAACCACAAAGCTCAAACAGATAGGCCGTTACACTCTTGTGCGGATAAAAGGAGAAGTTCCCACGGCCGAAGTGATGAAGATCCTGGTCGAGAAATATGCCGGAGACATCAAGTACGGTTTCGACCTTGCCGGCTACGGTGATGTTTATCTGCCGTTTCTGGATCAACTGAAGACAGCTTCCTTCGAGGATGCAGAATTGCCGGTGGGACAGAAATTTATGTGGATGTTGTTCCGCTCCAGGGGGAAAGTGAAACTCGCTGAGGATTTGGAATGGGCAGGAAAAGCCCCGCTGCCAGTTTTTGTGTTTAAAGTGATAAAGAATTACAAACACTACACTTTTATTATCCCCAAACCGTGTGGGAATGTCGCTCTCGTCAACGTAGAGGAGATCATTCCGGATGCAGTATGCGCTATTCAGGTCAGCCCTGCTAAAGCCAACATCAATGACCCGATCTCAGTGGATATGAGCGGTTCACAGCACGCCAAATCCATGGAAGTCGAAGTTTTTGATTCCCAAGGAGTCAAGGTTGCCACGCAGGCTTTGACGCCCGATTCTCCGAAGTGGCAGACCAAGTTCGATAAACCGGGCGAATATATGTTCAAAGCTAAGGCATTGAATGTAGAAGGCAAAGCCTCCACTAATGCCTGTGAAGCGAAAACATACATAAATGCTCCGCCCACATGTAAACTCTGGACGTCTTGTCTTCCTTGCAAGAACTTTGTAGGAAGACCCATCACGATTGATGCCTCGAACTCTACTGATCCGGATGGGCAGGTTGTTAAAGCCGATTTCCAGATCGCAGACGAGACCGGGACAACTGTGGATTCATACACGGATGCAGAGGCTCCTTTTACATGGGAGAAGGTCTTTGAAAAACCCGGTATGTATGACATAGCACTAGTGGTCACCGACGATTTTGGTGCCATGTCCGAGCCTTGCAAGCTCGAGCTCGAAGTAACCCAGAAAACGCTCTTTGGCGTCGCGGATATCGAGCCAACATTTGCCAAAGGAAGTTACGGGAACTTCCTCGCTGCTCGCTTCGGATTACAATATTTCATCGTTCCCGAACGTTTCAGTCTTGTCGCTGAAGTGGGAGGGGCATTGTCGGTGTTCAACAATGATACCTGGAAGAACTTTTTCCTCGGAGATGTTGCTTTGAATTATCATGCCGACGCGTTCTTCATCGGCGCAGGCCTTGGATATGCCTCCAAGGTTCGTGAGACGCGAGATGGAGATACCTTCTTGCTCGGAAACATTGGATATGAAATATTCAACAACTACTCAACAGCAGGACAGCTCTTCTTCGAGCTCCACTTTCCGCTGGGTTCTGATCGCTCATTCTCCAAGCACCACAAGTTGCTGTTCGGCTTCAGGATACTTTTCTGAAAAAATACAACTGTTGAAATTCAAGGCCAGGGGACAATCCCCTGGCCTTTTTTTTGCATCGTTTGTTAGAGCCACAGTGAAACCCGCAAAAAACAAATATTTATGAGGAAGAATTCACTCTACACAGGAATAGCAAAACGAGGCAAAATCAAACATATTCTGGATTCTGTTACATAGATTTTGTATTCTATTAGAAAATGGGAAAACAAAGGATCGCGCTTATCGGGGCTGACGGCCAGTTGGGCTCGGATCTGATCAAAACCCTGGACAGCCAGGAAGTCTACCCGCTTTATTATCCTGATTTCGATATCAAGGACACATATCAAACAAGAAAAACTATCCAGTCCCTCTCAACCGATGTGGTCATCAACACAGCGGCTTACCATAGAGTGGATGAATGCGAGGATAATCCTGAAGAGTCTTTTGCTGTGAACACCCTAGCGGTCAGAGAGCTCGCTCTCCTCTGCCGGGAGATGGATGTGATCTTAGTCCATTTTAGCACGGATTATGTCTTTGACGGAAAGAAACATGCCCCATACGTTGAGGACGACCCTCCAAATCCTTTGAGCGTTTATGCTGTTTCGAAACTTGCCGGTGAATATTTTGTTCAGAACATACTCAAAAAATACTTTCTGATCCGGACCTGTGGACTTTATGGAGAAGCCGGATGTTGGGGAAAGGGGACCAATTTTGTCGATAGGATGATCCATTTGTCGAAGGGGGGAGAAGCAATCAGAGTCGTGAACGATCAGTGGGTGACACCCACCTCAAGTGCAGAATTGGCACAAAAAGTCAATGACTTGCTCCGGACAACTCACTGGGGCTTGTACCATCTGACTAACGAGGGCGAATGCACATGGTATAAGTTTGCGGAGGCGGTTTTTGAGTTACTGGATTCTGATGTGCGTCCAGAAGCTGTGGATTCCCGGACGTTTGGTGCCAAGGCGCCCCGTCCAGGCTATTCCGTCCTCCAAAACAGGAATGCCGAAAAAATTGGCATCACCCATTTTTCACATTGGAAAACAGCGCTCGAAGTGTATTTGAAGAAGAAGGGATGTGTATCTAGCTAAAAAAACTTTCCGAGTTTTGTGATTTCATCGTTATAATATTTGCGATACAGAATTTCCCACTCTCGGCTTCCTTCTTTGATAGCCTTTTTCTGAGATTCGATCTTTTCTACAGCACGTTTATCTATCAGATCATAGAGTTTCATCTCTTCTTCGATGCTCTTCACGACAGTAAGCCTGATCTCGTTCGGCTCGTCGAGGAATTCAATATCGTCATTTTCGAACAGCTGATTGAGGATCTGGCGCGCCAGGAAATTTACCTTTTCTCTTGAAAGACGAATACTCACAGGACTAAATTCCTTTCTTTGGCTAGCTTAGTCTTAATCATTCGGAACATGGTCTGGTATTCGATGTTTTCTTTCCGGATTTTCTCCATGTGCTGGTTAAGGATCTCCCTCACTTCTTGGTCCAATTTATCCTCTTTCAGAAATTCATCTGTGAGGAGATGGGATATTTCTGCAATGAGATCGTTCTTGCTCTCTGCGATGATTTTTTCCTCTTTGAGCAGATTCCTGACGATATTGAATGCCATGTGTTCGATCTGGTTCTTGTTTAATCTCATTTCCTATCTACAATACAATACCTCTCCCCAAAATTCAAGACTTTACCCCCCGAATGCAGCTTCCTGTACTCCAAAAAAGTATAAATTTCAGCAAAATTGTAAAAATTCTTAACAATACCACGCAAAGAGAGACACAAGAGATGCGGGGTGAGACAGACTCTTCTGGGTAACGGGATAGAAGAGTCAAAGAATTATGACCTATTTGTTTTTGGAGGAAAAGTACAGAGAATATGAGAAACCACCGATACAGATGGCGAAGGCAAAAACCATAAAAACTATGGCATCAATACTCATCGGTCGATCGTTCTATATTTTTTGTGATGATTCGATTCAAAAGGATAAAGATCACAATGGCGACTGTCAGCTGAAACAAAACAGTGCCCACCGAGAACTCAGCATTGATCTTGAGCCAGTTATCCGGATCTGCAGAATAACTTTGCCAAAACCACCAGAATATCATAGCGAAAAATTGGAGGGGAAGGAAGACAAAAACAATAATGTCGAACCATCTGCCAACTTTCACAGCTTTTTCCGGTAAAGAGACAACCTCTCTGCGAAATCTCTGCGGTCCGAATTTGAAGACGGCTATGACGAAAAAGAAACCGCTCAACATGAGACCTATGCTCCAGACCCAATCCTGATTGTTGAAAAATCCCATGCTAATGGCGGACGGAAGACCGAAGAGAAACGCAAAAACGGCCACAAGCAGGGCCGCCTTTTTTCGTGTCATCCCCGTATCCATGAATAGGCGAGTCACAAGTTCTATCATGGAAATTAGAGAGGAAAAAGCGGCAAAAGTGAGCGCCAAAAAAAACAGCGCCAGAAAGAAGGAACCCGCTGGAACACCAGAAAAGAGTTTGGGTATCCAGATGAATGTCAGCCCTTGGTTGTCGGATCTCATAACATCCAGCACTTTTTCTTGAGAGAAATTCTGTGTGGAAAAGTAGGCAAATACAGTGGGGATGATTGCACATGCAGCCAGCAGTGAAGCCAGTGAGTTTCCGAAACCCAAAGTGGTGGCTGTCAGGAAAGGATTTTCTTTTTTGCGTGTGTAGACCGCATAAGTGAGGATTAATCCCCACCCTGCTCCATTCGACCATGCCGACTGAGTCAGTGCATTTAACCACACTTTATAATCCGTAAGCCTGGCGAGGTTAGGGGAAAACAGAAAATCCAGGCCGTGAAAGGCCCCGGGTAAGGTGATGGCCCGAATGCCTGCAATGATTAAAAGGATGAACAGTGAAGGGATGAGGATTTTATTGACACGCTCGATGCCTTTGACGACTCCACGATAAATGATTAAAGCGCCCACGCTGATAGCGAGGAAGTGAAAGATCACCGGCTCCCAAGAGCTGGTAAAGGATTGCCAGAATTCTGAGGACTCTTTTTTGATCAATCCCTGCAAAGAGGCAGCCAGAAAGTACTTGATACACCATCCTGTGACCACGGAATAGTAAAACATGATGGCTGTTGTCACAAAAGCGACAAATGTGCCCATCCATGCAAACTTCTCGCCGATAATCTCTCTAAATGAACCGATAACTCCCAGACGCGTCTTTTTTCCTATGGAGATCTCTATCGTAAGAAGAGGGATCGACCAGAGACAAAGGAATAGAAGCCATGCGATAATAAAAGCGCCGCCACCCTGTTGAGATACAATTCGAGGAAATCGCCAAATGTTCCCGGTTCCAACAGCCATACCTAAGCCGGCAAAAATGATTCCCCACTTGGAGGCGAAGGATTCTCTTCTCTGCATTCTGGCCTTACTTTACATTTCGGACTCTCTAGAGTCAATAACCAGAAAAGGGTGTATTCCAACTCTGTCAGTTTGGGCCCTCCCCAGTGCAACAAGCTTTCCGTCTTGAGTGAACATCCTGGTGATGTCTGCCCTGTCCGATCCGCCGTTTAAACAATCGCGTTCTCCTGGAAAAGCGGAGCAAATGTGTTCCGCAAGAATCAAATTTCCGTTTTCTGCCAAAGCAACCCCCTCATCGGTGAGTGTGATTTTTGGGATTTCGGGAAGGACAGATTCGAGAGGGATGAGGACATCCTCGATTTTGTTCTCTCTCACGAGATTTTCGAGCGTATCCAGGGGACAGCTCGATTGGATAGCAAAGTTTCCTATGGCAATTCTCTCGAGTCGGGAGAGATGCGCTCCACACTGCAACGCTTGTCCGAGATCATGAGCCAGGGAGCGAATATAGGTCCCCGATGAACATGCCGCGCAGAATTTGATAAATGGAGGATCGTAGGCTTCCAATTGGAATTGGTGGATGTGGATTCGTACAGACTTCGGTTTCACCTCTCTGTTTTTTCTCGCGAATATATAGAGGGGTTTTCCTTTGAATTTTTTTGCTGAGAAGACCGGAGGGATCTGTTCGATCTCCCCCACAAATTTCTCCATGGTTTTCAAGAGGAGTTGCTCGGATGGATAATCTGTCTTTTCGACAGAAGAAGGACTGCCATCTGCATCATAAGTATTTGTGGAAAAGCCCAACCTGATCTGACCCAGATATACTTTATCGAGCTTGGAATAGAAGGGGAAAAACCGCGTTGCTTTTCCCAAAGCAACGATCATAAGACCTGTGGCAAGGGGATCGAGCGTTCCGAAATGGCCCACCCTTTGGATGCCCAGAAGTTTTCTAACATTTTGGACGACATCATGTGAGGTGAGTCTTTGGGGTTTGTTGATAAGGATCAGTCCATCCATGGAAACTATGTCTGGCTCTAAAGAAAATTCGGGCTTAAGTGGAGGGGATATCTGTGCTTGATTTAATGAGCTTCTCGACAGTCTTTGGAATCTCCTTTAATAGTTGTTCGTAATGGCCTGTGACAGTAAATCCTGCAGCATGAAGATGCCCTCCTCCTCCAAAATGCTCTGCAACCATGGCAGAATTGGCATTTCCCTTAGACCTGAGACTGACACGATATGTATTTTTGTCCATCTCTTTAAAAAAGAGAACGATCTCAACACCTTGGATTGACCGGGCCAATGTAGTGATGTCTTCTGTATCGATTTGCTTGAGGTTGAGGTCATCCAGATTCTTTTTGAACATACTGATGACAGCTATGTTTCCTTTCTCATTCATGGTGAGTGTTGAGAGGACCTGACCGAGAAGCTTGATTTTTTCTGGAGAATTATTGTTGAAGAGAAGTTCTGAAACTTTTATCGGACTCGCTCCGTATTTGATCAACTTGTAGGAGATCTCGAATGCTTGCGCTTTTGTGTTTGAGAACTGGAAGGACCCGGTGTCCGAGACGACTGCACAGTAGAGATGACTGGCGATCTTTGGCGTAAATTCGATGTCCATGTGCTCTCCCAACTCGAAGGCCAAACACGCCACAGCGGCTGCCTCTGGATTCACCCAGTTGATATCTCCGTAATAGTCATTGGAGTGATGGTGATCAATGTTGATTTTAAAGTAGTCGTCTAGATGATTCTGGCCGGACCGGGAAACATTCGCACATTCCAACAGAATGACGCTATCATAGACATTCGGAGGAATCTGGCCAATCGTGATGTTCTCGACGTCAGGGACACTGTTAAAGGGGACGGGTGTCTTGTCTTTGTTTATAAGAGAGACGTCCTTTCCCAGGGATTTTCCCATGAAGTACAGTGCAAGTGCTGTGCATATGGAATCCCCATCAGGACGCAGGTGTGATGTGATAGCGATCCGTTGGCTTTGAAGGATTTTTTGGCTTATCAGATCAACTTGTTTTTTCATCTTTTTTTATCTTAGCTAATAAAGAATCAATTTTTTCTTCGTAGCTGAGGATTGGATCATATGAAAAAATGAGCATCGGATTATACTTTAAATTTATTTCAGAGGCAATAGATTTTCTGAAATATCCCACTCGTTCATTCAGCCCCTCCAATATCTCCTCTCTGTGCTCTGCACCATAGAAGCTAAGGTAGACGTATGCGGTCTTTAAGTCCTTCGTCATCTCTATTCGAGTGATGGAGATGAGGCCGGTGGAGTGCAAATCCTGGACCGCGTCAATGAGGAGTAGACTGAGCACCTCTTTGATGAGGCTCGAAACCCTTTTCTGTCTTCGATTTTCTGTCATTTTCTTTTTTCTTTTCCGTTGTGTTTTTATGCTACAGAACACATATTTTTACTCTATCCCGTTGATTTTATCAACGATAAATAACTTATTTTTAGCCCTAATGCTGACAAAATATCGTTCCCGACAGAAAGAGCACAAAAGCTTAATTCAGCCGCTATTAAAACCAAGGGATGGAATGAAAGCATCGGAAGCGGTAAAAATCATTCATACTAGAAGTAGTGGATCTCTGTTTTGATGATCTCTCCCTCGATGTTTTCTTCGGCATCGCTGATGATCTTATAGAATATGGAATCGACCATTGTTTTCTGATTGTTCAGAGTGACTATCCCTATTTTGGACCGTTGCCATTTGTCATGGTATTCGAGTTCAGCAAAAGCCACATTGAATTTTTTTCTTACACGATCTTTGAAGCTGAGGATTGTTTTTCGTTTTTCTTTCAAGGAGTGGGAATAGGGGAGGTAGATCTCCAATGAGAGGAAGCCGATAACCATTCTATCTAACTAACCTGTATTCTTTATAGAAAATATCGATTCAAAGCTAAACTATCATTACGACGAATCGTGTCGTTCTGCGAATGATTGAGGGCCTGAAATAGCGAACGCGTCATTACTCTGGCTTAACTTTTTCGGTGATGAAAGCCTCTATCAGATCTCCTTCTTGGAGATCCTTGAATTTATCAATGCCGATACCGCATTCATAGTCTTTTTTGACTTCTGTAACATTGTTTTTCAGGTGTTTGAGGGAGGTGATTTTTCCTGTGTGGATGATATCCTTGTTCCGGATTATCCGGATCTGAGAGTTGCGTGTGACTTTACCATCGGTCACTAAACATCCGGCGATAACTCCAATGCGAGGGATATGAAATATCCTTCTCACTTCCGCTCTACCCAAGTAGGTCTCTTTGATAACGGGTTCGAGTAGTCCGGTCATGGCTTTTTTGATGTCATCGATCAGTTGGTATATGACATTGTAACTGCGGATCTCGACATTTTCTTCTTTCGCCAGATCCAATACAGCCTGTTGAGGTTTGACATTGTATCCGATTATGATGGCATTTGAAGCGGAAGCAAGCATTATATCAGAGTCGGAAATCGTCCCTGTAGCCGCATGATAAATCTTTATCTTCACCTTATCCGTGCTCAGATTGGGGAGTGTATCTTTCAAAACTTCGACCGATCCATGGACATCACCCTTGATGATTAGAGGAAGTTCCTTCACGTCGCCTTCCTCAATTCTCTTGAAGAGCTGGTCGAGGGTCAGATGTTCTGGTCTTGTTGGTTCTTCCTTTTTGATCTGGGAGGAGCGATACTGGGCGATCCTTTTGGCCATTTCCAAATCATCGAGGACTTGAAAATAGTCTCCGGCATTGGGGACCTCGGAAAATCCCAGGACTTCGACAGGCATGGAGAGTTCCGTTCTCTTCAGTGATTTTCCATGTTCGTCAAACAGGGCTCTGGCTTTCCCAAAGCAGGTCCCGGAAACATAGGCTTCTCCCTGTTTCAATGTTCCTTGCAGAATAATGATCGTGGCGACAGGCCCTTTTTGGGCGTCCAACCGAGCCTCCAGGATAACACCTTGGGCAGGGACTTTTGGATTTCCCTTAATCTCCATCATTTCGCTGAGGAGCAGGATCATCTCCAAGAGCTCATTCAGATTGGATTTCTCAGTCGCAGAGATGTCCACGCTCACCACGTCCCCTCCCCATTCTTCGATCAAAAGTCCTTCCTGCGACAGCTGTTTCTTCGTCCTGTCCAGATCGGCGTCGGATTTATCGATCTTATTGATCGCTACGATGATCGGGACACCAGCCGCTCTGGCGTGGTTAATGGCTTCTTTGGTTTGGGGCATCACGCCATCGTCCGCAGCAACAATAAGAATAACGATATCCGTGACTTTCGCTCCCCGAGCCCTTAACTGGGTGAATGCTTCATGGCCGGGAGTGTCAACAAATGTGATTTTTTTATCATGGAACAGAATCTGGTAAGCCCCTATGTGCTGCGTGATGCCACCCGATTCCTTTTGGACCAGATTAGACTTTCTGAATGCATCGAGGAGTGTTGTTTTTCCATGGTCCACATGTCCCATGATTGTTACAACTGGTGGCCTCTCAACTAAGTTTTCAGGATGGCTCTCCGCTTGATTCCTTATCTCTTCTTCTAAAGAGATCAAATCCATATCCACGTGTGTGATTTGAGAGGTCGCATTAATCAAAGCTGCGTTCAGTGTATCGCTAGCGCCTACATTAAAACCTTTATCTCTAAGTGCGTAAATAAGATCTTTGGTTTTGATCCCGACCATTTCACTTATTTCCTTGAGATTTATCCCTTCTCTGACCTGTACTTTTTGAAGATCGTCTGTGGCCGTTTTCTTCGAAAGTTTTTTTGTCTTCTTTTTAGGTTCCGTATTCATGATTTGTGTATCTCCATCTGTACGCAAAAAAAATTACTGATTTTTAATTTCAATCTTCCAGCCCACGAGTCTTGAAGCGAGACGAACATTGATGCCCTTTTTGCCGATGGCAAGGGAAAGATTGTCCTTGGAGACAATAGCCTGCAAAGTCTGCATCTGTTTATTCATAATGAAGACTTTTTCCACTTTGGCGGGGCTCAGTGCAGATTTTGCATAGATAAGAGGATTGTCTGACCACTCGATGACATCGATTTTTTCTCCAGATAATTCGTTGCTTATGGCTAGAATCCTATTTCCTTTCACTCCGATACATGCCCCAACAGGGTCAATATCTTTCTCATTGGTTGAGACAGCGACTTTGGCTCTTTCACCGGGTTGACGGACGATGTCCTTGATGGCGATATTCCCATTGGCGATCTCGGGCGTCTCCAGCTCCAAAAGCTTTGCCAAAAACTTCGGATCTCTCCTGGAAACAATGACTTGAGGGCCCTTCGTATCTTTGATGACTTGGATGATGACTGCTTTGACTCGATCGCCCCTCCTGAAGTCTTCCTGGGGAAGATTTTCGCGGTATGGAAACAGGATCTCTGTTTTGTTGATCTCGAGGATCATGTTTTTATTGGATTCAAACCTTCGCAACACTCCTGTAACAATTTCCCCTAAATGAGGTGCAAATGTTTTGTAGATTTTTTCTTGCTCGGCATCCCTGACTTTTTGAAAGATAACCTGTTTGGCTGCTTGAGCGGCGATGCGGCCTAAAGTTTCTGATGGGAGGTCTATTTCAATATAATCGCCGACGTTTGCACTGGCATCGATTTTCCTCGCTTCTTCGACAGGAATCTCTTTAGATAGGTCCTTTGGGCTCTTGGAAATGAGTTTGATGGAATAGACACGCAGGTCACCTTTTTCCGGCTTGAAGATCACATTGATTTTCTCATTATGGTTGAAGTACTTCGATGAGGCGACACGGAGAGATTCTTCGATAGCGTTGACGATTACCCCTGTCTCCACACCTCTCTCTTTGCTCAGTTGAACGATCGTGTTCCAGACGTTTACCTTCATATTTAAAGTCCCAGTGTATATCCAAAAATTGGAAACAAAGAGGCGTGAATTATAACTGAAAACCTGAAGAATATCAAATTATCCTAGGAGGAAGTCAGCATCCTTATATCCGTGATAAGGGCATTAGAGGCAAAAAAGAGCGAGTCACTGTCCTTATGAGTCGGATGATGGTGGGTGGGGGGTATTTGACGAATGTGGACTGTAACGAACTCCTGCTATTATCATTTGACTTGAGAGCATCACGGAAATAAGGATGCTTCCTAGGATGGAGGAAGTATCGATAAATCCGTGATGAGAAATATCCGAGTATCCAAGCCCGACCAGAACTTCCCTTCGGTTTTCTCCATCACACAATCTGATCATTCAATAGAGTCAATGAATATTCATCAGAGCGTGGGAGTGGAGATGTTTTTTAAAGAATGAGTGGAGCAAAGACAAGGCTGACAACAGCCATGAGCTTAATCAATATATTCATGGAAGGACCGGAGGTATCCTTCAAGGGGTCTCCTACGGTATCACCGATTACAGCAGCGGCGTGAACCGCGGTCCCTTTCCCGCCCAGATTTCCTTCTTCGATCCACTTTTTGGCGTTATCCCATGCCGCGCCTGCGTTCGCCATAAAAATGGCTAAGAGCACACCGGTGGCTGTCGCTCCTGCTAGGAAACCACCCAGTGATTCCGGTCCTATGAGGAATCCGATAAGAAGAGGCGTAATCACAGCGAGAAGGCCGGGAAGGATCATCTCGATCAAAGCGCTGTGGGTTACAATATTGATACAGCGGTCAGAATCAGGTTTGACATCACCTTCCATGAGCCCCTTGGTTTCTCTGAACTGTCTTCGGATCTCTGTCACCATTTTATCCGCCGCCCGTCCTACAGCTTTTAAAGTGAAAGAGGAGATGGCAAAAGGCATTAGTGCGCCGATGAGGAGACCAATGACTGTTTCCACATTCGTCAAGCTTATGGATGAAAGGCCGGTCGTTTTTTGATACGCCGAGAAAAGGGCGAGTGCGGTGAGAGCCGCAGACCCTATAGCGAAACCCTTCCCTACGGCCGCAGTCGTGTTTCCAGAAGCATCAAGCTTATCTGTGATCTTTCGGATTTCAGTGCCGGCATGCGACATTTCGGCTATTCCACCGGCATTGTCTGCTATGGGTCCGTAAGAGTCGGTCGTCATGACGATCCCAATGGTCGAGAGCATCCCCACAGCAGCGAGGGCTATTCCGTAAAGTCCACCGAGTCTATAGGATACAAATATCGCTGCAGCGATGGTGAGAAGGGGAAGAATTGTACTCTGAAAACCGATGGCCAATCCCATGATGATGGTGGGGGCACTGCCCGTTTGAGCGGTTTTCGCCAGAGTTTTTATGGGAGGACCGGAAGTGAAGTATTCGCTCTCGAGTCCGATAAGCACCCCAGCGAACATGCCACTCACAACCGCGAAGAATATATCCAGATTTCCCAAAAGGGCTTTCACACAGAAAAAAGCTCCCGCAACAAACAGGAGAGCACTGATGTATGTTGAATTCCTTAAAGCGGATTGGGGGTGGAAATTCTTCAATATTTTTATAGAAAATACCCCGATGAGTGAGCTGAAAAGCCCTACGACAATAAGGAGAAGAGGCAGGGACATATGGTTCAACGCGGGCGTTAGTGTTGCGCCAAGGGCCATCGATGCAATGACTGATCCCACATAGGATTCGAAGAGGTCTGCACCCATGCCCGCTGTATCACCCACGTTATCCCCCACGTTATCTGCAATAACTCCCGGATTTCGGGGATCATCTTCCGGAATGCCAGCCTCTACTTTGCCGACAAGGTCCGCGCCCACATCGGCGCTTTTTGTGAAGATCCCTCCTCCCACGCGAGCGAACAGAGCGACAGAACTGGCTCCCATAGCGAAACCATTAATAATAATGGGATTTCTAGTGAAAAAATAGAAGATGCTGATTCCTGCAACTCCCAGGGCGGCAACAGATATTCCCATGACCGCCCCACCTTGAAAAGCAATAGTCAGCGCTTTTGCAGCTCCATCGGATATGGCTGCTTGAGTCACCCTTACGGCTGCCCGTGTTGAGGCCTTCATCCCTATAAATCCTGCCAGCATCGAGCAACTGGCCCCAGTGATGAAAGCCAGGCTTGTGTATACGGAAAAGAGTCTCCAAAGGACAAGAAACACAACCACAACAAAAATTGAAATAAAAAGATATTCTCTCCTTAGAAAAACCATCGCTCCGGAATGAATGGCTTCCGCGATCTCTTGCATGGTTACACTGCCCTTGGGGTAGCTTTTGACTAAAAAATATATGGAAATCGCGATCATCAAGCCGATGAGCCCGATGATGAAGGAATAGGGGATCAAATCGAGTAACGGCATATTCAGTTCCTTTAAAAAAAATTTAAAACTTTATAGCACAAATGCAAGGACTTTTCAATCAAATTTACTATCAGGGAAGCATTTCCAAATCCGTGAAGAGGGACGCTCAATAACGCATTTATATTCATACAATCAAGGAATTAAAAATTCTTCCTACTTTTTATAGACATCCATAGTGATGGTCTCCCCATCGACTTGTAGATTAGCTGATTTTTTGACTTGAATAGGCTTCTCTTTGAAGAACATCTTGAGCCGGGAGGATCATGATGGGATTTCACCGTGGAGCGAGTACGGCCCGCATGAGGTAACATGAACTTCGACAAATTGGCCGATGACATCGTGTTTGGAGTGGAAATTCACCACTTTATAGGCTTCTGTCCGTCCTGAATATCTTTGCGTGTCTTTTTTACTTTTCCCTAGACAGAGTACTTTGATCGTTTTCCCGATTAAGGAGGAGTTGTTTTCCAGTTGGATTTGCCTTTGAACATCCTGGACATCCAAAAGCCTTTGCTTTTTAACTTCAAAAGGAACAGAGTCTTCGATCTTGGCGGCCGCCGTGAGCGGACGGGGAGAATAGCGGAAAGAAAAGATGTTGGTGAAATGGACTTTTTTGAGGACTTCGAGAGTCTGCTCAAAGTCATTCTCTGTCTCTCCCGGAAAACCGACAATGATATCCGTGCTGAAGCTCATATCTGGCATTTCAGAGCGTAACATCTGGATTCGTTCGAGATATTCTTCTTTTGTGTATCCTCTGTTCATCTTTTTGAGGATGGCAGAGGAACCAGATTGTAAGGGGAGATGAAGCTGGCGGCAGATCTTTGGGATTTTCCGCATGGTCTGGGCAAGACTGAATGGCAGATCTTTGGGATGAGATGTCAGAAACCGGATCCATTGAATCGCTTCCACGGAGTTTACTTCTTTGAGAAGGTGCTCAAAACTTGTGCCTGTTTCAGGGTCTTTGTAAGAGTTCACATTCTGACCGAGGAGTTGAATTTCAAGATACCCCTCCTGCGCCAATTGCCTGATCTCGTCAATGATGTTCCGTTCTGGACGATGTTTTTCACCTCCTCTTGTAAAAGGGACAACGCAATAGGTACAAAAATTGTTGCATCCCTCCATGATGGTCACATAAGCGCTTGTTTTTCCTTTTCTGTGGATCTTGGAAAATGGGATTTCTTGCCATGCTCTACTCCACTGAGTGGAGACGATCTTTTCATTTGTCTGGTTTATGAGGATATCCGGGATGTGTCCATAGTTGTCTGGGCCCATAACAAAATCTATAGCGGGACTCTGATCGAGCAGTCCAGCGCGATAGAGCTGTGCCACACACCCCACAACTCCGACTGCGATGTCTCTTTTTCTTTTGAGGTCTCCCAAGCGTCCCAGAAAAGAGTAGAGTTTTTCTTCGGATTTTTGACGAACTGCGCAGGTGTTGATGATGACGATATCACTGTTTTCGACCGATTCCTCTAGATGAGCGCCTTCTGCCTTTAGCATCCCCGATATCCGCTCGGAATCGTTTTCGTTCATCTGGCATCCAAAAGTATGGATGGTGAATTTTTTATTGCCCAATCGTGGGTGTTGTATTTTCATTGAGGTGTGTTTTCTCTGCAACAGGTCCACTAATATAATATAATTACTCGCAGATTGCTAGAAACACAAGAAGTGAAAAAACATTGCAAGCATCCCTAAATCCATGATCGTATGAACACAAGTTGCGTTATGGAGTGTCTCAATTGTGTAGTGGAGAAAACTGCGAGAAGGGCTGGACGGCAATAGATCATCTCCCTTCTCCGAATGAACAGATCCGATTTAGTGATCCGTCCTCGAACCAATTGTTCGGAAAACGGTCTTTGTATTGAGCCCGCCGCCAACGGTCCCATCTCTATTCCCTCCTATTCAACTGGAGGTTGCGCCGGAGCATCTCCTTTGCGTTTTGAAGAGCAGCCTGTGTGATGTGGCTTCCCGCTGATAATCTTGCGATCTCTCTGATCCTTTCCTCAAAGGAGAGCTTTTTCACTGTGGTGAATGTCCTATCTTTCTTGATAGTCTTCTCAATCTTATATTGGTGTGTGGCGAAGGAGGCGATCTGGGGGAGATGAGTAATACAGATGACCTGATTCGCTTTGGATAGATCTTTGAGTTTTTTTGCGATAAACTCTGCTGTCTTGCCGCCGATACCCGAATCGATTTCATCGAAGATCAGAGTCTTGTTTATCTCTGTATCTTTCCCGATGGATTTGAGCGCGAGCATGATACGGGAGAGCTCTCCCCCCGAGGCGATCTTGCGGAGAGGCTTCGGGTTCTCGCCAGGATTTGTACTCATGAGAAATTCTATGTCCTCTGTTCCTGTATTTTTTAAAGCATGTTTTTGTGTGGAATCTGGAGTGTGTGAGGTGATCGCGATCTTGAACTTCGCTTTCCTCATACCCAGATTGCCGATCTCAACTTCGATCTTCTTCTCCAAGTCATGGGCGCATTGGCTTCTCAGAGAACACAGTTCGTGGGCTTTGTTTTTGTATTCATCAAATATCGAGAAGACCTTTTTTTCCAAACCATCCAATTTTTCTTGACTCTTGCTCAGTTCCTCGCACTCTCTTTTGGCCCGCTCGAGGTGTGAAAGGATCTCTTCGATGCTGTTGCCGTATTTACGTTTCAGGTCTTCGATTTTGCTGAGGCGCTCTTCCAGTGTTTCCAGAGTCTCTGCCGGTGCTGATTGCTTATCGTTGAAGTCTATCAAGAAATTGGAAAATTCCCTGATCGTGATGGCAAATTGGCTGATGGCATCATGTGTCTCCTTGAACTCCTGAGCGTAAGCGCTGAGCTCTTGGGATATGCTCTGGAGTCGAGAAAGCAATGAAGATATGGAGTTCTCCTCGTTGTCGGCGATCTCCATTGCCTCTTCAACGAGGACACGGATTTTTTCCGCATTTTTTAGGATATTCCGTTCTTGGCGGAGCTCTTCTTCCTCTCCGCGAACGAGCTGGGCCTTCTCGATTTCATTGATCTGGAATTCGAGAAAATCGAGGCGCTGTTCTCTATCTCTTTCCTTCTGTTCGAGCTCCCTTTTCTCTTTCACAAGACGCTTGAGTTCGTTTGTCAACAGAGAGAGTTCCCTTCTGAGAGGAAATGCGTTTGCGTAAGAATCGAGATAATCCAATTGATACTCGGTCTTTTGAAGAAAAACATGATCGTTCTGGCCGTAGATATCGACCAGGAAATGGCTGATATCCTTGAGTCTTTTAATAGGAATTAACGTTCCGTTGATATAACCCTTTCCCGCTTTCTTCTCTGATATTTTGCGCTGAATAAAGATTCCTTCTTCTGATTCTGGAAATTGAGAGTGAAAGGGCTTGCTTTTTTCCTCTCCCTGGAAAATAGCCTCGACGGATATCTCCTTCTCACCTGTCCGGATCATGTCCTTGGTACCCTTTTCTCCAAGGACGAGCAGGATGCCTCCGATAATGATGGATTTTCCCACGCCTGTTTCCCCGGTGAGTATAGAAAAACCCTCTTCGAAATCCAGTTCCAGGTCTTCGATCGTTGCGAGATTCTGGATGCGGAGCGACCTGATCATTGTATATATCGTAAATCGTAAGGCATTTCGAGTAAAGGGTGATTTAAATGATGAATAAACTTCACCCTCTGCGCATTATGAGAACTGCACATTCCGAATATCCGGATTTTGAGTCAGGTTGCTGTCTCAAAAAGAGCATCACTTCCTGGTAGAGGCTGTGAGCTTAATGGGAACCAGAGCAGTGTCCATGTTTATGCGGCCGTATCCGATATAATTATCGAATCCAGGGGCGCTTCCGCTGTTGATGTCCTCGGCTGTGTAGCGGATGACATCCATGATCTCATCTACGCGCAACCAGGGCTTGAGGTCTTTGATCAGCGCAGCCAGGCCGGCCACATGCGGGGCTGCCTGGGACGTTCCGCCTGCATATCCGTAGGGCAGAGAACCGGGTCCCCAATACCAAGTGGGAACACAACTGATGATCCTTGTTCCTGGAGCCGCCACATCGACCTCGGGTCCAGGATTAGACCAGTCTGGCCGTAAATCGTCATAGTCGGTGGCAGCAACAGCAAGGCAGTACTCGTCGTAAGCCGCGGGATAATATACAAAATCATCATCGTTTCCGGCCGAAGCGACACAGACAACTCCGGCACTCTTGGCATAGGACAGAGCTTGGGCTAGTATAGAGGCTTCAGAAGAGCCACCAAAGCTCATGTTGATGACATCGGCTCCCTCATCAGTGGCCCATCGGATTCCTTCTGCGATCCAAGAGTAGTAACCCTGCCCATCTTCATCCAAGACTTTTACGGGGAGAATTTTACAGTTCCAAGCGACTCCGGCGATCCCTTCCGTGTTGTTTGTCTCTGCGGCAGCGATCCCCGCAACATGGGTTCCATGCCAGTGGTCGTCCGTGGCATCAAAGTCGTCGTTGACGAAGTCTCGTCCCCCGGATACAACTTTACTTTGCAGGTCTGGATGAAGGAGGTCAACACCCGTATCCAGGATAGCGATCACTGTGTCTCCTGTGCCTTTTGTTCCTTCCCAGCCTTCTGGAGCTTTGATATCAGCCCTTTCTGT
Source organism: uncultured Eubacteriales bacterium (assembly GCA_964406575.1). Classification (GTDB taxonomy): domain Bacteria; phylum Acidobacteriota; class Aminicenantia; order Aminicenantales; family Aminicenantaceae; genus WTAW01. The sequence goes on along the minus strand of CAYOSH010000003.1, from coordinate 113,172 downwards.
GCCAGAGGGACTGCCGGGGACACCAATGGACTGGCCAGTGTTGTGGAGAGCGTACTGGTATTGGAACAAAGAATCATTGGGTGTCGCTGTTATCCGCGCAATGTAGTTCGGCTCTACGAATTCTACATCAGGATTTCGGTGGAGCGTCTCGACCATTTCTGCGACAGTTATGTTCTCAGGGATCTGGATCTGATAGACATTCAGTCCTAGAATCTTTTTTATCTTTCGGGATTGATAGACTCCGATGAGAGCTTCCGCTTCGTTGTCAGAAAGAGTCGGCCTGAACTTGACAAGGACCTCGCCGGAGGCATACAGGTGCCGGTTACTTCGGTGATGATAACTGTGTTTTGATGAAGAGATATCTTGACGGGAAGGGTTGATGATTCTCCGAATGCGTTTATCCTTCGTGACATCTGTGAAACTCATTGACATGGAAAGGATAAACAGTATGGTACCCACAAAGATCAGTTTTTTCTTTCTCATAGTCTCCTCCGGTTCACATTAGAATGAATACATAATCCTGAGTGCTGCGCCAAAATCAACGCCCCCATTATAATTATCGCCGCCGCTGTAGGGGACGAGATCGGCTTCCAGTATAAGGCTGAAGGAATCCGAGAATTCGTAGATCCCGCCTAGACCTATCAATAAATTGCCTTTGCGGGATATTTTCTTTTCTTCTGTCCTGTTCAGGGTCTGGATGGATTCTTCCATCGAAAATGTTCCCCAGAGGGGGCTGTAAGCGAGGGATAGGTAGGGATAAAAGGGTTCCGTAGCCAAAAATCTGAAGGTCCCCCCCAGGATCACTCTCGACCATTTTGGTTTTCCAGTGGCGGTCCCATCGACTGCAAGCCCTGGGATCTCCCATTGCTTTTGTCCGCCTTTGTAATAGATGTACTGACCCATCACGCTAACATCAAAATTATCTGTCCTGTAGAAGGTGAATACCACTTCTCCACCAAAAAGGAACCCTCCGATTGCTCCTTTATCCAGCTCCAAGGATACGGGCAATTCACTAAAGATGAGGGATTCGTAATCGGATGACGCATAGCCGACGATCGCACCCAGATTCAATCCATCTATGATCTCATAGTTGATATGGAAGCTCATCAAATACGACTTGAGTGGCGAGACAAGACTGTCATCTTCCCAACTTATAGTGCTTTTGAAATATTCGAAGCCCAGCCCTGTACTCCACTTTTTGCTGTTTGAATATTCCGGCGTTTCAACTTGGGAATAAGATATGCTGGAGAATACAAACAGCATCAGAATGGCAATAAAAATACAGCGTTTTAAATTCATTTTGACCTCCACATTACACAAGATTCACAACTTTGACACTTTCCCCTTATGTTTGTTTTTCGATCTCCTCCATTCTTTCGGTGGCTTTTTTCGCGTACTCGCTCTGAGGGAAATCTGTTATAAGTTTCCGAAAATAGGGGATACTTTCTTCGATTTTATTCCATTTGTAATAGGAATCACCGAGATAAAAATAGACTTTATCCATCTCTGAATAACTCGGATACGCTGTGAGTAACTCGATCAAACGGCTTGTCGCTGCTTTGTAAGCGGCTCTCTTATAATACAGCTCACCGATACTGAGTGTGTGTGCGGCCAAACGCTCCTCACAGTCCTTGATCTTTTCCTCTGTCTGTTTGGCTTCGTCACTCAAAGGGTAAGTGGTGATGACTTTCTTGAATTCGGCCAATGCCTGTTCTGTTTTGGTCTGGTCCCGGCCGGGCTTCAAGGCCTTTTTGTAGAATGTCATTCCGATCTGGTATTGGGCATAAGATGCAGAGGGACTGAGAGGAAACAGAGAAATGAATTCTCTGTATTCAGAGGCTGCGATGATCATGCTTCCCTCGTCTCCCTTTTCATAATACGAATCGGCAATAGCCAATTTGGCTCTCTGTGCATAAAAACTCTTTGGAAAGGAGTCGATGACTTGTCGCAGGTAAAGCCGCCCTTTTTCGGGGTCTTTTTCGATGGATTCCATTCCCAAATTGAAGAGAAGCTCATCGTTCGAAGCGATCTCAGGATCGATCGCTACCTCGTTTTTTTTGCAGCTCACTGAAAAGAGGATACACAGGATGAGAATCCCATAGGGTATGATTTTTCCAAATCTGAATGTGTTGTTTTTCAATAGCATAATCCTATTTCCTTAGGGAGAATAGAGATTTTTAACCCACTTCCATTCTTCGCGCAGTCCCTCATCGATCCGTGTCTGTGGGTTGTACCCCAGATTTTTCCTCGCTTTCTGGATATCCGCCAATGTATGAAGGACGTCTCCCTTTTGTTGTTCTTCCCATTTGATACGATTTTTTTTTGCACAGATCTCTTCGAAAAGAGGGAAGAGATCCTCCAATATTTTTCTGCTCCCTCCGCCCAGGTTGTAGGTTTCTCCTGTTGGACCATGCTCGATACAGGAAAAAATAGCGTCTATGATATCATCGATATAGGTGAAATCTCTTGTTTGTTTTCCTGTACCAAAAACAGTGATGGGCTTGTTGTCTATTGCAGATTTGAAAAATTTATGAAATGCCATGTCTGGACGTTGTCCTGGTCCATAGACTGTGAAAAAACGTAAAGATACGGTGGGGACACAGTAGTTTTTGAAGTAAAGATAGCATAGGTTTTCTGCAGCGAGCTTGGTGACTCCATAGGGAGAATAGGGGTGGAGAGGACTTGTTTCTGACATAGGGAGTTCAGGACAATACCCATAAACCGAAGAGGAAGAGGCGTAAATAAATTTTTTTAGGGGCAGATCCTTCGATTCTTCAAGGAGTCTCTGGGTAGCCTCGATGTTGTTGCGGATATATTCGCAAAAATTCTGTCCCCAGCTTGCTCTCACCCCAGCTTGGGCCGCGAGGTGAAATACGTAATCAGTTTTTTGCAGAAGTCGGCTCAGGTCGAGAGTGTTGATGTCTTCCTCGAGGAAGGAAAAATTGTTCTCTTTCTTCAGGGGAGAGAGATTTTTTTCCTTGATCCATTTGGGATAATAATCGGTAAGACTGTCGATGCCAAGAACCGAAAATCCCTCTTGGATAAGCCGTTGAGACAGATGGGACCCGATGAATCCGGCTGCACCTGTGACTAGACAATTCATGATTCTTCGCACTTTCGCGCCAGAGCTTTCGCAGTCTTGATGACTTCCAGAGGATTTGCCTCTTTGTAAATTCCAGAGCCCATGACGATGATGTCAGCCCCATCGTGGACGACTTCTTCCAAATTGTTCATTTTGATCCCGCCGTCGACTTCTATCGGGATTTCCAGCTTCTGCCCTGTGAGCCAATTCTTCAAATTGGCTATCTTTTTGTGACAAAATTCGATGAATTCCTGGCCTCCCCAGCCCGGGTTGACTGTCATTAGGAGAACGAAGTCGAGCTCCTGGATGATTTCGTTCATGAAATGGATGGGGGTGGCTGGATTGAGCGCAAGACCTGCCCGCTGGCCTTTATCTTTGATGCGCTGGATGTGCTTTTGGAGGTGGACGGAAGCCTCGATTTGGATCGATATCCAGTCCGCGCCTGCTTCCTGAAAGAGGGGAATGAATAAGCCTGGATCTTCAACCATGAGATGGACATCCAGAGGGAGAGTTGTTTTGCCTTTCAGAGCAGCGACCACCTGTGGACCGAAGGTGAGGTTGGGCACAAAGTGGCCATCCATGACATCCACGTGGATGAGATCTGCCCCGGCATCTTCGGCCATCTTCACGGCGTCTGCGATTCTTGTAAAATCAGCGGAAAGGATCGACGGAGCGATTTGGATCATTATTTGCTAACCTCCATGGTGATGAGATTTCTTTTTTGGATCCGGGAACCAGGTTCAGGGTATTGGTTGATGATGATCCCTGAATCCAAACCCGGGTAGTAGGAGTAGCGGATCTGCCCGATGTTGAATTCCATTTGTTTCAATTTTTTGATAACCACGGAAGAGCGTTTTCCGATCAAATCGGGCATCAAGAATTTTTTTTCTCTCTCTCCTTGACTCACGAGAAAGCTGATCTGTGAGCCGCGGGCTACTTCCTCGTTTTCAGCCGGATACTGGGAGATGATCTTTCCCGCAGCATAAGCGGATGTGTGGACATGCGAAATTTTCCCTTTCATCAATCCGGCCTTGAGGAGCGATGGATTTATGGATTGAAGAGTCCGTCCGACGAAACGGGGCACGATGACCTTTTCTTTCCCTGCACTCAGAACGACTTTCACAACATTATTGATCTTGATCTTCGACCCCGATAGCGGATCCTGCTGGATGATCCTGTCTTTTTCTATGCTTTCATGGAGCGCTATCCCGCTTTTGATCACGGAGAGTTTCTTATTCGCTAAGATCTCTCTGGCTTCATCTAAAGTTCTGTCTGTGAGGTCGGGGATGGTGACCATTTCCCCTTTGAGAGTTGTTTGATAGGAGACGAGAGCGCTAAGGAAGAAGAGAATGAGTGCTGAGAGTGCAAAAACGCTGTATTTAAAAGCTCTGTTGATTGTCATTATTTATAAACAATTGAGTATGACCCGATAAATCCGACATGTGCGGCCAAGGGAGCAGTCTCTAATACCGGGTCACTAACTGCTGTGGCCACCTCGATTCGGTAACTCAAGTTCAACAAATATAAATACCACAGTTTTATAACCAAGTAAACATTAAAAAAGTTCCCCGGACACATTTCCACACCCGTATTGAGTGACGTTTGTAATCATCTATTGGGGCATTCCGACGTCGTTTCTTACGATTGTGAATGTGCCTACGTTTCCCTGGGAAGCATCCTTTTTTTCGTGATGCTCTCAAGTCAAATGATAATAGAGGAGCTCGTCACAGTCCATATTCGTCGAAGACCCCCCCACCCACCAGCATCCGACTCATAAGGACAGTGACTCGCTCTTGTTTACGTCTAATGCCTTTATCATGGAATTAAAGTTGCTTACGTTTCCGTGAAAGCATTTGCCCACTTGGTGCAATTTAATTATAATGTGCCTTCCCATGTCCATGAGGAGGTAAGAGAGATGCATAAAACCTCAGATTTCAGGAGCGACACAGTGACACGTCCTACTGCAAAGATGAGAAAAGCCATGGCAGAAGCCATAGTCGGAGACGATGTTTTGGGTGATGACCCCACGGTCCAGGAGTTGGAATCCAAGGCAGCGGTCATGATGCGGAAGGAGGCGGCCCTCTACGTTCCCTCTGGGACAATGGGGAACTCCATCGCGGTGAAAGTCTGGACACGTGAATTGGATGAAGTCATCCTAGAGGCCAAAGCCCATATATATAACATGGAATCGACGAGCATCACCTTTGTATCCAGAATAAATCCGAGGCCCTTACAGTCCCAAAGAGGCGCTATGGACCCCTCGGAAGTGGAGCGCAATATCAAGATACCGTCTGTTCACCTTCCCCGGACCTCGCTCATCTGTGTAGAAAACACACACAATGGGTGGGGAGGCGCAGTCGTGCCTATAGAGAACTTGAAGTCCATTCGAGACGTGGCGGACAGACATGATGTCAAGATCCATTATGATGGGGCTAGAGTGTTCAACGCCAGTCAAGCGTCGGGTATCCCCGTTTATGAGTATGCCTCTATCGGGGATTCGATCATGTTCTGTCTTTCAAAGGGGCTGTCAGCTCCCGTCGGGTCTGTTCTTGTCGGGCCTCAGGATTTTATCGACCAGGCACGCAGGGTTAGAAAAGCTCTTGGCGGGGGGATGAGACAAGTTGGAATTTTAGCAGCAGCAGGGATCGTGGCTCTGGATGAAATGGTGTCTCGTTTAGGTGAGGATCACGAACGCGCGAAAAAGCTTGCCCATGGAATATATGATCTGCCGGGAATTGATCTCAACGTTGAACATGTTGAGACGGATATCATTATTTTTGGATTCGATCATCCCGGCATGTCGGCCGATGAATTCATTGCCAAACTTGAGGAAAGGGGCGTGCTCGCTTTAGTCACTCCTGCAAAGGATATCCGTTTCGTGACGCACAAGGATGTTGATGACGAGGATGTGGAACGGGCTATCGCTGCCATTCGCGAGATCCTCCTCTAATCGGCATCAGCGATGGAATCAGCAATGATCTCAGCGATATCCCAAATCTTGAAATCGTCCTCCAGCCCTTTGTCTTTGATCGCATCGTTGAACATCGTGACACAGAACGGGCATGCTGTTGCCACGCCTTTGCAATGAGTGGCGAGGGCATCTTCGAGGCGCTCGATGTTGATCCTTTTCCCTATCTTCTCATCCATCCACATCCAACCGCCCCCCGCGCCACAGCACAAGGAATCACCCCTTGAACGTTTCATCTCCTGGACATCCAGAGAGGGGATGGATCGAAGGATGTGCCTCGGCGGCTCGTATATATCACTGTACCTGCCAAGGTAACAGGGATCATGATAGGTGATTGTCCCGGCCCGGTTTTCTTTAAGATTGAGTTGACCCTTTTTCAAGCTTTCCCACAGAAAGGTTGTGTGGTGGACGACTTCGCTTGAAAAACCCAATTGAGGGTACTCGTTCTTGAGCATGTTATAACAGTGCGGACAGGTCGTCAGGATTTTTTGGATGTTGTATCGCTGGAATGTCTCGATATTAGTCTGCGCAAGGATCTGGTAGAGATACTCGTTTCCGACCCGTCGAGCTGGATCCCCGCAACATCCTTCCTCCATCCCCAGAATAGCGAACTTGACACCCAGGTGGTTGAGGATTTTGATCATAGCCAGCGAGGCTTTTTTATTGCGGTCATCGTAGGAGCGGATACATCCCACAAAGAACAGATATTCTATTGCCTTACTGCCGACCTCTGATAGAATGGGGACCTTCATTTCTCCCACCCAGTCGGCACGCGCATCGAACCCAAGACCCCAGGGATTTGAATTTTTTTCCAATCCGCGGAAAGCCGCAGTGAGCTCATCTGGAAACTTACTTTCCATCAGCACTTGATACCGTCTCACGTCGACGATCTTATCCACATGTTCCACATATACGGGGCAGTGCTCCATGCACGATCGGCAGGTCGTGCATGCCCACAGGACATCTTCGGCAATGACAGTCCCAACAAGAGGCGAACTTTCTGGGGCCTCCCTTTTTTTTGCTTTTTGCTTGAACTGTTGAGGGATCTGGAGGTGCATGTGATTCTTGAGATCATTGATCAACACTTTCGGAGATAGGGGTTTGTCGGTGAGAAAAGCGGGGCAGTGGTCCTGGCACCTTCCGCATTGTGTGCAGGCATCAAGGTCCAGGAGATGTTTCCATGAGAATTCTGCGATCGTACTGATCCCAAAGCTTTCAGCCGCCTCATCTTCGAGATCCATGTGGCTCAAAGCGCCCTTCGGTTCAAGGGAGCGGTAAAGGATATTCAACGGTGAAGAGATCAAGTGGAAAAGCTTGGAGAAGGGCATAGTAGCGATCGTGGCGAGGACAAGAAAAAAATGTATTCTGAAAAAGAGCGCGGTCAATGTGCTTTTGACTTGATTATCCAGGCCCGTTGTGTTCCACAAAGAAGCCAATACATGACCGATGGGTGCCCAAACTTGCGTATCCTTTCCGATGATAGAAAGGCGCAAGCTCTCGACAAGGAAACCAGTCAGAATAACGCAAAGGAGCAAAAGGACAACAACCAGGTCCTCAGGTTTGTTTGATAACCGTGATGGACGTGTGACATAGCGGCGGTAGAGGACTAGACAGAGAGAGATGAATGCAGCAAACCCGACAATATCCAGTAAGAATGAAAAAAGGCGGGCAATGGGTTGGGGGAGAGTGAACATGAACTGGACGATAAAAATCACGGCTAGAGGAATGAAAAAACCGAAGAATATGAAAAGATGCAAAGTCCCTGGATAGGTATCTCGAAGAATAGAACGGTGAAATATGACTTCTGAGAATAGAGATTTTAGACGGAATCCCATTTTGTCGGAGCGGTTGTCTTCCACTCCCGTATGCCACAACCGGAAACGCCTGTTTATTCCCCAGAAAAGTGTTACAAGGAGACAGAGAATAAAGAAAAAATCGAGTGTCTTGATCATCTCAAAGCATCCGTATTCCCAGTCGTTTCTTTTCTCTCCTAAACTCCTTTGAATCCTTTTTTTGCAATCCTGCTAGCTCAAACCTTACGTGCATCGCCTATGGCCTTTGTAGGTACCAAGTCTTTCCTGGAGTCAGTATCACATCGTGACAGCTCAAGCACTTCTGGGACTTCGGGGGGCCTGTGAATTCCTTGATATGACAGTCTCGGCATTCTTCGATGGAAGGCCGGTTGGTGCCCCCCGTTTGGTATGAGTGTCCAGCATTTCGGTGGCAATCCACACACGCCAGCCCCTCATCGATGTGAATGCGATGTGTGAATTTTATGACTTTCTTTTTGACTTCATAACCAAGATCAAGCACATCGGTATGACAATCCAGGCAGCGTTGCGATGTCAATAGGTCATCGGCCAAATATTCTGGAGGGGCGATTTGGTCGCGCAAGTGCCTGGTTATGTTCCAATCCGGGGGAATGATTTTTCGACCTTTGGAGTGGCATTCATGGCATGACGTTGTCGCTGCAGGATGACCCTTGGATTCTTGCCAGCGTGCAAAAAGCTTCGGATGGCATTGGAGACACACGCGGTCACTCGTGGCAGAGATACGGACAAGATAAATACCAAGTCCCACACTTGTGAGAAGGACCACGGTAATTCCGAGGGAGACAACCACCCAAAATCGTTTTCTGTACTTTGTTAGGGGCATTTTATCTTTCATCGAGTGATAAGAGGTATATTTCCGGACTTTCTTTACCTGGAGGGGGGCCAACGAGCAGAATTCTATCCCCTGAGAAATTCATGATATGGGGCATCCAAAACGATGGATAATTGGGGAAATCCATGGGCATCAGACCTGTGATATAACCGTCTGTCTTCTCTGAATATGCGAGAGTTTCTTGGCCTGATATGAGATCAAGCCTTATTCCTTGATAGATATTTTTGTACAGGAGAAATCGTCCGTCTCCTGACAGGTCAAAAAAATCTATTTTTGGCACTGTTTGAGATTCGATGTAAGTGAGTCCGGTCCCATCACTCTGAACTCGGTAAGTTCCGATGCCTTCCTTTTTTTGCCCTGAATAGAAGAAAACGATCGCCTCTCCGTTTTGGCTTATGTCGGCAAGACTGAACCACCGGTCCGCAAAATCCGTCAATCGTTGAATGTTTCGATTCGTCCATTCAGCAATAAAAAGGTCATAATCATTCGGGTTTTCAGAGAATTGAGCTCCAAAGAGAATCTTTTCGCCGTCTCCGCTCATACAAAACGCCCAAGCTCCCCCTGCGGCGGGCCTCCGGGGGAATGAGGTCCAGATCCATTCGTTGTCTTTGAAGTCCGGTGCGAGAAGAGTGGACTGTTTTTGTCCAGGAATATCCAGGAGTATGATGCCACTCGCGCTTCCGTATCTCCTGGGGCCCAAGTGCCCTTTGACAAGGCACGCGATCCTGTTCCCATCTGCACTGATGGCATAATTGGCCACTCTCTCCCAATCGCCCCCCTTAAACTCCAGCGATTTTATGTCTTTACCTTCCAATTTCGAGATGGGGAAGGACGTCATCCAGAGTCTTGTTTTCTCCGTAGATATCACCGCCAAATAATGATCCTCGAGGTTTATGGGTTCACCTATACTCATGGTAAACACTGCGACTTTTCCGTTTGCGTTCAGCAACGGAGGCTTTGATCCGACGCACAAGTCGTATTTGTCATAAGGAGCTGGTGCCTTTATCGTCCCGTCGCGAAATAGCTCCTTTGTCTGGCCATCGTCCAAGTCCATAAAAAGGATAGCTTTGGCTTGCTCTTCACTTTCCTTGAGCTCTAGAGTGTATATGATTTTTCGGCCATCGTTGCTCATACTGGGGTACTTGGCCACGTCATTCCCCGAGTGGGTCAATCTTTTGATGCTTCCCTGAGAGCCTTCGATCATCGTCATGGTTGCAGCGCTTAGACCGCAAACGAAAACCAGAACAAGCGTTATGGGTATGAACTTTTTTGTCATGTCTTTCATACTCCTAGTTTTCCAAAACCTCGCGATTTTATATCTTTTCTATACGGACGACTGTATCCTTGAGGGCATAACCGCCCCCAAAGGGGTCCCTTTCGTTTTCGATGATACTAAAGGGATTTACGCCATGGCCAGCTTTCGTCCACCAGATGAGAGTTGTGTCCAGATCAGAACTCTTGAAACGTCTGGCTTTGGCAACATTCCCGATGGCATCATGCCCCAACCCTTCCGCAAGAGCCAGTGATTGGGGATGGATGCGCCCGGTGGTACACACGCGGACCTCAAGCGCTCCCAGAGACGAAACGACACGCACTCTCTCTCCGTTAGCGACACCGAGTTTTTCCGCTGCCTGATGATTGATCCACAGGCAGTTTTCGTGAAATATTTCCCGTGCCCACTTGCTGTTCGCTGCTCCTCTAGCCCAGAGGTTTGATTTGTACGTCGTAAGGATGAACTCATGGGGTTTTAACCCCTTGAGTGACTTGAGTGGAACATAGGAAGGCAATGAACCACCGAATTTATCTTCAAGGGATTGAGAATAGATCGAGACACTGTTCAATGTGCCATTTGACTTATTCATCTGTGGTATTCGGGAGTCGGTTTTAGAGGGTCTGTCCATCCAGTAGCCCTTCGTTTTTAAGGTGTTGAAATCACAATCGGGAAGGGATGTGACAAGGTGTGTGATAAAATCTTTTGTGTCTTTAAAAGGCAAATGATGTTTTATGTCTTCTCCCACTCTTCGGGCAAGCTCTAGACACACGTTTCCGATTTCCTTGGCTTCGCCTCTGGGACGAAAGGAAGGTTCGAGAAGTTTTCCTGGTTCAAAGTCAGGTAAACGTAGAGTTTGGGCGCTGCTCAGGAGTGAGACAACCGGCTGTCTGAGATTAAGGACATGCCTCCCATCGATGAGAGATCTGATCTCCACTCCCCATCCTTCAAGATAGGAAGCTGCAGGGAGAACGAGGTCAGCAAGTTTGGCTGTTTCTGTGAAGTGAGTGTCGATCACGACAAGAAAGGGCACATTGTTTTGGTCCATAAGAAAACGCGTTGCTTTTGTGTTGTCTGGCTCTGAGTAAGCAGGATTGGCCTTGTATGCAATATAGGTATTCACCTTGAGTTGTTTTCCGAAGAGGTCGGAAAAGGTCACACTCCCGTCTTCTGTTTTCCTCGAAAAGTTTTGTTCGTTCCATGAGTTATTCGAAAGAGGTCCTGGCGCAGAGGGAACAAGGACACCCCCTTCTTTTCCCAAATTCCCTGTGATCCAATTGAGGAGTGAGATACACCTGACGTTTTGAGTTCCGTTTTCGTGATCGCAGATACCCCCTCCAAATATGGCCACAGAGGGTTTCTGAGATGCAAATGCTACAGCAAGTCTCTCGATCACCGCAGCTTTCACACCACTTTCCCGCTCCGCGACTTCCGGTGAATATGGAGCAAGATGACGGCTCAGCTGATCTATGGAGACGTTTGTCCTTGAACGGATAAATGTGTTATCGGCGAGATTCTTTTCCAGGATGACACGTGCCATCGCCAAAGCGACCAGGGCGTCTGTTCCCGGCCGAATGGGAAGCCATTCGTCGCTCTGTGCGGCGGTTTCCGACATCCTGACATCAAAGGTGATGAGCCTTGCGCCTTTATTGATGCGGGCATCTACGAGCTGTCGGCTTATGGGCAGAAAACGTTCGTGATTTGCATAGGGATTGGCTCCAAAGTTTAAGATAGTCCGACTCTGTCCCACATCTTCGAGGAGAGAGGTATGGGTTGTCATGGAGCGCAAGGCAAGATCTCGATTTCTATTCTTAAGGAGATTTCTATCGATGATGTTGTGTGATCCCATAGCGGTCATAAAACGGCTGAGAAGGGGATCGCTTTCGCCAATGTCCCAAACACATTCATTGGCCCGGTTTTCTCGGTTGGATTCTTTGACCCGGCGGCTCAAGACAGTGTACACTTCATCCCAGGTGATGCGTGTCCAGGGGCCGTCATTTCTGGGACCGATTCTTTTCAAGGGATATAGCAATCGTTCGGGATCGTTGGCAAGGTTTATCCCCGCGACTCCTCTGGCACAGATTCCTCCATGATTGATCGGATGCTCAGGATTTCCCAGAACCTGGACGAGCTCGCTGCCGTTTAAGTAGGCCAGAACTCCACATCCAGCAGCGCACTGTGTACATGTGGTCGGGATCGATGCCAGGGATTTGAGCGATGTGCGAGAGACCGCATCCATTTTCTGTTTGTTTGGTCCGGACATGAGGTGATGCCCGGCCGATAAACCCATAGTCCATGTGATTCCGGTTCTCATGAACCGTCGCCGTGAGTACCTTTTTCGCAGCATTTTTTTATCTATAACAGAGGAAGAAATTCGCCAGCTAAAACAACAACATATCTCATGACAAAGATGCCGATGACCACCAAGATGGAGGCCACGGTAACGGTGAACATTGTCCTGAACCTGGGGACGACAAGGAGAATGAACGGGATGATCTTGCCCAATACATTCTCCACGATTATGAAAAGAATGCTGAAATTTCCTCCGAGAAGAAGCTGATAAACGGCCTGCGCATCCGAGTGAGAGATAGACAAGACGAGAAGATCGCTCACAACCAGGAATAGATCAAAGACGATCATCCATGCCAGCAGTCGAGCCAGGTTGAATATCAATGACCGGTCGATCTTTTTTTCCTTGGAAAAATAACGGCCTTTGATGATACAGACAAGGATCATTAGGGCTATCCCAGACACGATGGCTGATGCAAGGAAAAGAATGGGCATTAAGGCTGTATTCCAAAGAGCTCTGGCTTTCCCGAAGGCCAGGATGAATCCCGTGTATCCATGGACAGAAATAGCCAGAGGAATGCCGATGAAGCCAAACAGCCGAGTGAGCTTGAGATTGTTCTTGAACATAAAAAAGCCGTAGATGATGCAGTTAATGGGATAAAGCACCAGTAAAAAAGAACCCCAGGTTATCGGTGAGGACCAGTTAAGATAGACAAAAAGATGCCAGGCTCTGTATGGGGCTCCGATATGGAAGAGCAGGAAGAAAGGAGCGATCACCAAAAGGACCGTAGCGAGAACAACGCCCACTTTTCCCAGAGGTTTGTACTGCTCCATGCCGAAGCCATAAGACAGGGTAGAGAGTATGAAAGAGCCGGCGCTCAAGCCGGTGAGGTAGAAATAAATCGCTATAAAAAGGCCAAAAGCCTCCTGGTGATTGATGTTGTAAAGGACCTGTATCTCCATCACTCCTCTTTCTTCACCGCCTCTACGGCTTCGATATCCAAGCCGATGTAATATGTCTGGGGTTGCGTTCCCATTTCGGGTTTGATGACCTGAACGGCATTTTTGGCAATCGCCCGAGTGATCTCACTCTCGGGATCGTTCAGATCGCCGAACAGGATGGCGCCGGTGGGACAGGCAGAAACGCATGCTGGCAGAAGGCCTGCATCGACTCTGTGATGGCACCAATAACACTTCTCTGCGATCTTTTTCCGAGGATTGATATACCTCACTCCGTAGGGGCAGGATGCCATGCAATAGCGACAGCCTATGCACCGGTGCGGATCGATATACACAATGCCGTCAGCGCGTTTGATCCCTGCATTGACAGGACAGACTGTGACACAGATCGGATTCTCACAGTTGTTACACACGATAGGTAGAGCAACTTCTGCCACATGGGGATACAGCCCCTTTTCTACCTTTTTGACCCAAGATCGCCAAACACTGAGGGGGACATCGTTTTCACTCTTGCACACGATGGCACATGTGTTGCAGCCGATACACTTCCTGAGGTCAAAAAGCATCCCATATTTCTTCAATTTAGTGCTCATCGTTTTCTTGTTTGTGCTCTGTGTTAGCAGCGCTATCGAGTTCGCTTCCTTTTTCTTCCGCCTTTTTTTCTTCTCTTTCTGCGTCTCCTTCTTTTTCCTCTTTGATCTCGTCTCCTTCATGGATGTTATCCCGATTCGCCTCTTCCTTGTCGCCTTGCCTCGGTTCCTTCTCGATTTTCATGGAGTCGTGCCAATCTCTCAATTTCCCTGCAAAGGTTTTCCGAGATTTGTAGCCTAGGAAGACAAAAGTCCCCAGAATAAGAAGGAGAGATAAGCTATCTCCTGCGGTGTTGAATCCCATCCACTTGGCCGAATTCAAGTGAGTGGGGCCTAGTGCGATGTCCGCTGTTTTTTCCGGATTATGGCAGCGCGTGCAGAAGTCTTGGTAAACCGTATTGGTTCCATGCGCTGGATTATGACATTTGATACAAGTGGCCATGTCGAATTTTTCTGAAATATCACCCTTTCGATGACCCGAGATTTTTCCTAAAGAAGCGCCTTTGAGAATACTTTTGACCATCACTTCCGGATGGCATTCTCCGCAAGTGGCTTCGATGTTTTTTTTGTTTATGGATGCGGACGGATCGTCGTGACGCAGGATATGATGTTTGGTGTGGCAGTCATAACAAAGAGGAAGCTCCTTATCTGGAGATATGGGCGTAAATTCATAATGGACATTCTTGAGGTATTCTTCGGCTTGTTCGGGGTGGCATTTGGCGCAGTCGACATCGAGAAAACCTTCGCGAAAATGCACATAGGGATTGGCTGCAGTGTGACAGTCCACGCAGGAGAGGTGCCCTTTTTGATGCACATCCTGTGACCATTTCTCGGGATCCACGAATAGAGATCGGACGGAACCGTCTCCAAGCACCTGGGCAAGGTTAATTTTAGCGTGACAGGTCAGACATTCTTGGTCAGAGTACGGCTGTGGTTTCGGAAAGGAATGGAGTCCAATACCCAATCCAAGGAAAAGAAGCATGAGTATGATTCTTGTGTTCTTCATACCTCCCAAAGGACCCTTTTGGGGATTCTTTCTGTCAACACCATGACTTTTAGAAAGAGCGTGGCCTCCACGCTTGTCATTGATACAGAACAAGATTTGGTAACATAATGTGCCTTTGATGTCAAGAAAAGCCCAAGTCCACTCCTTCAGCGGCTTTATTATATGATAGTCTTTCACGCATCTCTGGGATTCAGAATTCGTAAGCCAAACCTAAACGAAAGACCCTTGGAGACTGGATCTCTGTGGCATAACGAAGCTTGAACTCAGGGCCTGTCCATGGATTTTCTGCCGTAGCGAGCCCGCTGTTGAGCATGTTGAATCCGTCGATCATGAATCTCAGTTTGGAAGTTCCAATACGGAAGGCTTTCTCAACACGGAGGTCCACCGTGAGGTTGAACTCGTAGCGGACAGCACCGCGCGAGTGGGCCTGGATATAAAACGGACCTTGGTTCAAGTTCTCGACGATAATCTTTCTGGAAAAAGGCTGACCGTCATAGTACTTGATGATACAACCGAGATTAATGCCAAAAGGAGCCATATAGTTCAATCCCAACCGGATGGTGTAGGCCCTGTCGAAGCGGAGACGCCCCTTAGCGTTGATCAGTGTATTGGGATTATCATAGAGTGTCCCGAGGAGGCCGTCGTCGTTCTCCCACTCCGTGTTTCCTGGGTTGGTGGTCCCTTCTGCCTGTGTTGCAGTCATCGAGAGGAAAAATGCGAAATTGGCACTGAATCTCTTGACCAGATTCAGGTCTACTCCAAAGTAATGGCTTGTCTTGGGGTCTTCAGAATGGTTTGTAAGGAGGAAAAAATCTTGCCCGAGTGACTCATTCCTCTGGTCATAGACAGTGAATATCTGGTCATCCTCGGTAAAGCGGATATCATCGTCGCCAAGGTCCAGAACATACCTTGGGTCATATGCAGAAAAAGGGACTCCGATATTCAAGGTATTGATGAGGTTTCTGGTGCCGCGGTAAAATCCCCCCAGGGAGATATGCCAATCGGACCCGAAAGCGGAAGTGAAGACGATGGCGTATTCATCAGTGTAAGGCCTTTTGAGGTCAGCATCAATACGTGCATAGAGGGGCCCATCACGCCTGAGGAGTTTTCCTGTTTCGTTCTCTTGAAACTGGTTGTCTCTATTCCTGTCGTTCCAAGCATAAGCAAGACCTCCAAGAGCTCTTGGATTGCCATAAGTGAGATAGTTTAGGGGCAAGCGGAAATAGTATCGGGAAAGAGACAGCTTCAAAGCGGACCGTTTCGAAGCTGACAGAGGTATGATGATGCCTATTCGGGGAGAAATGTTGAACCACTGGATGCGATTATCCTCAATGGGAATGTCCAGCCGAGAGGGATCCTCTCCGTTTCCAGGAACCCACCCTTTGCTGTAATCGAAGTTCAGTCCGAAGTATAACGAGAGAAGGCTGGAAAAAGTCAGACTGTCCTGGACATAAAAATTAATTTGTAGCGAGGATTCTTCATGGTCAACAGGGGTGTTGTACTTGACGACTTCAAGAGGATTCCCGTCGTAGAAAAAAAGATGCAGGTTTTCGTAGATGGTTTTTGAAGAGGAAGATTGGGATTTTTGCAGTTGCAAGCCATATTGGAGTCTGTGGTCACCAAGGAATAAGTCCCCCAGAAAGGAATCGCCTCTTAAAAGAAGGGCGAAAGATTTCCTTGTGTCATCGTAAGCCAGGGGAGCGGCCCCAGTTGGTGTTTTTCGGAATTTTTCTTCTCCGTATGGCCCCGTGATGTCATCCTGGAAATCGGATCGTATGTGTCCGGATGTGTAATTGAGACCTGCTCTGAGGACGTGATTCTTCTGGATCCATCCGGTCCAGAGCGCCTGGAACGTGTCATAGGTGTCCCGGCGATCGGTGGTGACTGAAAAGGGGACTCCTCTGTCTGCGCCAAAAGAGTCATAGGAAATTCTCTGACCTGTCCAGAGCAGCTTCAGGAAACTCTGGGAAAAATCATAACGCAGGCTGGCAAGTCCTGACAATAGAGACGATTTATCCATTTCATCAAATTCGGCCATATCCCGCGAAAGATCATTAGCCGTCACAGAAGCGAAGAAGGAGAGTTTATCTTTTATCAAAGGTCCGGTTATGTGAACGTTGCCGTCAAGAAAATAGTCAAAGGTATTGGCTTCAGAAATTCCTTCTTCTTGCAAATTCGGAGTGATGTTTGAACTCTGTAAGGATCGCTGGATATAGAATACCGAAACTCCTCCATGGGTGAATGAGCGCTCTTCCTGGGTAATGAGGTTGACGTATCCGCCCGGCGAAAGAGCGTAGGCTGGAAGAGCGGCATTGATGAGTTGAGTGTAGCGCAAGGCGTAATAATCGGGGAAAAACAAAGGCAATCCTGTCCAATAGGGATCCGTCACATCGAAGCCGTTCAACAAATAGGCTGTCTGTGTCCAGGAACCACCCCCTCTAGCACTCAAAACAGCAGGGATATTGCTCCACAAGCCTCCGACATCGATGTGGTTGGTCGTAGCAGAGAGATCCTGATTTTCCACTAGCGACCAGAGATTGTGTGCTGAAGGAAGAATATGGATGTGGAAGATGTCGAGTACGGTTTGCTGCAAACATTGATTAAAATCGGTGCGTATGACTTCTGCAGAGGACACACCTTCTCTGTCTTCTTTGGTGAGATGGACTTTGATGTACAGAGATTGAGAGGGGAGGACAAAGACATCCACTAGTTCGGAGGTTTTGTAACCCAGTTTTTCGAATCGGACAGTGTAAAAGCCGGCAGGGAGTCCAACAATGTTAAAAACGCCTTCTGGATCGCTGATGAGCGTTTTCTCAAAAGACTGGTCCATTCCTGAGATGCGGACAGTGGCATCGGCGATGACATCGAAGCCAATCGATAGAATTTTTCCCCGGATGGCTCCCCATTCATCTGCCCGTGCTTTATATCCGAAGAAAATAACGAACAGGAATATAGAAAGGGTCAAAGGAGAAAATGGCTTTCGGTATCGCAGGGTATTCAGTGGATGTTCCTTCTATTCGTGCGTCCCATATTTTTTACTTTTCACGACTTGCTGTCAACAATAAAATGGGAGTAATGGCATATTTCCAAGGACATAAGGAACATGTATAATACAGAAAAAAATATAAGGTAAAAAAATATGGTAGACAAGTATGACATTGCAGTGGTTGGGGGTGGGCCGGGCGGATATGTGGCGGCACTCAGAGGCGCACAGTGCAAAAAGAAGCTCGTCCTGATCGAGAAAGAGAAGATTGGCGGGACGTGCATGAATTGGGGATGTATACCCACTAAGTATCTTCTCCAACAGACCAAGCTATTTAAAGATGTCAGAGAAAACACAAACATTGACGGTCCCAGAACCGAACTCTCATGCAACTGGCAGCACATGCAAAAGGAAAAGGATGCTGTTGTCCAGAGGTTGGTGAAAGGAATAGAGTTTTTACTGAAACAGAACGGCGTTCACGTCATCCGGGGAGTAGCCTCTTTGCGGAATGAAAGACAGATACGCATCGACACAGAAGAAGGGGAGAGTGTTATCGAAGCGGAAAAGATCATCCTGGCCACCGGAAGTCGGCCGAAGGAGCTTCCATTTTTACAAGGAAACGGCACGGAGGTGATCGATAGCAAACTGGCCCTCGGGTTGGGTAAGGTCCCGAAAAAAATGTTAATTATCGGTGCAGGGGCTATTGGTCTTGAGATCGGCACCATTTTTCAAAGGTTGGGGACAGAAATTGTTGTCCTGGAGATCCTTTCCACCATTCTTCCGGGTATAGATTCACAAATGGCCAGGCGGCTGCAACGAATCCTCAAAAAACAAGGCATGGATATCTATACAGACATGAAGATAGAGAAGAGCGATGTCCGCACCGGGCAAGTCACCTTGAGAGGAGTCTGTTTGAAGACCAATAAGCCCTTCACTTTTGAGGGGGAAATGGTGCTTTTCGCCACGGGCCGAGCGCCCAATGCGGAGATATGCGAGGGGGGAGGAGGCGTGTTCACCCAGGATAAGGCTGGCTTCGTAAAGGTGAATGATTATCTTGAGACAGACATTCCTGGGATTTATGCCATAGGGGATCTCATCGGTGGAAAACTCCTTGCCCACAAAGCCTCGCACGAAGGCATTTTTGCTGTTGAGAATGCCCTGGGGGCGAATAATGTGATAAATAACAACGCCCTTCCCATGGCTGTCTTTACGGATCCGGAATTTTCTTGTGTCGGAATCACCGAGGAAGAGGCGGAAGACCGAGGAATAAAAACGCAGGTTGGAGTGTTTTCCTTACAAGCTTCCGGCAGAGCGATGACGATGGGAAAGCTGGAGGGCTCCGTTAAGGTTGTGGCGGATGACAAGGACAGGATCATCGGCGCACAGATCCTTGCTCCTAATGCGAGTGAATTCATTGCAGAATTGACGCTCGCCGTGAAACTGAAACTCACTCTCAGAGATGTTGCCTCGTCCATACATATTCATCCAACATTATCCGAAGCTGTCATGGAGTCGGCCATGAATGCCAAAGGCGAGGCCATCCATATGCTCAATTCGTAGGGATCGTTTCCCAAACGGTCCGTTCGGGGAATGGACTCAAAATCTGGCCGCTCCATTCGGAGGATGGACTCTACACCAAAGGGAGATTTCCTAGTCTTCTTAGATTCGCTTCCGGATTTTCCGCTTATCTTTTTCAGGAAGAAGTGCTAGGGCTGTCCAGCCCGGCACCCGGTTTCTTTCTAGACACAATTGAGACACTCCATAACGCAATATTGTTCAGACGTTCACGGATTTGGAAATGATTACGTGCCAATTGGAAGCATCCTTATTTCCGTGATGCTATCAAGTCAAATGATAATAGCAGGAGTTCGTCTCAGTCCATATTCGTCGAAGACCCCCCACCCACCACCATCCGACTCATAAGGACAGTGACTCGCTCCTTTTTGCGTCTAATGCCTTTATCACGGAAATAAGGATTCTTCCGTGCCAATTCTGAAAATTGACAAAGGAATAGGTGCGAATTACAATAAGCCTCCGGTTAAACGATGAAAGCCCCACACAAAGAGTACCTTGACGGTTGGTATGTAGAAGAACGGGATGACAAGGGCCCGTTCAGGTGGATGTCGAAGGAGGCGGCGGTATCTCTTAAAGACTATCCAAACCCAGGCAAGCAATTCCTTCGCATCACGGCGGGCCATTCTTTCCCGGGCAAAAAGATCCCGGTCATGGACGTTTTTGTGAACAACCGGAAGATCGGGAGCCGGGAGGTCGAAGCAGCATTCAGCCCATATATATTTGCCTTTAGCGAATCAGGCGATCTCAACGTCGATATCAAACTGGACCGCACGTTCCAGGTTGAAGGCGATCCCAGAGACATGGGAATAATGGTGAGAGATGTCGAGGTTCTCACCCCTTCGGAAGTCGGAGTCTTCCTGGATGGGTGGTATTTGCCCGAAACTCCTAGTGAAGACCCAAACCGTATTGCGTCCCGCTGGATGAAGAAAAAGGCGAAATGTCTTTTTTCCGACCTCCCCAAAGATACAGAGAAATACTTACTCATCGAGGCAGGGCACCCTTATGAAGGCGCCGAGAATCCTGTCTTGACGATTTTATCAGAGGGCAAATCCGTCAGCTCGAGAGAGATCCTGCCCGGGGAAACGAAGTACTATTTCCTTCTCGATTTTTCCTCGACATCTTTCGAAATAGAACTGCGGCTGAACCGTGTTTTCCCGCCAGATCTCAGTGGCGATTCGAGAAAATTGGGTATCTTCCTCAAAAATATTAAGGTTGTTCTGCCCGACCAGGAGGGTTCGCTCTACGACTTTGGGTGGCATGAATGGGAGCATGATGAATTCTTCCCTTACGCATGGATGAAACAAAGGGCCCGCGTGTTTTTGCCCACGTGCCAGTTGCAATCACACAAATTCATCTCTGTCTACGCCTTCTCCGAATACGCCAATTACAAACAGGCCCTCCAAATAGAGCTGGATGGCAAGGAGCTTGGGGCTTATCCTCTCATCAAAAGCTGGAATTTCTACAGTTTCCCTCTTCCTTCCATCCCGACTATTCCGAAGGAACACAGCGGGCATGAGCTTGTTTTGTCGTTGAACAGAGTGTTCCCAGAAAAATACCACAACGAGGATCCGAGAGAATTGGGCATCAAGGTCTCGCCGATCCAGTTCCATGATGAGGACGAGATCCATGAGGAATTCCGCTTTTTCCACAAAAATGCCATGTTGAATTATGAGGAACGGAAACAGGGAAAAACAGCGTTGAACTCCTATCCGCTCAACCTGGGAATAGATCTTCTTGCCAAATGCAACATGAAGCCACCGTGTGTGTACTGTCTCTGGGATTGGATGAAGGAGGAAGAAGAAGGGCATATCGAAACCGTCGTCGACGAGAAGACCTTCGAGGAGTACGGGCCTTTTTTCCGGTCAGCTCGCCTCCTCATCAACTGCTCCATCGGTGAACCGCTTTTACATCCGAGGTTCGAGCAGATCTTGGAGCATTGCACGAGACACAAAAAAATCATGGAAATATCCACAAACGGCCAGGCATTCACACAAAGAACGATCAAAGCTCTGGCAGGAAAACCCATATATCTGTATATATCCCTGGACGCTGCGACAAAGGAGACCTATGCCAAGATAAGGAATGACCGGTGGGAATCGATTATCCCCAACCTCGTTCTCTTGAACCAAGAAAGGAAAAATAAGGGGAATCTCCCCAAGATACATATGGTTTTTATGCCCATGAGGGTGAACAGGGATGACCTGGAGGACTATTTCCGTTTGTGCCAGAAGATCGAAGCCGATGCATTGATCCTGCGTCCTTTGCTCGTCTTGAATAAACCCAAAATCGAGCACGAAAGGGGGGGGTATCTCTTCGATTACAAGAATGAGCTTCTGTCGCGCGAGGAACTGGAGGATATCTTTAAAAAGTGCGAGATCTACTCGAAAAAGTATGGCGTTCCTGTCGCCAATCAGTTCAGTTTTGGAACGCGTGATGAGGACCGATTTAGAGGAAAAGAAGCTGTGGATTTGGAAACTCAGCGGTTTTAAAAAAGATCGAATCGATGGTCAAAGAAAAAAAAAGCCTATTTGAGGATACAGATCGAATGGAACAGAGCCAAAGTGTAAATGGTGAAGAATTCGATAGTGATATCAGTGAATCCGGCATGCCCCTCTGCCGGGAGCCTTGGGAAAATCTCTATATTTTGAGACGGGGGATCCTTCCCTGTTGTTATGGAAATCCCGTGGGTTATTCTTTTCCTGAATATGCGAAAGCTTGGAATTCGCCGGAGGTCCAGGAAATTCGGCGTTATTTGAGCCGGGGAAAACTCAGCTCTTACTGCTTGGAATGCCTGGGATGTCCTATCGTGCAAAGGTATCTTGCCGAGCATGAATTGGAGATTCCCGCCTTAAAACAACGCCCATTCGTCTTCAGGCTTCTCAACAGGCTGCTCTTCCGGATTCCATCAAAAATCTATCATTCCCTCTCTAAAAAATAACTGCTCTGTGAATCATCCATATGAAAGATGAATTTTTCACTTGATGTACCCTAGAGCTTTCAATATCTCGAGAGTCTTCTCGTCTTTTTTTTGGACGGATCTGTTGGCGAGGGCTGTTCGCGTATAGATGTCCAGTCTCTGCTTGAGATCCCTAATTTTGGGATTTTGCTCCTGAATGGAAAAGAGATCTGTCTTTTCCTTGGGGTCGCTGGACATATCGTAGAGTTCATAGACATTTGTCTCCAGCGTGTAGATCAAATGATGCGGAAAGGCAAGGATGGCAAATCTATTGAAGTCGGCTTCAGGTGCATAGGTCTCGAAGAATAATTCTCTGGGCGTGTTGTCTCCATTTTTTCCACCCAGCAAGTTTCTCCCCCTCATCTGGGAGGGAATACTCCAATCCATGAGGGCGAGCACAGTCGGAGAGATATCCATCAAGGTGGCTGGACGTGAGATGACCTGGTTTTTGCGCTTCGAAGAAGGATTCCAGATGGCCAACGGCACCTTGAGATAGACCGAATATAGATAGTGGATATGACCGAAATGGGGGGCTCCATTTGATGAGAGATATTCGCCCAACCCTTCCCCGTGATCGCCTACGGCGACGATGATCGTTTTGTCAAAAAGATCGAGTCTTTTGAGCTCATCGAACAGAGATCCGATCTCACGGTCAAGATATTCCACCTCCCGTCTGTACAATGCTCTGTTTCCTTCTGTTCTCATGTCCAGCTTGCCCCTAAGCCTCAGGATCACTCCCTCTTGATCTTTAGGGCTCTGGATCTTCAGAATGGCGTTGTTCCTGAAATGCATCATCCGCTTTCCCTTATTGGTGTTGTGCCATCCTCGACCGAAATGGAGAGTCGTCTCCTCCACGTGTGAAGAGGGAACCAACTCAAGTTGGACTAATCTGGCCAGGAAAGCATCCTCTTTTTGAACAAATTCGTTTGCCACTTCCAAACGGAGGATATTTTCTCCTTTATGCAAGGAGAGGGCGATGTCTTCCACTTGGTTTTTTTGCAAACAAAGCTCTTTGAAAGGGCTGCCATTCAGGCTGAGCTTCAGATCGTTGGCGAGATCCGGTGGTGCGTAAGGATCATGCGGGTCAGAATAATGGATCCATGCAAAGAAATGCCCTTCTCCCTGTTTCCCCAGCCAGGGGAATACCCGGGAATTGACCTCCCCTGCTGTCAGATACCAGCGCGTTTTGGGAAATTGGTCACTGTACGTTTTGAATCCTTTGCTCAATCCATATCGTTCCAATAACACTCCCAGTGAAACAAAGGCACCTGTAGCGTAGCCGTTGTCCTTGAAGATCTCTGCCAATGACTTGAGATCAACAGTGCTCAGAGTGTCTCCAT
The DNA here is from genome assembly GCA_964406575.1 of uncultured Eubacteriales bacterium. Classification (GTDB taxonomy): domain Bacteria; phylum Acidobacteriota; class Aminicenantia; order Aminicenantales; family Aminicenantaceae; genus WTAW01. The sequence goes on along the minus strand of CAYOSH010000003.1, from coordinate 89,489 downwards.
TATTGTATATTTTGAGTTCGTGTGGTGGTTGAGAATAGAAAAGAGCGGAATGGGCGGGAAATGTGATGGGGATCGGACTGAAACAGTTGATGAAGAGAATTCCTTCTTTAGCCAGAAAATCGAGGTTCGGTGTTGACACGAGCTCCGCGCTGTAAGCGCTCATATAGTCGGCACGATAAGTATCGAGTGTGATAAGGATAACATTTGGACTCTCGGAAGGTGCACAAGCGCTCAAGACCAGCATAAAAAAAATCAAAACAATGACAGTGAATATGAATGCACCATCTCGTCTCATTTAATATATCCCAGTGCTTTAAGGGTTTCCAGCGTGTCTTCGTCGATTTTCTTCCCCCGTTGAAATGTGTCCACTTTTTTTCCCTCTTCGACTAGGAAAAGAATTTGATTGAACATCTCTCGAAGTTTGTCCGGGGAAAGTTTGAGCGAGTTCTGTTCCCGGGGATCATCTGTGAGATCATAATAGAAATGGTCCACGATACCCTTCTTTTTATTGTCTTGCATAATGTACTTGAATTGAGGAGTGCGCAGAGATCTGTAGTGATTGCCGTCAGCTGCTAATCTCTCGCTAAAGGCATGTCTATTCGTCCCCTCTTGTCTTTTCTTTATGAGAGGAAGAAGGGATTCTCCTTGGATAGGGGTCTCTTTCAAATCAATCCCGATCAAGTCGAATATGGTAGGGAGGATGTCTATCGATCGGACTTGGTCTTCCCAGGTCGTTCCTGGGGGCAATTTATCCGGAAGCCGGAGGATTAAAGGGACGCGGAGGAGTTCGTCGTACACTGTATGGCTGTGCACCCCGACCTTTCCGTGCTCTCCGAATTCTTCTCCGTGGTCAGAGGTGAAAACGACCAGAGTCCTTCGATCCAAACCTTCTTTTTTTAAGTAGTCATACAGCTCCACGATTTGGTCATCCATTTCTCGAATATCCCCGTCATACAGAGCCATAAGGTGGGCGATGTCATCCGGGGTCACTTCGATCTCACCTGAGTTGATGGCCTCGATCTGCTCGATGCTCCCAGATACGGGACCATCATATTCCGGGTCGAACATGGTGTCGAACGGAGGGATAGGATTGTAAGGTGCATGGGGTTTATAGGAATGAATAAAAACAAAAAAATTGTTGGCCTTTTCTTTTTCGATAAAGCCGATAGTTTCTTGGATTTTTCTCCAAACATCCCGGTGGGGAGAGGTGAATTCGATGTATGTTTCGAAGCCCTCAGAGAATCCATAATCCGAGCTGACCTGGCCGCCACCCACAATGGCCCATGTCCGGTACCCGTTGTTGTAGAGGAGTTCGGCAAGGGTGTTGATTTTTGGATTCATGGTGCTTTCTTGGATCAGATTGACTTTGTGGAAGGATGGATAGAGGGATGTGAGCATCGACATGTGGGATGAGACTGTGTAGGGGGCCTGGGAAATAACTTGTTTAAAAAGGACGCTTTCCCTGGCTATCGCATCCAGATTGGGGCTCGTGTTCCTCGTGTAGCCATAACATCCAAGGTGATCGGCTCTGAGTGTATCCATAGATATCAGTATCACATTAATTTTTAGCTTTTTATTCTGTTTTTCCCGGAATAACGGATTCACCCAAGCCGAATAGCAATTGTTTGTGTCGGCATTTTTGAAAGAGGTGCTGAAGGTGATGGTCATATTTTGTTTGGCATATTCTCCCAAATCAATCTCTTCGGCAAACCATTGTTTGTCCATGTCTCTTAGCTCTGGATTCAGTGTTGTGTGGAACAAACGTTGTTTGGTCTGTGTTTTGATATCTGCAATATCTATTGTGAAAGAGACTTCACCTTTAACGTTCTCCCACTGTTCATTCACAATTCCGTAGCCAAACTCGAGCGCCGAATTTTTGGATATTTTCTTGGTGATAGAAAAGGAAGTCGGAGGAGGGGCGAGAATGACATTTTTGGAGCGGAGGCCTCTTGCTGAGCCTTTTGCGGGGCGTTTTTTAATTTTGAGTTTGTTTGGGTGGACGGGACTTCCGTTAGTGTTGTCCCAGTTCAGGTTTTCCGTGATGAATTTTGCTAATTCAGGATCAATAGGGGAGGGAAGGGGTGTTTGCTCATCTTTGGGTCCCCGCATGAGTACGGATGCATCGATAGCAGTTTCGTGAAAGTCTAGAGCTTCGAAATGGTCTATGATCCGGAACAGGTTGCCCTCGGTTTTTGGGCCTCTCGTGCAAGACTGGAACTTTAGGGACACAAGCAGAAGTAGGATCAGCAAAAGTAAATGGCAACAGTCCCGGTCCAAATCCTGTCCAAAAATTTTTTTTTCTTGTCTATCGGGCTTCATTTCAACTTCCAATTATACTGGCAATTCTGGATAAGTCAAAGAGCTCTCTTTAGGTCGAAAGCATCTCTAATCCGGAGGCGTTAGGGATACGGTCTGTGATGTGCCAGCTCAGATAAGGTTGCGCTTACACTATAGACACCCTCCCGGCCTGTGTGGCAAGAAAAATTTATTTTTTGATGTAGCCGAGGGACCTTAACATCTCCAGGCTTTTGGGATCTAGTTCGATATCCTTTTTTGTACTCAGTATTTCGAGCGCGTACTTTTTAACGATTTTCCGGAATTTGACAACATCTGGGTTTTCTCTTTCTTGAACAAAAACATTTGTTTGTTCAGCCGGATCATCCCTGATATTGTAAAGCTCGAATCTATCCCGGCTAGGTGTGAAAATGAGATGCCATGGGTATTGGAGCCCTGAAAACCTATCTCTTGTGGATTCTGGCCTGTAAGTTTCACCAAATATGATCGGAGTTCTCTCTTCGCCTGTTTTGAGAAGGTTAAATCCCTTGTGAAAGGGCATTTTTTTCCAACCCATGATGGCCAGAATCGTAGGGGCAATATCGAGGATCGTCGTCTGCTCACTATTTCTTGATCCTTTTTCTTCCCAATAGGGATTATAGAAGATAAGGGGGATCTTCAGATATTCTGTATACAGATAGTGGATGTGTCCAAAGTGTGGTTCTCCGAGAAGAGTCCTATGATCACCCAATCCCTCGCCATGGTCCCCCACCAAAACGATCAAGCTTTTGTCCAATAGCTCGCTCTGATCGAGTTTCTTGAGTAACAGCCCGATCTGGCGGTCCAAATACTCCACTTCCTCTTTATAAGCGTGTACTTTTTCCTGCGCCAACAGGTATATTTTCCCGGTGGCTTCCATTCGGAGTTCTTGGGTGTTTCCGGGGTTGTCGATCAAGATCCTGCCTCTTTCTTTGATCAGGAGGCTGGTCTGCTCGTCTTTTTTGACCACATTCATCCCTTCATAAATGATCTTGATGTCTTCTGATGGCGCATAATAAACTTCGTTTAAACTTATGCGAAATTCGTCCTGGGAATCGGGATAGGGATTCAAGGTGACGCATTCGATCGTGTTCTTCCCCGCGTGCAGCATAAACCGCAGGGACAGGCGTTCTTCTCGTTGGACACAGATATCCCAGATGGGTTTGCCATTGAAACGGATTCGAAGATCGGGAGGCAAGCTTGGGATCGCATAGGGATCATGTGGATCAGAATAGTGAATCCAGATGAAAAAGCGATTTTCCTTGTTCTTGTCCAGCCATGGAAATACTCTTGCGTTCACCTCTTCCGCATGGAGGTACCAACGATTTTCAGGGTGTTTGTCCTCGTAATCATCGAATCCCTCAGCCAGACGAAATTTGGATTTGAGCACTCCCAGAGAAACGAATCCTGCGGTTTGGAAGCCCTTTTTTTTGAATACTTGTGCAAGGGACACAAGATCTCTTTCGTTTTTAAATACTTGCCCGTTGTTGTAGAGTGCGAGTTCATGCGGAGGGAGGGAATAAAAGAGCGAGGCATGAGCAGGGAGGGTGATAGGAATAGGGCTGTAACAGTTATCGAACAAAATCCCGTTTGCAGCTAGACTGTCTATATTGGGTGTTGAGGCCTTTGTTGGATTATAGGCGCCAATGAAATCTGGCCTCTGTGTATCGAGAGTGACAAGAATGACATTCTCAGGATAAGCTTGCTTCGACGGCGAACACTTCTGGGAGGAAAGAGTTCCGCAGAGAAGCAGCCCGATAAGCCAAAGGAATGCCGTAACTTTATCTTTCATTCCGATTGATGAGGTCAATCCTTCTCACTCAACATACTCCAACCTTTGAATAGATCTCATCCATTTTAACAAATTCTCCAGCCTTTTTTCTATAGCGGTCGAATCTCTCCGGTCCAAAATGGCTCTGTCAGCGTCTATCAAGACGCCTGTATGGCAGTCCACAATTTTTTTGTAAAAAAAATATCAAAATGATTGCATTGTTCATTTTATTTTTATAAAATCTATGCCTTTATAAAAAGACAATGATCGAACTTTTCTTGGTTTTTCTCGTGTTTGGTTTTGTAGGTGCCCTTATGGTCGTCGTCAATAAGATCTTGGGTGTCAAAAGGAGCAATCCCACAAAGGAAAAGCCCTATGAATGTGGAAGCCCATTTCTCCAAGAGGGGATCAATCCTTTCCCCATCAAATATTATCTTACGGCATTCCTTTTCCTCTTGTTTGATATAGAGGTCGTGTTCTTTTTCCCTTGGGCCCTCGTGTTCAAGGAGGTCGGTACGACTGGTGTCATCTTGATGTTCGTGTACATCTTTATTCTTCTTATTGGATTTATCTATGCATGGAAAAAAGGAGCCTTTCACTGGGAAAAATAAAGTTCACATCTACGAAAATTTTTATGCGGGTTTTAGAGAAAGAGTAAAATGAGCGGCGGCTGGATCACCACAAAACTCAATTATGTGATTGGTTGGGGGCGCAAGTTCTCGCTGTTTCACTATCCCTTCATCACAGCCTGTTGTGGTATGGAGTACATGTCTACAGCATGTGCCCACTGGGATTTTGACCGCTTCGGCTGCGGATTGACGACGTTCTCCCCCCGGCAAGCGGACCTGATCATGGTTGTTGGAACGATCTCGCAGAAAGAAGCTCCGGTGTTGAAAACCATATATGACCAGATGTGTGAGCCGAAGTGGGTGCTTGCAGTTGGGGCGTGCACCCTGAGCGGGGGCATCTATGACAACTATGCCGTCGTCCAGGGCATCGACAACATTATCCCCGTGGATGTCTATGTCCCGGGCTGTCCTCCTCGCCCTGAGACGTTCTTGGATGCGATCGTTAAACTCCAGGAAAAGATCCAGAATCAAGAGCAAGAATTCCGATGGAAAAGAAGAAAATAACCGAAATTCTCAAAGAAAAATTTCCCGAGGAGATTAAAGAGATTTCTGCCCTGTTGGGGGATGAGACTGTCATTATTGAAAGAGAATTCCTGCAGGATTTGTGTGTCTATTTGATGAAAACGCCCCATTCCTTCACTATGCTTCTGGATCTGACCTGTGTGGATTATATCAGGGATGAAATGCGCTTTGAGATGGTCTACCATCTTTTCTCCTTGGCCAGTAACGACAGATTGCGGATCAAGATTCGACTGTCAGAAAAGGACCTCCGGATCGATTCGTTAACGCCCCTCTGGAAAAATGCCAACTGGCTGGAGAGAGAGGTCTACGATATGTTCGGTGTCCACTTTGAAGGGCATCCCTATTTGGTCCGGCTTTTCATGTACGACGGTTTCGAGGGACATCCCCTGCGCAAGGATTATCCTCTGCGCAAACGGCAGCCCATTATCCCGATGAGAAGAAAAGAATGACATACCGAATTCAGAAAGAAGCAAGCAAAGAGAGTATGCTCATCAATATGGGACCTTCGCACCCCGCCATGCACGGAACGATACGGATCATGCTCGAACTCGACGGCGAAAAAGTCCTGAACGCTGAGTTGGAAGTGGGGTATCTTCACAGAGGTTTTGAGAAAACGTGCGAGCACAAAACATATTTCAATTTACTCCCCTACACAGATAGGTTGAATTATGTATCTCCTTTGATCAATAACCTGGGCTATGTGATGACCATGGAGAAGATGCTTGGCATCCAGGCCCCAGAGCGGGCTCAGTTCATCCGTGTGATCATGAGTGAGCTTTCCAGAATCTCGGACCACCTCACGGCGCTTGCCGCCATGACCATGGAATGTGGAGCGTTCACCGCTTTTCTCTATTATATTCAAGCGCGAGAAGAAATCTGGAATGTCATCGAACAGACCACCGGAGCCCGGATGACGACATCCTACATCCGTATCGGAGGCGTTCGTGCGGATTTGCACCCTGAGATCAATCCTTTGTTGGGCAAAGCCATAAATTCCGCCCGGGCCTTGCTCAAAGACTGCCACGGCCTGCTGGATAAGAATAAAATATGGTTGAACAGAACACGGGATGTCGCTGTGGTGAGCCCGGAGATGGCCGTCAACTATGGATTCACCGGCCCTTGTCTGAGGGCGAGCGGAGTCTCTTATGATGTGCGAAAAGCACATCCGTATTGCACATACGATCAAGTGCGTTTTGAAATTCCTCTTGGAGATAATGGCGATAACTTTGACAGGTATATGGTCCGCATGAAGGAGATGGAACAGAGCCTCAGGATCATTGAACAGGCGCGGAAAAAAGTACCCGTATCCCCTCCCGCAGTTATTGCTGATGTCTTTGAGCCAGCTGAAGCCATCAAAGCATCAAGAGAGAAAAAGGTAGAGGCCAAGATCAAACTCTCACCCAATCTCGAAGGATCTGAAAAAGATATTTACCCTCGGATCCTGACCAAAGGGAAAAAATACATCGTCCCTCCGAAAGAAGATACCTATACAAGCATTGAAGGTCTGATCAATCACTTCAAGTTTTTCATGAAAGGGCATGGGATCCGCCCTCCTAAAGGAGATGTTTATTTCTCCGTAGAAGGGGGAAGCGGCGAAGTGGGCTATTATATTGTCTCTGACGGGACCGATAAGCCCTACCGTCTCCACCTCAGAGGGCCTTGTTTCCATATCGTTGCTGCTCTAGAGGAGATGATCCGGGGTCATTATATTGCGGATATTATACCGACATTTGGCGGTCTGAACATGATTGGAGGAGAATTGGACAGATGAGTCCTGAATTTTCAGATCAGACAAAACAGAAAATAGCAGAAGTTATCGCTCGCTATCCTCAAAAAAAAGCGGCTCTCCTTCCAGTTCTGCATCTTGTCCAGCAAGAGATTGGTCATATTTCTGCTGCGGAGGAAATTCAGCTCGCCGGCCTGTTGGAGCTAAAACCCATCCAAGTGAGAGAAGTCGTCACATTCTACACCATGTACAACCGTCAGCCAGTTGGAAAGTATCACATCCAGGTGTGTTCCAACCTGAGTTGCTCTCTCTTGGGAGCACAATCTCTGATCGACTACTTGAAGGATAAGCTGGGAATCGATCTGGGTGAGACAACCTCAGATAAAAAATTCACGCTCACAACAGTTGAGTGCCTGGGTGCTTGTGAGCATGCGCCTTGTATGATGGTCAATTTTGACTACTACGGAAAACTGAGTAAAAAAACAATCGATGAAATTTTGGATCATTTAGAGTAAGAAAAAACAGTGGCAGAGAAACTTTTAACAAAGCTTTTTGACGTGGAAAACGCCCACACCATCGATATCTACATCCAAAAAAATGGATACCGGGCTATTCAGAAAGCGCTGAAAGAAATGACTCCTGAGCAGATCCTTGAGGAAGTTAAAGCCGCGAATCTGCGAGGAAGAGGAGGCGCAGGCTTTCCTGCAGGAGTCAAGTGGGGATTTGTCCCGAAAACTGTGGATAAACCCAAGTATCTATGTGTAAATGCCGATGAGGGCGAGCCTGGAACCTTCAAAGACCGCTACATCATGACGCATAATCCGCATCTGCTGCTGGAAGGGATCATCATCAGCTCCTATTGTGTTGGGATTCACACTGCGTACATCTACATCCGCGGAGAATATGAGGTTATAGCGCTCAGACTTGAAGAAGCGATAGCCGAAGCTTATGCAAAAGGATATCTCGGAAAAGACATTCTGGGGAGTGGTTTTGACCTCGATGTTTATGTCCATAGGGGAGCAGGCGCATACATTTGTGGTGAAGAAACGGCTTTGCTGGAATCCCTCGAAGGGAAGCGGGGGAATCCCCGGCTCAAGCCTCCGTTCCCGGCTTCTATTGGCCTTTTTAAATGTCCTACGGTGATCAACAACATCGAGACCCTGGCCAATGTCCCTCTCATCATCTTGAATGGAGCAGATTGGTTCAAACAGAAGGGATTGCCCAAGGATGGAGGAACACGCATTTTTGGTGTGAGCGGGATGGTCGCCAAGCCCGGGATTTACGAACTCCCGATTGGGACGCCCCTCAAGGATATCATCTTTGAACATGCTGGGGGCATGAAAAAGGGGAAAAAGCTGAAAGCGGTCATCCCCGGCGGCATGTCGGCGCCCGTGTTGACGGCTGATGAAATAAATGTCGCCATGGACTTTGATTCTCTCGTGGAGGCAAAATCCATGCTCGGGTCTGGCGCCATTATTGTTATTGACCAGGATACCTCTATGCTCGAAGTGTTGAGGCTTGTGGCGAAGTTTTATTCCCATGAATCATGCGGACAGTGCACCCCTTGCCGGATCGGAAATGCCTGGATTCGGAAGACAGTTGATCGTATGGCGAATGGCGCAGGCCAAAAAGGAGATATCGATAACATCATCCGGGTCGCATCCAATATATTGGGAAAAACCCTGTGTCCTCTGGGGGATGCAGCAGCTATGCCCATACTTTCGATCACCCAGAAATTCAGGGAGGAACTGGAATCTCACATCAAGGGTCAAGGATAGGATCAAAAGAGCCGATGGTAAAGATTTTCATAGATGAAAAACCGGTTGAAACCAAAGAGGGTGCGACTATCTTCAAGGCTGCCCAAGAAGCGGGAATTCCAATCCCCCATCTCTGTTATCACCCTGCCTTTGAGCCTGAGGGAACCTGTCGCATGTGCTTGGTCGAAATAGAAGGCGTGCCCAAGCTCGAGCTGGCCTGTTCAACACAAGTCCGAGAAGGAATGAAGATCTTCACCAGGAACGAGAGAGTCGTCGAGGCGAGAAAAGGTGTTTTGGAGTTCCTTTGCGCTGAACATCCTCTGGATTGTCCCATCTGCGATCAAGCGGGAGAGTGCAAACTCCAAGACTATTATGAGGAGTATGGGCTTTTCGATAGTCAGTTCAGAGAAGTCAAGGAGAAAAGGCGTAAGAAAGCCCAGATCGCCAAAAATCTCATCCACGACCAGGAGCGCTGTGTTTTGTGCAGGCGTTGCGTGCGGTTTTTGCGGGAAGTCACGGGCACCCGCGAAATGGGTGTTTTTGAGAGAGGTAACCATACAGAGGTCAATATCCTGGATGAGATAAATATTGATAACAATTATTCGGGGAACCTGGCTGAAATATGTCCCGTGGGCGCCATTACCGATTCTGATTTTCGGTTCAAGACAAGGAGCTGGTTCCTTGCGGAAGGCGATTCCATCTGTCCTCATTGCAGCCGCGGATGCAGTGTCTCGATCCATTACAACAGCGCTTTTCACCGTTTCCCTGTGCCCAAGCGCGTATTCCGGGTCAATTCAAGGACAAATCCGGATATCAATGGCTATTGGATCTGTGATATCGGGCGATATGCATACCCCTACATTGATAAAAATCGGTGCGATAAAATTATCTTCAATAACGATAACACTCAACTCTCTTGGGAAAGTGCAATTCCTTTGATCGCAAAGAAAATGAGGCGACTCAAAGATATGGATAATACCTCTCATTTAGCCATCATCATGAATACGTGGTTGACCAATGAGGAATTGTTCCTTTTGAAAAAGCTGTTTGTCGATTACTTCCAGGCAGAGAATATCTTCTTTGTAGATCCACCCCATGGAGAAGCGGATGACGTGCTGCTAACAGCGGAACGCACGCCAAACAGAAAAGGTGCAGTAGAGATCGGTTTTGATTTAAGGCCGCTGGATTGGAGTGAACTTTCAGGGAATACAGATATACTCTTGATATTCGGAAGCTTTTTAACTGGACAGACAGATTCCGGGGAGGTCAAGACTCATCTCGATAAAATAGAGACCAAAATCCTTTTAACCCCTCACTCCAGTGATTTGGATGCACTCATGGATATTATCTTACCGACAGCTGTGATTCCAGAAAAGTCCGGCTCTTTAACGAATGTGGACGGGATCGTTCAGGAATTTGCGCCTGTCCTTGAAGGAATAGGGGAGTCACAACCCGAATGGAAGATCCTCATCGACTTGGCAAAATTGATGAATGCTGATTTCAGCGTCAAAACATTCACGTCGCCGGCTGTGATTCTGGAAGAAATGGGTAAAGAAATCGCGTTCTTTAAGAAGAGACAATGATAGACATACTTATCGTGTTGATCAAGGTCGTCTTTGCCATGATGTGGTTTTTGGTGCTCGCGCTCTATCTAACTTGGGCCGAACGGAAAGAAAGCGCTGTCATGCAGGATAGGATTGGAGCGAACAGGGCCAACATCTGGAAGTTCCGGATCATCGGCCTTTTTCAGCCCTTTGCTGATGCGATAAAAATGTTCTTCAAGGAGGATTTCACTCCAGTCTTCTCCAGAAGATTCATCCACAATCTATCTCCGTTCCTGTCATTCTTTTTTGTGTTGGTTACGGTAGCGGTTGTCCCCTTTGGAGATAGCCTCCGCTTGGGGGGGAGAGAGATCAAACTGCAGGTCCTGGATATCAACGTGGGCCTGCTCTTTATTTTGGCCATGCTTTCTATGAGTATCTACGGTGTCATTTTGAGCGGTTGGGCCTCAAACAGCCGCTGGACCCTTTTGGGCGGCTTAAGAGGAGCTGCCCAACTCGTCTCTTATGAGGTAGCTCTCGGGCTGTCACTGATTGGTCTGATCATGGTGTTCCCCTCACTCACACTGTCCAATCTCGTTCACTACCAGGGCCAGCTCCTTTTTGAATGGTTGCCGAAGTGGGGGATATTGCTTCAGCCCTTAGGATTCATCATCTTCCTCTTCGCAGCAGTGGCTGAGTCAGAGAGAGTTCCCTTTGACCTTCCGGAGGGGGAGTCTGAAATCATCGGTTTTTTTACAGAATACAGCGGCCTCAAGTGGGGGCTTTACATGTTCACGGACTTTATGAAGGTCCTGATCGTCGCTTGTCTGCTCACAACACTCTTTTTTGGTGGGTGGCAAGTCCCGTGGTTGTACCCGGATGGATTCCAATTTCCCTGGGGTGGTCAGTGGCTTCTCCCTCATGGGGTCGTAGTGGCATTCCAGGTTTTGTCCTTCAATCTCAAAGTTTTCTTTTTCTGTTGGTTCCAGATTCTCGTTCGCTGGACCTACCCGCGATTCCGCTACGACCAGTTGATGGATTTGGGATGGAAATTGCTCATCCCATTGAGCCTCTTTAATATTGTGGCAACAGCTATTCTGATGAGCTTATAAACAAATGATAAAAGCACTTGGATATTTCATCGAACTTATTAAGGGAAGTATCATCACCACACGGCATTTTGTCGTGAACATGTATTTCCATATCCTCAAACTCTTCCGGATCAAGACCAAAAGGAAAGGGGCTGTCACCATACAATACCCGGAGGAGAGAGTCAAAATCGCAACCAGACATCGCAGCCTCCATCGGTTGATGAAGCGTGAAGACGGCAAGCCTCGTTGTGTAGCCTGCATGTTGTGTGCTACAGTTTGTCCATCCGAGTGTATCTACATCGAGGCCACAGAGGATCCCGATCCGCAAATCCAGAAATACCCTTCCACATTCATCATCGATCTCACGCGGTGCTGTTTCTGCGGATTTTGTGTTGAGGCTTGTCCAGAAGATGCCATCCGAATGGATACCGACGAAGTCGAGATCGCAGAGTATTCGCGAGAGGCATTGATCTACGATCTGGACAAGCTCATTAGATGACCCCCCATAAGATCACCTTAGGTCGATTTGAAGTCTATGGACTTAGAGATGGATTCTTCTATCTCGATGGGGGAGCCATGTTCGGAGTCGTTCCCAAACCTCTGTGGGAAAGGCTGTTCCCTGCGGATGAATCGAACAGAATTCAAATGGGGCTTAACTCCATCCTTATAAAAACTGATAAAGAGCTGATCCTTATCGATACAGGGGTTGGCACTTTGATCCCTGCCAAGTTCACCCAATACTATGCCATCGAGAGAGAACCTGGTCTGCTCGAATCGCTGAAAGCCATTGGATTTACCCCTGAAGAGGTAACGCATGTGATAAACACCCACCTCCATTTTGACCATTGCGGAGGAAATACGCGTAAAAACGCCCAAGGCGATGTCGTTCCCACATTCCCGAATGCTGCCTATATCATCCAAAAGGGCGAATGGAAATACGCTTTGAATCCTCTTTCTAGGGATAGAGTGAGCTATTTCAGAGACACTTTTTTGCCCCTCGAGGAACATGGCCGACTCCATCTGGTGGAGGGCGACACAAAAATCGTGAACGGTGTTCATGTTATACTCATGCCCGGGCATACATCCTCCCATCAAGGTGTGAAAGTTCAGTCGGGAAACGATACACTCGTCTTTTTCGGGGATATGGTTCCCACATCTGCCCATTTAGGATTAGGGTATATCGCCAGCTATGACCTCTTCCCGGTCACAACCCTTGAAACGAAGGCCTGGTTTTTCGATCAAGCTGTGAGAGAAAATTGGATCATCGCATTCGATCATGATCCCCACTATTATTTTGGAAGAGTCAAAAAAATCAAAGAGAAGTACACTTTTGAACCTCTCCCGGCATAATAGGCACATGAACTTGAATTCATCTCATTCGGATGTTATAAAGGATGTTAAACTATCGAAAGGTTAAACAATGAGCGAAGATAACGAAAAAATTGCCTGTCATGTGTGTAAAAAAATGATTCCCAAGGCGGCCGCCCTCAATGCAGAGGGAGGGGGATATGTTCTCCACTTCTGTGATACTAGTTGTTTGGCTTTTTGGGAAGAGGATAAGAAGAAAGAGAACAAAAAAACAGAAGAATCTTGAGTTAGACTATTCTGGAGGACTCGCATTTTTTCAAGATAGCTTGTGTTATTTCTCCATTACAAAAACTGAAAACACACCCCAGATCATCAGTGTCCCGTGAGTATGCAAAGGATATCTTTTCCTATGCAAGGGAAGCATCCCCAAAACTGTAATGAATGGCGTTCCGAAAGTTCCAATTGGAGATTTCGAAAACACACTTAGTTTCCGCAGCGAGGAAACTTCGCTCGGATCCGGGCTTCCCTCACATCTCCCACTCGGGAGATACACCATGCCCGTCCAGCCCTTCTCACGGTTTTCTCCACCAAAAAATTGGAACACCAAATAACGTGATTGGGCATGTGCCATCACGGTTCTGAGGATGTTTACATATGTAAGGAAAAATTTGCTTAGTCGAGTGCTCATATTATAAAATCTGTTGTTCATTCGATCTAGCCGGATTACTGGCAGGACGAGCTTGTGCTCATGGGACTTCGACTCAGGGTGGAACGTGAGGAGTGAATTATAATTTTCTCCGGCAAATGCTTTGCAGAAGAGCAGGCCAGCCGGGTTTATTAGCAAGGTGATCATCGTGTGCGAGGAAAAAACATAAAAAAGGGTATTTCTTGCACTATCGCACAGTAGTGGAGAGAGTTTATATATACGGGTAATGTGTTTATGGGCGTAATGAAGGGACAAAAGAGAGGTGGGATCAGGGATTCAGAGGGTAACGAGTGATCACTTTGAAAGAAGCTCTTTATACAGCAAAATAAAATGGACACAAAGAGGAGTTCGAGCATGTTAGGACCAACTTTGATTATGGCCGTTCTCGCCTTAGCAGTTCTTGTCTATGCCTACTTCCGGGGGGAGGGACAGTACATAACAGGAATGAAACTTTCTTTCAAGATGATCGCGGAGATCCTTCCCCTCCTGATTTTTGCCTTTATCCTGGCGGGGATGGTTCAAGTTATGCTGCCTCAGGCCCAGATCAATCGATTGATCGGGGATGCCTCAGGTATAAGAGGCATTGTCATCGGAACGATTGCTGGCGGCATCACTCCCGGAGGGCCTTATGTGAGCTTGCCCCTGGCTGCAGGCCTTCTCAAAGCCGGGGCTGGATTCGGGACTATGGTCGCTTATGTCACGGCATGGTCCCTGTGGGCGATCGCGCGTGTCCCCATGGAGGTTGGGATCATGGGATGGAAATTCACATTCGTCAGGTTCGTCTGCACGTTTTTCTTTCCTCCCATCGCAGGCCTCATCGCGCAAACATTCTTCTCAGGGATGAAATAGTCATGCGGTTACAATTCCTGGGTGCAACCCAACAGGTAACAGGGTCCTGCTATCTTTTAGAGGCTGGAGGACTCCTTGTACTCGTGGATTGTGGATTATTTCAGGAGAGGGAATATCGCATCCGGAACTGGAATCCCTTTCCTGTGCTCCCTGAGCACATCGATTTTGTCATCCTCACTCATGTTCATCTCGATCATTCCGGTCTTGTACCCAAGCTTGTGAGGGATGGATTTTCTGGCCAGATCCTGACCACTTCTCCATCCCAGGAAATGCTCGAGATCGTGCTAAGGGATGCGGCAGAGATTCAGGAAGAAGACGCGGCCTACAAAAAGAAGCGCCACAAAAAAGAGGGGAGAAAAGGGCCTTATCCTGAGATCCCACTGTACACTGTCAAAGATGTGGAAAAAACCTTTCCTCTGGTAAAAAGCGTTCCCTATGATGGCCTCTATCCGCTCAACGATAAAGTGATGTTACGCCTGCACGATGCGGGCCATATCCTTGGCGCTGCTATGGTTGAATTGTTAGTTGAAGAAGATAAAAATCGCAGACGGCTCGTCTTCTCAGGAGACATCGGACAGTGGGATAAGCCTCTTGTTCGAGACCCTTCCGTTTTTGACCAGGCTGATTATGTGATCATGGAGTCCACATACGGAAACCGCAATCACGAGGACTATGACAGTACTGAGAATCTTTTGAAGATGTCCATCCTCGATACCATAAAAGCGGGAGGCAACATCGTTGTCCCCACTTTTGCCATTGAAAGGGCACAAGAGGTGATGTATTGCCTGAGCCGACTCGCGCGCAAGGACCGGATTCCTTACCTGATGATGTTTCTAGACAGTCCGATGGCCGTGGATATCACTCATGTTTTCGAACGGTATAAAAAGTACCTCGACAAGGAAGCACGGGCGCTTTTTAATAGGGGGCAGTCTCCATTCAGTTTTCCCGGACTTCGTCTGATCCATACTGTCGAGCAATCCAAGGCGATCAATTCTATCAGAGGGTCCTGTGTGATCATGGCAGGATCAGGCATGTGTACAGGAGGACGAATAAAACATCATCTCGTGCACAACATATCCCGGCCGGAATCCACTATACTTTTTGTAGGATATCAGGCCAGCGGGACTTTGGGACGGTCGATCCTGGAGGGAACGGCAGAAGTTCGGATTCATGGAAACACCTATCCTGTCCGGGCACAGATCCGGCAGATCCAAGGATTTTCTGCACATGCCGATAGAGATGAGCTGCTCAAGTGGATCGGCTTTATCAAGTCGCCTCCAAAGAAACTTTTTATCACGCACGGGGAAAAACAGGCGGCCTTTAGCCTTGCCGAGGATATCAAGTCAAAGTTCCAGTGGGCGGTCACAGTCCCTGAGTATCTGCAAAAATATGAGCTCGATTGATCTGCGAATTTTACCAGGACGCATTTCCATATCCGTGGTCCTAGGAACGTCGGATAATTTAGGCTGTAGAGTCAGTTCCCTGAACTGACCATTACGAATTGCATATAGAGTTCATCCCCCGAATGGACCGTATGGGAAACGGAAGATCAGAACCTGAGCGTGAAGATCGTTTGGATATCAGGATTAGACAGAGCACTTATCGTTCCTTTATGCAGACGCATAATCTGTCGGGATAAGCTCAATCCGATTCCAGAGCCTCCGTCTTTTGTCGAGAAAAAAGGGATGAATATCTTATCCAAATTCTCCCTGGATATTCCCGGCCCGTTATCTTTGACTTGGATAAGGATTCTCCCCCTGTCATCGAGACGGGCTTCCAGCCGGATCTGAGCCTCTTGTCGCTGCTCGAGAGCCTGGAGGGCGTTCAGGAGTAGGTTGATCAACACTTGTTCGATGAGCTCGGGATCCGCTGTCAACTCCAGGCTTTCGGGTTCCACTTTGGCTTCGAAGTCGATCCCTTTCTCTTCGATGTTCGCTTGCATCAGCTTCTCTACCCTTGCAAAAAGCTCTTGTAGCGGAAAAATTTGAAAATTTGGCTGCGGAATAAGAGTGAGGTTCCTGTAGGCATCGACGAAATGAAGCAATCCCTGACTTCTTTTTTGAATTGTTTTGATCGCTTGGCGGATATCATCGAGGATTTCTTGATCGGATTCAGAATCTGAAGTCACACCGGAGAAAGCCTCTCCGATCAACTCATTCATGGTTGAGGCGAGTGAGGATATTGGAGTGATGGAATTCATGATCTCGTGCGTGAGCACTCGGATGAGCTTTTGCCAGGCTTCGATTTCCGTTTTTTCCAATTCGCTCTGAATATTTTGGATAGAAACCAGGGATATGTCTTGTCCTGCTAGCCTGAATTCAGTGGCATACAGAGCCAAATAGAGGAGTTCACCATTGTCATAGACTTTCACAAGAGCTCTTTCCTTCGAGCGGAGTTGAAGGAGTTTTTCGACCAGTTTTTTGCTTAAGGTTTCCAAGTTTTTAACGTTTTTCAGCCGAGGAACATTGAGCAGTCTCTTCGCCGCCGTGTTAATGAGTTCGACTTCACCGTCCCTTCGAAAGGCGATAAGGCCCACTCCGATGTGCTGAACGACAGTCTGGAGATAGTGATAGTGCTCCTCCTTCTCGGATCGTGCCTTCCGGAAAGCATTGCACACGTCATTAAATGCAGCCCGCAATTCAGAGAAGGATTTGCCTCGCCCGTCATCTTTAAAAGTTTGAGAAAAATCTTCATACCGGATGGTTTCAAAGAATCGAGAAAGGTCCCTGTTTGTTGTCTCTACATAACGAACCAATGAGTAGGTCTGGTAAATACACAAGACAGCTGAGATAAACAGAGCGGCAAACAGTTCAGTCTTGAACAAAAGATAGAAAAACAGGCATAAGAAAAGGCTCAACAGAATGATCCGGACTGTGATGTTTGTTCGGAAGCGTTTATAAACCATACTTTTCCAACCTGCGATAGAGCGATGTCCGCGACAGGCCCAGTTCCTTGGATGCCTGACTGATGTTTCCGCCATAGCGGCTGAGAACTCTTCGGATCGTTGCCTTTTCCACTTCCTCAAGATTGTACGTATCGAATACGAGGCCTTCTTCTTTCGATTCCTGGGAAGAAAAGAAGAAATCTGTTGGCTGGAGCATTGCTGTTTCACTCATGATCACAGCTCTTTCGATGGCGTGTTGGAGCTCGCGGACATTTCCGGGCCAGTGGTATTTTTCCAGTTTCTTCAATGTGCCGGTATTAATCCTCTTCTGGGTTTTATGATATTTTTTGGAGTAGACCTTTAGAAAATGGTCAACGAGCAAAGAGATATCTTTCGATCTGTCACGCAGGGGAGGGATCTGAATTTCGACTGTATTGATTCTGTAGAGGAGGTCCTGTCGGAATTCGTTGCTGGATACCATCTCATGAATGGGTAAATTTGTTGCACAGATGAGCCTGACATCCACGGGAATGGCTTTGTTCGAACCCAGCCGTGTTACGGTTCGCGTTTCAATGACACCGAGAAGTTTGGCCTGGAGCGTCAGAGGGAGATTGCCGATTTCATCGAGAAAAAGCGTCCCATCCGAGGCTACTTCGAACCGGCCGGCCCTGTTTTCTTTGGCGTCTGTAAAAGCGCCCTTTACGTGTCCGAACAGCTCGCTCTCGAAAAGAGTTTCACTCAGGGCGCCCATGTCGACGGAGATAAAGACCTCTTCTGCTCTGGAGGATTGTCGGTGCAGAGCGCGGGCGACCAGCTCCTTTCCTGTCCCGTTCTCCCCCAGGATCAGGACATTGGCGTCGGTTTTGGCGACTTTATTGATGTTCGCAAAGACATCCTGTATCGCTTTGCTTTTTCCGATGAAGTCATGGAAGGGCTGATCGAGATCCGCGATCAACTGCTTTTGGCGAGTCCGCAGATTATTGGCCTCAACTCGAGATTGGCGGAGGCTCATGGTTGCAGTGAATGTGGCCAGGAACTGTTCATTCTGCCAAGGTTTGAGGACAAAATCAGTCGCTCCTTCCTTTATGGCGCGGACAGCCATTCCCACATCGCCAAAAGCTGTGATCAGAACGACAACTGCTGAGGGGTCCATTTCCAAGATTTTATCCAGCCAGAAGAAGCCTTCTTGACCGCTCGTGGCTCCCTTTGCAAAGTTCATATCCAGGAATATGACATCGTATGTTTCATTCTTTAAAAGTACAGGAATGGAGGTGGGAGATTTCTCCGTGTGTACAAGAGCTGCATGTTGTTTGAGGAACAATCGGGCAGCCTGAAGGATGTCTTCGTCATCATCAATGATAAGTATTTTTCCTGTCTTTTTTTTCATTGGCATAATCCTTAAATTATATTGGCATCTTATTTATGACAAAATATTTTTTGTGTCTTGTCCTTGTGCTGCAATATCCATGCCATGTGTCCGCTTTTGGAACACTTTTTGCCATTTTTGCGAGTCTATAGTAAACATTTTCTAATTTTTGCGCCACATTCTTCTGTAATATTCTTTCTTTATTCTGGAGGGAAGTGTTCGATTTCGGACATGCTTTGTTATACCAGCGTACACTTTTTTTTGCAATTCCCGCCAACCTTTGGAGTGTATACTCCGTCAGAACAATGTGGCATAATAATTGCAAAAAGATGATCCTGTGAACAGTTTTGATCAGAAGAAAACGTGTACAAAATACGCTTAAAAATTCCGGAGACGGAGCGAGTTCAGAGTTGGGAGAAAGAAAATGGGAATGGATCGTGAGATCAAAAAGAAGAAATGGCCCCCAAAAAGAATTGCAGCCTATGCAGCTATTGCGCTATTTGTTTTATTTGTTATTTATGTCTTTGTTTTTCAGTTCAGCAAGTCGTCTTTAAACGTTAGAAAAGAGCGGATCACGATCTCTGAGGTTACGAAAGGACCTTTCCAGGAATTTATCCCTGTTATCGGTGAAGTTATGCCTATCGATACCTATCATCTCGACGCAATGGAAGGCGGACGGGTGGAGGAAATCTTTATTGAAGCGGGCTCTGTGGTGAAAGAAGGAGATAAAATTCTGAGATTGGGCAATACGAACCTCCTCTTAGATATCATGTGGCGCGAAGCGGAATTGTTCCAGCAGAGCAATAACCTCCGGAATACGCGCCTCCAAATGGAACAATACCGCCTGACGCTTAGCCAAGAAGTGGCAAATATCGATAATCAACTCCAGCAACAGAAACGCACCTACGAAAGATACCAAGAGTTGATGAAGGACAATCTGATCTCACAGCATGAGTTTGAACTGGCCAAAGACCAATACGAATATTTGGTGAAACGTCGAGAACTGACTATGGAGAGTCAAAAAAACGAACTCGAGTTCAGACAATTGCAGGTCGAAGCTTTGGAATCCGCTCTCACGCGCATGCAGGACAATCTGGAAGTCGTGAAACAGAAACAAGACAATCTGACGATTAGAGCGCCTATCTCTGGCTATCTCACGGCTCTGAATGCAGAGATCGGCCAGTCGAAGACTCCTGGAGAGCGCGTCGGACAGATCGATGTCATGGATGCCTTCAAGGTCAGAGTCCCCGTGGACGAACACTACATCGCACGTGTTGAAAAAGGAAGAGGGGGAACCTTTGATTTTGCTGGAAACACCTACAATCTTATTGTCGATAGGGTCTATCTTGAGGTCGTCGATGGGAGATTCGAGATCGACATGCTTTTTCCGGGTGAAGAGCCTCAGGGGATAAGACGGGGTATGTCTTTGCATATTCGTCTGGAAATGGGAGATATCTCAGAGGATGCCATCCTGCTGGCAAAGGGTGGATTTTTTCAAACCACGGGAGGTAACTGGGTTTATGTCTTGGATCATTCCGGAAAAATTGCGACAAAAAGGCCCATCAGGCTGGGAATGTCCAATGCTTATGTCCACGAAGTCCTCGAAGGTCTTCAACCGGGTGAAAAAGTGATTACATCTTCGTACGAAAGCTTTGGCAATCACGAAAGACTGGTCTTGAAGTAGGAAATGACGTGTACGATTTATACATATTTGAATATATCATGTTTCAGTCGAAGGCCAATGATCACACTGGCCGCTTCTATTAGGAGGAAAGAATGATAAAAACAAAAAATCTCACCAAGATCTACACCACGGAAGAAGTTGAAACCACGGCTCTGAACAACATCAATCTGGAAGTTAAAGAGGGGGAGTATGTCGCCATCATGGGACCTTCAGGTTGCGGTAAATCGACCTTGCTGAACGTTCTCGGTATGATTGACCAGCCCAGCAGTGGCGATTACTTGTTCTTTGACGAGGAAGTCTCCGGGTATTCAGAGAGGCAAAGAGCCAACCTTAGAAAAAACAACATCGGTTTCGTGTTCCAGAGCTTTAATCTCATCGATGAGCTGACTGTTTATGAGAACGTAGAGCTTCCCCTTCTGTATCTTGGGTACTCTTCTGCGGAAAGAAAAAAGAGAGTCTCAGAAGCCCTTGAGCAGATGGAGATTATGGCACGGAAAAATCATTTTCCCCAGCAACTCTCAGGAGGTCAGCAACAGCGCGTGGCTGTCGCGCGTGCAGTTGTGGCTCATCCAAAGCTTATCCTTGCAGATGAACCCACGGGAAACCTGGATTCGGCCCATGGCGAAGAAGTAATGAAGATGATGGGTGAACTGCATGAGCAGGGAACGACGATCGTTATGGTCACCCACTCACCCGCATATGCAGAGTATAGCCATCGCATCATTCACCTATTTGATGGCCACGTCGTTTCCGAGAATATCCAGAGAGAGTTCAAGATCTAGCTGTTTGCAGGAAACAAATCGCGGAGTCTCATGCTGAAAAATTTCCCCTATTTCGTTGTCTAGGGCTGAATTTTTTGATGGATGAGGGTTGTGCGCTTTGCTCAGGAGGGAGACACGTATGATCAAATTAAGGGATATCACCAAATTTTATTCAACGGGTTTTGTCAAAACATATGTTCTCAGGAATATCGATCTTGATGTGGACGAAGGGGAATTTCTGACGATCATGGGGCCATCTGGAGCGGGAAAGTCCACTCTGCTCCATATCCTGGGGTTGTTGGATACCCCGTCGAGCGGAGAATATTCTTTCTATGACAGACCGGTTCATAAGCTGAGCGAGAGACAGAGGTCGGATATTCACAAGAACCACATAGGTTTTGTGTTCCAGGCCTACCACTTGATAGACGAACTGACTGTTTATGAAAACCTTGAAACACCGCTTCTGTACAAAAAAGTCAAGGGTTCAGAGAGAAAAGGATTGGTTTGCGACGCTCTCGATAAGTTTGGGATCGTTGCCAAAAAAGACCTTTTCCCCAATCAATTATCTGGAGGTCAGCAGCAAAGAGTGGCTGTAGCTAGAGCCATCATCACACATCCAAAA
The DNA here is from genome assembly GCA_964406575.1 of uncultured Eubacteriales bacterium. Lineage (GTDB taxonomy): Bacteria > Acidobacteriota > Aminicenantia > Aminicenantales > Aminicenantaceae > WTAW01. The sequence continues at coordinate 67,959 of CAYOSH010000003.1, read as the reverse complement.
CTCATTCTGGCAGATGAACCGACAGGGAACCTGAACAGCGCAGAGGGAAAGGACATTATGGAGATGTTCAAAGAATTGAACAATAACGGCACAACGATCATCCAGGTGACCCATTCGGAGCTCAATGCATCCTACGGGCAGAGGATCATCCGTCTTTTGGATGGATGGGTACAGAAATAATACAGCCTAATTTTTTTCCTCAAGGCGGCGACTGAGCGTGAGACCGTTTATCCCAGCAAAGGAGAGCGAACGATGAAAAATAAGACGGTATGCCTTCTGACCATAATATTTTTGACATGCGGGCTGATGGGGCAGGACAAAGAAATCCCCCTATCCTTGTCTGAATGTATAGAAATAGCGTTGAGGAACAACCTGAATGTGGCTGTGGAAGTCCTAAATCCCCAAATCTCAGACCTTTCTGTTTCCAGGGCCAAGGAAAAATTTCTGCCCCAACTCTCTTTTGGCTTCGGTAATCAGAACACGGATACTCCTGCAATTTCCTGGCTGGAGGGAACGGATTCCGTCACAGCCTCATTCCTGGACTATCAAGCACAGCTTGTTCAGGAAATCCCGACAGGAGGGAGTTTCAACATCAATCTCTATTCCTACAAAAGCGATACCAATGCCAAATTTCAGTATATCAATCCCCGTTATGGTAGCCGATTGACTTTCAATTTCACCCAGCCTCTCCTCAAAAATTTCGGATTCAACACCAGCAGGAAAGAGATCATTGTCGCCAACAACAATCTGGAGATTTCTGATGCCAAGTTCCAAAGCGTTCTCATGGACACCGTCTACAATGTCGAGCAATCTTACTTATATTTGGCGTATACCATCGCCTATCTTAATGTTATGAAGCAGTCATTGCAATTGGCCCAGGATTTATTGGCAAAGAACAAGAGAGAGGTGGAGGTGGGAACACTCGCTCCTATTGAAATTCTCACCGCCCAGGCTGAGGTGGCCACCCGTGAGGCGGATATCCTCCAGGCCGAAGTGCAGATCCAGAACTATGAAGACCAATTAAGAACGCTCATCAACCTTCAAGAAGAACGACAGGATATTTCAGGGAAAATCATCCCCACAGATAGACCCACCTATGAAGAATACAAGATCACCGTGGATGAGGCCCTACGGATCGGAATGGAAAATCGACCGGACCTTCAAGAGTTGAAATGGGACCTCAAGAACAAGAATGTCGAAGTCAATTATGCCAAGAATCAATTACTTCCTGACCTGTCATTAAATGCCGCTTACTGGAGTCCTGCAATTTCAGGAACACGAATTTATTATGAAGATGATAATCCCCTTTCGGAAATCATTATCGGTACTGCTCCAGGCAATGCCTCGGAAGCTTTGAAAGATGCCTTTGGATTCAAATACAACAACTGGTACGTCGGTTTAACACTCACGGTACCGACCAGTTCGCTATTTTCTCGAGCCGAATATGCCCAAGCGCGAGTGAATCTTGAACAGGCTCAACTGTCATTGAAGAGAACGGAGCAACAGGCTTTTCTTGAGATCAGGAGCGCTGCGCGTCTCGTTGAGACTAACTTCAAACGAATCGCTGCCTACCGTTTAGCCAGAGAGCTGGCCGAGAAAAAACTGGAGGCAGAGGACAAAAAACTGAAGGTCGGCCTGACCACCAACTACATCGTTCTTCAACACCAAAGGGATTTAGCTACTGCGCGAAGCGATGAATTGCGGGCGATTGCCGATTATGTCATTTCCCAGGCCGCATTGGAGAAAGCCATGGGCGTTTCTTTGAAAAACAGGAACATCCGTTTTCGTCAGTTTTCAGACCGATAATCGTTGCACTCTTTGCTTTGTTCATCCCTCTGAACATCTCACTCGCTCTTTCTTCACTCCAAACACTGATTCGTGATTGTCGTTTTTTCCCGGTTCCTTCATTCTGGCAAAGAAACACGACTAAATCGCGGAAAAAAGGATTCTTAAGCAGACAAGGGAGCTTATTCAAATCTGTTAGACAAGGAAGCATCCTTATTTCCGTGATGCTCTCAAGTCAAATAATAATAGCAGGAGTTCGTCACAGTCCATATTCGTCGAATACCCCCCCACCCGCCACCATCCGACTCATAAGGACAGTGACTCGCTCTTTTTTGCCTCTAATGCCCTTATCATGGAAATAAGGATGCTTACGTTAGACAATCTCATTTTGCATTCAGGATTCCGAAGGAATATAATGAGAGAAATTTTTTTTGAGAGGTCGACCATGACACAAAAAAGATATTTTGTGAAGGACATTCCTCGGAGGAAGTTTCTTCAGATAGCCTTGAAAGGTGGAGTTGCCCTAGCCGCAACTCCTGCGCTGATGAGCCAGCTTTTATCCTGCAGGGGTGCAGAGCAGTCCGCGGGGAGTGTTTCTGCAGACCCCGATCTACTGAATCGGACGATTCGCAAAGCCCTGGAAAATGGAGGAGAATTCGCCGATGTCTATGTGGAGAACAGGATTTCCCGTGAGATCCTTATGGAAGAGTCAAAATTCAAGAGTGCGGTCTTTGGCATAAGCCAGGGTGCAGGCGTGAGAGTTATCTCCGGAGATAAGACAGGATTTGCCTACACAGACGACATCAACGAACAAAACCTGTTGCGGGCAGCTGAGGTCGCCTCTTATGTGGCAAGAGGCACAAAATCCGTTCCTCCAGTTGATATCCATCGGGCAGAAAGAGAGTCTTATGTCACAGTCGAGATTCCGCTCCGGGATGTTGCCGATGAAAAACGTCTGGAAGTGATGAAGAGGGCGAACCAGGCAGCACTCGACTATGATCCCAAGATCAAGATGGCGTCCATCAGTTATTACGATGAGGTGAGAGGCCGGACGATCGCCAACAGTGAGGGACTCCTCCTGAGTGATGCGCTTCCTTTGCTCTTCTTTATCGTGCAGACCCTGGGAGTAGGGAATAACACACGCCACATGGGGCGGGAGAGGCTGAGCCGGCATTCAGGCTTTGAGATGTTTGATGAAGTGACTCCGGAGGAGGTCGCACGGACCTGCGCACGGGAATCCGTTGCCATGCTCGAGGCGAAGGATGCGCCTGCGGGGATCATGGATATTGTCATGCAGAACGGATGGGGCGGAGTTCTCGTGCACGAAGCCGTGGGACATCCGCTGGAGGCGGACAATATCGCTAAACAGGTTGGGGCGTTTACCGGAAAACTCGGTCAGAAGATCGCCAGTGATGTGTTCACCATGGTCGATGACGGGAGCCTGCCCAACATGAGAGGGACGACCAGTTTCGATGATGAAGGGACTCAGATGAAGCGGAATGTTCTGATCAAGGAAGGCGTGCTCCAGAAATACATGAGCGATATCCTTTCCGCCAAACAGATAAAACAGGACCGCACAGGCAACGGGCGACGCGAGAGTTTCCGTCACATTCCGATTCCCAGGATGACCAATACTTTTATAGATAATGGAACGGATAAGCCGGAAGATATACTTTCTTCTACAAAGGACGGCCTCTACGTACAGAGCTTGAGCGGAGGGAGTGTAAATCCCATCACTGGTATTTTTAACTTCACATGTCGCGAAGCTTATATGATTGAGAACGGGAAAAAAACGATCCCGGTCAAGGGCGCAACCCTCATCGGGAACTGTCTGGACATCATCGCGAACACGGATGCTGTCGGAGACAACTTGGCATTTGGACCCGGCATCTGCGGCAAGGGTCAGAGTTGTGAAGTCTCAGCAGGCCAGCCGACAGTGAGGATCCGCGGGATAAACGTCGGTGGCAGCAAAGCGAGAAGAGGATAGAAAGGAGAAACCCATGGACTACAAAGATTTAGCCGAACAACTCGTTAAAAAATGTCTCGACAGAGGCGCAGATGAGGCGGAAGTCCTTATCCAGTCCGGGCGGAACCTCAGTGTGGAAGTGCGGAACGGGGAAATAGAGACTGTCGAAGAAGCGTCCTCACAGGGGGTGGGTTTTCGTGTGTTCATCCAGGGCAAAATGGCGTTTTCCAGCTGTAACGATTTTTCGGAAGCCGCATTGGAGGATACGATTTCCCGTGCTCTTGCGTTTGCGAAAAACCTCACTTCTGATGAAAACAATGTGCTCCCCGATGATCAGGGGATCACGCAGGTGGAGGGCCTTTACGATCCGCATCTCACCCAGGTCGCTATGGATGAAAAAATTGAAATCGCGAAGACCACAGAGGCCCTGGCAATGAAGGATCCTCGGATCACAAAGAGCGCGGGCGCTGCTTATGGGGAAGGAGAGAGTGAGATCTTTATCGCCAACTCCAAGGGATTGTCCAAGTCCAAAAAGACTTCCGCGGCCACATTCGGAGTCTCTGTTGTTGCAGAGAAAGGTGAACAGAAATCCACAGGCGGGGAATACTGCTCGCGACGCTATTTTGCCGACTTGAAATCCCCAGAGGAGATTGCAGAGAAGGCAGCCAGGGATGCTTATGAGATGCTCGATCCACAAATGGTCCAAACCCAGAAGGCACCAGTGATCTTTGACCCGGATGTGTCTCGGTCTATTTTGGGCGGGATTCTGGCTGCCATCAACGGAGAGCGTGTCCTTCAAGGAGCGAGTTTTCTCAGGGAGAGCCTGGATAAAAAAATCGCTTCAGAGTTGGTCACAGTTATTGACGACGGCACGCGGCCCAAAGGAATGGGGAGCACCCCTTTCGATGGAGAAGGAGTGCCTACACAAAAAAGGGTCATTGTCGACAAAGGGATTCTTAAGGGGTTCATGTACAACACCATTGTGGCCAGGAGAGCCGGGGTCAAGAGCACAGGCAATGCCTCTCGAGGAGGTTACAGGAGCCTCCCTGAAATCGGCCCCCACAATTTTTACATGGAAGCCGGTCAGAGCTCTCCTGAAGAGATCCTCCGATCGACAAAGAAGGGCCTTTATCTCAAGGGAGTGACTGGATATGGGATCAATCCTGTGAACGGGAATTTCAGCGGTGGTGCTTCCGGTTTTTGGGTCGAGAATGGCCGGATCGCTTTTCCCGTGAAAGGACTCACCATAGCCGGCACTGCAGAATCCATGCTGAACGGGATCGATATGGTTGGGAATGACCTTGACCTCGATCGGACCATGACCGCTCCAACATTCCGAATCCAACTCATGCAGATAGGAGGGATATAGCTCTTTCATCTCTTGAGACAGAAGACTTTGGAATTGACGGCGCTTTAGAGAGGATTTTTCACTTCTCTTCGTCCACAATTAAGGGGATTGTCCTCTAGGGGGGACAAAACTCAGTGGGTAATCTCAGTTCTCTTGGAGAATCAAATTGGCATGCTTTTTGCCATATGGTATTTCCAAGGAGTTAAAGATGAAGAAACACAAATATTTCAGCGCCGCCGCCATCGTTTTTCTTCTGACGTCCTTATGGCTTCTAGTATCCTGTACGACAATCCCGCAAAAAAGGTATATCTTGGATGCCAGCAGCCGAGAATTCATCTCTAAAGTCCGCTACACGATCACAAAACAGGAAAAAGAGATTTTCCTCACGACGCCACCTGAAAAAAGACAGGCATTCGTGGATGAATTCTGGAAAAAGCGAGATCCGGATCCATCCACCGAGATCAACGAGTTCAAGGAGGAATATTTTCGGCGGATCGAGACGGCAAACGCCGTTTTTAAAGAGGGAACCACTCCGGGATGGCTGCAGGATCGAGGACGAGTTTTTGTGATCCTCGGGCCGCCGGATAATCGTATAGTCAATCCCGGATTCAGGGATTTTCACTATGAGAATTGGTACTATGAGCCCAATTATGTCATTGTCTTTGAGGACCGGGATATGAATGGCGAATATGAGATCACCCAACAAGGGGAGTTTGCTCTGGCCAGTATTCTCAACGATCCCCAGCAGGGATGGAGAGTATCCAAAGTGGCTGACAAGAAAGTTGTTTTTGCCTTTGAAATGAAAATCACGGAGGACTCATCCGGCCTACAGATGATTCAGATGAAAATTCCCTACAATAATATCTGGATGAGCGAGAAAGGGTCTAAGCTGGAGACGACTCTCACCGTCACAGCTGAGATCGAAGATGTCTCCACCGAGGAAAAGGTTTGGGAGACCAAGCAGGATTTCGTCCTCGCTTTGTCTGAAGACGAATTGGCAGCGCTGGCCGGGGAAGCCTATTCTATGGAAATCCCTCTTTCTCTTCCGGAAGGAGACTATGCCATCACTGTTCTTCTCGAGAATTCAACCGGAGAGGAGACAGTGCGCAGGTATATGACGTTCAAACTCTAGCTTTCGTTCAGGCTTTTGACCTGGGATCTCTGGTTTGTATCTCCTTGAGAAGAATGCCAATCCTTTTGGGAGGCAATTCCAAATCCGTGACCGCAGGGATATTTGTAGAGTCCATTCCTCGAATGGTCCGCGAAAAAACGGAGCGGAATTTTATGTTTGCAATCCAACGGGGATACAGGGATGTCTTTCATCACTTCTGTCCAGATGCTTACCATGTTCAAGAGGCAATTGAACTTTAAGAGTGTTATGGATAAGATAGAGCAGATATGAAGATTTTCATAACAGGGGGGACGGGTTTTATTGGGAAAAAATTGGTGCGTTCGCTTATCCAAAATGGGCATTCTGTCACAGTACTCACAAGACATCCGACAAAAAAGGAAGTCTCAGCGGAGGGCGCGTTCTTTGTTGAGGGAAATCCTTTGATTCCCGGACCCTGGCAGCAGAACCTCAGGGAATGCGATGCTGTTTTTAACCTGGCAGGTGCATCGATTTTCCAGCGATGGACAGAATCACACAAAAAAAACATCCTGGACAGCCGGATCCGAACGACAAAGAATATCGTCGATGCCCTGAACCTGGAAAAGCGGAGAGAAGCGCACCTTTTGAACGCATCGGCCATAGGTTACTATGGATTTCACGGAGACGAGATCCTGGATGAAGGGGATGCGCCGGGTGCCGATTTCCTAGCATCTGTGGCATCGCAGTGGGAAATGGAGGCTCAAAAGGCGGAAGTGTTCGGCGTGCGTGTCGTCCTCTGTCGTTTCGGGATCGTTCTGGGCAAGAACGGTGGTGCTTTGTCGAAGTTGCTTCCTCTGTTCAAGGCGGGTTTGGGAAGCCCGCTCGGCAGTGGGAAGCAATGGTTTTCCTGGATCCACGAGCAGGATCTTATACACATTTTGTGTCATCTCCTTGAGAATACAAATTACAAAGGGCCGGTGAATTGCACAGCGCCCCAACCGGTTCGAAACCGGGATATGACAAAGATCTTGGGATCGGCTTTGAAAAAACCGACCTTCCTTCCCCCGGTGCCGGGTTTTATGCTCCGGTTGATTCTCGGGCCATTTGCAGAGAATCTTCTCAAAGGGCAGAGGGTCCTCCCCGTCAAGTTGGGAAAGCAAGGCTTCTCCTTCCGTTTTCCCGAGATTCGGCAGGCCTTTGTCGACATAGTGCTTGACTGAACTCTCAAATCTGTAATAAAGATAACCTTCCGTCTTTGCGATCGTATATTGATTGGAGTGGGTTTTGTCTTGAGGTCTTTTATAGAGACATTATTTCATGAATCGGAATCTTATCGGATCATACGGAACTCAGAAAAGGAGGAAAAATGAAGAAAAACGGTGTTTTGCCAGTCTGGATGATTTTGCTGCTCCTCTGTGGATTATCGTTGCCCGCCCAAGCACAGAGCGCTGATCAGGTCGGAGCACTCTTCGAAAAGCTTCTGTGGAGGAGCATAGGCCCGGCTGTGATGGGAGGCCGGACTGTGGATATCGATGTCGTGGAGACCCAGCCCTGGATCATCTATGCCGCCATCGGCCCCAGCGGAGTCTGGAAGACCGAGAATAACGGCATCACCTGGATGCCCGTATTTCACAAAGAGAGCTCTGTCTCTGTGGGCGATGTGACCGTGGCCCAATCCCATCCGAATATCGTTTGGGTAGGCTCCGGAGAGGCCACAAGCCGGAACAGCGTCACGATCGGTGACGGGGTATACAAGTCAACGGACAGTGGGAAGACCTGGGAAAACATGGGACTTAAGGACACGCGGCACATCAGCCGCATTGTTATCAATCCCGGAGATCCCAATATTGTCTACGCAGCGGCCATGGGTCATCTCTGGGGTCCGAACAAAGAGCGCGGCATCTACAAAACAATCGATGGCGGAAAAACCTGGACACAAGTGTTGTATGTGGATGAAAATACGGGATTTGCTGATCTGGCCATGGATCCCTCCGACAGTCTCACTCTCTTTGCGGCGGCTTACGAACACCGCCGTTTGCCCCACCATTTCACCAGCGGAGGCAAGGGCAGTGGGATCTATAAGACCACGGATGGGGGGACAACCTGGAAGCGGCTGGAAAAGGACTTGCCCGAGGGGATCTTGGGACGAATCGGCCTCGCAATCTCCAGAAGCAGTCCTAACGTCATCTATGCCCTCATCGAACATAAAGAGGGCGGGATATGGCGCTCTGAAGATCGAGGGGAATCCTGGATACGGACGTGCGACACAGAGACGTTCAAACAAGTGAACAATCGTCCTTTTTATTACAGCCAGATCCGTGTAGACCCGACAGATGATAAGGTCATATATGTGTTCTCCACAGGTGGCTACGTTTCCCGCGACATGGGCAAGAAATTCCACGGGATATCGGGAGGCACACATTCGGACCATCATGCGTTATGGATCGATCCGTCCAATCCCCTTCATCTCATCGACGGTAACGATGGCGGTATCGACATCAGCTATGATGGCGGGAAAAATTGGCACCCCATCCGGCATATGGCTTTGGCAGAAGTCTATCAGATAGGTTTCGATATGAGGGATCCCTATTTCGTTTACTGCGGACTGCAGGATAATGGCCTCTGGGGAGGACCCAGCCGGACTTTGGAAAGTGGGGGCATCTTCAACGAGGATTGGTATGTTGTTGGCGGGGGAGACGGATTCCATGCACAGGTCGATCCCATGGACTACAACACGATCTACGGAAATTCTCAGGTCAACGGGCTGTATAGATATGATCTGCGCATAGGGCAGAGAAAATCCATCAAACCTCTGGCTCCTTTGAGTGAACCTCCTTACCGTTACAACTGGAACTCTCCGATACTCATCTCCCCGCATGACCCAAATACTGTATACACAGGAGGGAATTATCTGTTCAAAACAACGGATAGAGGGCAGTCCTGGACGGTCATCAGCCCAGACCTTACGACCGATGACCTTAAAAAGCAGATTGATTCCGGAGGTCCCATTTCTCAAGAGAACACAGGAGCTGAAATCCACTGCACAATCATCACGATCGCGGAATCGCCCGTTCGCAAGGGTGTGATCTGGTGCGGCACGGATGATGGAAATGTGCAGGTCACCCTGGACGCAGGGAAAACTTGGTCGAATGTCGTCAATAATATCCCCGGGCTCCCACCGCACACCTGGTGCTCGCGCATCGAGGCCTCCCACTTCGATCCGGCAACCTCCTACGCAGCCTTTGACGGCCATCGGAATGACGACTATGCGACTTATCTCTACAAAACCACAGACTATGGAAAATCTTGGACATCCATTAAGGGCAATTTGCCTTTTGGATGGGTTCATGTTATTCGCGAAGACATAAAGAATAAAAACCTCCTGTTCGTCGGGATGGAGTTCGGCATCCACGCATCTTTGGACGGTGGAAAGAGCTGGTTTTCACTGAAGAAAGATCTTCCGACTGCAGCTGTGCGCGACATCGCCATTCATCCTCGGACGAATGATCTCATCATAGGAACTCATGGCCAGGGTGTGTGGATCATGGATGACATCACTCCGCTTCAGGAAATGACACCTGAGATTCTCCAGGCGGGAGTGCATTTGTTTGCGACCAGGCCTGAAATACAGTTTTATATGCGAAACTCGAGGGAATCCTTCGGTATGCCGGAATTTGTGGGGTCGAATCCTTCGTACGGTGTCTCTCTAACAGTGTATTTCGGAAAGAAACCTGATGAGAAGCCGAAGATTGTCATCAATAATGCGAACGGAGAAAAGGTCTACGAGATCAGTTTGAGCACAGCCGAAGGGCTTCAACGCAAGACTTGGAATTTGAGGACCATTCCCAAAACCAAGGATGGAGAGGAGATAAAACCAGGCGCTGGAGGATTTTCGGGGTATTTGAACGCCCCACCGGGCGATTATACGGCCGATCTGCAGACCGGCGGAGAAGTCATCACTCAAAAAATCACTGTCTATCCCGATCCGAGAGTTCAAGTGGACAACAAAGACATTCAAGCGCAGAAAGAGAGTTTTATACAGGCCCTCAAGCTTTCAAAAAAGATGGGCCTTACTGTGACCGCAGCAAAGAATGTGCGCCGACAACTGGATAAGACCTGGGAGGAGATCAAGGGTGACGGGAACGTCTCGGAAGAAGTCCAAACCGCGCTTAAAACATTTGAGGGCAAATTCAGTGACCTGGAGGATGAAGTTGTCCCCAAGGGAATCGGCTTGCGCAACTCGAGAGAAGAGACTTTGAGGGGCGGTTCTGTCGGTCAACGGGTCATATCCTTGCTTGGAAACCTGGGTGGATTTCCCTATCCACCGACAGCGACAGATTTGCTCCAACTCGAGGGGTTGGAAGTGGCAGTGGACGGATATGTCCAGAGAGTGAACAGTATCATCGAAGAGGACATCCCCGCGCTCAACCAAACTCTCGAAGCGCACAAAGTGAAGCCGATCAAAACGCCAAAAAAAGTCGTACTCGAACTGTGAGGAGATAGGATTTGATCATCGGAACAGCCGGGTGCTGAGCGCCTTGGTTTTATAGAAATTTACCCGGAATGAGATCGATTTCCTGGGAATCATCATGAACGATTCGTTCAGTGTGACACCGATGTCTTTACCTGGAATCATCTGGAAGAGATAACGCTGCTCCTCGATGCCCCAAGATTTATAGCCCGGAGAGTACCTTTTGCTGGGCCAAAGGTTCATGTTCCGTGATCTTTCACAGATGGTTCGGTCGGCTTCTCTGGCTACCTGCTCCACGGTTTCAGAGCCAATGGCGTCAAAGATCAGGCCTTTTATCAATTCGTCCTTTTTGATCAATGCGGCGATTTCCGCCTCTAGCTTTGGGCCGATCGTGCATATACAGAGAGCGACTTTTTCAGCGTGAGCGAATATCGGATGCCTGTTGGTCTCGGAATAGTCGAGGATTCTGTAAACAGCTCTGGGGATCATGAGCGCATTTGCTCGAGATTTTGCTTTTTCTATGGAGTCTTTCACTGAAGAGCTGACCCTGTTCAACGTTGTTTTATACCCAATGCGATAACAAATTTTTTGTGTGGGGACAGCTAATAAAAAAGACTTAAGCTGATAAATATGCTTTTGCGTCATTCTCGATCAGATCCGAAAGAACAATGTGAGCTGCGTCTGATGAGTATAGAGCATCAAGTGTGTCTGCAATATTTGCTCCTTTCGTTATCGTGGTGTTATTCTTCTATTCTTTCTATTATATCCATGAAGATGCGTCTGTATATGATTTTGTTACATTATATTTTGACTTAGCGCATTCTTTAAATTAAGATGGCTAAAATGTCAAGAGTGACATAACCCTTTTTTATCTCAAGGAGGAACCATGGCGCATAAAACTCTGATGCGAAGGGATTTTCTCAAGACGATCCTTGCCAGTATTCCTGTTTTCACTCTGGATTGGGAGTCTTTTCCCAAAGCAAAACCAGGACGGGTCCAGTCGGATACCCAAAATTTCGATGCGCTCATCATCGGTGCGGGTCTGGGAGGACTCAGCTGTGCAGCTGCATTTGCCCGGCAAGGGTTTAAGCCTCTTGTCCTCGAACAGCACAGCAAGCCGGGTGGCTACGCCACGACATTTCAAAGGCCGGGTGGGTTTGTTTTTGATGTCTCCCTCCATTCCACAACAGTCGGGGAAAGAGGCGGCATCCACAACTTGATTCCTGGTTTCCCAGAGATCAAGGATGTGGAATTTGTTCCCCATCACGATCTTTATCGCGTGATCTACCCCGATCACGATATGACAGTCCCCATGAAAGATCTCCAGGCATACATCAAGACATTGGTCGGCTATTTTCCTGCAGAAAAACTGGGGATCGAAGAGATCTTTAAGGATATGCAGGGACTGTTGAAAGACATCAATAAAATATCTGCAGCGCAGGGACAAGTGGATATGTCCCATTTCCCCACCGAGTATCCCTTCTTGTTCAAGGCTTTCAACAAGACCTGGGGGGATATGCTTGACATCAGGATCAAAGAGCCTAAACTCAAAACGATCATCTCATCCTTGTGGGGCTATTACGGCCTGCCGCCCTCCAAGCTCTCGAGCTACTACTATGCCCTTCCCACGATCGGGTATCTCACCGCTGGCGGCTTCTATCCGAAAGGAAAATCCCAAAAGATCAGTGATGCCTTTGTGACGTTTATCGAAGATCATGGGGGCAAAGTCCTCCTTCGAAAACGTGTGGAGCAGATATTGGTGAAGGATAACACAGCGTATGGCGTGAAAACGTCAGATGGAATAACTTACAACGGGAAGGTTGTGGTGTCTAACGCCAATGCCATAGACACTTTCCACAATATGATAGAAACCAAAGACTCTTTAAAGCAACTCTTCGCACGTATGGAAAAGTTCAGCGTGAGCCTCTCATCCTTCCTTGTCTTTTTAGGGTTGAAAAAAGATCTGATCGGGGAAAAGGGGCTGAAAGACACCGAGATTTTTTACAACACGGGTTATGACATCGAAGCCGATTATGAAAACTCTCTCAAAGCTAATGTGGAAAATATGGGTTATGGCCTGACACTTTACGACAATCTCTATGACACTTACTCTCCTGAGGGGAAGAACACCATCGGGATCATCGTGCTCCAGGGCTATGACCACTGGGAACAATTTGCGGAAGATTACTGGAAGGGAAACAAAGAGGCCTACAGGAAGGAGAAAGAGCGCATGGCGGAAATCTTGATCCAAAAAATCGAGGATACACTCCTTCCTGGATTGTCCGATTCGATCGCAGTCAAGGAGATCGGAACACCGCTGACTAATATCCGGTACACTAGGAATTATCGTGGAGCCATCTATGGTTGGGACCAAACCGTGGACAATTCTGGAAACAGGCGGTTTCCGCATACGACACCCATCAAAAACCTCTATCTCTCCGGCGCATGGACCAGTCCTGGACATGGTTATAGCGCTGTGATCCCCAGCGGCCTGCAATGTTTCGCCGAGATCATGAAGAGCTGGTAGAGCACGTTTCTCTATAGCTCCGATCGGGGAACGGACCCTAAAATTTGGTTGAGAATTCAGATCGCCACAAGTTTGGGAGTGCAGGCTAGGGCAAGAAAGAGATAGGAAGCATCCTTATTTCCGTGATGCTCTCAAGTCAAATGATAATAGCAGGAGCTCGTCACAGTCCATATTCGTCGAAGACCCCCCCACCCACCCTCACCCGACTCATATGGAAAGTGACTCGCTCTTTTTTGCGTCTAATGCCCTTATCACGGAAATAAGGATGCTTGAAAAGAGATAGCAATTTTTTACAGATTGTGGGATAATGCCGCCCGTCGGGGATTTGAATAAGCTTAAGGAGGATCGCATGATTGAGACCCTTAGCCAACTTTTTATCAAAACCATCAAATCTTTCCCCAAAGACGACCTGATGCGCCACAAAGTAAATGGTCGCTATACGCCCATTTCGACGGAGGAATTCGGACAAAAAGTCATAAATTTTTCTCTGGGCCTTAAGACACTGGGTTTGAATGCCGGTGATAAGCTCATCATTCTTTCTGAGAACAGGCCGGAATGGACCATGACAGATATGGCGACCTTGTGCTTGGGCGGAGTCACCGTGCCCATCTATACCAATCTCTCTCCTGAACAGGTCAAATACATTGTCAAAGATTCCGATTCCAAAATCGTCGTCTGTTCGAATGAAGAGCTCTGGGCAAAAATCGAATCGATCAAGAGGGAGTTGCCCCTTGTCTCGCACTTCATTACTTTTTTGCAGGATGCACCAGAGGGCGTGAAGAATTTTAACGATATTATAGAAATGGGAAAACAAGCGGCTCAAAAGGATCCTGTACTGTTCGATCAGCTGGCAAATACTGTCAAGGCCACGGATGTGGCATCCATCATTTACACTTCCGGGACGACCGGTGAGCCCAAGGGTGTCATGCTCACTCACAGCAATTTCATCAGCAATGTGACCTCGGTCTCCTCGATACTGCCCATCTCCCATGAGGATACCAGCCTATCTTTTTTGCCTCTGTCACACAGTTATGAAAGAACTGTCACATTCGCCATGCTCTACCATGGCTGCACCATAGGCTATGTAGAGAGTATGGAGACTGTAGCGGAGAATATGCTTGAGGTCAGGCCCACCATCATGCCCGCTGTTCCCCGGCTATTCGAGAAAATATACGCCAAGGTCATGGATAATGTTCTTTCCAGTTCAAACCTGAAGAGGAAAATATTCTTCTGGGCTCTGAAGACAGGAAAGAAATATGGTTTTCGATATCTAGAGAATAAGCCCATCTCAGGCATTCTCCGTTTTAAGAGGAATCTGGCGCACAAGTTAGTTTTTTCCAAGATCATCGAAAAAACCGGGGGAAGAATCAGGTTTTTTGTCTCGGGGGCGGCTCCTTTGTCCAAAGACATCGCCGAGTTTTTCTTCGCCATGGGAATTGTTATACTCGAAGCATATGGCATTACGGAAACCTCACCGGCAGTAACCTTCAACACTTTTGAAGACCTCAAATTTGGATCTGTCGGCAAACCCATCCCTGGAGTTGATGTGAAAATCGCCGAAGATGGTGAGATCTTGATCAGAGGGCCGAACGTGATGAAAGGATACTACAAGAAGGACGAAGAGACCAAAGAAGCCATCCGAGACGAATGGTTTTATTCCGGAGATATCGGCTATCTGGATGAGGGCGGATTTCTTGTTATAACCGACAGGAAGAAAGACATCATCGTTACTGCCGGAGGAAAGAATGTGGCACCCCAGCAGATCGAAAACCTATTGAAGACAAATCCTTACATCACGACTGCCGTCGTGATCGGCGATAGAAGAAGATTCATCGCGGCTCTCCTTGTCCCTGACTTTGAAAAGTTGGAAGAGTATGCGAGGTTCAATCAGATTACTTTTGCCGCCCGCTCAGATCTGGTCAAAAATGAAAAGATCGTCAATTTTATGCTTTCCGAAGTGGATAAAAACCTCCAGGACCTTGCCGCCTATGAAAAAGTAAAAAAAATCGCACTCCTGGACAGAGATTTTGAAATTTCGAAAGGAGAGATCACGCCCACCCTTAAAGTCAAGAGGAACATTATCGAAGGGAAGTATAAAGGCCTCATTGAATCCCTCTACGCTGAATGAATCGCTGAATGCGATGTGGGGGCCGTTCCCCCAGGGGACCCTTTGGGATACGGGTCCCACGCTGTTAGAGTCCATTTTCGGGACGGGCCGAGAAAAAACAGAGGGGATTTCACTTTCAAAATCACCATTGGGGACTTTCAAGAGCGGCCACTTGTTCATACAATCACGGACTTAGGGGATACTTTAAAAGTCTTATTTTGAGTTTCCAAAATGAAGCTGGTTGAGTATAATAGTATGGAGCGTGGATCGAATGGAATCAAAAGACGTCTTATTCCGTGAGGTCCAACGTTTCCGCCAGTTCTGGTTATGGGCTCTTGTGGTTTTCCTGACAGGTGTTTCCTGGGTTGCTTTTATCCAGCAGATCCTTTTGAATATCCCCTTTGGGACACGACCTGCGCCCGATATTGTTCTTGTTGGCATGTGGGTTCTGTTCGGGGTAGTTTTTCCTATAACGGCTTTCTCTGCGGGATTGATTACAGAAGTCCGTGAAAATGGGATCTACATCCGGTATATCCCTTTTCATCGCCAGTTCCGCACAATGCCTTTTGATGCGATCCAGACATACGAAGCCAGGATGTACCGGCCTTTTAGAGAGTATGGGGGCTGGGGCATCCGCTATGGATCTGGTGGGAAGGCCTACAATGTGAGTGGGAATCGCGGGGTTCAATTGGTCCTGTTGAGTGGCCGGCGGATACTCATCGGTTCTCAAAATCCAGACGCTCTGATAAATGCCATGGATAAGGCCAAGAGAGAGACTCATGGAAGTCATACGTCACAAGATAGATAGCTATACGGTTCATATTTACGCCAGTGACCTGAAGGGAAGGCGAACGCGCTGGGGAGATAAGGTCATTCGCCTTTATTCTGGAGGTCAAGAGGTTGCTCAGGCGGTGTTTGCTATAGAGGGGAGCAAGCTCCCCGAACCCTATTATTCAGATGGAAAGATATACTATTTTGCTCCTGGTTCCCAGTTTGCGCCGGTCCTCAGCCTTTTGCGGAACTCAGACCCGGTTTATATCGCTTGGGAACCTGTCCATGATCCCAAAGAACCCAATGATGGGGATGCCTATTTTTTCACCGGTCCTGTTCAAAGAGATGTATAGGGCGATAATTTTTAGGACAACTCAGAGGATCTGTTGAAGACGAGGATTTTGATCTCTTAATGAGGATTGTTCACTTGAAATACAAATTATGAAAGATCTCAAAAAAAAGGAAAGAATCCTGAAAGAATTGCAATCGATGCGGAACATCGGGCCTATCGCTGCCATGGAGTTGTATTCTCTCGGGATCAGGTCTTCTCAACAGATGAAACGGTCTGACCCTGAAGAGCTGTATGAGCGGCTGAAAAAGAAAAAAGGGGGGAAGCTGGACCCGTGCGTCCTCTACCAATTCCGGGGGGCTGTACGGAATATCCCGTGGCCGGAATGCAAAGACTCTGTGGGTAAAAAAAAGGGAATTAAAAAAATATCTTGAATATTCAGGGCCGTTTGACATTATAATAATAACGGTGGAAAAAATCGGGATGGATTGGAGTTCCTCTTTCCCTAAGCCTTTGCAGGGCGTTATCTTTATCGTTTTCTGTATTTGTTTTTTCTTCTCGCTGCCTTCCGTGGCGATTTCTCAAACACAAAGAGAAGTCTTGGTGCAAGACAGCCAGCCTGCGCACATCCTCTGGGAGATCTACAAAGAAGTGGAGGTGCTTGGGCACGTCGAGAACGAGAGCTTCGCCAAAGGTGAATTCCATGTGAATCTGGATGGCAACGAGGACAACAAGGAAGAGCACGTCCTCGTTTTGAATCATCATGCCGCAGGGAAAGAAAAGATGCTGCTTCAGATCACCTATTTTGAATCCCGAAGAAAAAATAGTCCGGTGAAGTATGCCAAGTGTGTCAGGGAAATTGAATGCTATGTCTTCGGGGGAAGAGTTGAGATCGAGAGGTGTGATTATAGCGATTCAGAAATCGATTCCCTCTTACCAGATATCCTGGAAGGCATTCGGGACGAGAAAAAAATCCTCGAACTCATCAAGCAGTAACCTCTTTTCACTATTTTTGACATCTTGCTCATTCAATTTATACGGCCGGTCCACTAACGACACTTTCGGATTCAAAACTAATATAGAATGCTGGCTGATCGGGGAAATTAGCAAAAGGGGGTTTGAAGGAGGACTCAATCTCTGCCAGCCAGCCAACTGAGACTGATCTGAAATAATTATAACATATTTATTATCGATTTGATAGGATTTCTAAGATAATTTTTATTTTTTTTCATCTATGCTGCTATGGATTGACCCTATGGAGTACTCTGTGGTATTAGTTTTACCAATAGTCGATCATCGAGAATCAAAATTTTCCCGGGAGGTATCTTATGAAAAGGATATTGAGCAACATTCCGTCGAGGAATGCTGTTATACCCATTTTTTTCCTTCTGACAATTTCTCACCTATGGGCTCAAGAGAGATATGATGCCAAAGTTAACTATGACAAAACGGAATACATGGTGACGATGCGGGATGGCATCAAGCTCTACACCCAGGTTTACACACCCAAAGACAAAACGGAAAAATACCCCATTCTCCTTTTCAGGACTCCTTATTCTGTCCGATACTACGGATCCAATCATTTCAGGCAGGTTCTCGGTCCGAACGAGGCCTATGCCAAAGAGGGATTCATATTCGTTTATCAGGATGTCCGCGGGAAGTTCAAATCCGAGGGGGAGTTCATCGTGATGAAACCCCACAAAACAGTCAAGCGGGGCCCAGCTGATGTCGATGAGAGCAGTGATACATTCGACACCATCGAATGGTTGCTGCAGACGATACCCAATCACAACGGCCGAGTCGGCCAATGGGGCATTTCTTACCCGGGGTGGCAGACAGTTATGGGGATGATCGATGCCCATCCTGCCCTAAAAGCTTCTTCCCCTCAAGCCTCGCCTTCGGACATGTGGATAGGGGACGATTTTCATCACAATGGAGCTTTCCGTTTGATGTACACGTTCGGATGGCTGTCGAACAATGCCAGAGTTCGAGCGGGCCAATCAGAGCAGGCGGCTGCCAGATTTCAGTATGGAACACCTGACGGCTACCTTTTTTTTCTCGAGCTCGGTCCCATTTCGAACGTGGATAAGTTTTATTTTCATGAGCAGGTGCCCACATGGAATGAATATATGGCCCATGGCGATTACGACGACTACTGGAAAGAACAGAATGTGCTCCAGTATTTGAACAACATCAAACACCCCATCCTCAATGTGGCTGGATGGTTCGATGCCGAAGACTTTTATGGACCGATGAGCATTTATTACACGATCGAAACAAAAAATCCAGACAACAGGAGTATCCTTGTCCTAGGGCCTTGGCTCCATGGGGGATGGGCACGGATGGATGGAGATGTCTTGGGGAATATACAGTTCGGCACAAAAACGGGTGAATATTTTCGAGACAACGTCGAATTCCCATTCTTTCTTCGCTACCTCAAAGATAAAGGTGATCTCAATCTTCCAGAGGCCCTGGTCTTCGAGACGGGATCCAATGAGTGGAAATCTTATGACCGATGGCCGCCGAAATCCACTTTGGAAAAAAATCTCTATTTTCACCAAAAAGGTAAACTCTCTTTTTCTCCCCCTCTCCACGATACAGAGGATGACTATGACTCTTATATCAGCGATCCCAACAAGCCCGTCCCCTTTTCAGCGGAAGTCCGGACATCGCAGGGGCACCTCTGGATGGTCGAGGACCAGAGGTTCGCTGCATCACGGACGGATGTGCTCGTTTATGAGACGGATGTCTTGGATGAGGATATCACGATCGCCGGCCCGGTCATCGCTGATCTTTTTGTTTCGACTTCGGGCACAGATGCGGACTGGGTGGTCAAGTTGATCGATGTATACCCTGGCAATGCCCCTGATAACAAACCCAATCCCTGTGGCGTGAGGATGGGGCATTTCCAGATGCTGGTGGGTGCTGATGTGTTTCGAGGAAAATACAGGAATAGCTTTGAAAAACCAGCGCCTTTTGTTCCGGATGAGGTGACGGAGATCAAGTATGACCTGAGGGATAAATCTCATTGCTTCAAAAAAGGGCACCGCATAATGGTCCAAGTGCAGAGCACCTGGTTTCCTGTGATCGACCGGAATCCGCAGAGATTTGTGGATATTTACCATGCCAGGGAAGCCGATTTCCAGAAGGCCATGCACAGGGTTTACAGATCATCCGCCTTTAGCTCTCATCTCAAGCTGAGAGTTTTGCAATAATCCGATCGAAGGTGTCAGCATCCTAAAATCCGTAATAGGTGTCATTCGGGTGTCCCAATTGGTGATTGCGAAAACACGCTTAGTTTCCCCAGCGAGGAAACTTCGCTCGTTTCCGTGCTTCCCTCACATCTCCCTTAGGAAGATGTACCATGCCCGTCCAACCCTCCACACGGTTTTCTCCACCAGACAATTGGGACACTCAATAACGCCACTTGTCTTCAAAAGTTCCCGGATCTAAGGATACTTCCATCGGAGATCTGATTAGAGATCTGGCAGGCCTCGGGCTTTGCGCAACCTCTGCAGGAATGGTTTGTAGAGGAAGCTCCGTTCATCCAGATTGCAGAGCCTCTTGAACATGGACCTTGTGACGGTAAATCCCAGAATCTCCGGAGGGATATGCTGGCGCATGGCGATGTCTGTGGTGCTGATCGCAGCTTGCGGGATATCTGGATCGTCAAAGGGCAGGAGCTCCATACATCCAGAGCCAAAAGGCGCAATAACCGGAGGAGGATCATCGGGAGAACTTTCGTACTGTGCGCCGATCATAAGAACGCTCAACTGGTCGGGATTGACAAAAAAGATGACGCTCTTCGCATAAGCCCACTGGTCTTCTTTGAGAGGGCCTATCAGAAGATGCGGATGGGATGCTTTGTAAGGGCTGCCGGAGTCGATCCATTGTTCCATAAGCGCGTGAGAGGATTTGAGGCCTTCATCATCCACCAAGAACTTGATGAATGCATCTCGGGTTCGAGTGGTGACTCCGCACATCCAGCGGCCGACCCCTCCGCATCCATAGTGGTCCTTGGTGATGTGAAGGGTCTCTCCTCTGAGCCAATTTTTATAGAAGGCAAAAACACACTCCCCGGGCTGGGGGATAACACAAGGCGCAAAAGGCTTGGAGTCGGGTGCGTCGTAAAAACCGATCAGTGGAATTTTCAGATCGATTCTCTGGATTAAAATCTCGGGATTTGGTTGTTTGTCTTTCATGGCTCTTTTTTTATCTCATTTTTCTCTCTGTAAATCAAATTTTTTCGTTCTCCGAATTCATCCCTGAATCCGGTTTCTTTTTTGTGTAGGCTCCGTTCCCCGAATAAACCGTTTGGCAAACGATCCCTACACCATAAGAATGTAGGGTCCATTCCCCGAATGGACCAATATCCAGGTGTTCGTTTTCGAAATCACCGATTGGATCAATCGAATTTTAACCATTACGGATTTAGAGATGCCTACCGTCTGTTCATGACGCTTGAATTTTTTTTGCAGAAGAGATAATTTCAAAAAAGATCGCGCAATTCAATTATGGACAGTGGTTGTGATGTTATGGGTATTTGAGGGAGGAAATATGAGAAAATACAAAGTGCTCCTTCTTTTTGGAATTTTTGTTTTTGGTGCTTTTTGTGTTTGCTGCGGAAAGCGAGGTCCAGCTAATCTGGTGTTGCATGGAGGAAAAGTCGTTACTCATGAGCTTTGTTGAAGAGAGAGTCGGGACCGAAGGGGCTGAAGGGGCCTATGCCTGGCGCTGGTCTCTCGACGGTGGCCTTCCCATTCCCGGTGGTTCGGATTTTCCTGTAGAGTCCACAAATCCTCTTTTGGGTATATATACGGCAGTGACCCGGCAGGACGCCTCTGGTTGGCCTGAGGGAGGATGGCATCCTTTGCAACGCATGACCATCCAGGAAGCGATCAGAGGATTTACGATCTGGGCAGCTTACGGTGCTTTTCAAGAGGATGTTCTAGGATCTATCGAGCTTGGAAAATATGCAGACTTTACTATACTGGATAAAGATATCCTCGAATCCGATCCCAAAGAGATTTTGGATACAATTGCAGTATGCACCATAGTGGCAGATAAAATTCGGTTCCGTGCAGATCAGCCAGGATTCCTTTTATTCGTTCATTGACAAAGTCATACTCAATTATTATTATCTTCACAAATAAGGAAAATAGATTTAAACGCAAAAATCAGGAGGTGAATGCATGGCAACGATGACAGAGGCGCAGGAAAGAAATTGGGGAATGTTCTGCCATCTAGCAGCTTTGGCAGGGTATATCATTCCTTTTGGCAACATCATCGGGCCCTTGATCATCTGGTTGATAAAGAGAGATGAATCAGAGTTTGTTGCCGATCAAGGGAAAGAGTCGCTTAATTTTCAAATATCGATCTGCATCTACGCAATAATTGCAGCAGTGTTGATCCTTATCGTCATTGGCATCTTTTTATTGATCGCAATCGGGATATTCGGCTTGGTGATGATCATCATAGCCACTGTGAAAGCGAGCAATGGAGAGAAATACCGCTATCCTCTCACTTTGCGGCTCATTCAGTAGACATGCAGCACTTTTTAAAACTCAGGTGATACTCTTTTCTGTATCAGAGATATAAAATTTTTTGCCATCAGCAGATGGACTGCTTGAGGCTTTGGAATATGTGTCCATGACGAATAGGAGATTCCATGAGTAGAATTGTCAAGATCCTAATCATCTTTGTTATTTTAGATATTCTATTGCTCGGAGGCTATTTTATTTACAAATCGTTTCTCCTCAAACCATCTCCGAAATACGCCCAGGAGTATGAATGGACTCTCATAGATGAATATTACACGCCCAAGGATATGGTCGAGGATTTTATCAAAAGGGATGCGGAGGCCAGGGGGAATTTACCCATAAATATCATCAACTATGGGGCGGATCAGTCCGTCCTCCGGAAATTTAGAGGGAAGCGCTTTGCAAGTCCCACGGAAGCGCAAGTGTCAATGATGTTCAACGGTTTGGAAGATTGGAAACTCGTGGATATCAAATACAAGACCGAAAAGGATCAAGAGGTCCAACGCACAGTCCTCTACGTCTGTGTGAATGGGGAGTGGACCGTAGGCGACAGCGGCCGGCTGGTCAAATGAACAGAATCTTCACAGATACATAGAGCTTTTAACAAAGGGAGGCGACCTGTGGCGCTCGTATCCTGTCCCGAATGCGGCAAATCGGTGAGTGATAAAGCCCGGAGCTGTCCGAACTGTGGATATCCGATCAAGACGGATGTGGCCGGTTTTTCTGGCAAGGAAGGGGGATATGTGGGTTATGAGTATAAATCCTCTGCAATGATTTTTGGTATGCCACTCGTTCATATCGTCTATGGTCCGGGATATGGCGGCATGTCCAAACCTGCAAAAGGTTTCATAGCGATCGGGAACATCGCTATCGGCGTTATCGCCATTGGAGGATTTGCTGTCGGTGTCATTACATTTGCAGGTATAGGCCTTGGCCTGGCTTGTCTTGGAGGACTGGCCCTGGGTGTCTTCTTTGGTGCCGGAGGTATCGCCACAGGATACATAGCCGTAGGCGGAATTGCCATCGGCGTTTATGCGATCGGCGGTCTATCCATAGGCACACACACTCTTTATAATGATCCCCAGCTCAGGGAATATTTGAGATCCTTGGTGGGAAATATCCATCCGAACACATAATTCCTCCATTCCTTTTAAAGCATGGATCAACTCCCCAAGCTGACCAGCTAGTGTCCCCAAATCCGCTGTGAATGACATTCCGAGTGACCCCATTGGTGATTTCAAAAACACGCTCAGTTTCCCCAGCGAGGAAACTTCGCTCGGTTCCGGGCTTTTCTCACATCTCCTTTTGAGAAATGTCCCATGCCCGTGAAGCCCTTCTCACGGTTTTCTCCATCACACAACTGGATCACTCAATAAAACAATTCGATTTGACGCCATAACGGATTTGGGGATACATACAGCTTGACAGCCATATCCCAAACTTTGACTTCTTAATTGACCTGTGCTAATACATTCAGCAGAGAGGAGAGGATTATGAAATCCCTGGGATTTTTTAATGATACCAGCATTATCATGTGTTTAATTATCTTATTGTCTTTAGCCTTTTCTTTTGTCTGCTGTGTCCAAAAAACGACCAAGGACTACCCCATTAAGCCAGTCGTATTCACGGATGTGCAGGTGAGTGATGGTTTCTGGCGGCCACGCATGGAAACCAACCGCACGGTGACGATCCCCTTTGCTTTCCAAAAAAGCGAAGAAACGGGCCGCATCGATAATTTTGCCAAGGCCGGAAGATTGATGCCCGGGAAGTTTAAAGGCCGGCGCTACAACGATTCCGATGTCTTCAAGATCATGGAGGGAGCAGCCTATTCACTTGCCCTTCACCCCGATCCCGAATTGGAAAAATACATGGACGATTTGATCGTCAAGATCGCCGCCGCTCAGGAAGAAGATGGATACCTCTTCACGACTCGGACAACTGATCCGGATAATCCTGCCCCCGGTTCGGGGGAGAAGAGGTGGTCGAATCTTGCCTCCAGTCATGAACTCTATAACGTGGGGCATATGTATGAAGCGGCTGTCCCTTATTACCAGGCCACAGGGAAACGGAATTTTCTGGATGTCGCCCTTAAAAGTGCGGACCTCATCGCTCGTGAATTTGGTCCGGGCAAAAGGCTGGATTTTCCTGGCCATCAAGAGATCGAGATCGGGCTGATCAAGCTCTTCAGGCTGACAGGGGATGAAAAATATTTAAATCTGGCCAAATTTTTTCTGGATATGAGGGGACCGGGAAAGTTCGGGAAAAAATTTGCCGATGACTCTGATTTTTCGATCTACAATCAGGACTGGTACTATCAGGCGCACAAACCGGTCATCGAGCAGGCGGAGGCAGTGGGTCATGCCGTCCGGGCAACATACATGTATTCCGGGATGGCGGATGTCGCCGCCCTCACAGGAGATAAAAATTATATTCGGGCCATCGATACAATCTGGGAAAATGTCGTTTCCAAAAAAATGTATGTGACAGGCGGAATCGGCTCCCGTAATGAGGGTGAGTCCTTTGGCGACGACTATGAGCTTCCCAATGCGACGGCTTATAACGAGACCTGTGCCGCTATCGGCAATGTCTTCTGGAATTACCGGTTGTTTCTGCTGCACGGGGATGCGAAGTACATCGATGTGCTCGAGCGGACACTTTACAACGGCCTGATCTCAGGCTTATCTCTGAGCGGCGACCTCTTTTTCTACCCGAATCCCCTGGAAGCGAATGGAAAATACACATTCAACCAGGGCGAAGCAACGCGCAAGTCCTGGTTCGACTGTGCTTGCTGTCCTGTGAACCTGGCCCGTCTGATTCCCTCCATACCCGGATACGTCTACGCCCACAAAGGGAATGTCTTTTACATCAATCTTTTTGTGGAAGGAGAGGGGAGTGTTGATCTAAAGAACACATCTGTCAAAATCTCCCAAAAGACGGATTATCCCTGGGATGGACATGTGCATATACGAATCGATCCGGAAAAAGAGGGGGAATTTGGGGTCTTGGTGCGCATTCCTGGCTGGGCGCACAACGAGCCTGTGCCCAGCGATCTCTATACATTCTCGAATCCTGGAGAATGGAGCGTCACTATTCAGATTAATTCGGAAACATGGCCTTTAAATATCGACAAAGGTTTTGCCCGTATTCACAGAAAGTGGCAGAAGGGCGATACGATCGAGCTTGATCTCCCGATGCCTGTCCGGCGCATCGCTGCTCACGATAGGGTTAAGGACGATCAGGGCAAAGTTGCGCTCCAGAGGGGACCTCTAGTTTACTGTTTCGAGGGCATCGATAATGGAGGACACATCCTGGATCGCAAGCTGCCGGATGATATGGATTTCACAGCGGGATTCCAGCCAGATCTTCTGGGCGGAATTACTGTGATCCAGGGCAGCGCTGCGGATGGATCGACGCATCTTACGGCCATTCCTTATTACGCCTGGTCTCATAGGGGAATAGGAGAGATGGCTGTCTGGCTTCCTCGCAAATAATCAGGAAATCCATTCAGAAAAATTCAAATCATGGAACAACTTTCTAATGGACACAGACCTTAAATCATTCACCACACTACTGGAAGAGAACAACATTCCCCGGATCATAATCGAGAAAAAATAGCAACTCAGCTGCACAAACAAAACATTTTTGACTCTTTAGTGGACCAGATAAAAAAAGAATCTTAAATTCCATTCTGGGGGGATAAATGAAATTCGACATCCATTTAACGATATTTTTTAGAAAAAATCTAAGGGACTGAACATGCCTATATTCCCAAATTACCCCTATTTAGATATAATTTCAAACGTTGAGGGCGGGAATTGAGTCAAAAAGAACTATTGTGTTTTCTCCTTACATTTCTTTTAACTTCCTTGATATGGGTGAGCTGTAAGGAAGATATCCCTGTCATCGAATTTACTGATTTCCCCATCGAGGTCATCTATGAGAGGATTGCTCCTTATGCCTCCAACGAAGAAACGGACAGTAAAGTAGCCTTACAGATTGAAGATGCCGATGAACGGGTGACCTGGAACGGCGTCTATGGTTTGGATATGATTAAAATTTCAGAAACGAAATTTAAGTATGTCATCACTGCGCCGATACCGGTCGATTGGGCTCTCTATGCCAGGGTTATAGATAAAGGCAAGGAGGCTGCGGGAGAAGATTTACAAAATGGAAAGAAAATCTATGCAGAGGAAGACACCTGGAGTGAATATATTTATCCATAGGTGTTTCACCGATCGATAGGAAATAGAAACGGCCGATGAATTTTTCTGTAGTCCGGATGTGTATTCCTAGTGGAGAAATAAAATGTCAAACATACTCTTGGGATTGGCTTTGGTGTTCGTCGGTGTATTCGTTATCTTTGCCATAATGATCGTGCATGAAGTTTCCAAGCGGGGAGTCAAAATCAGTTTCTTTTGGCTGAGGCTTTACATCATCAAATATATCCATCAATACAGGAAGCTCACTGAAGGAAAAACAGGCAAGGTGGGCCCTCTTTATTATCCCTGCATCATATCGATCAACCTGGCATTAATTTTTGCTATAGTAGGACTTATATTGAGGTGATAATCACTCCCGCCTCAATCCGCAAATCACCAACTCCACATACTCTTTTTATCTCCCTGAATCATCAGGTTGAACACATCTCTGGCCCTGCATTCATCAGTATCCGGATAGGCGTCGAGCAAAATCCTGTAGGAATCACCGGTGGCCTCATCGAAGCCCAGTTCGAGAAAAATGAGATTCATTTGTCCCTCCACAAGGAAGACATTACGATCTCCTTGATAAAAATCCCAGCAGATGCCGATTTTATCGAGGTCGATCAGTGTTTTGAATTCCTTTCGCCGGATGATCTCTGGCTTGAGCTTACCCGGCTGAACCTTCATGATAACGTTCTGGGGTGATCCCCAGGAGAGCGTGTCCTTATCGAACAGGTAGAAATCGCTGAAATAGTAAACGAGGCCGTCTTTTTTATCCTGGTGAGTACCTGTCAAAATCCCGATGATGATTTCATTCGCACGATCGTATGACTTCCGCATCTCCTCTTTCATCGAGCGGTGGAAAGATTTCATTACGAATCCGGATGGTGGGGGAGGAGCCTTCACAGGCTCAGGCTCCGGTTCGGGCAGAACCTCGGGACGCGGAGCACAGCCTGTCATCAATGCCAATGTTACAGCGGTAAGGCACACATAGCTTCTGATTTTTTTCAAAATGTCATTCATCTCGACATCTCTCATGACTTCATATCTTGATAGCACCCTGGATTCTGTGAAGATTCAGTTTAGTAAAATTCATGTCCGAAGTCCATGTTCAGCTTGATTTAGAAGACAATGGCTTCAGAACTTTGCTTACCGGATCGATCTGAATGTATGGCCTTTCATCCTTTCCGGGCTGGCGGCTTTCTGGATTGCTTTTCTGACAGTCAGTTGCCAGTCCATCAAAGCCGCAGTCGCCAATCCCGCAGATTCCCTGCGTTATGAATAGAGCTTTGTTTAAAATCTAAAGGAATACTCAGAGTTCCTTAAACTCCAGCGTCGTAAGGTTCACATCCACAACGCCTGTTCGTTTTTTTCGTATAATTGGATATATTGCTACAAGAAAGCTGGGTTTGAATACAATCAGTCTGATTAAGAAATTGGGCCTTACAAAGGAGTGTTGGAGTCCAGAGATCATTGGAAATGATTAAAACCTCAAGAGTTTGAATAAAATAATATACAATTCTGTATTCTTAACTGATATATTAGCTGAGATGGAATAAGCGTTCCAGGACTCAAAAAATATGGAGGAGCAATGAAAGCCAAAGCCTTACTCATTATCATCCTCGTTTTAATTATTGGTGTCCTTCTTTTCAGTTTTGGGGAAGAAGTCAAATCGCTCCCGATCTCAGGATTTGAAGATAGCGGCACATTCAAGTTGATCGTGCAGGATACCGAGATAGGCCTGATCAAATTCAGCCTGAGCCCTGATGGCCAGTACACACGAAAATTCATCCTCTCGATGGGCGGACAGAAGGCCGAGTATGATATGAAGATCAGCTTCAACTCGGCTGGAGAATGGGAGTCGATGGAAGTCATCGCGCCAACGGAAAGGATCACTGTCAAGCGTTTTCCCGATAAGGCGGAATATCACCTGGAAAAAAAAGGCGAAACCTACAGTGTCGACCTGACCGACAAGCACATTCTGTACGATAACTACGGTCCAGTTTTTGAAAGCCTGATGCTCAGGGCCTATGATATGGAGAAAAAAGGGATTCAGACGTTTTCCAGGTATCTTGTGGCTTCGAGATTCGTAGACGTGGAGCTGGAATTTAAAGGGAAGGAAATTCGCCAAATCAAAAACAAGGAGTGGACTTTCAACCGTTTTGCCATGAATATAATGGGCATCGATGTCCAGGTCTGGGCCGATCAGCAGTCCAAAATCATGCTCATGGATGTTCCGGTACAGCATGCCGCTTTTGTCAGGGAGGGCTTTGAAGACCTTCGTCAGGCGAGTGCGGAGGATCTCCTGCTTTCCAAACCTCAGTTTGAAATTAACAAGGAAACAGTCCTGATTCCCATGCGGGATGGCGTTAAGTTATCCACAGACCTCTATTTCCCCAAGGCAAAAGGGTCGAAGTTTCCGGTGATCCTGGTTCGGACTCCCTACATGAAAGAGATGAACGAGCTAACGGGGAACTATTTTGCCAAAAGGGGATATGCCGTTGCCATACAGGACTGCCGGGGCCGGTTTGGTTCAGAAGGCACATGGGAGCCTTTCATTCATGAACCCAAAGATGGCTTTGATACCATCGAATGGTTGGGAACCCAGGATTGGTCCTCGGGGAAAGTGGGGATGATCGGCGCCTCATATGTGGGCTGGGTTCAGCTCTGGGCCGCTTCCGAAAATCCTCCCCATCTCACGACCATTATCCCCAATGTGGCGCCTCCAGATCCTTTTTACAACATTCCTTATGAATACGGCTCCTTCTTTATCCTGGGGGCCATCTGGTGGGCGGAAATATTGGAGAAGCAGGCCACTGGAGACCTTTCTGGCCAAGCCATGGCCGAGATCAATGAGAGGAAGTATGAGAAAATCCTGAAATCCCTTCCAGTCATCGACCTGGATGAAAAAATACTTGGAAAGAAAAATCCATACTGGCGGAAATGGATCCAACACAATACCAATGACGAATACTGGAGTCAGTCAAATTTTTTGGATGCATTGAAAAATCTGGATATTCCCGTCTTTCTCCAGTCAGGGTGGTTTGACGGGGATGGAATTGGGAGCAAACTGAATTACATGGCCTTGAAGCAGTCAAAGAACGAGTTTATCAAGCTCATCCTCGGCCCCTGGGGGCATACAGATCAGGCTCATTCCCAGGTGGGAGATTATAATTTCGGCAAGGAAGCGGCCCCCGACCTGCAGACCATTTATCTCCGCTGGTTCGATTATTGGTTAAAAGGAATCGATAACAAGATCGTGGAAGAGCCCTTGGTCCAGTACTTTGTGATGTTCTCCAACAAATGGTTGAAAGGGGACTCTTACCCGCTGCCGGAGACACAGTTCACCCACTTCTACCTCGACAGTACCGATGGCGCCAATACTTCGAAAGGAGACGGAGTGTTGGTTTTAGAGAGGCCAAAGGGAGGCAGGGATTACGATCAATACATCTACGATCCTGGGGATCCAACTCCATGGCCGGAATACTACTTCAAAAGCGAGGAAGAAATCGAGCAGGAAAAGGACAAAACTATCGATAGTGACGAGTACAAGAAAAGAGTTGAGGCATTCCATAATAAGGTCACGGAGACTCGGGAGGATATTCTTGTGTACCAAACCCCGCCACTTGACGAGCCCGTGAGCATTGCCGGGCCTATCTCGGCGGTTCTTTTCGCCTCCACGTCGGCTCCGGATACGGATTGGTTCATCACATTGATGGATGAGGATGAGGAAGAGGGGAAAATCTTCCATCTTGTGCGGGGAACCATCCGGGCGCGCTTTCGCAATTCCATGGAAAAACCGGAGCTTCTCCAAAAAGACAAAATTTACAGGTACGAAATCGATATGTGGCAGACAGGAATCACTTTCCGGAAAGGACACCGGATCCGGATCGAAGTCTCATCCGCGCTCTTCCCCATGTTCTCTCGCAATTTAAATACAGGCAAACACAATGAGATGGAAACCGATTTCCAGAAGGCCGTTCAGAAAATCTATCATTCCGAGAAGTTTCCCTCTTACATCCTGCTTCCCGTGGTGAAGCTGGATGACTCAAAAGGCGATTAAAGGAGCTTTCTCGATCAATGTGTGATTATCATTCATCAGCGATTTGGAGATGATTCCCTAAATTGAAAAGTATATGTTTATTCCGCATGTGCAGGATATTTTTTGAAGGAGGACGGACATGGAGAAAATCAATCTGATTCAGAAATTGGGCCTTTTCAAGGAGCACTGGAGTCCGAAGATCATCGGCGAAGTCAACGATGTCTATGTGAAACTGGTCAAATTCCAAGGCAAGTTTGTCTGGCATTTGCATGAGACAGAGGATGAGATGTTTCTCGTTGTGAAAGGACGAATGGCGATGAGGTTGAGAAGTGGGGATATCTTACTTGAGGAAGGCGAGTGTATCATTATCCCCAAGGGGGTGGAACATATGCCCGCTGCTGATGAAGAAGTGCATGTGATGCTGATCGAACCCAAGTCCACACTGAACACTGGAAATGTCAAGAGCGGAAGAACCGTCGAAGATTTAGATCGTATCTAGTCTGTTTTATAAATCTGATGGTGATCGCGAATGAGATTTGATACCTGGACTCGATTTTTAACTCCCAATTTTTGATAGATGTTGTAGATATGGTTTTTGACGGTATGGGGGGAAATGTAGAGCTTTTTCTCAATATCGGCATTGCTCATTCCTCTAAGCATGAGCTCGATGATCTCTTGCTCTCGGTTGGATATCTTGTGAACAATGCAAAAATCTCTCCAATCAGATTCTTGGGTGGCGGGGTGCCCGCTGTCGAGGGATAATTTCTTAAGAGAGAAGAACAGGTAGAGCAGGGGAGGAAGGTTCACAGCAAAAAATGAAAAAACCATGATGGAAACCGTGTAAGGTATAAAATAGGGCAGGATCAAACGTGAGGTTATCAAAGACGACATTCCGAAACAGATGAGGTATATGAGGCTAAAATGTTTGGCCACTTTTTTTTGTCGGAAATCTGGTAACCTTCTCGTTTTAAAAAGGATGTAAATAGGGATGAGTAAAAAGCTGATGATGCCAATAAAGTTGATCGCTATAAAAAAAGAGAAGAGGACTCTTTCATCCTTTGTGTCAAAATAGTTCCTCGCCAGAAACATCTGAATAATGAATAGGAGAGACCAAGCCGATCCAAACAACCTGTTAAACACGGATGATATTTTCTGCTCGAGCAGATCGTTGGCAAACATAAAAAAAAGATAAATGGATAGAGCGACAAAAGGGAAAGCGAGAAAGGCAAAAAGATATCTCACGAGCACGAGGGTTTCCTCGGGAGAGCCTTTGAGCAGGCTCACTCCCAAATGTCTTCCGATATGATTCAAAAAACCCATAACATTGAAAGCAATGAGAAAATACAGATAAGATGACAGAAATCCCCATCGGTAGGCTTTGTTCATTCTGTAGGCTAAATAGACTGTGAGGAACCCGATAGATAGGGCAAGGATGTAGAAAATAAACGAAAAACCCGTCATTCTGTCTCTATATTATTAATACGTAAACCACAGCTCAAGGTTGGCACAAGACCCATTTTTTCAGGAGTCCTTAGGATTGTTTATCCGCAATTAATGTGCCAGTTGCAATAATTGGCAAACAATTTTCGGAAAAGCCAAAAAGGATCAAAATTTTTCAATCTCACTACAATTTATTGATCATCTCCCAGCAACATTACAAGCCATCAACCCTCTGGATGGTGAGAACTGTTCGATATCGGGCAAGGATTGTTTTGGAATCGAACACTGATATTCAGCGAATATTTAAATTATCCCAAGAGGCAGAAATGGCACAATTATTGCTAAATTACAGTTTTTGGATGGAGTGCAAACATGTTTTTGTGTAAGAAATTCCTAATCCTGCTGATCGTGGTTCTCATCGTTCTATTGATGTTTTTTGCCCCAATCTGAATTGGGAATGGTGGAAAAACAATTCAAGCGGGGGGAACCTTCCGGGGGCGATGCTTTGACCCTGAGATAATGAAACGTTCAGGAAGGACACAGTGAAAAAAACGTTATTGTGGCTGCTCTTACTTTTTTTTCCTTATTTTTTCGTGGTTGCTTCGGATATATTTTCCATGGGGTGAGATAGAAACATACCCCTGTGCCAAAACGGTTATATATATTGAGGAGAGAGGATGATTATCGGTAAGAAATTGATCATCTTGGTTATCATTCTCTTGGTGCTTTTCTTTGTTTTTCTTGAGCCTGTATCTGCTCAAGATAGGGGTGAAGAGGCGGAAGTTTTGCAGCTCGCCCCCCATATCTTCAGAGTCACATTTCCCTACCAGCTCCGCACCAATATTGGCGTTTCTGCTGGTGATGATGGCATTCTTTTGGTCGATACGGGTTTTAAAGAGACGGGGAAGGACTTGTTGAAGACTGTACAGCATCTCTGTAAGGGGACGGTGAGATACATCATCAATACGCATCTTCATGGTGATCATGTGGGTGGAAACGCTGAATGTGCCAAAAGCGCTACTCTCATCGATGGTCAAAATTTGGACCATTGCATGTCGTATGGTGTGATATTTCCTGGAAATAGCAGCCTTATAGGAGAATCAGGGAATGGTTTTGACACGTGCTACTCTTTGAATTTTAACGGAGAAAAAATTCAGATCGTCCCCTATCCAGGCATGCATTCCGATGCAGATCTGATCGTCTATTTTTCCTCATCGGGGATTGTTCACATGGGTGATTTGCTTCTCACACAATCATTCCCCGCCGTGGATTCTAAGGTGAAGGAATATCTGGTGTTCTTGGACAAAGTAATCAGTGTATTCCCAAAAAACACAAAATTCATCGGAGGACATGGTCGCGACTACACATTGGACGAAGTGATCGAATATAAGCAAATGCTTCTGACTACTATCGCAAAAGTGAGAGCTGAAATGGAAAAAGGAATGACCATCGAAGATATGCAGAACGCCAATGTGCTTGAAGAGTGGGAATCCTGGGGAGAATATTTGTCCTTTCTGAATACAGACTACTGGATTGAATCCATCTACAAAAGCTATCCCATATAATTCCACTTGTTCGTGTCCAACAGCGGCGAACAGCAAGAATCCCACAGCCCAGTTTACAAATGCATTGGATAAAATCCCATGGGATTGTACCGTCATGGCATAGGAATTGCATATTGATCGGCAAAACATGAGTTGGTTCAGAGATAATCAGGGAGAACATCATTATATGACATACAGATGTAATTATTTTTACACCATAGGGTATTCTGTCAATTTTTTTTACGTTCCGCTTTTGTTTCTCCATTAAAAAAGAGGCAGAAATGTATTGTGATCTATCCGATATATCAAAGATCAGTGGCATATCGGAGATGATTTTCCTCACATATTAAGGATAAAAAGACATGTCGCGACTTAAAAAATATTTTTTATTCCTCTTATGCACATGCCTCTGTTTCGTTCAATTAACCGCGGATGATGTCCGGGACACATTGCATCAACCTGAAAAGGTCATGGACCTTGTCGGACTCAAACCCGGCATGACTGTCGGAGAGGTTGGAGCCGGACATGGATATTTCACATTCAAACTTTCCCAGAGAGTGGGCGAGCGGGGAAAGGTCTATGCTAATGACATTTCAAGAAGCGCCCTCAAGTATCTCAGAGGCCGCTGCGAACGAGAGGGTATCACCAATATTGAGACTGTTCTCGGTGAGGTGGAAGATCCACTTTTACCGGAAGACCTGGATATGGTTTTTATCGTGAACGCCTTTCACGATTTTTCTAAACCTGTGGAATTGCTCAATAACCTTTCCATCAGTTTAAAACCGGGTGCCCCAGTTGTGATTCTTGATCGAGATCCTGAAAAGCTCGAACACCCAACCAGTCATTTTCTCTCCAAAGAAGAGCTTCTGAAAAAGATCGAGGAAAGCGTCTTCGAGCTGGAGCGCATGGAGAGCTTTCTTCCCCAGCACAACATCTATATCATTCGTGTGAAGAAATCGTGATATGTTTTTGGACGGAAAATATTTCTTTTTTGCCACCAGGCGTGCGAATAAGGATCATTTTTCTGTTCTGCAGAGAATCACCCGGACGCACATCCAAAATGTCTATAATTCTCCTCAGACCTGCAGTTCCGACCTTTGTCGCTTGATGCACAGAAAAACCAAGCCCTTCGTCCGGATGGATTCTATGAACAGAAAAAAAGGAGAACATGAGCAATGAATAGAATCCGGTTATCTTTGGCGATCCTCGTCTTTTTTATCCTGGCTACAGCAGTTTTTTC
This sequence comes from uncultured Eubacteriales bacterium, assembly GCA_964406575.1. Taxonomy (GTDB): domain Bacteria; phylum Acidobacteriota; class Aminicenantia; order Aminicenantales; family Aminicenantaceae; genus WTAW01. Next base: position 33,600 of record CAYOSH010000003.1, on the reverse strand, counting down.
TGCCGCAGCATCCTTTGGAGAAAAAGGAGAGGAAAAGAACAATATAATTGAGCCCAAGGGGGTCACGGCTTTGCTCTTTGTGGCTCGCAACTATGGATTGAATTATTTTCTGAACAGAGATGCCTTCGAAGAGTATGGATGGAACATGATCCTTACGGGCGTTATGGATTCCATCCCTGCCTGTCCTCCCGTGGCCGACCAGGTGGGATTGGCGCCCATTGTCCCGGATATTTTGGTTTCCGATATAACGGATATCAAGGCATACGATTGTATCATTATCATGCCTGCAGCCGGGAGCTATAATCCGGTGCCCGATCCCTTTGGCGATCTCCTGCAAAACCCAAAAGCTCTGGACGTCATCGCTTCAGCTGTAAAAGAGGAACTTGCCGTTTCCGCTGTTTGTGCGGGGGTAAGGGTATTGGCTGCAGCGGATGTGATCCGAGAGAAAAAAGTGGTGGGATCGCCCCGATTCCAGGAAGAGTATGAAAAGGCGGGGGCTGTGTTTCTTGGACAGGATCATCCTCCCGCCATCGAGGAAAACATCATAACTGGAGCACGAGATCTGTATTACAGTTTTGCGAACTGCCAGGCTATAGTGACAGTTGTTGAGGCGAATCAGCCCCGGGGTCCGCACACCAAGAAGACGAAGACACAGTTTGTGAGGTCAAAAAGCACAGATTGGACAAACACTGATGTGATCTGGGCCAAGACGTTTGGCGGGAAGGAAGCTGAAGGTGGCCGGGCCATATGTAAGGCCAAAGATGGAGGCTTTTGTGTTGCCGGCTACACATTTTCTCACGGCTCGGGCGATGCAGATATCCTGGTTATCAAAACAAATAAACGGGGAGACCTGGTCTGGGCCAAAAGCTTCGGAGGCGCGGGAACAGAGTATGCTTATGGTTGTCAAGCCGTAGATGATGGGTATGTGATCACAGGCTACACAACCTCTTTTGGAGCGGGATCCAAAGATGTCTATCTTCTAAGATTGGATCCCGATGGAAAAGAACTGTGGTCCAAGACATTCGGAGGCTCCAGCTGGGATGTGGGCATGGCTGTCGACGGAAATAGCAACGATGGCTATGTCATCTGCGGATTTACGCATTCTTTCGGAGCGGGGGAAGAGGATGTTTATCTAATACGGACCGATCCTGATGGAAATGAGCTGTGGTCAAAAACCTTCGGCGGGGAAAGATTTGAGCTGGGCAATTCCGTCTCCCTCACCAGCGATGGGGGATGGCTTATAGGTGCGACGACGGGCACTTATGGGAGAGGGAATACGGATTTCTATTTGATAAAAACTGACACCAAAGGCCGGGACGTCTGGACAAAATCATATGGCATCAAGGGAACTCACGGGCACGGCTTTGACTGGTGTCATTCCATGGTTTTATGCGGCGACGGGAGTGCTCTCCTTGTCGGCAGCACCGATTCACAAGACATTATGGATGCCCATGTGGTTAAATTCGATAGCCACGGGAATGAGGTATGGTCGAGATCCTTCGGTAAAAAGCCCTTTTATGATTATGGCTATTCGGTCTGCGAGACAAAAGATGGGAACTGTTTTGTCTGCGGAGTCACAAAGTCGGTGCAGGGGAACAACGATATTTCTCTTGTCAAGTTGGATCCGGAAGGAAAAATCATGTGGGAGAAGACAGTCGGTGCAGCTGGCTCCGACTGGCCGAGCTCACTTGTGATGACAGAGGATGGAAACTGCATCGCCACTGGCCACACGGACTCTTTTGGCGAAGGGCGCTCGGATATTTTTCTTATAAAATTTAAAAATCAATAGGATGGTCAAAGGAGGGGAATTCTATGAAAATTCGCAGATCACTTTTATTGGGTTTAGCATTGGCTTTGCTCATCGTTTCTGTTCGGGCAGAGACAAATGATGAGATTCCGGTCCAGATCAATAGAATAAGCCAGAGAGTCATTGTATTGAGTGAGACTTTTATGGAAAACAATGTCATTGCCGTCGCCTCAAAAAAAGGTCTGGTTATTGTGGACACGACCGGGCTCCCCAGCACCATGAAAAAGATGCAGCAAATGGTTGAAGAGGAATTTGGCCGGAAGGATTTTGCCTATGTCATCAACACGCATTACCACTGGGACCACACCTTCGGCAACCAGGTTTTTTCTGATGTGCCCATTGTGGGACACGAAGAATGTATCAATGGAATGAACAGAGATAAAGATTATATGTCCCAGCGCCTGGAAAACCTTCGACGAAATGTGGAACGGCAGAAACAAAGACTCGATGATCTTGATACAAGCTCCGATGAGTTTATAAACATCAGCGCCAATATCGCCACTCTCAACCGGGCCATTGAGGACTATTCTGGTGAATTCGATTTTGGTTTTCCCGATATCACCTTCAACGACAGGATGACGTTGGATCTTGAGGATATCACATTAAAAATGTACTTTTTCGGTCGAGCTCACTCCGGAGCAGACATTCTCATCCACATTCCAGAGGAAGGGGTTTTGCTAACCGGCGATCTTTTTCTGGATGGAAATTGGCTTCCGCTTTTTGCCGGGCAGCCCGAATTGGACATCCCGCGATGGATCGAGGTGCTCCATGCGGTGCTGGATGGGCAGGATGAGGTCCGGCATGTCATCCCCGGTCATCAACATCTCTGGAGCCGTGAGAGACTGGCGATGTGGCGGGATTACATCGTGGACCTCTGGGAGGGCGTCAATGCGGCCAAAGCTGAGGGGCTCGGTTTTGAGGAGGTGAAGAAGCGTTTCCCCCTCAAAGAACGTTACTATTATTTGAGGGATTTGGGTCATGATGATTTGGAACTCGACCGTTTCCAAGCCCGGAATATCGAGGCTTTTTGGAGGCAGCTCTTCGATTCGGCAGCTCAAGCCATGCTCAAGGCCATAGAAGAATCGGGGATCGAGGAAGCCGAAAAAAAATATCACATGATGAAAGATGAAGAGAGTGGCAAATATTACTTTGGCGAGAATGATTTCAATGCGCTGGGATACAACCTGATGGGCAGGGGAATGATAGATGAGGCGATCGAAGTTTTTAAACTGAATGTCAATGCCTTTCCTGAATCTTGGAATGTCTATGACAGTCTCGCAGAAGCCTATATGACAAAAGGGGAGAATGAGTTAGCCATTAAATATTATAAAAAATCGCTCGAAATCAATCCTTCAAACACCAACGCGGAAGAGATTTTGAAAAGACTTGAAAAGATCGAATAACTGCTCGTTCGTTATCCAGGATGATTTTTCACTCTCGGAAGGGAAGTTTCGATAGATATCAAATAAAAAAGTAGAGGATCTGCCAATGAAGGACATTCGAATTTTGATGCTTTTTCTGTTGGGGGGCATCCTTCTTTCGGGTTTAGCCCAGCAAAAAGAGCGATCGTTCAAGAACTATCAAGACATGAGGAAATATGTGGGGGAGCTCTACAGCCAGAAAAAATACAGCGAAGCTGTCGATGTGCTCAGAAATGCTTTAGCGCGTTTCCCCGACCATTTGCACGCTAATGCCTATAATCTGGCCTTGATGTATGGCCATCTGGGAGAGCATGAAAAGGGCATCAAGGTTATGCAATACGCCCTTGAACACGGGATCTGGTTCGGTAAATACGACTTTTATAATGAAGAGATCTGGGGTCCATATAAAAAGCTGGAGAGCTTCCAAACCTTTCTCGATCAGAACGAAGTGTTCTGGAAGGAAGCTCAGAATAAAGCGAAACCCGAGCTTGTCATTTTCGCGCCTGAAGGATACGACGATCAAAAGAAGTACCCTCTGTTCATCGCCCTCCATGGCGGTAACAGCAATATCGAAAATTTTAGAAAGTCCTGGATTTCCGAAAGACTGCAACGGGAATTTATCCTTGCCTATGTCCAATCCTCTCAAGCTGTTTCCATGGATGGATACAACTGGACCGAAGATATCGAGCTGTCCAAAAAAGAAATTGCGGATGCCTATAAAAAAACCATAAAGAAGTATATGATACTCAAAGATAAGGTTATTATCGGCGGATTTTCATCGGGAGGTGTCGCTGCATTGGAGGTTGCTCTCAACAACACGATCCCCGTCGCAGGTTTTATTGCTCTTTGTCCGGCAAAGCCGGAGAGTTTCACCGCCAAAAAAGTGATCGAAATGAAAGGACGGGGCATGCGGGGCACTATCCTGACGACAGAGATGGATCCCCGGCTGCCTGACCAGAAAAAAATGAATGAAATTTTGGAAGGCGAAGGTTTCCCCTGTGAGTTCTTCATCACTCCCGATATCGGGCACTGGTTTCCCGAAGACCTGGATAAAAAACTCGACAGCGCCATCGATTTTATTTTCAAGGGGCAATAACAATATAACAGACCAAAAAGGAGGTCTTCATCATGATCATTAAAAAATGCAGTATTCTGATGGTTGTTTGTGTTGCTTTTAGCCTGATAGGTGCCGTGGGTCACAGCCACAAAGCTTTGGAACAAGAAATTCTATCTAAAGAGGGGATCAAAACTCCTGTGAGGTTTACAATCCTTTATGACAATTATTTATACAAAGAAGGGACAACGCCGGACTGGGGCTTTTCCTGCCTTATCGAAGGGACAGAAAAGACCATCCTTTTCGATACAGGAACGAGACCTGAGATTTTACTGCACAACGTCCAAGCGATGAATGTCGACTTGAACAAAGTGGAGCAGATTGTCATCAGTCATGAGCATGGAGACCACACCGGGGGTCTCTCTGACGTGCTCGCAATAAATCCCAACGTCACTGTTTATCTGCCCGTTTCCTTTCCCAAAGATTTTGTCCGGGGGGTGGAACATTATAAGGCCCGGGTAGAGAGTGTGGATGACCCTATCGAGATCTGTAAAAACGTATTCCTCACCGGCGAAATGGGAGGACAGATCAAGGAGCAATCCCTCGTCATCAACACCCGGAAGGGATTGATTATCGTGACCGGATGTTCTCATCCTGGTATTGTGAACATTCTGAACAAAGCAAAGCAAGTGTTGGACAAACCCATTTACTTGGTTTTCGGAGGTTTTCATCTCGGGGATGCGTCCGATAACACTTTGAATACAATAATCGAGAGCTTTAAGGAAATGAAGGTTGAGAAATGCGGGGCCACCCACTGCACGGGCGACAAGGCTATCGGAATGTTCAAAAAGGCCTTCGGTGAGAATTATGTATCCATGGGGACGGGGAAGGTTTTTGTTGTCGATTAGCTGCCTCACCCCCTTTGTTTCAGAGAAGAATTGTATGACACAGGCTAAGACAAGCGGAGAAAAAGAATGAAAGGCTTAGCAAAGGCGAGTCATTTGTCATGAGAAAATATCACCACCTCGGGATTCCCACTGATATACGAAGAGAGGGCGAAACCTATCTGGAAGAGTTCAAAATTTATGTCTCTGGGTATGAGACAAGTCCTTACGGCATAGAGTGGATGCGATTCGAGCCAGGTAGCCCACTCCCCGAGCTCGTAAAAACAGTGCCTCATATCGCCTTCGAAGTCGACGACCTTGCCGCAGAGCTTGCAGGTCAAGAGGTTCTTATAGAGCCGAACAGCCCTTCGAAAGGCGTCACCGTCGCGTTCGTCGTGGACAATGGAGCTCCCATCGAATTCATACAGTTTGATAAAGATTAAGGATCTCCCGTTGTAAAGTTCTAATGGAAGTATCCTTGTTTCCGTGATGCTCCTAAGTCAAATGATGATTGAAGAAGCTCGTCTCAGTCCATATTCGTCGAAGACCCCCCCACCACCATCCGACTCATAAGGACAATGACTCGTTTTTTTTTCCGTCTAATATGCTTATCACGGAAATAAGGATGCCTCCGCTCTGATTTCTTTTTTGACAATCCCTGTTTTTCTGTGCTATAAGGCGTTGTCTTTTTGTTGAAAGATTCGAATAGGAACTATACAGATCGAAGATCCGTACGGAGGTCACATGAGAACTAATATGAAATTCGGAAGAATTCTATTGATCCTATTCTTGGGAACCGCTTGTGTTTTTGCGCTATATTCATGCCAAAAAGAGGAGTCCAGAGGGTCGGAGCAGATCAAACCAGAAATATCCGCTGAGGAGCTGCAGGCGGATGTTCCCGCCTTGCATGATTTACACGGAGTTGTCTACCCCCTCTGGCATGATGCCTATCCGGAGAAGGATTACGCTCTGATCAAGGAACTTCTTCCTGAAGCGGATGATCTGACAGAAAAACTGGATGCGGCCGAGCTGCCGGGAATTTTACGTGATAAAAAACCGGATTGGGAAAACGAAAAGGAAAGTCTCAAGAACTCTCTGCGAGACCTACATCGTGCTGTCGAAGAGGAAAATCAAGAGGCCATGCTCGATCAGGTCGAGGCGTTTCATTCGGCATTCGAGAAACTGGTCCGCATTATACGGCCTGTGGTTCCAGAGTTAGAGGCCTTTCACCAAGAGCTCTATCAACTCTACCACTACTTCATGCCCAATTATGAGCTCGACAACATTAGATCGGCAGTCGCTGCCATGAAGGAAAAATTGGTGCCTCTTAAAGACGTCCAATTGCCGCAGCGCCTTGCTGGTAAACAGGAACAGTTCGCCCTGGCTGTTCAGGAGCTTAAAACCCATCTCGACAAATTGTCAGAAGCGGTCGAACACAGTGAAGAGAATGTGATCAAAGAGGCTGTCGAGAAAGTCCACACGGCCTATCAAAAAACGGAAAGCGTATTTGATTAAGCGGAAAGTATCTCTAAATCCGTGTTTTTATGAATACAAGATGCGTTGTTGAGCGTGCCAATTGTGTGGTGGAGAAAACCATGTGAAGGGCTGGACGGGCATGGTACATCTCCCGGAGAGATGTGAGGGAAGACCGGAACCGAGCGAAGTTTCCTCGCTGGGGAAACTGAGAGTGTTTTCGAAATCACCAATTGGAACGCTTGGAAGTCACTCCTCACGGATTTAGAAATGCGTTCGATTGAACGGCAGTTTTTGACTTCCCTGGTTCCCTGTGTTATAAGTCATTCACAATTGACAGATAACATCTGAGCTGACACAACCAGTGAAACACAAAGAAGTCTTTAAGGCCCGACATTACTGGATTTGGGGACTGCCGGTTTTTGTTCTCGCCCTGTCAGCCATTGTTTATTTTAGCGATGCCAACCTCTCCCTATTTTTTGCGATCAATAGCCTATCCAAATATACAGGAGATATGTTATGGGCAGGGCTCACGATTTTTGCCGATGGGTTGGTAGCCTTCATCATTCTTCTCCCATGGATAAAAAGAAAGCCTCAACTCATTTGGGCTGCTCTTCTGGCAGCGATACTGTTCACCCTAATCGGCCAGGGCATCAAGCGAGTGGTGGATTTGCCGAGACCACCGCAAGTTTTATCTCAAGAAAGCTTCCATTTGATCGGTCCTGATTGGGGGCAGCACGCATTCCCCTCAGGTCATGCAGCTATGATCTTTATGCTGGCCGGGGCATTTGTCTTCACAATTTCCAGGGCATGGGTGCGGTGGCTCTTAATCGTGCTGGCCTCTTTGGTGGCCTTATCGCGAGTTGTTGTTGGTGTTCACTGGCCCCTTGATATCATGGCCGGAGCGGCCATTGGCTGGCTTAGTGTATGGGTTGGGCTCATCCTCTCCACATATTCCCGATGGGGATGGACCGGGCTCGGACAAAAAATTCTGGGGGCTATTCTTCTCATTGGCTGTGGAGTTCTTTTTTTTGTTGACTATACAGGATATAAGGGGATTATGGGCTTTCAGCGCCTTATAGCCATTCTGTTCTTTATCTTCGGCATCAATGAATATCTAAAGGTTTTTGGATATCATCTCTTGGATCGAGCAAGGCAAAAACAGACCCTATGAAAAGGTCCTTTTAAAAAGGATGCTTTTTAGATATCATGATTGAAAACATGACCCCCAGACTTTTTCCAACGTATGACTCAAATCCAATACAAAGGAGGCCTCTTTCAAAATGAAAAAAAAATCTGTAATTTTTATGCTTTTGTGTGGTGTCCTTTTTTATACAGGATGCAGTAAGACTTACGAGGGGCCTCCAGCCGATCTTGTGGTCAAGAATGCAAAGATCGTCACTATCGATAAAGACAATCCCAGAGCTGAGGCCGTGGCTGTCAAAGATGAATTTATCATCGCTGTGACAACGTCAGATAAGATCGAACAGTATATCGATGAGGGAACGACAACAGTGATCGATGCTAAGGGTCGTTTGGTCATCCCCGGCCTTAATGATGCTCACATCCACTTAATGAGTGGTGGAGAATCCATGATGGAGTTGGATTTCCGGTATGTTCACGATGTTCAGACCATCCAGCAGATGGTGGCCGATAAAGTGGAACACGCCAAACCAGGGGAGCTAATCAGCGGGAGGGGGTGGGAACACGAGACTTTTCCCGATAAAAAATGGCCGACTAAAGAAATCCTCGATGCCGTCGCTCCTAATAATCCAGTGATCCTAAGCCGGGCTGATGGCCATTCATCCTGGGTAAACAGTTATGTGCTCAACATGTCGGGAATCACGAAAGACACAGCGGACCCTCCCAATGGAACTATCGTCAAAGATCCTGTCTCGGGCGAACCCACAGGAATTTTAAAGGAGGGTGCACTGCGGCTGTTAAAAGTCAGGAGTGCAGTCCAGCTGACACCCGAAGAAAGCGCAAGGAGGGCTGATGAGGCATTGGAGCTTGCCCTCGTTGAAGCCAGGCGGACGGGTGTGACGAGCATACAGCAACTCAACGGGGAGTATGGGCGGTTCCAAAGGTTCAAGGACAAAGGAAAGCTCACTTGCCGGGTGACGTTCAATATGGCCATGCCCAACGACAACAAAGAAGAAAGTTTCAATAGATTGGACGAACTTCGACAGAGGTATCCTCAAGAGAATAACTGGATTCGATTTGGGTATCTAAAGGCTTTCATCGATGGGACTTTGGGTTCCGGAACTGCTCTGATGTTCGAACCTTTTGAGGATGATCCGAGTACAAGCGGCTTGCCGATGATGCCGTATGAAAAATACGAGGAGTTGATCGTTGCCGCCGATGCTATGAGATTCCAGACTGGAACTCACGCCATCGGCACAAAAGGGAACCATTGGGTCCTCAATGCCGTGGAAAAGGCGATGGACGTCAACGGCAGAAGAGACCACAGGCATCGGAGCGAACATGCTCAGATTCTCCGCTTGGACGATATTCCCAGGTTTGCTGAGCTCGGTATTGTCGCCTCCATGCAGCCCACGCATTGCATCACGGACAAGCGGTTCGCCGAAAAAAGAATCGGCCTTGAGCGCTGCAAGGGTGCCTATGCATGGCAGCGTCTGTTGGATGTTGGCGCCAAGATCGCTTTCGGTACGGATTGGCCTGTAGAACCCATGGACCCTTTGGAAGGGCTTTATGCGGCTGTCACAAGAAAGGACCGGGCCGGGGAACCCGGAGAAGGCTGGTTCCCCGACCAAAAACTGAGCATGGAAAAAGCGATAGAGCTCTACACTTTGGGCTCCGCCTATGCAGAGTTTATGGAAGACCGCAAAGGGATGATCAAAGTCGGTTATCTCGGGGATTTGGTGATTTTCAATAACGATCTTATGACTATTCCTCCCGAAGAGATTATGCCTTCCAAAGTGGATACCACTATTGTCGGAGGGAAAGTCGTATTCCAGAGAGAAGGCGTCGATTAGATAGCAATTTTTGGGAGCGGTCTCTTTCATTGAGACTTTGAATGATAAGGGGATGGATGGAAAGTCAGGGCCGCTCCCTTTCGATAAGTAAGGACAGACAGGCCACAATCCCACAGATTGAACACAAGGGGAAGATCCCAATCATAAAATTTTTCCTGCAAGATTGAACGAATTCACCGCATTTTCCGTATCCTATAGAGAGAAGGAGAAGTGTGATGCAACCTAAACTGTCTCTTTATTTCATTTTAAGCCTGTTTATCATCTCGGGAATCACCGCCTGTGTGAGTGTCGGAGAGACTGAAGTCGAAACACAGACTATAGAACTTGGCAGGGCAGAGAGGGCTATCTTGGAATTGGATATGGGAGCTGGTGAGTTGGAAGTGCATGGGGGAGCGCGAGAACTTATGGAGGCCACTTTTACATACAATGTGTCCGAGTGGAAACCCATGATCGATTACACAACTTCCGAAGCACAGGGGAATTTGAAGATCCGACAGAGAGATACCGAAGGCATACCCGTGGGAGATACGAAAAACAAATGGGATATCAGTCTCAGCGAAGTTATCCCCATTGATTTGAGGATCGATATGGGCGCGGGCTCTGGAACTCTCGATTTGAGGGATATCCAGTTGAGCGCATTGGATATTTCAGCGGGTGTTGGTGAGCTGGAGCTGGATATATCCGGAGAAAGAGACCAGGACCTGAATGTGGACATCGATGGCGGTGTCGGAAGCGCCACGATCTATCTCCCGGAGGAGATCGGAGTTCGAGTTCATGTCAATGGAGGAATCGGATCTGTAAACGCCTATGGTTTGTCCAAAAACAATGGATTCTACACAAACAAAGCCTATGGCGAGTCCGGAGTCGCTATTACAATTCAGATCGACGGAGGGATCGGGAGTATCGATCTGAAGACGAGAAAATCCAGCAATGTCTAAATCCCACAAATGAATGGCATCCATTCATTAACTTTCCTATTTCCGTTTAGGAACCACCCCATGTTTCCCCTTTCTTTTCTTGGCTCAAATGATACTTTTTGATTGATCGTGGCGAGTGAGGGACTCGAACCATAATCCAAAAATATGAAAGAGAATAATCTGAAAAATTGTGTTGTTTTATGTTTTTCTGGACTCTAGAATATGGGAGGAGAATTCAAAAGGAGGAACAATGCACGATAAGAACTCTCTGGCTCGACGTGATTTTCTCAAATATACCACTTTAGGGGTGGTCGGGGCAGGGATCCCTTATCGCAAAGCGATAGATGGAGTCCGTCCACCCACAACAACAGACATCCTCAAAATTAAAGAATACAGGACTCTTGGCCGGACAGGATTTAAAGTCTCGGATATTTCCGCCGGGGAACATCAAGGCAATGGAGCCATCCTCAGCATGCTGCTCGATGCTGGTGTCAACTATATCGATACGGGGGAGAGCTATGGGAGAGGAAGGGACGAAAGAGTCATTGGCCAGGTTTTAAAAAATCGCGACCGCAAGTCGGTTTTCATCACCACAAAACTCTATCTGAGTAAAGACAGGACAAAGTCCAGTATTTTGGACAGGGCCCGGAAATGTCTCGAAAGACTGCAGATGGATTATATTGACTGTATGATGATCCACAGCCCCCAGAATGTTGCTACGATTAAAGAGCAAGGATTCCACGATGCCATGGCAGAGCTCAAAGCCGAGGGCCGGGTCCTCTATTTGGGCCTATCCAATCATGGGACACATTGGGGGAGCCTACAACCTGAAGAATCGATGGAGAAGATTATGCTCGCAGCCGCAGAGGATGGACGTTTTGACGTGATGCTCCTGGTTTACAATTTTCTTGCCAAGGAGAATGGGGGAAAAGTCCTCAAGGTTTGTGCTGAAAAAAATATCGGAACCACCTTGATGAAGACCAATCCGGTGGCTGACTATCTGTATTTTAAAAGGGAAGGGGATACCCTGGAAAAGGAAGGAAAGGAAATACCCGAGTACTTAAAGAGTGTACTTTCGAGGTACGAACTGTTGGTGGAAGAAGCTCAGGATTTTATAAAAAAATACAATCTGTCGAATCCCCAAAAGATCAGGGAAGCCGCTACCCGTTATGCTCTGGATAATCCGAATGTGCATACGATTTGCGCCACATGCAATACTTTCGAAGAAGCCGAAGCCTTTGTCAAGCTTTCTGGAGGCCGTTTCACTCCAGAAGATAAAAAAACATTGAGAGCATATGCACAGGGCGGCGGCATGTTTTACTGCCGCCATGCCTGCGGCCTTTGCGAATCACACTGCCCGCACCATGTCCCTGTGAACACCATCATGCGCTACAATCATTACTACATCGCCCAACACCGAGAAAAGCACGCCATGCAAAAGTACTCCGAGCTTTTGACCGCAAGAGCAGAAAAATGTTTGGATTGTGAGGGACTCTGTGAATCCTCCTGTCCGTTCAATATCCCCATACATGCACTGCTCATCCATGCACACCACAGGCTCACGCTCGCTTAATGCATCGATAGATCACGTTCCCAATAGGGAATGATGGCTTACACTCCAAATGTTTATGACCAGATGCTCACTCAAAAATGTTGACCTTTAGAATCTTCGATGGGACTCGTTTTACCTGCAGTCGGAATCCCCATTTTTTATTTCTGGAAGAGAAAGAACAAACTCAATGAGAGGGATCTGTTAAAATATAGACGAGGAGACGGAGATTATGCTCAGGAATGAAGGAAGAAGACTTACTAAGGTAGCCGTCTGCACTCCCGGGAAAGAATATTTTGGTGTCACGGATTTCAAACCCCACAACATAACCGCCCTCGCAGACCCTGAAAGGACCATTAAGCAATTCAGCTATCTGCGATCCATCCTGGAAAAGGCGGGATGTGAGGTGATCGATGTTCCTGAACTCGGTGGGCATCCCAATTCAATCTTTACTCGTGATGTTTCGCTGGTAACTCCCCGGGGATATGTCCGATTGAGAATGGGATTGGAGTCCCGGAGGGGAGAGGAAGAGTGGATGGCCAGGGCCTTGGACGCGTTAGGGGAGCCTTGTGTCGAGGAGATCAAAGCTCCGGGAACAGTCGAAGGGGGGGACATCATCCTGGCAGGGAGCGTCGCTTTTGTCGGGCATTCACAAAGGACAAATACAGACGGCGTCCGACAGATTTCAAAAATTCTCGAAGATATGGACTACGAAGTGAGAATCCAAACCATGGGAAAGCGTTATCTTCATTTAGGAGGTGCTATGAGCATGATCGGCTCACGCAGGATCCTCTGTTGTCGTGATGTCTTCCCGGATGATTTTTTTGAAGGATTCGATACCGTAGAAGCCGCTCCCCGAGGTCCGGGGACAGGAAATGTGATCTTCCTGGACGATAATGAAGTTGTCGCCAACAGCGCTGAGAATGCCGAAGCCATCAGAGAGCTCGAAAAACAGGGCGTCAGAGTGCATGCTATCGATCTATCTGAATTCCGGAAGGGGACCGGCGGCCCCACTTGTCTCATTTTGCCTATTGAAAGAATTTGAACGACGTGCTATATAGATATGTGCGAAGCGGGGTTTGATAGAGATAATGCAAACAGTGTTAAAACCAGCAGCATGAATATCCCGACTGCGTAAAAAAGAAGGAATATTCAATAGTGAGGAGCTCGGGTAATGGACGAAAAACGCAAAGAAAAAAGGCTCAATGAAGAGAACAAGGTGACGATTTCTGTTTTATCCAAGGATAAATCAAAACATGCCAAGAGTAGCTTTTATGCTTTGACAAAAGATATATCCCTCAATGGGCTTAAAATTCATACAGATGTGAAGTTGGACCCCGGGACTGAGTTGAAGATTGAAATGGCATTGGCAAAAAGCAAAAAATTGATCAGCGTCATCGGACAAGTCAAATGGCAGAGCCAGCTTTATGATAATGAGGTTTTTGAGATGGGTGTCGAATTTGTGGATACGCCCCCCGATCGGGTTTTAACCCTCCTCGAACACCTGTACGGGGAAAAGAGAAACAAGTGAATCATTCAGGAAAATATGCGATTACTGTCCGTGGTGAATCTTGCGATGGCGAAGTGGAGCTGTGGAAATGCTACTAGTGCAACTGAGAATTTTATCGTACGGATGAACTAAAGTTCATGAAGAGCTCTGGTTATCCGGGCTAAACCTTCTTTCAACAGTTTGCGCGGACAGCCGATATTCATCCTCTGGAATCCTTCCCCTCCCCCTCCAAATTTTGTCCCCTCATCAAGCCATACCTTGGCCTTTTTAAGAAGGAAATCTTTCAACTCCTGATCGGATAGTCCCAATTTCCGAAAATCAAGCCAGACAAGATAGGTCCCTTCCAAAGGAAAAGCGGAGATCTGAGGGGAGTGAGCTTTGAGGAAAGAGAGAAGGAATTCGTAATTTTCCTGGAGGTATTTCAATAACTGTTCGAGCCATTCTTCCCCATTATTATATGCCGCTTCAGTGGCGATCTTGGCAAAAACGTTTGTCATCTCCAAGCCAGTATTTTTGACTATCGAACAAAGCTGGTCATGAAGTGCACTATTGGATACAATCGTGTTGGCAACCCCAAGGCCAGCAATGTTAAAGGTTTTTGATGGAGCGGTGCATGTGACAACGATGTCGGAGATCTCCTCTGATAGTGTCGCCGTCGGCGTATGAACATGTCCATTGAAAACCAGGTCTGCATGGATCTCGTCCGAGACAAGAATGATGTTGTTTTCAAGACAGATCTCAGCTAACCGTTTCAATTCCTCTCTTTCCCAAACCCTGCCTACAGGATTGTGAGGGCTGCAGAGAATGAGCAGGCGTGTTCGTTTGTCTATGGATTTTTGGAGGTGATCAAGGTCCATGACAAACCGCCCGTTTTGGATGCGCAGTTGGTTGTTGACCAACTGACGCTTGTTATTCAGGATGGCATAGGAAAAGGGATGATAGACTGGCTGCTGGATGATGACTTTATCTCCGGGCCGGGTGTATGCCTGTATGATCAGATTCAATGCAACGACCACGCCAGGAGTGTAGACGATCTTTTTCTCCCTGATATCCCAATTGAACCTGCGTTTCATCCAGTATGCAACTGAAGCATAATAGGAATCCGATCTTTCCGTATAGCCAAAAATGCCGTGATCGACTCTTCGCCGAAAAGCTTCCACAACAGGCGGAGGAGATGCGAAATCCATGTCCGCCACCCACATGGGCAGGGCATCGGGGACACCGACAGCCAGTTCCCCGAGATCCCATTTTGAAGAATATGTGCCACGCCGCTCAATAATTGTGTCAAAATCATAGTCCATAATGACTCCTTGCCACATTCATAAATGTGTGTTCCCAATTCTATGATGCGTGATGTACCAAATGATCAGATCGGTGATATGGCTTTCTTCACCACACAAGCTGATCGCACAATAACAATAATGCCATTCTCGCCATATTGGATTTTAAAATTCATTGGAAGCTTCTCCACAACCATAATCGTTTGAACCTAAGTTGCTTTATTAGGTGTCCCAATTGTGTGTTTTCACAATCACCAATTGGGACACTCGGACGTCATCCATCACCGACTTAGAGATGCTTCTGGTTGAATTTGATTCATAAAGTCTGATCTGCTAATTATAATATCTTTGGGTAGTCGTAACAACAAAGTTATGGATTTTTATCTTTTCAAATTATAATGTTATACAAAAGAAATCCATCATGATCGATCCAAGCCAACAACTTGCGAATCGAAGGGAGGAGTTAAGAAGATGAGGGGAATGAAATACAGTTTTACGGGATTTGTTGTACTGTGTGCTTTTGCTGGAGTTCTTCTCACCGCGAATGGGGATAAGAGAAATGTCGCTCGAGATGCCTGTACGGATATCGTCGTTGGAAAAGCGGCATCCGTGGACGGCTCCGTGATCACCTCGCACACTGGCTGCTGCCCTGAGTGCCGTGTGCATGTCGTTCCGGCGCAGACGTTTAAGAAGGGGGACCAAGCTCCTGTTTATTATGGGCTTCAAGAGGTAAAAAAGCCCTTAAGGGAATACGGAAGAGTATTGGGATACATCCCTCAAGTCGAAAAGACCTATTCCTACTTCCATACAGGCTATCCACAAATGAACGAATATCAATTGGCTATCGGGGAGAGCACACTAAGCCAGAGAGATGAGTTAAAAGTGGATGTGGACTCGGGAAAACAGATCATGACCATCGAGCAGGCCCAGTTGTTCGCCCTCCAGAGATGCAAAACGGCAAGAGAAGCCATAGACCTGATCACAATGTTGGTCGAGAAATATGGTTTTCTCCCTTCATGCGGTCCTGAGTCAGAGGGACTCTGCATCGCCGATCCCAACGAAGCCTGGGTGTTGGAAGTTTTCAGCGTAGGTCCGAATTGGGAACCCGGAAGTGGCAAACTGGGTGCCATATGGGCAGCACAGAGGGTTCCGGATGACCACATCGCCATCGTCCCCAACTGGAGTATCATCAAAGAGATTGATCTGAGTGATCCGGACACCTTCAGGGCATCGAAAAATTATAAACAGGTCGCCATTGACTATGGCTGGTATGATCCTTCAAATGGTACGCCATTTATTTGGCAGGAGGTTTATTCCCCCATGCCCAGAGAGTGGGCTCTGAGCCGATTCTGGCTGTTTTTCAGCACGTATGCACCCACACTCAAGGAATGGCCGGATAAAAAGTTAAGATCTCCATTCAGCAGCTACGATGCCTACCACCAGTATCTCGAGCATATTTCCATCTACCCATTCTCTGTCAAACCAGAAAAGAAACTCTCTGTCCAGGAGGTGATCGCATTCCAGCGTTCTGTTTATGAAGGGACGATCTATGATATGACGGCAGACACAGACTGGCTGGTTCCCGATAGCAATGGGGGCTTCAAAAAGAGTCCCTTAACGACACCCTTTCCTACACGCGATATGAGAGAACTCCTGGATATCACATGGCGCCGGATGGTGTCCAGGGGAGGCTACGGTATGGTCGCTCAATTGAGAGGGTGGTTGCCCCCAGCCATTGGAGGCATTTATTGGTTTTATGTGGATAACCAGTACACAAGTACGTATGTCCCCATTTACGCAGGGACACAAAAAATTTCTCCCTTATATCAAACATATGATCCGGACAATTTCAGCGAAAATTCAGCGCGATGGGCCGTTGATTTTGTGGACAATTTGCTTTATCTGCGATGGCAGGAAGCGATCCAAGATCTTCGGAAAGCCCGTGATCCCTTTGAAGCCGATTTTTTTAAAAACCTCGAGGAGATCGACAGAAAAGCGCTCGAGATGTACAAAAAAAATCCAGACGAGGCCAAGGAATTCCTTACAGAATACACCTTGACGAACATGGAAAAGACGGTCCAGATGTATCGCGAATTGCGCAAGCGACTCATCTCGAAATACACGAACAACAAGCTGGGACTTTGAAGCCGGGTTTCAGTAAAAACCATGAAAAGAATCATGAATACGAACAAAATGTTATGTGTGACTCTTCCCGTTTTTCTGATCCTAGGTGTTTATTGTGTGACTTGTGTCTGGGATCATCAAACAGATGACGTTTGTCTGCGTCAGTAGCGGGGGAATTTACCGTCTAGTCGCCCTCCATTTCAGCGAACACAAATAGAGGACTAACTACGTGTTGACGACTTAAACGCTTGGATGGCGACTATCCACCGTAGGTAGAAAAGAATTCGAGAGCATGTTGGAGCCAGAGCATCCAATTGGATGTCCATTTCCATGGGGCCAATTGATTGGGCTTGACGGTTTTGCTGTTGTTGGAACGCTTGACATCGATCACCAGCTTAAAATCAGGGTCAACGATAGCTTCCCGCACTTTTAAAGGGCTCTCATACTCGAATCTTTTCCATCTGTACTGGCCATCCCAGTGCTCTGTAATCTCACTGCCGTCCTCAAAAACAACAAGGACATCGACGGGAACTTGAACCTTGCCTAGCCGTCGCACAAGAACCTCCGTATGATAGATGGGCTCTTCACCCCTATGTTTTCCAGATTCGATGTATTTTCCGTCGAACCAACCTTTGGGGATCCGTTTCTTCTGGCTTCTTAAGGCACCGATAGCATAATCCAGTTTACCCGATCCATACACAAATTGATCTAAGAACCAGCTCATATCCTGTCCGGCATACTCATTAACAACGGTGTAAAAATCTTGAGGTTTTGGATGGCTGAACCAGTATCGGGTAGAATAATCCTTGATCATCTCAGCAAAAAGCTCTTGGCCCATGTATCTTTTGAGGGAGCGCAGCATCAACTCAGCTTTGGCGTAAGAGTTTGCTCCATAACTTCCCTGGCTCATGAAGTTCCATGTGAAGTTTTGCATAATATCCATATCGGATGTCTGCCGATGCCTGGATATCCCCGATGATTCTATGGGAATAACGATGTCTTTAAAGGTCACGGGGATCCCGAAATAGGTTTTTGAAAAGAGCGGCGGCTCATAGGCAGCGTAATACACCTCCGAGTCGAGAAATGAAGTGAAGCCCTCATCCATCCAGGCATCCTCGAACTCATTAGTGCCCACAAGTCCATAAAAATAGCCATGGCCGAATTCGTGAATTGTGACTCCTTCCGGACTAGGGATCCGATCTCGTGTGAGGAAATATGTTCCTCCAGTGATGAGGGTCGGATACTCCATCCCGCCGCATCGGTTGTTATAGGCGGGGTCGACACAAGTCACGGTTGTGTAAGGATAATCCCCGTACCATTGACTGCACAATTTGATAGAGTGTCTGATAGCGTTCATGTATCGATCTTTCTGATTCCTGTGGTAGGGTTGTAACAGAAGAGTGATCTCCACTCGTTTTCCAGGCAAAAACATAAAATCTTCCTTGAATTCAAGGTAATGAGGACTGGTTGTCCATGCAAAATCATGCACGCTGTGCTGGAAAAACCGGTGGGTCGTCGTTCCATTTGGATTATCCGTCTTTTCCAAGTGTTCACCTGTGGCCCCGATGATAAAATGCGAGGGCACTGTGATGTGTATGTCGTATGTGCCGTAATCCGCATAAAAATTGCTGGATGCATGGAACTGGTGGCAATTCCATTGCCCATCCTCGAAGACACCGATTTTCGGGAACCACTGTGCAATAAAATAACTGTCCCGGTAAACACCCGTCCTGTGAATGGGGCGGGGGACCTTCGCAAAAAAATCGATATGGAGGACAATGGTCTGGCCCGGCTCCACGGGCTGGGGAAGCCTCACCGACATAACGGTTCGGTCATCCAGATTATCATTGTCGGGATGGCGAAATTCTTGGGTGTGTATCAAGTCATATTCACCCGCGTTCTCCCCCTCGATCATCTTGATCGCGTTGATGAGGATGAATCCCCAATCGTCTTTTTTGTTTGTCCTGAAGATCCGGCTCCATCTCTCCGTCCCCTCCTGGAGGAAATCGCTCATGTTGTTCTGGAACCCGTTCCAATAGAGATGGAACCAAAGTTCGTCCGTAGGATAATCAGAGGTGTTGGTCCACGATAGGAGCTCTGTGGCGGATATCGTCTGACTCTCTGTGTTGAGTTTGACATCCATCGTATAATTTGCGATCTGATCACAGAGGGGCTCATCAGAAGCGGAAACGAGTGAAGTCAACGCAATAAACACCAGCACAACTGAAATGTAAGCCTTTTTGATCAATTCTTCCTCCAGTCTCTCACCGTTCTTTTCGTGAGCATCCCCAAATCTGTGTTCGTATTAAGACTTATCACAATATTGAGACACTCGGACGTCACTCATCACGGATTTAGCAATGCTTGCCTTTCTTTTATGATCTTATCATGACTCATAGGAATATGTTAATATGATTTGTTCAAAATGATTACCGACACCTCATACATGCTGCAGTCTCAGATCGTGAACACGACATTTTTTCTGTGAAGTGTGCATAAAAATTTTCGGGGAATATTGTCGGGCAAGAGGTATATTCCAAAAATGAGAGAATGGAAAAGCGTTCTCAAGGCTGACCCAACAGAATGGTTGCTCGAGGAGGACAACCCTTCTGTTCGGTTTTTCACTCTGAGAGATATCCTTGAAAGACCTCCAGATGATCCTGAACTCACAAAAGCCAGGCAGGATATCATGGATAAAGGAGTGGTTCCCAAGATCTTGAGCAAACAGAAGGAAGGGGAGTACTGGGAGAGCGCAGAAGATTTTTATGGACGGACGAAATTCAAGGGGACTGTATGGCAGATGATCATTCTTGCAGAATTGGGAGCGGACGGGAATGATCGGAGGATTCAAAGGACGTGCGAATTTGTTCTCGAAATGTCCCAGGACCGGAACAGCAGTGGGTTTGCCTACAAAGGTACGAAAAAAGGAGGGGGCTTCCACAGCGGTGTTATTCCGTGTCTCACAGGAAACATGGTCTGGAGTTTGATCCGTTTCGGTTATTGCGATGATCCCAGAGTCCAGCGGAGCATCGATTGGATCGGTAAATACACTCGGTTTGATGATGGTGTGGACTGCAGGCCTAAAGGATGGCCCTTTGAAAAAAGAGAACCTTGTTGGGGAAGGCACACCTGTTTTTTGACCATAGTCAAGGCGCTCAAAGCATTTTCTGAGATCTCTGAAAACAGGAGAGGCCATGGATCTGATGCTATCCAAACAAAACGAAAACGGGCGCTGGGTTCTCGAGAACACCTACAACGGCCGTTTTCAGGTCAACATCGAGCGCAAGGATAGACCCAGCAAGTGGATTACTATGAACGCACTCAGAGTCTTAAAACAGGCCTCAAGCCTAATGAACAAAAGATAGTGGTTGAATTCATTGCATTTTTGGCGTTAACTTATTATGATATCACTAGTTAAATCATCATAATTTCACTGAGGGAACAGTCAAAAGCTCGAAGGGTATTTATTTTATTTAGATCAACGCGTATTCCGAGAGCTGGGATTTTTTTAAAATGAATGAATCTGGGGATTGGAAATAAGAAGGAGGGAAACTTATGTTCGCGCGTATTACTTCAATCCAAGTCAAAACTGAATATATAGATCATGTTATCAAAATCTATGAAGAGAGCGTTGTCCCAGCAGCTAAATCGCAGAAAGGATTCGAAAAAATTTATTTCTGTCTTGATCGAGAGACGGGTAAGGGCCATTCCATAACCATGTGGGAAAACAAGGAAGATGCTATAGCCAACGAAAAAAGTCTCTATTACCAGGAACAGCTTATCAAGTTCATGCCGTTTTATAAGACCGATCCTGTCAAGGAGGGATATGAGGTTATTGTTGCCGCCTGAACAGCTGTGATCGGATTTGGACAACCATAGCGAAGAACATATGTTTATTGTCATGAATTTGACACTTTTTGCTTGAATCATTATCCTACCTTTCTCACTCTTTCTGAATCGACTAAAGGATTGCTCGATCCGAGAGATAAAATTTTGCAGGCCGAGCGCAGTTGAAGATAGGATAGTTCGGGAAGATCCTCAAGCCATGGATAAACTCAAAATTCTCATCTCTGCTTACGCTTTTCATCCGAAAGAATTGACTTTTATGGGCCCCGACAGGGGTATTCTGGCCTGGAATCTGGTGGATAGACTCAGGCGCTTTTATGATATTTGGGTGATCACGCATAGCAAAAACAGTGATGACGTTTTGGAGGCATTGTCTGCTGGGGCTCTCCCCAAGGTGAATATCCATTTTATCAGTTTGCCCAGATGCTGGCGATCTCTCCGAAAGACATCATTCGATCGGCGGTTCTGTTTGTTCCTCTGGCAAAGAAAGGCTTGGAAATACGCTCGCTCTCTGCACAGGGAGATCCACTTCGATGCCGTTCACCATCTGACACCAGAGTTCGATTGGATCCCCAGTTTTGTCGGAGCGTATTTAAAAATACCGTTTATTTGGGGGCCTTTAGGGGGAGGGGAGAGGATTCCCAGAGGATTACGTGGTGAATATTCTGTGTTTGAACGATGGAAAGAAAAATGGCGTTTGTTCGGGCGATGGTTTGGCCGAAAACATTATGCGAGACGGGAGGGGGAGAAGAACGCTCAGTCCATACTTGTCTGCAACCAGGAGACGTGGATGAGGTTTCCCAGAACAGATGTCCGGAAGATCCATTTTTTTCCGCTTTCGGGAGTTGCCTCTAATCCTATAAAACCGGATCCTAAAAAGCCCAGGAATCAGGACACTTTTCGGATAATATCGGCAGGATGTCTTCATAAAAACAATGGATTCAGCCTCTCTATTAAAGCCTATGCTCATTTTTCCGATAGATTTCCCGAATCTGATTTTGTGATATTTGGTGAAGGTCCGGAACAAAAGACTCTCGAGCGATTGATTGGAGACCATAAGCTCGAATCGAGAGTCAGGATTCATCCCTGGATAGAGCGCAAAGCCCTTCATGAAAGGATGCAGGATAGCGATGTTTTCCTGTCTTCAGGATTTCTGGACAGGAGTGGCTTTTTTACGGTTTTGGCGATGTCTGCGGGGCTGCCTGTGGTTTGTCTTGATGCTGGTGGACCTGCCATGCATGTTCAAGAAAAGTGGGGAATTCGCGTGAAACCAGAGAATCCTGATCAATGTGTCCGGGATCTGGTTGGAGCTCTTGAAAAACTCTGCACGAAAAGCGCTCTGCGCAAGAAGATGTCTCAAGCCGCGTTCAAAAATCTCAAAGAGCACTATA
This sequence comes from uncultured Eubacteriales bacterium, assembly GCA_964406575.1. Classification (GTDB taxonomy): domain Bacteria; phylum Acidobacteriota; class Aminicenantia; order Aminicenantales; family Aminicenantaceae; genus WTAW01. The sequence goes on along the minus strand of CAYOSH010000003.1, from coordinate 11,348 downwards.
CGTGGCGAGAATTAGGGAAGACTCTGAAAAGGATCTACGGAGAAGTGCTTCTTCAAGAGGAAGATGTCCATTTCTCCAGAAAGGGAGAAGAGCGTTTTTTTTACTAAGATGAGATTTTTTATTTCTGGACGGATGTACGACTGGTTCATAGAGCCAGCCATCAAAGGCATAAAAGGCAGAGTTGCCTACTGTTTCCAAAAGAATGACCTTTTCCCAGCACTGGATATCTGTTGTGGCACAGGGACCCAATGCCACATATTGGGGAAAAATCATCAAGAGATCTTTGGCCTTGATATCGATCGGATGATGGTGGGCTACGCGGCTTTAAAGTATCCTCAGCGTTCTTTCATCTGTGCCGATGCTGCTCATATCTCATTCAAAGATAAATCGTTTAAAGGCATTCTCGTCTCTTTTGCGCTACACGAAAAAACATCCGGAAATCGCGATGAGATCATAAAAGAAGCCAAGCGGTTACTTTCCCCTGATGGAAAAATTGTTTTTGTGGATTTCGAGAATCCATGGAACAGAAATGCCAGGATTGGCGCGATGTTCGCCTATTTGATCGAGAGGACAGCAGGCGGTGAGCACTTCAGGAACAACCGCCAATTCCTGAAGCAAGGAGGTTTACGGGCCTTTATCAAAAAACATCAGCTTCAGGAAATCGAGCGGTACAACATAGAAATGGGGAGTGTTGCCGTTGTCGTCGCCAAAGCCGTTGGGACATGAATTATTATCAGCGTTATCGAGTACTCCGATTAGTGATTTTCCAAATAAAATGCTGTCTATTTTTCCCGGCATGGAAAAATAGAAAAGCGCAGTTGAGTACTCAAGGCATTCTGTATTGTGGAAAGTCTTGAATCCTAAAACGAGGGGGACACTTTTTTTGCTATTTCTGCTAAACTAAAAGGATAGGGCCGACAATGAAAAAATTCACGACCACTTATGATTCAAAAGTCGGCATGCTTGAGATCGAGGGCACGGAAGAGGCCATAACCAGAGTCAACTTCTCTGAAAAGAGAAATATCAGAGATGACAAAAACCTTCCCCCCATCATCCAAGAATGCCGGAAGCAGTTGGATGAGTACTTCAAGGGAAAACGAAGAACCTTTTCTTTAGCACTCCAACTGGAGGGTACAGATTTCCAGAAAAAGGTCTGGTCAGAGCTGAGGAAAATACCATTTGGAAAAACGGCTTCCTATAAAGATGTGGCCGTCGCTATTGGGAATGAAAAAGCTGTCCGGGCTGTTGGAGGTGCAAACGGGAAGAACAACATTGCCATTATCATTCCATGTCATCGGGTGATCGGTGCGGATGGCGATCTTGTGGGATTTGGCGGAGGTCTATGGAGAAAGGTCTGGCTCCTCAATCATGAAAAGTCGTAGAACTTTGTTTTTTAAGTGAATCCAACCACTCTTTAAAGAGCTCTTGTTTGAAGGCTTTTTATAGAATTGAATTTCCTGTAACGTCTCATGCACGTGGCAGGACACAAACTGATCACAGGTCCAGGTGTTCGACAACCTCAGCAGCGATAAGGGGAGCGTTGCCCCCAGCTCGGTTGTTGATGAGGAGATAGACCCACCGGCCATCCTTGAGCGCTGCCCTCACGACTGTCACTGTATCCTGAACGCTGCTTGGGTGCAACATTCCTTCAACCATTGCATTAAATGGAAAAGCTGCTGCATAGGTCTCGGCGTAAGCCTTTGCTCTGGGGGTTAAAAGGCGGATGAGCAGAGAGTTGCTGCTGCTAAAATGAGCGCCTTGAGCTTTCTTGAGCTGGTCGCTGAGCGGGGGCAGCCATGTCCAATGGGACAACACCAGTCCCACGCCATGTTTTTGTAGAACATCAAAAAGCGGCTGGGCAAGGAGGCGTCCTGTCCTGATTTCCACGTGGTATCGATCGTCTTTGGGAATGGAGCTGAAAAACTCATCCAGTTCTGAGGCCAGGTTTTCTGAGGTCGATGATTCGCTCTTTCTCTGGTATTCTTGCTCGAAGATCATCCCGCTCAAGGATGTCTCCAGCAGTGAGGTCGCAGGATCGTAGAAGCCTGTGGTGAACAATTCGGGATTGAGGTAATCGGCGTTTTCCACGTGTGTTTTGCCCCGTCGGAGTGTTTTCGCAAAAACAGTCTGGGGCACCTTGAGGATCACCCGATCGTTCTCTGTCAAGTGTTTCTGGTATTGGCGGAGAACATGAAGGCTCTGACTTGGCTTGCCCTTGCGGTCGGCCAGCGGCCGATAGAAAGTAAAATCGATCTCAAGAACAGAAAAATGGTCATAATATTCCACAACGCTGTCTACTGGAAGGACTTCCTCTGTGAAGACTTTTCCCCCAACCGTGGTTGACCTTCGGATTATCTTCCCTTTATATTTATCTTTGGAGTAAATCTGGCCAATCCAACCTGCGTATCTGTCGCTTGTCGTGCCGATAAAAAGCCGTGGATGGATCTCCCGAAAATGAAATTTCTCACTCAGGTCTTTCATCTCAGATTCCGATGCGTATTTATAGAATAGTATCACCTCCCATAAAATTCAAATGCCTAATTTTTTCTATCACAAAATTGGATTGTTCAAAGATGCTATACAGCGTACCAAACATCACAAGTTCAGAAATATTCAGATAACACGCATGGCGTTTGCGTGGGATGTAGATTTATAATATATTAGTTGAACTCAAGAGGAGAGAGAAATGGGGAAATACAAAGACCTTGAGAATAAAAGAATCGTGATCACTGGGGGCGCCAGTGGTATCGGCCTGGCAACAGCCAAAAGGTTTTGTGAAGAGGGAGCCTCGGTCATGATCCTGGACTGGAATAAGAAGCTTCTCAAGGAGGTGTTGGCTGAAAATCCGAAGTTTAATGGGGCCCATTGTGATGTCAGTCATCCAGATGAGGTCCAAAAGGCATTCCAGCGGGTTGATGAGATTTTAGGAGACATCGATGTCCTCATCGCGAACGCCGGGATCAGCGTCTGCAGTCCTTTTCTTGATACGGATTATGAGCAGTGGGCTAGGGTTCTCCGGGTTAACCTGGACGGCGCTTTCCTCTGCGCCAAAGAAAGCATAAAACGGATGAAACTCCAAAAGTCCGGCGTTGTGCTCTTTACGGCATCGACAAATGGGCTGGAGGGCCATCCTTTATATGCCGATTACAATGCGTCCAAAGCAGGTGTTATTCTCTTAGCCAAAACTCTAGCTTTAGAGTTCGCTCCCTGGTTACGGGTGAATGCCATCTGTCCTGGCTATGTTTTAACACCCATGCAGAAAGCCGAATACACGCCTGAGATGCTGGATAAACTCAATGAGGGCATCCCCCTCAAGCGTCATGCCTTACCCGAGGAAGTGGCGGGATTGTTTGTTTTTCTCGCTTCCGATGAGGCTGCATTCATCACGGGGCAGGCGATCCCGATCGATGGAGGAGAGACTGCAGGGCTATCTGTTAAAAAATAGAACACATATCCTTGAGATCAGGAGGATAAACATGGACACAGACCGAACACTCAGAGAATTTATGAGCTTAGAGGGGAAAGTCGCCATCATCACCGGAGGGGCATCTGGGATAGGTCTTGCATCTGCCAAACGTTTGGCGGATGCAGGTGCAACGATCGCTCTTTGCGATATCAACGAGACGAAGGGTAAAGAGGCCGTCACTGAGATCCAAGAGATGGGGGCAGAGGTGAAGTTTTATCTGTGTGATGTGACTTCTGATACGGATTGCCGACGAACGGTTGATTCCATCACCAAAGATTTCGGTCGGATCGACATACTGTTCAACAATGCGGGTATTATATGGCGGAAAAGTATCACAGAATTGAGTGAAGTGGAATGGGATGCGGTCCTTGATGTGAATCTGAAAGCGATATTCTTGCTTTCGCGCTATGTGATACCTCTCATGGAGAAAAGCGGGCGGGGAAGCATTATCAACGCGGGCTCAGGGTGGGGACTTAAAGGGGGAGGAAAGGCTGCTGCCTATTGCGCCGCAAAGGGCGGCGTGGTCAATCTCACACGAGCGATGGCCATCGATCACGGAAAACAGGGAATTCGGGTGAATTGTGTCTGCCCTGGCGATACGGATACGCAATTGCTTCATGAAGAGGCCGTCCAACTTGGATTGCCGGAACAGGATTTTATGCAAATTGCCGCAAATCGCCCTCTTCAGCGTGTGGGCCTGCCCCGGGATATTGCCAACGCAGTGCTGTATTTTGCCTGTGATCTGTCAAGCTGGGTTACGGGTTCTATCCTTGTTGTCGACGGCGGTGGGATTGCATGATTCTGTCAGCTGCTTATTGTTGCGCTGAAACAAATTTTAATGACTTATAAATGGGTGATCTCAGAGAAGGAGATAGAAAATGAGTGAGAAAGAAAAAGGCATTCATCCTTATATCCCGAATTCGGCTCCAGAAATCAAAGCAAAAATGATGAAAGAAATTGGCATAAAGGATATCGAAGAGTTATATGATGATATTCCTGGACATCTCCGGTTTCATGAAAAGCTAAATTTGCCTGATGCTCTATCTTCAGAGTATGCACTCAAACGTCATGTGGAGAAGATCCTTTTCAAAAACATCTCTTGCAAGGACTATCTCAACTTTCTTGGAGGAGGGTGCTGGCAGCACTACGTACCCGCTATTTGTGATGAGATCAACCAACGGTCGGAATTTTTAACCGCCTATGCGGGAGAGCCTTATGAAGACCATGGGCGATTTCAGGCTCTTTTTGAGTATGAAAGCGTGATGGCGGAGCTTCTGGATATGGATGTGGTGAATGTGCCAACCTATGACTGGTGCCAAGCTGTGAGCACGTCTATACGGATGGCGGGACGGATCACCGGACGCAAAGAAGCGCTTGTATCGGACACTGTCTCTCCGGAAAGATTGATGGCCATACGGAATTATTGTCATCCTGTGATGGCTGTCGAACTAGTCAAACATGACCCCCGGAATGGTGTGATGGATCTTGATGACCTCAGATCAAAGATGTCCTCAAAAACAGCGGGTATCTATTTTGAAAATCCTTCCTTTCTCGGATTTATCGAGCACCAGGGAGAACTCATTTCAGAGATTTCACATAGTCATGGAGCTCTTTGTCTTGTGGGGGTCGACCCCATTTCTTTGGGCGTTATCCGTCCCCCCAGCCAGTATGGAGCGGATATCGTCTGTGGAGATATTCAAGGATTGGGTGTTCACATGTATTTTGGCGGCGGGCTCGGAGGATTCATCGCCACACGGGATGAGGAAAAATATGTCATGGAATATCCATCGCGCCTTTTTGGGATAACCAAAACCGCTGTAGACGGAGAATACGGTTTTGGCGATGTGGCTTATGAGAGGACGTCATTTGCCGAGAGAGAGGAGGGCAAGGAATTTGTGGGCACGCATGCGGCTCTCTGGGGCATCACAGCCGCTGTGTATCTCTCTCTTTTGGGTCCGTATGGGATCCAGAAGCTCGACAGAGTCATTTTGCAAAAGTCTCAATATGCCATGAAAAACCTCTCTGAGATCAAAGGCGTAAGAGCGCCGTATTTTGACTCCCCGCATTTCAAGGAATTTGTGGTTGATTTTAATGGAACGGGGAAGACAGTCGAAGAAATCAATGAGGCTCTGCTCTCCAAGAATATTTTTGGCGGAATATCCCTTAAAGCGGAATTTCCCGAGCTGGGAGAGAGTGCACTCTACTGTGTCACAGAAATCCACACAAAGGAAGATCTGGACCATTTGGTCCGGTCAATCCATGAGAGCGTGAACACAGAGGACATATCGAGTGTTGTAAAGAAAGGATAGGAATATGGTTGAAGATAACACAACAGCGCACAGAAATACGGATAAAGTCAGGAATTTTCATCAGGCGAAGTGGGATGAACCGATTATTTTTGAGCTGCACACCAAAGGGGAGAGAGGTATCGAAGTTCCTGATGCAGAAAAGGAGATCGAAGATCAAATCGGTGATGGCGTGTCCGCTTTGCCAGCGAACTTGAGGCGCATAAAAGCTCCAGCTCTGCCTGAAATTTCTCAGATGCGCGTGCTCAAGCATTTTCTCCGGCTTTCCCAACACTGCCTGGGTGCAGACCTGAATGTCGACATAGGGCAGGGAACCTGCACGATGAAGTACAGTCCCAAGATCAACGAGGTCTTCGTGCGAATGCCTGAAGTCGCAGATCTTCACCCCTGGCAGGATAAGGAAACTGTCCAGGGAGCTCTGGAGATCATTTATAAAGTGGACACGTTTCTGAGAGAGATCTCAGGTCTGGCTCAGTTTACTTTTCAGCCTGGAGGGGGATCTGCAGCTATTCTGGCTATGGCTTCGATCATTTACGCCTATCACGAGTCGAGAGGAGAAGCTCGCGAAAGGGATGAGATCATCACGACGATATTTTCACATCCATCAGACGCAGCCGCGGCAGCTGTTAAAGGGTTCAAAATGATCACTCTTTATCCTGATGAGGATGGACTGCCCGACGTGGAGGCTTTGAAAAAGGCTCTCTCTGAACGTACGGCAGGATTATTGATCACTAATCCTGAAGACACAGGGATCTTTAATCCCAAGATTGATCTGTTCACAAAACTCGTTCATGAAGTTGGGGGGCTCTGTGGCTATGATCAGGCCAATGCCAACGGAATCCTGGGCATTACGAGAGCGCGGGAGGCTGATTTTGACATGTGTTTTTTTAATCTTCACAAAACTTTCTCATCCCCTCATGGATGTGGTGGCCCTGCAGTCGGAGCGCTCGGTGTGAAGGGCAAACTCAAAAATTACCTGCCTGTTCCCATAGTGGAGTCCAATGGCAAGAACTATTCTGTGAACTTTGAGTTACCCAACACAATAGGCAAAGTGAGAGCCTACTTTGGAGTTTTCCCTGCTGTTTTGCGCGCCTATGCCTGGATCATGAGTTTGGGTTCTGATGGCCTTAAAGAGGCTGCTCGTGTGGCTGTTCTCAACAACAACTATGTGCTGAAGAAAATCAAGGGCCTCAGGGGTGCGAGTGCACCCTATGCTGAGGGCCACCACCGGATCGAGCAAGTCCGATACAGTTGGAAGAGATTGATGGAGGAGACGGGTGTCACCACTGAGGATGTGATCTGCCGTATGGCAGATTTTAGTTTTCATCTCTGGACGAGCCATCATCCGTTCGTCGTGCCCGAACCGTTCACCGTCGAACCGACAGAATCCTATTCCAAGGATGAACTGGATGAATATATTTCAGGATTGGAAAGAGTCGTCGAGGAAGCCTACGAGAATCCGGACAAAGTGAAAAAGGCTCCTTACAACAGCGTCGTCCACAAGATCGACACGAGCACGCTGGATGATCCTAAAAAATGGGCTATCACCTGGAGAGCCTACTTAAAAAAACACAAAACCTGACCTCTCGATCGACTCGAGAATGATTCAGCTCGTCATTAATGGAGGGAAGATGATCAAGGAAAAAAATTCACTGAAAGCGGTCCTTCTTTTTTTGGGATTGGCGTTGATTTTGTGTTTTTTTTCTTGTCAAAAGGCAGATAAAGAAAAGGTTGAACCGGGTGTGCAACAACAGGATTTTGTTGAAACAAAAGAACAGAAAGATAGGCGCATGAAATGGTGGAGGGAGGCCCGCTTTGGGTTGTTCATCCATTGGGGATTGTACGCGGTTCCGGCAGGGGAATGGAAAGGGGAGACAAACCACGCGGAATGGATCCTGACAACAGCTCAAATTCCTGTCGAGCAGTATGAGCAATTCGCATTCCAATTCAATCCTACCGCATTTAGCGCTGCACAATGGGTGAAATATGCCAAAGATGCCGGCATGAAATACATCGTGATCACGAGCAAGCATCACGATGGATTCTGTCTTTTCGATTCGAAATACACAGATTACGATGTGATCGATGCCACCCCGTTCAAGCGGGATGTTTTAAAGGAGCTTGCCGAAGAGTGCCGGAGACAAGGACTCAAGATGTGCTTCTACCATTCGATCATGGATTGGCACCATCCGGATTATCTTCCGCGCCGCAGCTGGGAGGCCCGCTCCTCTGAGGGTGCGGACTTTGAGACGTATGTGGATTATATGAAGAAGCAGATCGCGGAATTGCTCACAAATTATGGTGAGCTCGGAGTCTTGTGGTTCGATGGAGAGTGGGAATACACTTGGGAGGAAGAGCGGGGGAGAGACCTCTACGCCCATGTTCGCTCCTTCCAGCCCGGAATCATTGTCAATAACAGAGTGGGGAAGGGCCGTGCAGGGATGGCCGGAACTTACGATCCAGAGACATCGGTGGGAGATTTTGGGACTCCGGAACAGGAGATCCCTACCACGGGGCTCGATTATGATTGGGAAACATGTATGACCATGAACGACCATTGGGGTTTCAATAAAAATGACAACAACTGGAAGTCTGAAGAAGACTTGATCAGGAAACTTGTGGATATCGCCAGCAAGGGGGGGAATTTTCTGCTGAATGTGGGTCCCACAGCCGAAGGACTGTTCCCTCAACCGAGCGTTGAGCGGCTGCAATCCATGGGCAAATGGCTGAGTGTCAACGGGGAGAGCATTTATGGGACGAAAGCGAGCGAGTTCGAGAGCTTGGAATGGGGACGGTCGACCACCAAGCAAAACAAATTGTACTTCCACGTGTTTGATTGGCCAACAGAGGGAAAACTCGTTGTCCCCGGATTGATCACACCGGTCGAATCAGCCTATCTTTTAGATGCACCCGACACAGAACTGGAGACAACGCTTTACCCGGATTCAACTGTAATCTCTTTGCCTGGAAAAGCACCCGATCCCATCGTAACTGTGATCTGTTGCGCCTTCGCTGGCGAGCCAGAAGTGGTTCGATCTCCCAAAATTATGGCGGAGAGCGATATCTTTTGTGACGGCATGGACGTCTTCCTCACAAGCAATCTGGAAAACGTGGAGATTCGATACACTCTGGATGGAAAAGATCCGAATAAGGATTCGCCTCAATACCTAAATCCCATTTCGTTGAGAGAGACGACCAATGTCAAATGCCGCATATTCCGTGACGGGCAGGCTATAAGCCCTCAATCTGAGAAGTCCTACCAAAAGGTGATCCCACGACGATCGGAACAAAAACTCAAACTCACTCAGGGCCTTGAATATGCCTATTACGAGGGAGAGTGGGCAAAAATGCCTGATTTTTCCTCCCTCGTCCCTATAGCATCAGGACACATCCGCCAGTTTGATCTCAACCCAAGGAAGAGCATGGAGAATTTTGCGTTTACATACAAAGGGTATGTTACTGTGAAAAAGCGCGGAGTGTATAGATTCGCTCTGACGTCCGATGATGGAAGCCGTTTGTTCATCGGTAATGAGCTCGTCGTAGATAACGATGGCCTGCATGGAGCCAAGGCAGTTGTGGGACGCATCGCGCTTGAAGCGGGCGCTCACCCCATTGCCGTGGAATTCTTCCAGCGAAGCGGCGGCCTGGATCTCTTACTGGAGTATTCAGGCCCGGAACTTCCCGATCAAGTCATTCCGGCATCAGCACTTTTCACCGTGAAGACCTCCTCAAATGGATAAGATATCCTATCAATGGGAGTAAATGAATGACTGCAAAAACGGCATTCGGCTTGGCATGCTTTTTGATTTGTGTATAATTCGATTGAAGGACTGAGCCTGATGAGGAGTTTGGAAAAGAGGATCTTGGAAATAGGCAAGAGCAAGACATTTAGAAAAGATGAGTTTTTATTCCATGCCGATGATCCAGCGAACGGCTTTTTTTATCTCCAAGCGGGTGAGATCCGGGTCTTCAAAATGGACGAACAGGGGAAAGAACTGGAAGTCGTCCGGCTGAATCCGGGTGATTTTTTTGGGGAGGCCATTGTCTTTGTGCAGGACAAATTCCCCTCCTATGCTCAGGCTGTCAAGGATTCTCGGGCTGTGTTTTTTGAAAAGACTTCTTTTTTTCAGAGATTGGAAAAAGACCCGGCTATCGGAAAATTCTTTCTTCGTTTACTCGCAAAAAAGTGTGTGGTGCTGAATAATCGGATCGAGGCCTTGGAAATGAGAACTGTACGACAGAGGCTGATCCAGTACCTGATCACAAACTGCGGAGGCAATGTCTCCTGCTCAATCAAATTACCCATGAAGAAAGGTGAGCTTGCCAAGCTCCTGGGTACGATCAGCGAGACACTCTCAAGGAATCTGAAACAACTCCAGGAGGAGGGACTCATTGCCGTGGAAGGGCAGAGCATTCATATCGTGGACTGTCCGCGCCTGAAGGATGAGCTGGAAGAGATCCTATAGGACATAACAAGAAATATCCTCTATTCCCCGTCCAAGATAGTCATTTCCAAATTCTTGACTTAAGTCAAGGAATCCCCATCGATTATGAGTTATCCTTGAAGAAGTATTCTAATTTAAGGAGACAAAAAACATGGCCAAACGAAAGATCATCGAGATAGACCGGGACTTGTGTGATGGGTGCGGCCTGTGTACAGAGGCCTGTGCAGAGGGTGCACTCGTCCTGGATAATGAAGGCAAGGCTGTTTTGGCGAAAGAGATTTTCTGCGATGGAATGGGTGCGTGTTTGGATGTTTGCCCCACTGACGCTCTTAAGATCATCGAAAGAGAAAGTGAAAAATACGACCCGAAGTCCACATACGAGCATGTCTTGAAGACAAGAAGCAAGGAAGCAGCAGCGCATGTGCACGGCATCGGATGTGATCAAGACCAGCCAGAGGCATCTGCACATTCAGGCAGTAATGCGCGCGCACCTCATGTGGGTATGGGAGGATGTCCGGGGAGTTTGGCTCGGGAGATCCACAGGAATGGAGAAATTCAGGCCCAACAAACAGTCTCGGCAACCTCCGAACTGACCCAGTGGCCCATTCAGCTCCACCTCGTCTCACCCTTTGCGCCGTATTTCAACAACAGCGATCTCCTTATCGCAGCGGATTGCACAGCCTTTTCCATTGGCAGTTTCCATCAAGACCTTCTGAAAGGGAAGAAGCTGATCATCGCCTGCCCCAAACTGGACGACACATCCAACTATATCGAGAAGCTGGCCGAGATCCTTAAAAACAACACAATATATTCCCTGACTGTGGCAACGATGGTCGTTCCCTGTTGTTCTGGATTGGAACACATCGTGGATAGAGCTGTGGAGCTATCAGAGACGAATATCCGTGTGAAAAAGGTCAAGGTGGGAATCGACGGGCAGATGATTTATCCTTCATAGTGTGATGGGACCGTTTTCCAAACGGTCCGCTTGGGGAACTGCCTCTACATCGGCTCGGTCCATTCGGGAAATGGACCCTACTTATTTTTCTCATTGACATGATGCGGAAATTTTTTATTTAATGAGGGCAACGTAATACTCAGAGGTCAGAATGAAATGGTTAAAAATTTTTCTTT
>CAYOSH010000002.1:113412-203523 GCA_964406575.1 uncultured Eubacteriales bacterium | reverse complement strand
TTCCTGTGGTTTCACTCTTGCTCTTTTATAACGCCCTGTAATATTTTTTGCAAATCCCCCCTTTTTTTGGATGGCATCCTTATTTCTGTGATAAGGGCATTAGACGTAAAAAAGAGGGAGTCATTGTCCTTATGAGTCGGGATGGTGGCGGGTGGGGGGGGGTCTTCGACGAATATGGACTGTGACTCGCTCCTGCTATTATCATTTGACTTGAGGGCATCACGGAAATAAGGATGCTTCTCTTTTTTTATTACTTTCAGTTATAAACTCTCCCAATGCATCCGAATGCTGGGAGGCATGTTTCATGCTTTACGAATCCATGGTATAGTGGAAAAAATCACAGAGAGGATGTGTCCAAATGTGGAATGCTAGAAGTGAAAAGCCAAAAAAAGAGGTCCTTTTTGATCTCGGCCGGCTGCAGTTTCGAGTGAAGGTGCCCGACCACGCGCATATTTTCCGCATGAGGAAGGTATCGCTTCTGGCTAATCCCAAGCAGAGTATTCGGGATGCATTGAATAACCCTACCGATTGTCCTCCACTCAAAAAGATCGTTCAGGAAAAGCTTTTGGCCAATCCCAACGCAAAGGCGGTCATCGTCATCTCAGACAACACTCGCCCGGTTCCTTACACCGGAGAGGAGGGCATTCTGTATCCTATCGTAGAGGCCATGGAAGAAGCGGGACTTCCCACCTCTCGGGTTCGGATTCTTGTGGCGACAGGGACACATCGTCCGATGACGGAACAAGAGCTTCACCACCTCCTCGATCCACGGATATTTGCATTGGGGATTCAAATCATCCAGCACGATTCTCGAGACCCAAAAGGTTTGATCTGTATAGGGAAGACTGCAATCGGGGGCAAAATACACATCAACCGTTTATACATGGAGGGGGATATCCGAATCCTCACGGGCCTTGTGGAAAGCCACTTTATGGCAGGCGCCAGTGGAGGTCGAAAGGCGATCTGCCCCGGATTGCTCGCCGAACATTCCACCCATATTCTCCACAGCGGTCCAATCCTAGCCTCTCCGTGTGCCAGGGATCTGGTTCTCGATGGCAACCCGGTCCACGAAGAAACCCTCGCCGTTGCCAAGATGGCGGGCTGTGATATGATCGTCAACGTTACCTTGGACGCAAACTACAAATTAACGGGTGTATTTGCAGGAGACCTTGTAAAGACTCATGAAAAAGCCGTGGAAAAGCTCCGGTCGTATGCGGCGATCGCCATCACTCGATCGTACGACTTAATCCTCACGCACGTCGGGTATGTTGGAGTCAATCATTATCAATCCGCAAAGGGTGCCCTGGTCTGTTTACCGTTAGTCAAGCCGGGCGCGATCTGCGTTCTTGCCGCACCCCACTCAGATCGCGATCCTATCGGCGGACCGAACTACAAAGCAATGCTGCGACTGCTCCAAGAAAAAGGGCCGGGTTTATTTTCGCAAATGATCTGTGAGCCTTCCTGGAGTTTTGTGCCCGAGCAGTGGGAAGCTCAAATGTGGGCCAAACTGCTTCTCAGGACAACTCCTCAAAATCTCATCTACTGTACACAGAATATCCCTAGAGGATCTTTCTCATGGCTCCCTGGTACGGATGCACGAAACCTCGGATCAAAGACATCGGATCTAGAGGGACTTGTTGGGCAATCCATCGATTGGGCGCTGGAACATCTTCACGGCCGTCTTAACCGCGAGCCGCAGGTTGCCGTCCTTCCCGACGGACCATACGGTATCCCCGTGAGAAAAAAAGCTGAAGGTTCAACTTAAAAAAAGTTGTGCCTTTTGCCAAGAGGTTAAATCCCTTCCGCTGATGGAGAGAACGGTGAGCCCTTGATCATCCTAGCCGAGTTCGATCTTATCGAGTTTGATCTGTTCGCGGTCGCTCACCCCCACGCCTTTTTTTGCGGCCAGCTCGATGTGATCGATAGGACGGCCTTCCTCTTCAAAAGTCCTGAGGGCCCTGTATTTTCGCTCGGTCTGAATGACTTCTAAGCCTACCGAATCAATGGCCACAGGGTCAGTGCTCAACCATATTGACCTGGGCGTAAAAAGAGATCTCAGGTTTCCGGGCTTTGGGCCACGTTCGTAACAGGCCTCGAAGCCGTCGAGGATATGAAGGACAACTTTTTTTTGGACTTCCGGAAGGGCGCAGAGATCAGCGATGAATGGACCGATATGATCACGGCCATGAAATCTGGCGTTATTCTCGCAGAGTCCATAAGCGAGGTTTTTCAAGCTAAGGGTCACACCACACAATTCATGGTCTTTGAGGATGGGCATGTTAATGATTTTGTCGCATTCTTGGGTGAATATTTTGGAGAAGAAGGAATCCTTGCCCGCTTCTTCTCTTTTTCCGGGATCATCTTTATCCGACGTATAGATAACATCCCGGTCCAGACGATCCGAGATCGAATCTTCCGAAGGAATTGTCCCATAACAGCGCACGCCTGCCGCTGTGGTATTGAATTTGAACTGACAATCAGTCATGTGTCTTTCGAACCGGTCCCAGACAATGATGTTGTTTGCCTTTATACCGAATTCTTTCAGCTCTTCCACTACGGCCTTTATGAGTTCGTGATGTGTAAAAAGCATGGGACGGCCCAGTGTATTTATTTTCAGACCGATCCGATCCTCAGGCTTGAAAAATTGCGCCCAAGGGCTATCCGAACCTGTCAGATTTTGCATCCCTTCCCTCAGCATACTCCGGACAATCTCTTCGTCCAGCATCCGCTCGGGCTTCAAGACCTCCGAGTGTTTGACTGCGACAACCTTTGCCGCCTGAGTGCCCTGAGCGCCAAGTCTCAATCCAGATTTGAGTAGTACTCCTGCACTCAACACTGCTGAGGAGCTTTTTTTCAGAAATTCACGCCGATCGATCCTATCGCTCACTTTTTCTCCTAAACTTTAGGATACACTATTATTCTCATCAATTCAATAAAATATCCCCAAACCCAAGCATCCTCATTTCCGTGATAAGGGCATTAGACGCAAAAAAGAGCGAGTCACTTTCCTTATGAGTCGGGGGAGGGCATGGCATATCTCCTCGGGAGATTTTTTCTTCAATGTCTTTAAAGTTGACGACAGAAGAGGATTCGAATAGTATAAGATTCGGCAATCATTTATTCTTAAAAACAAGGAGAGCGCTGTGAAAATTTACACAACAATGCTTCTGTCATTCACCATATTGTTCCTTTGCGTTTGCTTCGGAATGTCCGTTCCGGCCTTCCAGTCGGATATCCCAAAGGCAGAGCTCCCCGTTATGATCACCTCCTGCGGCCAGAGTCCCGGGGCAACGATGCTCAAAGTCATTTTTATGAGGATGAAGCTCGACCAACAGCCTGAGCCCTATGGGATCAATACGATGGTAACGGCCGAGGAACTGAGGTCTGCCAAAGAAGCTGGAACCTCTTACAAATCTCTGATCATTGTGATGGGAACTAGCTTAAAGGGAATGGGAGCTGCCGGGATCTCTATGGATGATGAGCTCTCCAGAATAGGAGCGCTCATCGAAGAGGCACACACCCAGGGGATCAAGATCATCGGCGCCCACATCGAAGGCCAGAAGAGGCGTGCTCAAGGTGCGGCTGTGGGCGATAATACAGATGAACAGAGTATCGATGCAGTCGCACCGAATTCTGAAATTCTCATCGTCCGCAAAGACGGGAACAAAGACGACCGATTCACCATCATTGCCCATGCAAAAAATATTCCCTTGATTCTTGTGGAGAAGAATCTCGACCTTCTTGAAGAACTCCGAAAAATCTTTAAGGACTAGCTGTTCTTTTTCCGTGCACTTCATGTAAATCATAATATCGAGGATGAAGGTTAAGCAATATAATGCGGCACTATCATGGCCGTCGATTCGAACAAACTGAACAGTGTTTTTGTAGACAAGTATACATAATATCGATGCTTTGCTCCTTAAAAGTGTTTTTTTAGGTGGTATTTTCTGGTAGAATGTTGAATGAAAATGGATAAGCCTCAACTATCGTGGAAGACAAATAAAAAGAGTAAAAAAATTAATCCGAGAATCGACTAAAGGAGTGAAACCGTTTGTGTGTATGAATTGATTTAATATGGGGAAGACTACAAAATGCCTGGTTTGCTAGCACAGCTCACACTCGTCAACATCCTCAGTGTGTTACTTCTGATCGCCTCCGTATGGCTGCTCGTCATCATCATAAAGAAAAGGACAGGATACATATTTCGAGCTATGATGTTCTTCCTTTTCGTGCTCCTGGCATTGATCTACTTCCAACAGAGTGACGCCAAGAAGTACACGCTTTCCGATGTGCGATACGCCCTCTTCCCTAAAAAAGGTCTCACTTTGAATTACTACATAGATGAGGACGCCCCGGGAGAAATCGTTCAGTATATCTTTGAGGATCCCAAACCCAGGATACCCCTGTCCATGGATGCAAACGGCAAGTATTTTCATATCACGAACATTACGGTCATAAACGAGATTCTGGACCGTCTGCAATTGCCCCGCATAAAAAAGGGAGCCAAAGAGCTTGCCTTGATCACTGGATCAAGCAGCCATGTAGACTTGTACCGCTGGGATGATTATCCCTTGGGAGTTCTGATTATCGAACGGACCCTTTGCAGGAACAAGGATACCCTCGCCACATTCAACTGTTTGGCCTCAGTCACCGTAAAAAGAAAATTCCGCAATTGATTGCCTTTTTCTTTCCTCATATATCCGCTGAAAAAATGAAATGACTCATAAAATTTATGTTGAATATGGCCACGGGAGCATTACCAAATCCGTGTTGGTATAAACACAAACGGTCCCTGCATTTTTGATGGTGAGTGTTTTCGCAATCACCAAATGGGGCACTCGGATGTCATTTGTCACGGATTTGGAAATATTGCCTACATCTATGTTCGTATTGCATTTAATTTCGAATTCAACTAAATTAGAGAATCTGCGCAATGTCTGTTTCCATTGAGATCATCCTCGCTGCGATGGTGGTCAGCTATATCATCGCGAAGTTATTGAGGATTTCCACTGAGCTCTCCATGTTCATCTCTGCGCTTGTTGGCGGGTTGGTGGGCGGCACTGGCATTTCCGCACGTCATATCGCGGAAGGAGCCTTCACCTATCTGGACATCATTCTTATTTTTATTACCGCGACATTTTTCATGAATCTCCTCAAAGAATCCGGAGGGATTGCCTACGTCGTGCGAGGAATCATCCAAAAGTTTTCCAACAAAAAATTGATCCTCTTTGTCCTCATTACGTTCCTACTCCTCTTGCCCGGCGCCCTTACGGGAGCCGGCAGCGTTACTGTGTTGATTACCGGTGGAATGATCGCCGTCGTTTTGGGATACATGGGCCTCTCCAAGGCGAAAACAGCTGCCATCATTTTTATTATTGCGGGATTGAGCGCTGCAGCTCCCCCTGTCAGCCTATGGGCTATGCTGACAGCGGCGGGCGTGAACATGCCCTACGTAGGATTTTTTCTTCCCCTCCTTGTCCCCTGTGTTGTCCTCTCTTTGCTGACGATCTTTTTCCTTGGCTGGCGGGCAAAACCTGTTGACCTTGAAAAGGCCCTGGAAGAACTTCCAGAGGCCCCGCTCCGGATGAATTGGTTTAAAGTCATCTTGCCATTTCTTGTGTTCTTTGCTCTCGTGCTTATGGGGAGGATTTGGCCCCATTCACTCCCTGTGATCGGATTACCCCTGATGTTTATCGCCGCAGCTTTAGTGTCTTTTGGACTCTCGCCTATAAAACTCAATCTTTTTCTTATCGCTAGGGATACCGTGCATCAGCTTCTGCCTCTGATCGGCACTCTCACGTGTGTCGGGATCTTGGTCCAGATCATGACGCTGACCGGAGTACGGGGGCTTATCGCCATCACGTTCGTCACTCTGCCCGTAACGATCGTGTTTTTCTCTCTTTTCCTGGTGCTTCCGGTATCCGAGGCTGTCCTCATGTGGGGCGCCGCTCCTGTCCTGGGTGTTCCACTGGTCCTGCTTTTCAACACCATAGGCCTCAATCCCATAGTGGCCTTAGCTGGGATGAGTGTGATCTGGCCGCTGGGAGACGCATTACCACCCACGGCAATCATTGGACGTTTGACGAAGGACACCGTGGGAATGGAAGAGTCCTACTCCCAAATGCTCAAGCACTCCCTGATTCCGGCCATCCTCATCATGATCGCAGGAACTCTTATGGTGATTTTCAGTAAAGAGCTCGGATTTCTGACGTTATTGTAAAAATAAGATAAAAATGAATGGCAGAGGAATTTCCAGAACAGTGATGATAAGACTACAGAGGGAGCGGATAAAAAAATGATCATCACTGTCCTTTATTACCTCCTCATAGGGATTATTGCTTTTCTCATGGCCTGTAATTTTGTCCGAAGTAAAAAATGGCAGGAGGAGGTATTGTACATTATAGTGCTTTTGCCCTTCCTTCTCAGACTACTTCGGCTGAAGTAGAGGAAATCGATGTTTTCGAAGAGATCGCACATCTTCAGAAAAATCGCTATCGCCGGCCCCGGACTGGTACTCCTCGTGTTTGCCGGGATCAGCTTTTTCCAGAGCCGCCATCTCAAGGAACCTGTAGTTCTAGGTCCGGCTGTTAGCGAGGTCAAACGCCTGAGCGATTATTTTCCCGGTATTGGGGGAACGGTCAACGACTCTTTTGTCTATGTCCTCCAGGGTGAGAAACCTGGCGGAACATTTCTTCTCCTCGGGGGAACTCATCCCGAAGAGCCTGCCGCTCGGTTGGCAGCCTGGGTCTTTGTGGAAAACGCCCGCATGGAACAGGGCCGGATTTTTGTCATCCTCTCCGCAAACCGCAGCGCCACGACCGTCACCCGTTTGGGAGGAGGTTATCCTCCAGATTACACCATACCGACATCCTGGGGCGGACAAAAATTCAGGATGGGAGAC
This sequence comes from uncultured Eubacteriales bacterium, assembly GCA_964406575.1. Classification (GTDB taxonomy): domain Bacteria; phylum Acidobacteriota; class Aminicenantia; order Aminicenantales; family Aminicenantaceae; genus WTAW01. The sequence goes on along the minus strand of CAYOSH010000002.1, from coordinate 196,622 downwards.
CGCTGGTCGAATCCGCTGGATCAATGGCCAGACCCTGAAGTCTACATCCACTACCCCAGCAGGCAGGAACTGGCCTATATGGACATCAGGAACCTGAACCGCACGTGGCCCGGTCGTAAAAACGGCACCCTCACTGAAAAAACGTGTTTTGCCATGACTGAGCTCATTCGCAAGGAAAACGTGGATATCGTCTTCGACCTGCACGAGGCCGAACTGCAGTACCCTGTCATCAGCACTATCGTTGCCCATGAGAAAGGACAGGATCTGGCTGCTATGGCCTCGATGATGATCAGCGGCACAGAGGGTTTTGACATCGGGATGGAGAACTCACCCTATGCGCTTCGCGGGCTCTCGCACAGGGAGATCGGGGATCACACGAACGCCATTTCTCTTCTTTTAGAAACACCCGAGCCCTTTCTAGATGCCACAAGAGGGCGGACAGATCGGGCTCTTCTCCTCGACGGGAAAGATAAATTTATCATGAAGGCCGGGGCTCACGGACTCCTTTTCGAAAGGATGGATGAAAATGGATGGCCGATCGATGTGCGGGTTGGCCGGCACTGTTCGTCCGTTCTCCAGATCGCAGAGCTCTGGACAGAGGAGAATCCAGATAGAGGCGTGATCCTAGCCGATGTTCCCCATTATCTGGAAATCATCGATAAGGGCACGGGCGCTTATCTCCACGATCCTTTAAAAGCCGAATCCCATAGAATACGTTACGAATAGGATTCACACATTACGAGCGGGGTCCATTCAGACGAAGAATTATCCTCTTCTCATAAAAGATCCCTGCCGCGCCATGAAAAAAAGGACGCAAAAGACAAGAAAGAAGTAAAGGAGAGCCACCCAAAAAAAGGCGCTTTGTCCTTTTCCTGATATCTGGTACAGAGCTCCTTCTCCCGGCCCGGGAAGGGGTGATGGATCCCACAACAGGCCATAACGTTGGGACAGACCTCGAACATAGAGCAGATGGATCACAGGAATCCCTCTGGCCGCCATCGCATAGATGACGCCCCTGCGCTCTGGAGGAGGAAATTTTTCGATCCGGTTGAAGCCTGGTTTCACATGCAATACCATGGAATCTGTTCCCATGTTGGACCAGCTGCCTCCAATGTTTATGAAGGCTTTGATATCTTTGCCTCCAGCGGCTTTTTCAAATAACGCCATCCGCGCTCTGACGTTTTGAATCAAACCAGGCTCGTTGAGGAAGGGTAATCCACTGCCCCGGATATCTTCCCAAAGGAGGTGTCGTCCTGCTTCATCCATATCCTCTCCTGTGTCTCCTTCCCCCCCGAGAGAAAGAGCAAGCGGCGGCCTATCAAAAAGGCCTTTTTTTTCCAGGCACTGCCACATGTGCAGCCAATGAAACTCTGGGTGGTTGGCTCCCCATTGCGAGGCGCCAAGGGACGAGATCCACAGAGGCTGCACGCCAAGCGCTTTTGCTGCTGAGAGAGCCGCGATGATCAAGGCGGGAAAAGAACCTGAGGCACCGACAGCGACAACATTGCCTCTTTGAACATCGCATTCCTTCAGCAACCGCACAACAAGTCCCGCAAAATTGGGGTTTGTGCTTGTCCTCTTCGACCCTAAGCTGCCAATTGAGGTCGTGATATTCGAATGCTCTAATCCGATGAGTCCGGTCCCATTGATATCCGTGTTTCTATCGATAAGAAGCCCTTTTTCCAGGCGGCATTCCCGCAGGGTTTCTGTCGCCTCTGACATAAGCTCAGATGCAAGGATCATCTCTCTCTGGAGATGATCCATCGAGCTATGGGGCATAAGTTTTAACAGGATAAAAAAGACTATGCTCAAACCACAAAGGATAAGTGTTGCTGTTTCGTGTTTGAGCAGGCGCTCTTTTGGAAATACTTTTTTTTCCGGCATATCTCTACAAAATGTTATTTATCGGCAACCTCTCAAATTTGCATCCTGTTTAAAAGAACCGCCATCTCACGGGGCTATAAATTGCAGTATCCGGATGAGAAAATAAGTGAAGATAGACACTGCAAAAAGAGAGGCGAGTGTAGGAATGAATTTTTGCCTCTCGAAATTATTCGCCAATAAACCAGGAATGATCCACCCGATAGCTCTGAGCCCTAACGAGTCCATAAACAGTTGCGGAAAAAGGACGGCCCAGAGCTGTGCCAACACAGCTCCCAGAAATATAAACATGACAAATCGTCGCTTCCCGAAAAGGATCATAAACTTGGAGAGGAATCTGTAGATAAGGATGCAGAGGAGTGCGATGACAACAGTCACAAGGACACGTAAAGGCTGGTCCAAATACAATGCGATGTAGGCCGGAACGATTATACCTCCGGGATAAAGGTCAAAAATCTCCACATAGAGGACAGCTACAAGAAGTCCGATAAAAAGAGTTTCAAAGGTCATATCTTTGTCCTGTTTTCTCCCAATAATCGACGAACTGTTTCCCCGCGCCTCCCATGTTTCCCATACCGACCACCACAGCTTCCTCTTCTTCGATGTTGGACAGCCGTGTCAATACCTCTTCAGGCGGAGAACCGGGCAAGGCATAGGTCTCTATATCCGCACATTTTTTTAGCCTCCTCCTCATGGCCAGCGCGTGATCCCCCACGAAGACAAACTTATGGATTCCAGGGAATTTGCCGCCCTTTATAGCATCAAGCCACAGTAGTGTGCGGTCGCCTCGATCTCCTCTCAAATTCAACAAGGCGATGATTTTTTTGCCCTCTAAAAGGCGTTTGGCCCGCAGCTTCGAAAGGACGAGCTGTGTGGACTCCGGCTCATTCGCAGCAAACCCGCTCACAAAATACCACCCCAGGAGTGGGGGTTCTTTGAGGCCTGTCCAAACCTTCAAGCTTCCAAAATCAGGGCACATTTGGGACATGGCTTTGAACGCGAGGCGTGTATCTTTGCCCAAAAATTCCACCACGGCTAAAGAGAGGTGAATGTTCTCATCGAATTCTAAAGACAAACAGCCGTTTTTCCCATACTTAGTTTCACTTGAATCTTTACCTTTAACCCATATGATTTCCGCGTTTATCGCCTCAGCTGCCTTCTGAAAAACAGAATAACTTTGATCCTGATGGATAAAAACGGTGTTCCCCCTGGGGATGGCGCCGGCAAAAGTCGACGCGATGGCATCTCTTGTCTGCCCCATTTGAGCCAGATGATCAAAGCGCACATTGGTGAGAACCAAGATGTGTGGCTTAAAAATCCGAGTGGACTCCACATGAATCGTCTCGGGATGAAACCCCATCAGTTCCACGACCACAGCGTTAACAGCAAGTTTTGAAGCCAAACGGAGAACTTTTTTCCCCTCTAGGATCGTTGGTATCCCGCGGCGCACGATTTCTTCTTCGCCCCCATCGGGAAACAAAAGGACGGGCTTTGCTCCTGTTGTTCTAGACAGCACCGACATCCCTGAATCACGCAGAGCAGCAGCGATGAGTCTCGTGACACTAGATTTTCCCCGTGTGCCCGTCACGCAGATTCTCAAGGGAACAGACTGGAGACTTTTGTGAAGAAACACTCGCTCCACGAGCAAGTAGACTACAAAAAGGGCCAATACACTCCCTGCAATCACGAGTTCTCTGATCGGTCTCTCCTTATCCTCTCAAAAACCGACCCATGTGCTGTCCTTCCAGAAGCACGAAACACAATCCTGTTTATCCAAATATACGAGCCCTTCAGAGATCATCCCGGAATGCATCGATCCCTCTGAGGCCGGAGGCCGCGATTGTTGTTCCCTGTCTGAAGGTCGATGCGGCGTAAGACCTCTTAGACCCTGTGCTCGGCCAAATGATGGATCCCCTCGAGGAGCATGTCCACATGTTTTTGAGTGATGTAGATATGCGTTGAGACTCGCAGGCCATACGTGCCTTTTTCCTTGTTCCCGACAGTCCTGATCACGATGTTGTACTTTTCGCGGACGTAATCGACGACATTTTGCGGCTCTATGCCCTCGATGGAAAACGCGGTCAACCCGCCGCTGATGTAGGGATCTTCGGATGTGTGCAAGCGGACACCCGGAACTTTTTTGAGCTCCCTCTTCAAATACAAGGCCAATGCTTTGATCCGTCTCTCGATCCTTTGCTTGCCTATGTGGTTTTGGAAATCTACCGCCTCGCCCAGAGCAATGCTCAATGCATCCGCTCTCTGTCCCACGGCTTCATATTTCCGCGCGGAGTCCGTGCGCTCCCAGCCGCTTGTGGCGAGGGTGGCCCAGACCTTATCCAGGTGTTCCTTCTTGACATAGAGTACACCCACACCCGTAGGTGCGCCCAGCCACTTGTAGGGACTTGTGGCAAAAAAATCCACATCCATATCCTTCATGTCGAGGTCGAGCATTCCGATCCCGTGGGCGCTGTCAGCAAGTACAAGGATCCCCTTCTCATGAGCCATCTTGCACAACTCTTTGAGGGGTGAGATCAAACCGGATATATACACGGTATGGCTGATGCTGATGACTTTTGTCCTGGGCGTGATGCTCTTTTCGAATCCGGCCACGAACTCATCCACACTTGCCGGAGGCAAACCGATAGGGACATACACAATCTTTATGCCGTATCTTTTCTCCTTGAGGTTCCATGGATGAGTCCCCCCGGGGTGCTCCATTGTGGAGAGAATGACCTCGTCGCCTTCTTGAAGATCCATTCCATTCGCCACAAAATTCATCCCCTCAGTAGTATTTCGCGTGATAGCGACCTCTTCAGGGTCGGCGTTGATGAATTCGGCGACTTTTCTGCGCACGGCTTCTATTTTCTCTGGAATGTACGCGTAGGTATCATAAGGGTTCGTGGCTTGGACCTTGAAGGTCTTCATCAGTGTGTTGAACACCGGCTTGGGCATGGGCCCGACAGTCCCGTTGTTCATCATAATAACCCCGTCCTGGAAGAGAAAATACTTTCTGACGGCATTCCAATACACCCCATCCGGAGATTCATCTTCGACGTATTCCGTGTTCAAAGATTTGATGCTCTGGTACACAGAGGCGTTCAACGTGTTGAGCGCTGCAACGGAGAGCGTTGACCCCGCCAGAAAATATCTGACAAAATCCCGTCTGGAATATCCCTCAACTGAGTTTCTTTCATCGCAACCATTACTATCCATATTAATGTCCTCCTCCCTTTATTTTTAGATCCATTCAATTACGCAAAAACGTTCGGCTTCAGGGCGGTGCTCATTATTCCATGAATTAGATTTTAACCTCTTTCACCCTGGCTTTCTTGAGATCCATAACGCCCAACCCGAGCTCTTGAGCCATATTGATCTGGAAGATGTCCTCTGCTTTCAATCCCCACAACGTGCAACAATAAGCATCCATCGCCACTCGGTTCACACCAGCTACGATCTTTTGAGGCCGTGTGATCTCGCCCGGCCCCATCGGGCCGTTGGTGATGATAAACTCCGTGGCATCCACAATACAGAGTGTGGGTGTGATGACTGTGTTGATATCCGCGATGCATTGATCGAGGTGTTTGATGTCGTTGATGTCCGTCGTCCAGTTGGGCCTGTGGAAATTTTCACGGTTGTTTACGCGATAATTCAGGCCCATCATGTTCTTCATCGTTCCCGTGAACTTGTTCCCCGCATGGTCTTTGGTGATGGGCATGTCGATAAAGACATCGTTGTTGTCAAACTCCTTCATGATCATGGCTTCTTTGAGGGCCTTGCCCTTGGCCACTTTCACAGGCTTAAAATTCGCCTCCTCACTCTCGACTAGCTTGAGGTTGGCGCCCTCTTCTTCGAGCACAGTGGCAAGACCCGTCTTTGCCCAGTTGTCCATTTCCAACCAAGACAGACAGTTAACCTCTGTGGCGCCCGCCTTTTTGCACATCTGGACGGTGGCGCGTACGATCTCCGGCTTGGTGAATGTCCCAGGGTGCCATCTCTGGACATTGGGAAGGATTGCCACTCTCGAGCCCTTCGGGACAAAACGCTCCATTCCCCCGAGAAGATCTACAGCCTTGAACGCGCTCTTAAAATAATCTTCGCCTTCAACAACCGCAATATCAAGCATCTCGCCTGCGGATGCATGAGCGGAAGCGGCTTGGGCCAAATGGCCGAGCATGCTCCCCCCAACAGCAGCAGACAGGCTGTATCGGGTGCTCTTCTTGATGAATTCTCTCCGACCGAGTTTTTTCCCCATGATCACTCCTTTCAAAGATCCCGATAGGATCGCACTTGATTAATAGGGATATTATAATAGAAAAAATAAAAGTGCAAATCTTTAGACTTTAAGGGCCATGTCTCCAGAACCGTGAGGATTTGGAGATATATTGCCTTATTGAATTTCCCAATTGTGCGGCGGGAAAAACCGTGTGAAGGGCTGGACGGGCATGGGACATCTCCCGCGCGAAGATGTGAGGGAAGCCCGGAACCGAGCCTATTTTTTCTTTCTGTTCTTTTAGAAATACCTCGATCCCATAAGAACAATGCTGCCCTTCTGGACACCGATGTGCCTGGAGATCACAGGACATTTGGCTTTGAGGAGAAAAAAAATGGGGCGGTTTTCTTCAGACAGCCCTTCATAGTTGCCCTGTCCCTTACTGATGATAAGATCTGCACTTTCATAGGCTTTGAAAAACTCTCCCGAACACAACCCTAAGATATTGCCGGGGGAATCCGCACCCGAAGATATGATGTTTGCCACTTTATCCAAACCTGCAGCGACAGCGTCTTCCCGCACGGCATCGTTAATGATCGGCTGTTCTCTCACCACATAAGTCACTGGTTTTTTGAGCTCTTCGATCAGGACGCGATCGAACACCGTCTCGCCGGCATTGTCAGCAATATAGAGGATGTCCTTGGCCTTGCCTAAAGTGGATCGGAATGCGTCATAATGATCAATGGCGAATGCCTGCCTCAAGATGGATTGAAGATCGTCGATCATGTCGAACTCTGTGTTGGACCCAAAATCGATCACATTTCCGGCAATGGCGACGCGGATCGCCGTTTCGAGAGGATCATCTGCCGACCGGACCCTCTCCTTCATTTCCGGATAAAGAGTCAGAGCCTGTGCCGTACACCGTTTCTTGCTCTCTTGATATGGATCTTTGATTCCTGTCCATCGAGAGACAATCCTGTAGACCTGCCTGCCGATCTCGGGAGGTGTGGCCTCACGTGGGATCTCCGGCAGAATTTTATTGACCTCGAGCAAGATCTTATGGATCGTGTCTTCATCCGCTCCGATCATCCGGGCCGCGTTGAGCGCCTGATGGAAGAAACAGGGATAACAATCCAGATAGACCTTCATGAATGACAATTATATCATTTCTGGAAGTTGCGGGCGAGGGAACATATCTCTTTCAAGCAGAAATATACATCTCAAAACGCGGATTGGATGATTATTGATTTTCTCTTCCCCGGGAATCCCGAAAATGGAAGGAAAAACACAATTTTTCGAGTAAACAATACTTACAAAAGGCTAAAAGCTCGGGGATGGGAGGACTTATTCATCCGTTCGGAAATCCAAGATTTCGAGTTTCAGTTTTCCGATGATCTCAGACATGGCCTGGCCCATTTCCTGAAAAATTTTCTCATCTAGAGCGCTGTCTCCCATTTTGATATGCGTGGCGTCTGTGTAGTACTCACCGCTCTGCTTATCCACGGCCAACCACTTGGCATCCAAACCAACCCACTCTCCCACATAGACTTCCGGCCACATGTGATAGGCGAAAATTCCCTGGCCGTACATGACTCCGACCGCGGCTCGTGCCGGGATCCCGACCGAACGGCAGAGAGCCACCATCAACACCGTATGTTCTGAACAATCGCCTTCACGATTTTTGAGAATCTCGACGGCGGAAGCAAATCCCACATCATAGTTGGGCCTCATCTCACGACTGACCCACTCGGCGATCTTTTTCGATGCCACCCAGGAATTGCGCTCATCGCCAACGATGTCTGTGGCGACCTGTGTGATCTCTGTGTCGTCGGATTGGCAAAATGTGGTGGGAGTCAGGTATCGTTCAAATTCTTCCCTTTGGACAGGGAAAGAGATAGCTTTTTCTTCAGTGAACACCCTGGATCGTGTTAGGATCAAAGCATGGTCCTCTTTGATTTCTAGAAGTTGCTGACTGGATCCATCGAATGGAAGATCTCTGATCTTCTCTAAGGGAACCCCGCTGACTTTAAACATGACTTCTTGGACTTCCTGTGGATTTTCAAACTCCACGTTCGACTGGATCATCATAGAAAAGGCGATATCCAAATTCTGATCGGATATCTCTAAAGCTTTCTCCTTGGACATGCGGATCGATGTCGTATGGAGAAATCCCGCGTCACTGACGGACTTCCAGACTTCCCCGTTTCCATCGATCCATTCGTCCATCACGATCGGAAAAATATCGGTCATCTTCGTGCGGACATGCCACAGCGATAGGTGCTCTCCCAAAATAAGGATGGTTTCCTCCTGTAAAACTCGGAAGGAGATATCGATAAAGGACTGAGTAAGCGGTTCGAGGATCTTGAATGTGTAATCCCTCCCGGCGCTCAATCCGTCTTTTTCGATGATCTCATCCAGAGGAACACCAAAGTCGAATTTTTCCGTGTAAGGCAATTCCTTGGTGACTTTATCTCCTGAAAGGAAAACGATTTTGTCCGGTTTGACTTCGACCTTTATCACGGTTTCGCTCTGGGACATTTTTGTTCGTATCGTCGTTTCCAGAGGGTTTCTCTCTGCATCGTACAGAGAATCTTGCTCTGTTGATATCTCCACAGGATTGCCCCCCAGGCGCGAAACTCTCATCCAGGACTTTTGGATGTTTCGTTTGAAGGAGAGGCCATTTTTAATGAGTTCCCATGCCTGGCTGTGGCTGTAGCCGATCTTCACACCCTGCATGTAAACACTCATCCAGATTTCTGAGACGGTTTCCGTTCTCTCAGCCAAAACTCCAATATCAAATGCTTTTCCAGCTGATTCTCTCAGATTTGTAGCTCCGAATACGTCCATCCGAATGCTCATTGAAAAAGCAAACGCCACCAGCATTATGCTGAAAATTGACCACTGATATCTTTTGCCATATTTCATTCACAGCGCTCCAAGATAGAATCAGAAAGTATATACCACAGCTTCGCTCGGAAGGCAAAGTCCGGTTCGGTCTAGAATGTGAGGCGCAGGCTGACTTTGACCACGCGGGTTCCGTATGCACTCATGATCTCGCCGTAACTGCTGTACCTTTTAAAAACCGGATCATCGGGATCACGATAATCCAGGTAGCCGCCGGGATCGGAATCGATCTTATACCCGCTCCAACCAAAAGCATTCAAGATGTCGATATATCCACCCAAGTATATCGTATCTGACAGGCGAAATTTTTTTTCCAACCTCAGATCCAGAGTGGTCAGAGGAGCAGTGCGTCTTGTTCCACTCTCCTCAGTGATAATATTGTACTCTTGTCCCAGGTACAGATACCGTTCATTCTCTGGGATGATGATCCACAGGGTCCTTGCCCATGGAGCTCCCGAAAGATGCCTGAAAGACCCGCTGAGGATGATATCTTGAGGCAGGATAACTGTGCTCTGGATCTTGATGTTGAGTGGCCGGTCATAATCCAATCGTCCCTCAGGAAAAATGAGTGAGTTGGGAGTGTCATAATTCGGGGACGCCCCTCCCGTCTCTGAGTACTTCCCTCCGATATTCCCCCATGCCTTGCTCCAAACTAAAGACGCGAGAAGCTGCCATCGATTGGACATGCGTTTGTTGAGAATAAACTGCAGAGCGGTGTATTTTCGGAAGCCCATATCCAGGTTGGTGTAAAACCAGTGCCGGTCTCCCGGAGAAGTCGCCAGTTCGGCATAGCAGGTGGAGATCTTGTCATCACCGGTGCCGAACAACCCGTCATCTCCGGGATCATTAAAGGTGAATTTTTCCCAGAACGGGCTCTGGGGGCTGTAGCCTTTCCATGCATTGGCTTTACCGAGCCCATAGTCATTCACATCCTCAAAAATATTCGACTTGTGTTTGTAGATTAAGGTTATGCCTGCACTGAAGTTCTTTCCCAACTCTTGTTCTATGCCCAGAGTGAATTCATCAGTATGGGGCGCCGACGATTCAGGATCTAAAACACTCTCCAAATCCAGGCCAAAAGGACTATCCGGCAAGTCATAAATTTCGTACCTATCCTCAGCATCCGGCATCTGATTGTAGTTGTCATCATACCAATACCAAGCTCCGCCTCGGGGATAGAGGGGGTTCATCGAGTTAAAATACTGGACCATGAGGTACTCATTATATCGAGACCAAGAACCCCTCACAGATGTCTTTCCATCTCCAAAGACATCATAAGAGAAACCGAAACGCGGAGAGAAATGTGTCCAGGTCAATACCGTGCGTTTTTCAATTTCATAACTGTTGTATGGAGACAACTCTTTGAGTCCGGGCAGGACGGGGAGGATACCGTAGGGGTCAGCTGTCGCATCTTTGCTCTGTGTGGGAAAGCGGCCGGTGCTTGTATCAAATCGCAAACCGAGATTAAATGTCCATCGGTCGCTGAGGGAAAGGGTGTCTTGGATGAAGGCCCCAAATCTGGTTTTCGAGTCCTGCTCGATCGAAGACGAACGAGTAGGGCCGCAAGTGTAGATATAGACAAATCCCCTGTTTGGGGAATTGGATGTCGGATACGAATAAATATTTCCGTCAAAATAATCAAATCTTACGGGATTTCCCCTCCACCAATCCCAATCGCTGGAGACCCATTCATACTCAACGCCGAACTTGATCTCGTGATTGGTGCCCATAAGGCCATCGGCAAAAATGGTGGCCATCACGGACGGGTTGAGCCTCCTCCGCGTGTATGTCTCTTGAAATCTGGAATTGTTTCGATACATCGACCAGTAGCGATCCCAGTACTGAGGCGCATCTTCGAGCGCATAATCGCTGTAAGGCAAAGGGAAATACCTGTAATTGTAGCCCAGCCGAAGATCCATAAAATAATTCTGGTTGGTGACCCAGTTGACTTGAACGCTCAGCGTGTGGCCTTTCTCGCCATCCCATCTGGATGTTGCCGTTCTATCCGTATAACTTGAAAGATGTTGCGTGTAGTAATCCTCGTGGATGTTGGCCAGATTGTACATGGTCGTCAAACGGATCTCAGGGGTGAGTTGAAAGGTCAATTTTCCGAAGAGGTTTATTTCCTTATGAGGACCTTCTTCTTGTGTGTACATCCGCTCCCTGTGAGCAAGGGTGTCGTCCCAAGACACAAGATTAAAGTCTTGAGCCCATGTGTAATACCGACCGTTGGCGAAGAACCAGAGCCTATCTCTCATCAAGGGCCCGCCCAAATACAGCGAGATGTCGCTCCAGGAGCTCCGTCCCATGGGTTTATCCAATCCTACGGAACTCAGGTCTTCCCGGCTTATGAGACTCTGACTCATCTTGTCATTAAAATATTCGGCTGTGAATCCCCCATGATAATCATTGCCGCCGGACTTGGTGACGATGTTGATAAATCCGCCGTCTGCCAATCCCACATCAGCCGGATGACCGAACAGACCAAACTCCACTTCTTCATACACATCGATGTTGATGTTGGTCATGGGATACATGACAACAGGATCGTTGATGGTGACACCATCCACAGAGTACTGGTTCCCACGGACAGTTCCGCCAGCTATAAAAGAGGTCCGCCTGTAATCCACATTCTCGGATACAGCACCTGGTATTGAGTTGAGAACATCATAAAGGTCCCGTGACATAGGAATGTGATAGATGAGATCTCTAGTATAATTGACAGAAGTTTTTGAGGATCGGACATCGACGACCGGAGAAAAGCCCACGACCGTGACAGCTTCCTCCAGCCCTCCCAGTTCCATGATTATGGAGATAGAGGTCGTCTTCCCCACGCTCACATGCAAACCTCTCCGGGTTATGCTTTTGAATCCCAAAACTTCAAAAGTCAGGGCATAGCCATCGCCCGGGGGAAGAGCTGGAAATCGAAAAATTCCCGCAGCTGTAGTGATGAATATCAATGGGTGCGGCATAACCTCAGCCTCGATTGTGACAGTCACTCCTGGCAGAGGCTGGTTACCGGCGTCAACCACTTTGCCGACGACGGATCCATCCAATCTCTGTTGTCCGTTCAGAACAGATAAACTCCCCAGCACAACACAAACACACATGACCGGAAGGGACAATCGTTTCATAGTCTGTCTCCTCAAAAAAAAAGCTGCCGAGGTCCAGAAGGACACCCGACAGCCTCTGTTTATGCAGTCAGCTGCTTTGATTTCCCTATGATATAAAGTCCAATACCATCTGGTCTTTCATTTTTTTGGAGCAGCAAAAATCGTACCAATCCAGAGAAAAAGTTTTAACTCACTGAATATAAAAGAATTATCAAAATCAGGTAGGATTCAAAACCCCCAGATTATTCAAAAAATTGTAAAAAAAATTTCAATAAAATGAATCCGTTCCGAAAAATCATTTTCAAAATGCGAACGGATTTCCTTGAATAGGGGGAGACAAGATAGGAAAAACAAGCATTTTTAGGAATGATGGGACAGAACTACTTTTGGGGAAATGATAACCGTGTTATGGAATGGACGGGATAATATTTAAAACGGCTTTTTATCCAAGCGGATGTTGTATCTCTTCAGCTTCTCATTCAAGGTGGTGTACTTGATGCCAAGGAATTTTGCTGCACTTTTCTGGCATCCCCCGCACTGGGATAAAACGCGCATCAGGATGCTTTTTTCCACACGACCGATGAGCTCTTTAAAGGGGACTCTCTGGCGGATACAAAAATATTCAATGAAAAGTTCGAAGACTTCCTTGCGAAAGGTCCGCTCTTTCCATTCATCGAGATACTCCGGGCTAATCTTTTCGACCGATTCTACCCCGTAGTCGATCCGCCCGATGGGTCCTGGAAGAGGGGGGGCGATATGACCTGATTGGACGTTTTCTGTTGCCATGGCATCTCTCCTTTTATCCCATAAATTTGATCTTTTTCTTCACCTCTTCGGCCAGCATAGGGAGTCCATCCTGGATCTTAAGCCTATCGATCTCACCATATCTTATGGATTCGCAGTACTTGATAAAGGAGTACCAGGCCGGATGAATGTACGTCATTCTGCTTGTTCTCTCGTTCTCTTCCAATCTCCGAATCCCATTCGGCATGTCTGTTTATCCCTATATCCGATTCTCTTTGCTGTGTTTGCCATTCAAAAGATATTCTATGGAATGATTCAACGCATTAAGGTCCAAAGGTTTGACGAAGAAATGTCCGATCGACAGACGGTTCAACTCATCCATATCGATCATATCGGGATAGCCTGATATCAAGATCGCTTGACCTTTGTATCCAGCCTCCCTGAATCTGGAGATCATTTCAAGGCCGCTAATATCAGGCAACTTCAAGTCGGCAATGATAAGATCCACTTGAACCTTCTTGAACCGGTGTAACGCTTCTTTCGGATCTTTCGCAAGATAGACTCTGTAATTATCATGGAGGATCATGAAAAAAGTCTTCCTGATGCTGTCGTCATCGTCCACAATCACTATTTTTTTCTCTTGCATTGTGTTCATCCTGAATAAATTCTCTTTTCCTCCTTCGAACGCTCTTTGTTTATGCAGATTTCGTGCCATTTGGACCGCTTCTTGGGCTTTCCAGAGGGAAAGAGCGGAAACTGAAAGAATTCGCTGCGGAGGGTCGGATAAAATTATTTACATGGGGTAAAATGCATTTACACGTCTGCTGAGGAGTGTTTCCCGATGGAAAAAGAACTAGACTTTGAGATTGTATTCCTTGATTTTTTTATCGAGAGTTGGCCGGCTGATTGCGAGTATTCGGCACGTTTTGGTCTTGTTTCCTTTCATTTCTGTAAGGACGTGCTGGATATAATTCATCTCCACATCCTTTATCGGCACAAGTTCTCTCGGAAATGCCTTTTTTTCTGGGCCGTCAAGGGGAAGATTCTCTTCAAGGATAACATCCCCCTTAGCCAGTATGACAGCACGGGTCAGAGCGTTCTCCAACTCTCGAACATTCCCTCGCCATGAGTGCTCTTTAATAATCTTCATCACCTGGGGTGGAACTTTCCGGACATTCTTGCGGAGCTGGCCGTTGATCTTTTCCAGTAAATAGCCGACAAGCTCAGGGACATCCTCTTTCCTGTCGCGAAGAGGGGGCAGATGGATCACCACCACTTTCAGGCGGTAGTAGAGATCCTCCCGAAATGTACCTTTTTCGATCAAGGATCTCAAGTTCTGGTTTGTAGCCGCGATGATCCTTGCTTCGGTCTTCATGATCTTTTCCCCTCCGACCTTCATGAAATCTCGAGTCTCGATCACACGGAGGAGCTTCGACTGGAGGCTCGAGGACACATCTCCGACCTCATCCAGAAAAAGAGTTCCTTTGCCTGCGATCTCAAACTTGCCTTTTGTCTCGCAGACAGCATCGGTGAATGCTCCTTTCACATGTCCGAAGAGTTCACTCTCCAAGAGAGTGTCTGTTATGGCGGAACAGTTGATCACGATGAAGGGTTCCCGGTTATAAGGGCTATTGTAATGAATGGCTTTGGCGACCAATTCCTTTCCGGTTCCGCTCTCACCCTGGATGAGAACATTCGTGCGTGTTGGGGCCACAGAGCCGATCAGTTTGAAAATCTCTCGCATTTGGGGAGAACGACCGATGATGTTATCGATGGTGTACTCCTTCTGCTTTTCCTCGACCAGGTAGCTGAGCTTGTCCTCCAAGTTTTGCACTTGAAGAGCCTTTGCGATAGTCAGATCCAGCTCGACATAATCCAGGGGTTTGACCAAATACTCAAACGCTCCCAATTTGATGGCATTCACCGTTGTTTTCATGTCGTCGTAGGCTGTCATAATGATGATGCAGGCATTTTTATTTTTCTCCCTCAACAGACGCAGCGCCTCCAAACCATCCATGTCCGGGAGACGGATGTCGAGGATAACAAGATCCGGTGAGCACTGCTCAAAACTCTTAAGCCCCTCCCCTCCATCCTCAGCGATATGAACTTCAAATTTGTCCTTGGCAAGATGAGAGGACATTGTTTTTCTGATCAAAGGATCATCATCAATGACAAGAATCGATTTCATTGTTCTTCCCCATAAGGAATAAGGATTTCAAAGCAGGCTCCCCTTCCTTCTATCTTTTTGACCCGAATGGATCCATTGTGTTGTTCCACAATTTTTTTGGCGTTGGCCAAACCCAGCCCGATCCCCGAAGACTTTGTCGTGTAAAAAGGCTCGAAGATATTTTCCCACTGGTCCTCAGCAATGCCAGAGCCACTGTCACAAATTTCGATCTTGATACTTCTGCCTTCTCCTTCTTCCAGGAGAGAGAGGGAAATGTCGATCTCGCCTCCCTCGTCCAGCGCCTCATAGGCATTGCGGAGTATGTTCACAAAAACCAACCGCATCTTATCGCCGTCCACAAATACATCGGGCAAATCTTTTGAAAAAGACTTCTTGACTTGGATGTTTTTAATCTCCAAGGAATCTGCGACCATTTTGAGAGAACTTTCAATGATCTGTTCCATGGGGAATTCCAAAAAATTCAGCTCAGAGATACGGGTGAAACTCAGGAGTTCCTTGATGAAATTCTCGATTTGCTCGACACCCTCCTGGGAAATCTCCAAATGTCCTCTCTCGAGTTCTCCCCAACAGTCACTCTCTGAGATTTTTTGGATATTGAGCTTGACAGACGTTAAGGGATTTCTGATTTCATGGGCAATGCTAGCAGAGAGTCGGCCGATAGAGGCCAGTTTCTCTGCGTGTATCAACTTTTTGTTGGCATCCTCCATCCGCTTTTTTGTGAGAAGAAGCTGCTCGCTCATATCATTGAAACTGCGGGCCAGATTGCCGACCTCATCGTGGGAAGTGATATTGATCTTGTGAGAAAAATCCCCTTTGGATATCCTCACAGTGCCGTCGACAAGCTTCTTCAACGATGTTGTGATTCCTCTGGACAGCAGGATAGAACCTAAAATCCCTACGAGAAGTCCGAGACTGGCGATCAGCACCAGCTTGATGTGGGTGTCTCCGATCTCGGCCAAGGCCTCCTCCAGGGACAGCCCGATCTTGACAGAGCCCCATCTTCGCGGAGACCCTTCCACAAAAATCGGAGCTTCGATCTCCAGAATAGGCAAGATCTGATTGGAAACCGAATTTTTCAGCTCTCTTCTTTGAGAAAAATAGTCCGCATCAAGCTCTCTTTCGACAAAATTGCTCTTCAGGTAAATGCTTTTATTGTTCTTTATGGACTCGTTTCCAGCAAAAGATTCATTATTTGCATCATAAAACACAATATAAATCAATTTTTCATCGATCTGTTTTTCGATGTTTTCTTCTGTCCCCCTAACATCTCTGAAGACGACAAACTCATCATAATTCAGTTGAATTAAGTAAGTTGCCTCTAAAAATCCTCTTCTTTTTTGCTCTTCAAAAATGGCGTGCACTTCCCGTTTTTCGATGACAAAGAAGATCAAGCCTACCAAGACAAAAAGCAAGAGTATGACGGAGAGAATAAATTTTGTCCTCAGGCTCATCAGTAATGACCTCATTTCTTTCTACGTATATATATACGTAGATAAACAATTAGGTTATTATTTATCCAGCCAAATCTTTTTTGTATCTAAATAATCAAAGCCCAATGAGGGATACTCGACTCCACGGACATAGGGTTGCATCGCGACTCTGTTCTGATGGGCAAACAGCGGAATGGCCGGCACATCCGTAAGAAGAACCTCTTCGATCTTGTGGAAGAGGTCGATCCTTTTTTTCCAGCTTATCTCGATTTCTGCCATCTGCAGAAGCTCATCGAGTTTAGGATTTTCGTATCCAAAGACATTAAAGATCGATTTGGAATAAAAAAGAGGACGGACCATATCTTCAGGGTCGGGAATGCTCATCGTTCTTTCGACGAACACCAGGTAGGGCTCCTTGCTTCTCTTCAGGTCTTCGGCAGTGTTGTAGAAATCCAGCCGGGAGTCAATGTCCATGTCCCTCAGCTGATCCCGCAATTCCCTGTAAATTTTATTCTTAAGATCTGTCCGGGGTGATTTGAAGTATACCGTGAACCTGGGAAATTGATCTTTTGAGGAAAAACCCTCTCGTTGGAGCATTTCCTTGGCTTTCGCCAGGTCATAGGGTTCTCCCTCATGAGGAGGAAAAAACCCGGGCATACTGGAAGGAATATAGTTGTCTGTCGCTGTACGCAGATATTTCACATCTTTGGCCGCTTCGACAATCGCCTGTTTATCAAAACCAAAGGAAAGAGCTTTCCGAACAGAGGCTCGATTCAAAGGAGGGATCTGGCAGCTCAAACCCAAAAAGTAATGTGTCATGGGACCGTCATCGAACAACTGAAATTCCGAATCGAGCAACCTCGTGGAGAGAATAGGAATGGCATCGATTTCTTTATTGATGAAGTGATCGAGAGTAAAAAGAGAACAGAACTCGATCCCGTCCAGATACGGCCGGCCCGCAAAGTAATCGGTATTACGCTTAAGGTGAATGCCCGCAATCTCCAGTTTTGTCGTTCGCACCCAAAAATCAAAGATAAAAGGGCCCGTTCCCGAGGGTCTGCGGAAAAAATCTTTCCCCTCTTCGGTGGCTTTATCTTGAGGGATAATTTTGCAAAAATGCATGCTCATCAGATAGAGGGATGAGACAAAAGGTTTTGTGAGATGCATCTCAAACGTATAATCATCAACGACCCTGTAGCCCTCAACCTGGTTGGCTCTTCCCTCACGAAAGTCCAAAGCACCAACCACGCGGTTCACAAAAAACTGATAGTAGGGAGAATTCGTGTCCTTCGAAAGAATCCGCTCCAGTGAAAATTTCACATCATAGGCTGTGAGTTCTTTCCCATGATGGAATTTGACACCATGTCTCAAGAAAAACGTGTAAACCTTTTTATCGGAAGATATTTCCCAGTATTCTGCCAATGCGGGTTCGATATGCAGATTTTTATCAAGTCTCACCAAGCCATCATAGATCTGGTTGGAAAGAAATATGAATGAATCCGTGCTTGCAGGGTCGAGCTCGGTCCTGTAGACATCTGCGAAGGATTTCAACCTGAATATTCCCCCATAATTCGGTTGAATATCTCGACGCCCAGCCGCAGAATCACACAGTGATACGGCCCCACCCAAGAGGAACAGGAACATAACCGCAGGGAGCCAGGGCAATTTCTTCGTCATCTTGCTTTCCGATAATGATAAATGAACACGTTGTCAAAGGCAAATTAACGGCAAGTTTTATGCCATTTTTGCAATTTGAGATAACTGAATATATATGAATAACTTAGAGAAATTATTGCACATCTGTAATGATTTTTTTGTAAATTTATTTTACAATATTGTGGCGGTTTTTGCCACCGGGGATTACCCTACATTTCTGTTGTGTAGGGACCGTTTGATGAGTCTTATTTGGACTCAGACACTTCCATCACACGAGAGAAAACACGCATGAGGTTGCCCCCCCAGATCTTCTGAATGTCTTCCTCAGAGTAACCGCGCCTGAGGAGTTCCTCGGTGATATGGGGCATTTCGCTGACGTCGTCGCACCCTTCGACACCGCCACCCCCATCAAAATCCGTTCCGATGCCCACGTGGTCCACGCCCACGAGATCGACCACATAGTCGATATGATCGACCAATTCTTTCAGGGTCGCTTTTCCTTCTGGATACTTTTCATAGATGTCCTGATACTCCTGCATGGCTTTTTCTCTCGTGGCCTCATCCTGGATGTCCCGTCTGGATCCATATTTGTCCATAAGTGCTTTGAGAGCGGCCTCTCGTTCGGGATTGGGCGGTTGTTCTTTAATAAAACTGGATACAAAACAGATCTGAATGACCCCGTCATTCTTTGCCAGGGCTTTGAGTTGATCGTCTGTCAAGTTCCTGGGATGGTCACACAGGGCCCGCACGCTGGAGTGAGAGGCGATAACGGGTGCTTTCGTCACATCCAGGACATCATAAAAGGATTTCTCAGAAACATGGGAAATATCCACCATGATGCCCAAGCGGTTGCATTCGGACACAACCTCTCTACCGAACTCTGTCAAGCCTCGATCCTCCGGATCCATCCGATCCGTGGAGGAGTCACAAATATCGTTGTCGCTTGAATGACAAAGGGTAATGTAGCGAACCCCCCTGTCGTAGTATTTTCCGATCAACGAAAGATCCTTTCCAATAGGGTATCCATTCTCCATCCCGATAAAAGCAGCTCGCTTCCCCTCCTTTTCGATCCTGTAGGCATCCGCCGGAGACGTGGCAAGAGCGACTAAATCAGGATAGTCGTCGCACATTTTGTGGAGGGCGTCTAGAATGCGAAAAGCGCTCTCACTGGCGGCGGCATATCCTTCTGGACTCCTCTGGCCCTGTCCGATAAAAACGGCAAAGAATTCGGCATCCAAACCGCCTTCGGCCATGCGCGGGAGATCGATTTTCGATCCCCTTCGTCCGACTGCTTCATGACGCTCTCCAATGTCCCAATCCTCACTCATAAGACGCATAGGCGTATCCGAATGTGTATCCACAGTCAAAATTCTCTCATGAAGCGCGCGTGCTTTTACGGCCAGATCTTCTTCCTTTTGCGGGGATGTACAGAACACCATCGCATAGGCCATGGCCAATAACATGCTAGCTAAGAAAACCTTGTTCTTATCTCTCATTTGGATCCCTCCTGATGTGAATCTTGCTGGTGGATTTTCACCAACCATAAAAAAAATTGATGGACGCGCTTTTTTGCTGAAAAAAGGAGTTACCACTTGCCGTCCATCTGGAATTCAGCGCTTCCCAGCCAGAATCCAGATTTCGTTACGGAATCGTACTGAGCCTGGAGCAGATCGTAGTGGAACTTTTCCTCCTCACTGATCTCACGGAAAATCTTTTTAGCCACGGAATCATCCGTTTCGGCGGATGCTTGTGTAAAAAACCGGGCGGCATTCTCCTCGAGTTCCATACCCACACGCAATGCCTCGACCTCACCCTTGGCGTCTTCTCTTTTCATATTCTCTTTCAGCTTTGTGATGAGCGGCGCTTCTTCATCACCCACTTCATCCCTGACATACTGCTTCCAATCGGATCCGCTGAGGATCTCGGTGAACATTCTTCCGAACGTCTCCAAGTGTTTGACCTCTTCGTTGGCCAGAAAATAAAACATCTTCTTCCCTTTCTCGTGGGTGGTGACATCTGCTGCGTGATCGAAGAATTTCCGCCCGTTGATCTCCAGCTTGATGGCTTCCTTGATGGCATTTTCAACCTGCTCGCTGATTTGTTTCATTGGTTCTCTCCTCTAGGTGTTATGGTGATACACATGTTAATCTTATGGACTATACGTGCGAACTGCCAAGTATAAATAATATTTTATAGCGTGGCAACCCTTAGTTTTTGGTCGAAGGCATTTCCACATCCGTGAACGTATGACCATATATCGCATCATTGAGTGTCCTTATCCATTTCAAGACAAAGAGAGCCGCTTTGGGGGACACTCCCTCTTCTTAAAACTCTGGGTGAGGATTTCCGATCGTACCGAGGAAAGGATCATTCAAGAGTCAAATATCATTCTGGGAGGTTATTGCTCTTGGAATGATCCTGGGCCAAAGCCCTGGCTTTACGGACATATTCTTCCGATTTGGCTTGCTGTCCAAGTCTGTTGTAGAGGTCTGCTAGGAGAAAATAACCCAGAGGAAGGTCTTTTACGTCCGGTTTTAGCTCTATCCCTTTTTCCGCTAGAGCAATGGCTTTGTCGTAGTCTTCGCTGCGATTCAAGTAAATGCGCGCAAGGTAAAAATAGCTCATCGCAAAATTCGGGTTGAGCTCCATCGTCTTATTCAGGTATTTCTCCTCTTCAAGGACATCTCCCAGCTTTCTGTAAACCCGTGAGAGATTGAAACAGGCCTTGAAGTTATGGGGAATGTTCTCCAGTTCCTGCTTATACGCATCTGCAGCTTTGCTCAAATCCCCTTTTTCTTCATAGAGAAGCGCCCAGTTGTAATAGAGATTCCGGAGTGCGGGATTGGTCTCTTTAGCCTTTAAAAGATAACTTTCTGCGTCATCGAAGCGTTTTTGGGTTACGTAGACTCCTCCAAGCGCACAGTAGGCAGATGCAGAGGTTGGATTGAGTTTGATACATTCTTTATAATACTTGATCGCTTCTTCAGGTTCCTCTTTGAGGTTTTTGATGTTTCCCAAAACATAATAAAGCTGGGAGTCAGGCGGAAGAGAGTCGATCATGCTCATCACAAACCTGTCTGCCTCTTCGATCTCTCCCATCCCCATGTAGGAATTGGCCACGTTGATGACGGTAAAAGGATCTCTGGGTCGCTTTTCGAGGGCGATGAGAAAACTGTCCAGGGCCTTGGCAAATTCTCTCTTCTTAAAATACAGATTTCCCAGAGTGAAGTAGGCATCGATGACTTCTGGATCTTCATCCATGATCCTAGTGATGAGGGCCACAGCTTCATCATATTTTTCCTCCAGCATCCATTCTTTGACTTGTGAAAGCTGGTTGAAGACCCCGATTTTTTCTTTGGGGCTCGCGAGTCTTTTGCCCGCAAGGGAGGATTGGTCGGAGAATGTCCCGATGTACCCGAGCGCCGCGAGTTTTTGACGCGTTTCTTCATCGATGCGTTGATAGTCGAGATCAAAGGCACCCTGGCTTTTTTCATCGATGAACTGTTCGGCTGTCCGCATAAGTCTTCGTGTCTCTTCAGGAAAGGCGGAGACAAGGTTGGTTTGCTCCTCCGGATCGTCGATCAGATCGTACAACTCCAATTCCGGCGAGATGATGAGCTTGAACTTCCTCTCCTGGATACATTTCAAATCACTCCAGCCGTAATGGAGCCTTGCATAGTAGGTTTCCGAATAGGCAAAACTTTCTTCATTCTCCTCTTCACCGAAAAACATAGGCAGGAGGCTTTTCCCTTGAATCTGCGAGGGAAAAATTTCGCCCTCCATCTCCAAAACCGTGGGCATGACATCCACAAGAGAGACGATCTCACTGCATCGAATGCCGTGCAGATCTTTGAAGGGCGTAACAAATATCAAAGGAACATGGATCCCTTCCTGGTAGATAAAAAATCCATGCGTGCTCTCCTGGTGCTCGCCCAGACTTTCTCCGTGATCAGAGGCGAATATGAGTATGGTGTTTTCTGTCAGATCATTCTGTTCCAGATAATCCCAGAGTCTCCCCAATTGACTATCCGTGTAAGCGATCTCACCGAGATAGGGTCTATTAGGATGTTTTTCCCTAAAGGGTGAAGGAGGGTCGTACGGTGTATGCGGATCGTAGAGGTGAATCCAGGTGAAAAACTTCTCCTGTTTGTGCAAATCGAGCCAGCGGAGAGTCTCATCGATCACCTCATCTCCTCGGCGCTGGACGTTCCCGAGAGAGATAGTCTCGTATTTGCTCAAATCAAACTTGTCAAAATAATAATCGAATCCTTGATTAAAGCCCCACTTGGAATCGAGGACAAAGGCGGCCACAAAGGCGGCCGTCTGATATTTCTTTTTTTTAAAGACCTCAGCTAAAGTCACGAGTTCTTGAGGGACGAGAAATCCTCCATTGTCTCGAACTCCGTGGAAAAGCGGATAGGTACCTGTTAGGAGTGTCGTATGAGAAGGCTGAGTGAGTGGAGTCTGAGAGATACATCGTTCAAACAAAACACCTTTGGATGCGAAGAGGTCGATAGTCGGTGTGTCGACATAAGGAAATCCGTAGCAGGGGATGCGGTCGGCCCGGAGAGTGTCGACAGTGATCAGGATGTAATTAAAATCTTTATTTTTCTTGAGCTGTGAAAAGGATTTTTTTTGGGGGAGGAAAAAAATATAGGCACATACAGCGATAACAAGCACTATGAGGATACCAGGAAGAACGATTTTAACGGGGGATGCCTTCTTTGTTTTTTCTCTCTTTGTGTTTTTTTCTTTATTCTTGGCCTTGGACATACAAAAATTTTAGCACAAAGATAAAAAAGCTGGAAGGATAAATTCATTCATGAAAGAGTTTGAGTTGAAAAAAAAGGAGACCGCGAATCGCGGTCTCCTTTTGAACTTCAGCTTCTGTAAGAACTTAGAAGAAGAATCTTATTCCAAGCCTGATTGCTCTAGGAGCTACAAGACCGTAAACCTGGTGTCCGTCGGATGATGTATAATCGGAAAGGTCCTCGTACCAGTCATAGTCCGTCCGATTTCCCCAGGAAGTGATCGTATCTACATTGAACACGTTGAAGATGTCGACCATAAGGCCGAGCCGGTACTTCTCCTTGATGGTGAACGTTTTCTCCAGACGAAGGTCGAGATTCGTGACGTTCGGGTATCTTCGAGAGCCCATCGTTTCTGTAAAGACGGTCTCTCTGCCCTGATCCAGCCTGAACCGAGCGCGCCTCGTGTAGGTGTATCCCGTTCTGTACATAAAAAACGCGTTGAAGTGGATGTCAAAGGGCAAGATGTAAGAGCCCTGGAGCTTAACGACGTGAGTGGGATCGTTAAAGCAGTTTCCATTTCTGAACAGCCAAAAATTCGGGTTTGATGTTGCTCCACCCCAGCCCACGTCATCGCCGAAGCCGTTGTCTACTGTCCCCGTGCATTTCGACCACACGTACGAAGCGAGGAGCTGCCATCTATTGGAGAACCTCTTGTTGAAAAGGACCTCGACTCCATGGTACTGCCTGTACAGATCCTCCAGAATCCAGGGATCTCCCTTTTTAATGTTACCGAGAAAAAGTTGTTGCTCGCCAACGTTGGTCTGGTTGTAGACCGTGTAGGGATTGTTATTGAAAGGATCGTAGACAGTTACCGTTTCATACTGGGCGAGAATGTCATAGGTGTTGAGGATGCTCTTCCAACGGCGGTTGATGTAGGAGACACTGAGAGATGTGTCTTTGAAGAGCTCCCGTTCGATCCCGACGGTCCACTGGTCCATGTAGGGGTGACTGTATGAGTCCGCAAGGAGGGTTGGCAGATATGGCTGGCTCCACCACTCAACCCATTCACCATCCCAATAATAGGCGGTATAATCACTGTAAGACTCGTTGGGATTAAGACGATCGCATATTCCGGTGTACATGGCTTCCGTGAAGCGTCCCCAGTGGGCTTTGAGAACGGTCGAATGGTCACCGAAGAGATCCCAGGCAAAGCCTACCCTGGGAGCGGGCCGATTGGTAGAATAGACGGAACCGGATTTGCCCTTGACATACCCTTTCATAAAACTCCAGCGGAGTCCCAGGTTGAGACTCAGATTGTCACTGATCGACCAGGCATCCTGAAGGAACCACTCATTTCGGATGTAATGCGTGTTGATATCGTAGCCTTCGTACTGATACGCATAGAGATAGCCGAAATAATCGGAGATAAAAGCGGCATTTCCTATCCCTTCAACATAGCCGGTATAGCCGTATCTCGAGCGTGCCCATCCCCTCTCGAACTCGGTCCCGAATTTAAAATCGTGGTCGCCGGCGATGAAATCTTCGGCGTAGTTGGAGATAGAGGCATTGGCCTGAAAACGCGTCCTGTCCGCCTTGTAGAACCATTGGCTGTTGTTATACCACCTGTTGTCTCCCGCGTGCCAAAGCGCAGTACCTTCACCCTGTGGGTCGAGATAGTAGTATCCCCAGAAATAGGCCCCCTTGATGTTGAAAAACGTCGTGGGATTCAGCACGGCTGTCAAGTCCAGGTTGGCGACCCATTCCGGCGATGTCTGTTTCACTCCGGTCTCTGGGACAGGATGGGTTACGCCAGTATTTCTGTTTATTCCGTTGTACGAGTCAAGTTCGAACCATCCGGTCATGCTGATCTTGGAGCTTATCTGTGATGTGAGCTTGATGAAAAATCTGGGCTGTTTGTAGTCTCTCCAGTAGGGTTCCTCAAGGCCGGTCGGTCTCTGTTTGGAGCGATAGTACTGGAATCCGAGAAAAAACCAGTGTTTATCCTTTATGATCGGGCCCCCGAGGTGGACACTGGAATCCAGCAGCCCATTAAGGGGGGATGTCAAACTAGAATTTTCGTCGATATAGGCCTGATTGTTATCTGTGGTCCAGAAACCATTCTTTTTCGTGTCCTGGAAGATGACCTCTGCATGCCCGGACAATTCATTCCCGCCC
This sequence comes from uncultured Eubacteriales bacterium, assembly GCA_964406575.1. Classification (GTDB taxonomy): domain Bacteria; phylum Acidobacteriota; class Aminicenantia; order Aminicenantales; family Aminicenantaceae; genus WTAW01. The sequence goes on along the minus strand of CAYOSH010000002.1, from coordinate 171,570 downwards.
GACTTGGTGATGGTGTTGAAGATGACACCCGTGAAGGCACCGTATTCCGCGTTCATCCCGATTCCCATAATTTTCGCCTCTTCGACGACGTTATAATCCAGAAAAACCCAGGCCGATCCCAGTTCCGGGTCTGAGACGTCCACACCATCGATCTGGTAAGAGACTCCCGTGCTATCGGAGGAGCCGTAGGCCACGTCGCCTTGGATGCCCGGAGCGAGGTTGACGAGGTTGCTGACAAACTGGCTTGTGGGCATGGCCCGGAGAATTTCATTCGACAGGGTGACCGATGCGGTCTCTGAAGTCTTGACGTCGACAGTAGGAGACTGAGCAATAACGGTGACTTCCTCTTCTATCGCAGATGTCCTCAGTGTTATATCAACCGTGAGCCGGACCGTCGTAGTAAGCCTGATATCTTCACGCTCCACGGTGGCAAAACCCGGTAACGTCGCTTTTACCATATAGAGTCCGGGGGGAAGCGCAGGAAAACGGTACTGTCCTTCGACATCCGTAATGGCGGATTTTTCGCCCATAAGATTTGGACTCGTCAGAGTGACGGTCACACCAGGAAGTGGAGTGCCCTCTTCATCGATGACCGACCCAACAATAGCACCCGTTTCTTTCGATTGAGAAAAGACGAGAGGGGAAAGGATGAGCAGGAAAGCAAGCAAGGAGATAAGTGATCTAAATTTCATTATTCCTCCTTTTTTTCTTTTACCCTAAGAAAGAAAATCTTTCTTAACCAATACTTTTTTTTAGATAGTCTCTTTAGATGCACCTCCTTATCAGCTTGAATTTCTATTTATCCAAAAATTAGATGGCAAATTTTGTGCCAAATTGTGCCTTGTCGCAATCCCTTTTTTTTCAATAGGTTAGAAATTTGTTTTTATGACAGAAACAGATATTTCATCCAATTTTTTGAATAATCCAATTTTTTGTTTTTTTCTTCTATATTTTATAAAGCAGAACTGAAAAAATTTCAATATATTAATTTTTTCGAAAAGTTTTCTCAGGAAGGTGTCAATTGAAACTTATCCGGCATTGTGTTAATTTTAACAAGTGAGCGTACAGATGAAAAAGATCCTCCCCCTACACATGATCCTTCTATTTTGTGTCTGCTCCCTTCTCGGCCAGAACAACGATCTTTCGCGGGAACACAAAGACTGGTTGGATACGGTCGGTCCGATCATCACCAAAACGGAAAAAGAGATTTTTCTGAAACTCAATCCCGAGGAAAGGACTCGATTTATTCAAATTTTCTGGAAACATCGGGACCCTATGCCTGATACTCCCGAAAATGAGTTTTACCAAGAGTATATGAAAAGGGTTCAGTTTGCTGATGCGAATTTTGGCCGTCAAAGCTCTAGGAAGGGGAGTCAAACGGAGAGAGGATATTACTATCTTCTTCTAGGTCCTCCTATAAACAGGACTGTTTATGACACGGTGTCCCAGATCATCCCTCTAGAGTTATGGTATTACAAGGGAGAGCCGAGATACGGCCTGCCCTCCTTCTTTTATCTCATCTTTTATCAACCGCAGGGAATCGGGGAATATCGCCTTTATTACCCCGGCGAGGGCCCGGATAAGCTCATCTCTCCCCAGTATGCAAAGTCGGCACTCAGTCGAGACCAAGCGTACAACATCATAAAAGAAATCTCCGCTGAACTGGCAGGTGCGTCGCTCAGTTATCTTCCCGGAGAGGGGACCCGCAACATGACGTCGATCTCTTCTTCAAATATGATTATATCCAATGTTCAATCTCTGGCAGAGAAAAAGTACCCAGATGAATATGCCCGAACCTATCTTTCCTATAAAGACTATGTCGAGACAGAGTACTCCCACAATTTCTTCGAGAGCAGTTTTTTAGTCAGGGTTTTCAATAATTTCAACCAGTCCTTTATTCACTGGGCTATAGAGCCGAAGACGGTGAATTTCGCATTTTATGAAAACAGATATTATGCCGTCTTCCAAATCATTCTCAAGCTTGAAGACATGCTGGGGAATCCTGTTTTTGAGAAAGTCGAAGATATGACCATGCGGATCACGCCAGAACAGTACAAGACACACGAGCGCCAGCTCTTCGCCATTCAGGATGTGCTCCCTATCATATCAGGGAATTACAAGCTGTTTTTTCTTCTCCAGAACAAGACGGCCAAGGATTTCACATCCTTCCAGACCGAAATATTCATCCCTGAAAAGAACAGCGGCCCCTATCTCAGTGATCTTCTTCTCTACCACAGCCAGACGGAGGCGGCACAAAGCCGCAGAAACGCTTTCAAGGCTTTTTCGTTCCAAGGAAATCAATTAACGGTGAACACGGAGAACAATTTTATCCCTCAGGAAAATATGGGAATATACTGCCAGCTCTATGATTCGACCTCACGAGGTGAGACCAGAGGTGCAGATTTTCTCATTGAAATATTCTCGGTGAGAAGCACTTCTTCTGTCTTGAACTTGAAAAAACCTCTGGAGGACATCTATGACCCAAAGAGTGGAGGGATAAACATCGGCCCCATTTCCCTCAGTTCCCTCGATCCCGGTTACTACCGCGTAGAGGTTTCCATCCTGGATGACAACGGCCAAAAAACGCTCACTCAGAAAGAAAATTTTATCCTCCTCTCCCAACCCTATCCTATATTGCCATGGGTTTTCACAAAACAATATGGATCTTTCCCTGAATCCAGCCAGCTCAAAATCCTCGCCACGCAGTGTTTTATGACCCAAAAATACGATCGGGCCCATACCTACCTTGAACAGGCCATGAAGCTGAAAGATGATCCCGAAACGAGGCTTCTTTTAGCCAAAGTGCTGTACGCACTCCAGAGATACCAGGATTCTGTGAACATCATCTCTCCAGTCTTTGAATCAGTGGACCAGAGAGAATCGGGCAAACTTCTCGCTGCGAACTACGTGGCTCTCAAGGACTGGAACACAGCTCTTGCCTATCTGGAAAGACTCCTGGCAAAATCCAAGGAAATAAACGTCTTGAACCTTGCGGCTGAGTGCTATATCAAACTCAACCAGCCGGAGAGGGCACTGCCTCTCCTTCGGGAATCCCTTAAACTCAACCCTGCGCAGCCATCCATCAAGGATCTCGAGGAGCAAACACAAAAACAGATAAAAAATAATAAATAATAGACCTTCTATTAAAAGGCTTTATAAATACAACGGAGCAGATACAAACAGAGGATAAAAAACGAAGGGCAAGGAGCAAGGCAAAATGAGAAAACTTGTGATTTCGCTGTTTTTGATCCACGTGTGTTTTGTGGTTGGATGGTCACAGCATGGAAAGATAATCGGAACCGTCACAGACAAAGCAGGGAATCCCCTGGAGAAGGTCACCGTAACCATCGTTTCTGTAAAATCAGCAGAAAAAAAGATTGAACTCGAGACGAATAAGGAGGGGAGATTCTCGCAGATAGGACTCTGGCCTGACTACTACTATGTGACTTTTAAGAAGGCGGGTTTTATGCCCGTCTCCCAGGAGGTCCGAGTGAGGATCGCTGCTGCGACCGAAATGAATGTCGTTCTGGACACGGCCCAAAGTATGATGGAGACGAACTTGTCCGCCGCAGACAAGATTTTCCTCAAAGGGAATAAACTCTATGCCGAACAAAAGTATGAAGAGGCTGTCCAGGCGTACAATGAGGCTCTTGAACTCAGCCAATCGCAGTGGGGCTATTACTTTAATCTTGGCCTGGCTTTAAAAAAATCGGATAAAAAAGAGGAAGCCATTGCGGCATTCCAAAAAGCGCTGGAACTGAATCCCGAAAGCTACAGCGCAAACAAAGAGCTGGGACAACTCCTGGCTATGGAGGACAACTACGAAGAAGCCAAAAAGTACTACGCAAAAGCCGCAGAAATCAGCGAAGACGACCCGGATGCCTTCTACAATCTGGGAGTGTGTCTGACCAACCTGGGCGATCAAGAAGGAGCTTTATCTGCATTTCTCAAGACCGTCGAGTTAAAAGAGGACTACGCCGAAGCCTACTACCAATTAGGCACTCTGTACATTAACCAAAACAATGTGGAAGAAGCCATCAAGAATCTGGAAAAATTCCTCGAACTAGCTCCCGAACATGAGAAGGCGAATGTAACAAAACAGCTCCTCGATTATCTCAAAAAATAGCGCCCTGATTGAATACAGGAAAAGAAAAATGAAGAACAAGCTTCTTGTTTTTATTCTGGCTCTGGTGTTTCTCTTGGTTATTCCCGGTTATGCTAAAAAGGAGGACTTTTCGAAAAAGTGGATAAAGGAAGTTGAACTTCTTATAACAGATACCGAAAAAGTGGCATTCGAAAACCTGGAAAAGGATAAAGAGAGAGAAGCATTCATCCAGTTGTTCTGGGCCAAGAGAGACCCGACCCCTCAAACAGAATTCAACGAGTTTAAAGAAGAGTACTACAAACGTCTTGAGTACGTCGAAAACCATTTTATTTATGGTTACAACATGGGAGTCCAAACCGATCAGGGAAAGGTGTATGTTCGTCTTGGGAATCCCATGAAGATATTCCATCAAGGTCCGGACACTGAAGTATGGGCATACCCTACACCCTCGTGGATAGAATACCCCAAAGAATCTTTCAATCTCGTGTTTGCCAATGATGGCACTGGTTTTGTTTTGGACCGCACAAGGACTGAGGCAAGGCTCGTCCAGGCAATGTATTCTTTCCCTGAGGTGGCTTTGCTCTACCCGGATTTACAAGCTGTTCCCGAGTACAAGCAAATCCTGACATTCTCTTCCGATTCCTTCGAGGGGAAACTCATCCAGCGGGTCGAATCTCAGGCAGAGGATATCATTCAGGTTCCATTCGAGCAAAGGATTCTCTTCACCAAGGCAGAAAATTTGAGCAGTTATCTCACCCTGCTCCTCAAGATTGAATCCCAACTGGAGCTGCCCGAAAAGCTGACAGTTTTCGGCAGGTTGAAATCAGAGGTCTATTCGGTAGATTTTCGCCAGGAAAAAACTTTAGTCAAGGAAAACGATCATTTTTTTGCCCAGGCGGGTATTCCCGTTCTTCCCGGGGATTACGAACTCTATGTCGGTCTCAAAACTAAGGACGAGAAAATCTATTCGCTCAAGAAAGAAAAACTCAACGTCCCGAATTTCTGGACGAGGGACTTTGGGATCTCATCCCTCATCGCTTCACCGGAAGTCAATGCGAGAGAATCATTCAGGGAGAAGGAGTTTAATGTTTTTTCTGTGGGTAATTATTCTCTCGCTCCTCGTTTCAGCCAAGTCTACAGCCGGGAACAAGCTCTGAATGTCTTTTATTACATCTACAACATCGGTGTGGATACAGATCAGAATTGTGCACTCCAAATAGAGTTCGAGATTCATTATGGAGAACAGGTGTTCAAGCTCAATCCTCAAAAAATCCAGAAGAAAACAGAGAGCGGGATGCTTCTGGAAGGAACACAAATCCCTCTGGCAGCACTTCCTGAGCCGGGAGAATATGGGTTTTTCATTAAAATAACCGACGAAATCACCAAAAATTCAGCCAGTCGGAGGATGGCTTTCACCGTGCTCTAATCAAGGAAATATTAGTATGAAAAAAATATTCCTACGCCCTTTCCTTTCTTTTTGGCTCGCCTCTTGTCTTCTCTTGGCAGTCAATGAACGGATTAAGTCGTCTCAGGCAGAAGAACATGAGTCCATCGTAAGGCTGGTCCTGGTGGATGTTGTAGCCACAGATAAAGAAGGGAATTTCCTCTCCGACCTCAAAAAAGAGGACTTCGAAGTCTATGAGAATGGAAAGAGGATGCCCCTAAACTCCTTTGAGCTCATCTTATTTCAAAAAGAGGGTATTCCTGAGGAAGAAAACCAAATTGCGAAACCTGGCCAAAGATTTGCGAGAAAAAAACGTTTCTTCGTCATCTTTGATTCTATTAACACCGTAAAAAGAATGATCGACCGCAGTAAACAGCCGATACTGGAAAACCTCATTTCCTTGATTGAGCAGGGGCGGGAAATCATGGTTTTTGAATTGAACGAAAAGGAGGGGATGAAAATCCTTCAACCCTTCACCTCCGAAGAGAGGCTCATCGCTCAAGCTATCGACAAGGCTTCGGGAAGCATATGGATTGAAAAATCGGCGGACGCCCTGTCTGTACCGAACATACTCTCCCAATCCGATCTGAGTCTTGTATCGAGAGGCGGGGTCGGATTCGATATCGAAAAATTTCAGAAATCTCAGCAGCACATGTACGAGTTTCAATCGCGCAGCAGGTTCGCAAAATCGATCAACAGTTTCCTCTCTGTCATGAATGTCATCAAAGACTATCCCGGAAGAAAGTCCGTACTCCTTATCAGTGGGGGATTTCCAGCCCTGTCATTTGAGCAAATTTATGCTGGCGATGGCATCGAGTCCACACTCCCCATTGCACAGGTCTCAGCGGCCAAGATCTTGGACCCGTTCAAAGTCCTCCAAAAAACAAAGAGCAGGGATGGGGACCAGATCTTCCATGACCTGATCCAATTTGCCAACAGTCACAACATCACCTTTTACACTATGGATCCGGATAATTATCTGAGATATGTGCTCCCGGATATTGCCTACGACAACTTCCCGAGAAAAATACATAGCTTGAACTCAACTGTCGCTGACAATATTGCAGAGATAAAGAAAAATGAGCAATCCAACTTGAAGTATATCGCCAAAGACACAGGAGGGACTTACCTTCTCGGAGAGAATAAGTTCGATAACTTTCAGAGGGTTGTGAGCCGGGATCTTGGGAATTACTATGAATTGAGCTATTCCCCCAAACATAAGAAAGCGGACGGGAAGTATCACAAAATCGAAGTTAAGATACGAAAGCCTGATGTAGAGATCTCTTTTCGGAAGGGATACTTCGATTACACAGACGAACAAAAAGAGTCGCTCCTCTTTTCTTCAGCCTCTTATAATCCATCCCTGTTCAAAGAGATCCCCTTTGAGGCCAAAGCAAACACCCTTGTCAAAGGCAAAGACAAATATGTCCTCTGGTTCAACGTGGCTCTTCCCATGAAAAAAATCATCACCGAAGATTATGATTGGGGCAAGTCAAAAATTCTCAAGTTAGGGATATGGATCGACGAAACCGAGGGAGAAAGTTCATTAAAAAGCGAAATGGCCATTCCTATCGTCCTCACGCCGAGTTTGCTCGAAAGGTTAAGAAAAGCACAGTTTTTCGGATTCAACTGTAGCTCAGATGAGCTGAATCTCAAAAAAGACTCGTACAAGCTGGTCTTCGCTCTGTACGATGAAGCAGAATCCGAGATCGGGACTGTGGAACAGGAGTTGGTCATTCCTGATGTTTTTGATCTGTCCGAATCTCAGATATTAACGGCAGTTTTTGGAAATCTAGTACAAGCTTCAGGAGGAGGGGAGTTCAAGCTATCCCAAAAGGATGGAACACTTCAGTTGAGAGGCCTCAAATTATATCCAATGGGATCAAACATGTTTAGACCTAGAAAGGATATCGCCTTGTTCCTGCAGGTGCACTGCCGGAATGAAACCATTCATCTTGAGCCTGAAATTTCACTCATTCAAATGGGAGAAGAGAAAGTGGGTATCCCCTTCCAGACTGTCGAAGAGTATTGGGATGAGAATGCCAAGGTTTGGAATTGTATCTACACACTGGATTTCCAAACAGCACCAAAGGGTGACTATAGTTTAGCCATACGCTTATTCAACTCCCAAAAAGAAACAGAAGCGGAAAAAAACATTCCGATAAAAATCATCTGATCTCCTTGTGTTTTAATCCTTAGGAGGGATCCTGATTATCCTGAAGTTCAATCATGTATTTTATATTGATAAGAGAATCCAGGCCATCGCACACACATCATATCCTCAAAAATAGCACTCCATGGGAGACGAAATAACGGAGTAAAAGTCGCTGGATTAGGATTAAGCGGAGAGCACATAAAAATCCCTTTTCCTGCCGTCCTGCTCGAGGTATCGAAAATCAAGGATTGTATAACCTCGACGGAAAAGATCCTGGAACACCTCCCGCGTTTTGAGCCGCCATTCCACAGGAATATCTCTGACTCGGCTGTCCGCAACATCCGTCTCCAGAAGCATGGTGTAAAAATCAAAGGGGATCTCCACAAGGAGGAGGTCGTTGTTCAAAGATAGATTTACGCCAGTGACAAGAGCAAGCTGAATGAGTCCGCTTTTCCCTTTGACCTTAAGAACTTCGGTTTGGATCGCGGATCGGCCAGAATCAACGAGCTCATCCAGGTCATATTGCGGCACTCGGGCGGCCTTCTTCAAATCCCAGGAGACAAAGAACCTGTCCGCCGGCACATCCAGCCTGTTCAGCTTACCTGCAAAATTCTGATAGCAGGCCTCGCAATAATCCAACACGTCCATCCGGAAGTGATGGATATTCCTGTAGGCATTGACCCCTGATAAGGGATCAAAGGTGCAGTTGATCTTGTAGACTCCGAACACATTCATCAAAGTTTTTTTTTGGAACTCCTTGATGAGCACTCCCAGTCCGTATCTCTCGTATTCCTCTTTAACTCCTGTGTACTGGGAATAGAACTCGATATTGTGGAGGTCTTTAAAACCGACATCTTTATCCTTTACCCCTACATACCCGTAAGAGAAACCGATAAGGTGATGCGTATCTTTTGTGAAATCCCCGCTTTCGTCCTGGACATAGGCGGCGATAAAAAGGCTGCTTCCATCATTGAAAAAATTTTCAGCGGCCATATTCCGTGTTCCTGCAAAAATATCCAAGGGATCCTTCCATATTTCGTTACGGATCTCTTCATACATTGAGTAGTCGGCGGCCTCATGAGATGTTTCCACCTGGAGGAGGAATTTTCTTCCCTTGATCGTGTGTATGATTTGAAGCTCTTTCATCGGTGTCACGGGCCTAACCGCAGAAAAGCCGATAACAGGATGATTGTATCCAAAGCCATCCCCTTTTTGCAACCCGCCCCTCTCCATCTCAGCCTGGTTTTTTTAATATGAATATCTAGCCAGACCAGCTTGTTAGAGGAATGTTGATTGCCTTTCGGACGCATTTCCAAATTCGTGATTTTGGGAACACAAGTTGCGTTGCGGATATCATTCATCACGGATTTAGAAATACTGACTTGCCTGCTGTAAGCATCCTTATTTCCGTGATAAGGGTATTAGACGCAAAAAAGAGCGAGTCACTGTCCTTATGAGTCGGATGGCGGTGGGTGGGGGGGGTCTTCGACGAATAGGAACTGTGATGAACTCCTGCTATTATCATTTGACTTGAGAGCATCACGGAAATAAGGATGTTTCCTTGCCTGCTCCAACAATTGTATTCTTGGCAAAGTTGTTATATCGTAAGGATTTCTCAAGACTAATTCAGGAGCGAAACCAATGAGAAAGATATTCACGCCCTTATTGATGAGTTTTTGCCTTTTGCTTTCCTTTTGTGTTCAGTCTCCCGATGTCGATGTGAAAAAAATTGAGGACGAAAAGAGCCTGCCAGAACAATTTTGCACTGTCTGGGAAAAAGGGGACTTCCTCGTTTCGGATGGAAAGCACCTGGCAATTTTTGGCGCTTCCTCCAGACCCCTTCGTTTATCCGGTGGCAACTACGCGACCGACAATGCCATGGGCAGCATCATCAGCTTTGTACCTGCCAAACAGGGTCTTCAATGCGATATGGCGATAGGCTATCCAGATATCCGGATCAAAGATCAGAGACACCATGTTGACTACACATCCATTAAACAAATTACCAAAAAATCTCGTGGAGAAAATATTCTTTTTGTCGCCACAGCTGAATATGCAGGAGAAAACGGAGAAAAGCTAACCATCGAGACGACATACGGATTCCTCCCGAAAAAAGGAGAGATCACCATGACGTCCCGCCTCCGAAACGTGGGTGATGTTGTAGTCGAGGATTTAGAATACGATTTATACTTTGGCACGAACCATTATTATTCCTTCAGCCCCGAAAACACCTCAACGCATCCGGGTTTGCGCTTCAGGGTCTATCCCAAAGAAGGTCAATTTATGGGTTGGCTCGATCGTAATCCGCATAAAGGAGAAGATGAACTGCAGCCGGGTAAGCTCAGCCCCGGAGAAAATCACACAATCCGCCACAGTCTTTTCATAGACGAACAAGGCGATAGGCTTCTGGATACCATCTACCAGGATTTGCATCAAAAAACTGAAACGGCGACCTTTCAGTTCGAGAATTTAACAGCAGAAACATTTGAGATCGTTATCAGGGATGCTATAACGTTTTCCGTATTCTACAGGTCTTTTCACGAAAGAATTCAAAGCCTCCAAGTCCCCCTGCCAGACGGCCTCTACAAAGTCCAAGCGCACTTCTTCCCCGCGGTGGTTGAAGAGCTTTTGCGCGTCGAAGAAGGTGACGACAACACGTGCCTCCTGGAAGATCCCGCCAAAGGCACGGTTAAAATCAGCATCTGTGACACAAAGGGTAATTTTGTTCCGGGAAAAGTCCGCTTTATCGGCCTCGATGCAACTCCCACCCCGTATTTCCTCCCGGAGAATCCCGTGAAAAACGGACGGCGGTGGGAAACGGTTAAGAATTCGTGTTTCCCCTCAAAGGAAGGCCTGGAAGTTCCGATGCCTGTCGGCACATACCTTGTGACGGCTTCACGCGGACCCGAATATTCCCTGGACCAGGAAATCGTGGAAGTTTTGAAGGACGAACTCTTAGAGCTGACATTCACGATCGATAAAATGGTCGACACAACAGGGCTTGTTTCCGTCGACCCCCATATGCACACCATCAATTCCGATGCAAGAGTTGATGTTGAGGAGCGAATAAAATCAGTCGTGGCAGAAGGCGTGGAGGTCGCAATAGCGACGGACCACAATATTGTCATAGATTATTTGCCGACTTTGAAAAAGCTGGGGTTCGAGGATTATCTGACCACTGTTATCGGAAATGAAGTCACTGTCCGGGGGCTGATCCACTACAACACCTATCCCCTTACCTTCAGAGGTGAGGAAGCAAAGAACGGAGCTATTCTTGCGCTTGCGGATAAAGCCTCCTCACTGTTCGCTACCAGCCGGCAAAAAGACCCCGGAGTCATCATCCAGGTCAACCATCCCAGAGCGGGAGACATCGGATATTTCAACAACATCCAGCTGGACACGGAAACGGCCGCTTTCGCCCAGCTCGATTTCGATACATCCTTCGACGTGCTCGAATCCATGAACGGCCCTTATTTCTATCAATCCAACTCCGTGGCCATCCAGGATTGGCTGAATCTCATGAACAGAGGATATTACAAGCCTCTTATCGGCTCTTCAGACTCTCACAGTATAGACGGGGATGAACCCGGTTATTCGCGGACATATGTCTACTACAGTGGAAAAGAAGGGAAAGCTCTGGACGCGATGGCTGTGATCGAGGCCATCAAAAAAGGTCATTCCTTTATCACGAATTCTCCTATTCTTGGACTACTGGTCGAAGAAAAATTTATTCCGGGAGAATTATGTTCGGCAGCCGGTGGAAAAGTCAACATCCATGTCCGAGTCCAGAGTGCACCCTGGGTTTCCGTGAATGAGGTCAGGATCATCATAAACGGCGAAAGGAAACTTATCTTTCCGGTCAGAACGAAAAGCCAGGTTCCCGTGAAATTCGATGAGGACATCGTCTTGACATTGGATAGAGATTCGACCATCATCGCGGAGGTTCTTGGCAATAAAAGCCTCTATCCCGTGCTCCAAGCAAGATCCCGAGATGGCCTGCTGGAAAACGCTGTCCTCCCCTATGCGTTGACCAATCCTGTCTTTGTGGACGTGGATGGCAACGGCAGGTTCGATCCTCCAAACGCCCAGGAGATCGAACTTGTCGAGATCACTGGAGAGAAAAAGATCATCGAGCGTTGAACAAACAAAAAATTTGCAGATAGATATTGACTGAATGACACAAGGAATAGGAGATAGACACCCTATCTGAATTTGTGTATCGATGGATGGAGGGGCAAATAAATAATGCCGTTAAAGGCCCTTATCACTGGCGCAACGGGTTTCATCGGTGGTCACCTCGTGGAAGAACTCGTGGGGCAAAGCTGGCAGGTCACATGCCTGGTGAGGCCCGAGAGCCGGATTGGAGCTTTAAAAAAACTCCCGGTGAATATCCTCAGAGGCCCTGTCCAGGACACTGGTTTTCTCGGAGAGGCCGTCAAAGGCCAAAATCATATTTTTCACCTGGCTGGCAAGATCCGCTCTGCAAGGCGTGAGGTGTATGATGAAGCAAATCATCTTTTCACGCGAAATCTTTCTCAAGCGTGCCTGCGCGTGAATCCTGAGGTGAACAGGTTTGTTTATGTGTCCTCCATTGCTGCAGCAGGTCCCTCCCTAACCGGCAAGGTTGAGGATGAAACACAGACACCAAAACCCACATCCGAGTACGGCCGGACAAAACTCAAGGGGGAGGACGCCATCACAGAGATATGGGACCGGATAAACGCAACGATCATTCGACCCCCCAATGTCTATGGGCCACGTCAGCAGGAAACAGAGCTGCTGATCAAGCTCATAAAGAAAGGGATCGTACCTATCTTAAAAAATGACCAAAAAACAACCAGTCTCATCTACATCAAGGACCTGATAGAGGGCATGATCCAGGCTTCACAATCCTCAAAAGCCACCAGAGAGATCTACTATTTAACAGATGGTACGAACCATTCATGGAAAGAACTCATCCTCACGATCAAGACACACATCCTCGGGAACTCTTTTTTTATTCCGTTGCATGAAAATGTCATTGTCTCTGCCGCTTGGCTGACAGATATGCTTAAGTCCCTACACCTGGTCAAGTCCTTTTTCGGACGCCGGGCATGGAGGGCGATGGTCCAGACGCCATGGCTGTTTTCCTCTGCAAAAGCCACACAGGATTTTGGATTCAAGCCCGAGTATTCGCTCGATGAAGGTCTCAAAGAGACCGTTGATTTTTACAAGCGATTTGCGATAAAAAAGAGTTTCTGATAAATATATGGGTGAGTCTATAAAGGCCTTCTGATGAAAAAGACCAAACCGATCGATTCAAAGAAAGTCATCTGTATGATAAATCCCTATGCGGCGAATAAAAAATGGCAGCGCAACGCACTCCTTCGCAAATATCTCCAAAAGCATCTTCCAGGCAAGATCATTGATAACCCGGAGGACAAGGCCTACACAGTAGAGACAGTCAGGAAACTGTGCAAAGACCATGACATCATTGTGGCAGCAGGCGGCGACGGAACCATAGCCGATGTCATCCAGGGGATCAAGGAAAGCGGCAGGATGAAAAATGTGGCCTTGGGCATAGTGCCCTTCGGGAGCGGTAACGCCTTTATTACCTCTCTGGGCATTCCGAGGAATGTGGCCAGGGCCATTAAAATCATCAAGGAGGGGAAGACGCGAGAGATCGACCTCATCGATATCGAGGGAAAGGCGGCAGCCTTCGCCAGTGTGGGAGCCACAGCTCAAGTCTTGGTCGAAAAACTCCAACACAACATTCCCGGGTTTTTCGGGCATCTCCTCGCATCGAGGATCATGCTCAACCTGGCGAATTATGAACAAGAGATCGAGATCTATGACGGCATAGACGATTCGGGCAGAGAGTTTTCCCACAAGTCCTTGAAATTAAAAGTGTTTGACTGTGTTCTCGGAAAAGTGAGCCACTTCGGTTACAACTGGAAAGTTGCGCCCGAGGCTAAGATCGACGACGGATACATCGATATCACTCTCTTCGAGATCAGCGGCGGCAGGTACCTGCTTTACTTTCCGAGCATCTATTTCGGCACCTTCCAAAAAACGCAAAAACACTTTAAAGCGAAAAGGATCGTTCTCCGCGGCAGAGACCTTCCCATTCAATACAACGGGGAGCTCTTCGGAATCCAGGACAAAGTCGAAATAAAAATCCTCCCCTGCGCCCTCAAAATAATCAGCCCGGCTAAAAGCCTCCTATATGGCTCTGCGATTAAATCTACAAACACACAACCCTCATGATCTGAAGTCCTGTGCGATGGTCGAAGGCCAGGCCGTTCAGCTGAGGGAAGAGAGAGCTGGACAAAAAATTCACATGGTTACGAACTCAAGACGTGACCACGATCTGTAAAGCATTCACAGCCGCTTCATGGAAGGTGCGACCCGATAGAGACAGGATGCTTTTGAGTGAACTGAACTCTTCGAGATCGTGGAAGGGAGGAGCATTGCTCTCGATGCGGTCATAGATATCTGCGAGAGCAAGGATGCTGCTGCCCACAGGAATTTCTCTGAGGCTCTTATCCAGATTGTAGGCATCCTGGACATAATAGTGATAATAATTGGAAAGAATTGGCTCAACTTCCTTTAGAAGAGAAGTCGTTGTCCTGAGAAGGACCGTTTCCCTGTCTCCAAAAGAAGATTTCGTGATCTTTCCCTCAGTTCCTATGAAATCAGAGATTTCCTCGAAAAGAGGAAGGTTCGACCGCAAATCCCCAGCCTCAAAAAGGAGTGCGGCAGATTTGATATTTTCCACCTGACGTCTGTCCAGGCCCGCGACCGCTGCCATCTTCCCAGCCATGTGTGCGATTCGCAACGACCTGGGCTTTTCTTCATCAGCCACTTCGAGATACTTGAGCAAGATCTCCAGGACTCCTATATAAGCGCTGTAGAGGTTCTTCATCCGAGTCTCTCGCTGTTCCGTGAGTGTCCCTATCACCGCAGCGACCAAAATCAAAAAGCTCGACCACGTCATGAGAGTGATCCCTTCATCCAGCCTCAATCCAACTCCGGTACCCGCCAGCAGCTTGGAAAAGAGCAGATAGAACAAAACCAGAAGGATACTCAAGATACTGATCAGGAAAGCCTCTTTCTTTCCGAGAAAATATCCGGCCAAGATGACAGGGAGGAAAAAGAAATTGAGAAAGGCAAATTTGAAGTGCACGAGGAAAGCAATCGCGAGAATGCCCACTATGATGAGTAAAATCAGAGAACCCTCAAAGTGCGCGAGAAAAAAAGTCTTGATGGTCTTCATGTTTCTCTCCAGGAAAATCGACGCCTCGAGTTTTGTTCCCTTTGCGGTTGTGTCGAAACAAGATCAAAAATCATGTTGATTTGATTGGTCTTAAAAGATATATATCACCTGATACTTTGTAAGTCAACCAGAACAAGGCTAATTTGCACACGATAAGAATCCTTTTAATAACGATGCCTTTCCGTCAGCACATACGCGCTTACGGAATCAAATATGGTATAATTCTTTAGTCGCGTTTGCCCCAGGAGGAATGATGAAAAAACTTGTGTTCCTGACAGTTGTTTTAATCCTTTTCATCAATGGTTGTACTTGGAATCTTGACCTTTTGGGAGAAAAAGAGATCAGAGAGGTAGTCCTGGTCAAAAGCAAAGCGAAAGCTAAAATCATGATCGTTGATGTCTCTGGAATACTCGGAACCACTTTAAGACATGGATTGCTCGACAGAGAAGGAGATGTCCTCTCTCAGGTGTATCTACGTCTGCAGTTGGCCTCTGAAGACCCCTATGTCAAAGGAATTATTCTCCGCGTGGACACGCCAGGCGGAGAAGTAACGGCCAGCGATATCCTTTACAATGAGATTGTCAAGTTCAGAGAGAGGACCAAAATACCCGTAGTGAGCCTCATGATGGGTCTGGCAACATCCGGAGGCTATTATGTGGCTTCAGGCAGCGACCATATCATCGCTCATCCTTCGACGATCACGGGAAGTATAGGCGTGATCTCGATCTTCCCCAACCTCGGAGAGCTTTTTTCAAAGATCGGCATTGAAGTGAACGTGATCAAATCAGGAAAATTGAAAGATTCGGGCAGCGCCTTTCGCGATATGACTGAAGAGGAGACACAACTTTTTCAAAATATCGTCAACGAGCTCTATCAAAAATTCTTGGACGCCGTTCTCCATAGAAAGGGAAGCACACTGTCTCTGGATGAGCTCAAAGACATTGCCGATGGACGGATTTACACGGCACAGCAAGCACTTAAACTCAAGCTGATCGACGAGATCGGATACTTTGACGCAGCGCTCGCAAAGGTGATGTCATTGGCGAGGGTCAGAGACGCAAAAGTGGTCACCTACACTTATTACCCGAAGAAAAAAACGAACCTTTATGCCCAAAGCTTGGAAGCTCCCACAGTGCTCGAAGGAGAGGACCTGAAAAACATTTTCAAATCGCTCAAGAGCGGCTTTTACTACCTCTGGCTTCCTCAACTTTCCAACTAGCCTGAATTATTCAGACATACGATCGGGATAATTGAGGCTATCGGATGTTTACGCTTACATCGAAAAGAGGAGGATGCTCCATGTGGATTTTGACAGCACAGCCGTTGATGGATTTGATGACTGCGTTTGTGTATTTCTCCGGAAACTCAGCGGGCATTTGAATATCCATGCGGATTCGTTCGATTCTCTTTGTCTCCGGATTTCGTTCACTCCGCATGGTTAGCGTGATATCCTCCGTGGGGAGGTTCCTGTTCTGGCAGAAAGACAGAACATAAATGCCTGCACAGGTGGCGATCGACACTAAGAAGAGATCAAAGGGCGCTGGGGCTGATCCCTCGCCCCCTTGATAAACCGGCTGATCGGTCTTGATATGGAATCCCTTGTAATGGGCATCCACCCGCTTTCCACCGGGGAAAGTCACCTTTATATCTTTATCCATATTTTTATCCATAGCAACCTCTTTCTAATTTGATCTGTCTTTATAACAGGTTTTGACTCATTTATGAAGCAAAATCTGTGAAAAGTCCGTATCCCAGCTTTGATCATATGGAAATATTTGAGGTTTTATTTTTTTCGTTTTATCCCTCTCGAATCTGAGTGGTAACATTCAGGATTGATCTCAGTTGCCGGATTAGGGTTCAAGTCTTGTCAACAGTCCCTTTAGAAAAAAGGGCAAGGAGAAGGCTTCTATCCTCCGCGGTCATCGTCAATCTTCCGAACAGATCCCAGACCATCTCTTCCATGTGTTTTTTGTTTGTCTTGTGAATGAAGCCTTTTTTCTCCAGATTGATCAGAATCCGTTGCACACAGATCTCCTGTTCGTTCCGGGAAAGGGATTGGACCAACACATCAGGTTCATCCGATGCCTGGACTGAAAAGATACTGAAAAGAGTGATAAGGACCGCAGAAGCCAAGTTGTAGGAGGGCTGTCTTCCGGCCTGTGGGATCTTGAAACGGAAATTCGACCGCAGAAGTTCCTCCGATGTCAATCCTGTCCTTTCGTTCCCGAAGACTAATCCTATCTTTGTAGAATTGGAAAAACCGAGCATTTGTTTTATTGCCTCTTTCATCGGTATTACAGAAAAATTTTTTCTTGATTTCGCAGTCGAAGCAAAAATAACATCCAGATCGTGGATGGCCCCTGTCAAATCCTGGGAGAATCGGGCCCTTTTCAAGATCTCTTGGGCGTGCACAGCTGTCACCAATGCTTTTCTTTCGAGGCTTGAAACGCCCACCAACCGCAAATTCTCAAAGCCCGTGTTTTTCATGTTGCGCGCCACAAGCCCGATGTTCTCAGGATTTTCAGGTCTGCAGAGGATGACGGCAAACCTTCTTTTGCGGTGTGAGCTTTTCTCAGAGTTTAGACCTTTCATTCCAGTCATTATAGCTGAGGTCTTTAATAAAGGCGAGAATGCCTCCCAATGAGGTCGGCTCGCCTGTAAGGGTAAAGATGCCGATTATAGGGAGGAGAGTTTTTCATAAAGGGGACCGGCAGATTTTATGAATGATCCATCTTAGAGGATATTGGCAAGCAGGCCCCCCAGGAGGGCCCAGTAGATTGTGGACAGATAGGGATTGCTGGCGATCATGCAGGAGCCAGTCCTACACCCGACAAAACGATAAAAGAAAAAACCGATAATTCCACCAAGGACAGCACCTATCGCTATTTTGATCATCTTTTTTTCATTCACATTCAAAGGGGGTTACTATACCAGAGGAGACAAGGACAGTCAAACCGCTTTTGTGGAAGGACGCATCTTCCAAACCGTGATGAATGACGCCCTGATCACTCAGTATTTTCCTGTACTCCCGAAACCATTTTCGCCCCGAGAAGTATCGTCCAGCTCTTCAGACTCGACCACCTTGACTTTCATGACGGGCTGGATGAGCATCTGGGCGATTTTCATTCCCTTTTCGATGCGAAACGCCTCAGCACTGAGATTAGTCATAACAACTTTCACTTCGCCCCGATAACCGGAATCGACGACGCCTGCCAGCCGATGGATATTCTGGAGGGAAATCCCGCTCTTATCCCATATCAGGCCCACATAACCTTCAGGGATGGCTACCTGGATACCTGTAGAGATCGCCCGGGCTTCTCCTCCCTTAAGAACACAATCGATCACAGAGAAAAGATCAAGGCCTGCATCTCCCATGTGCCCATAACGCGGAAGTTTAGCATCTTTGTGAACTCTCTTGACTATTATCTCCATAACTCACACACCTTCCAACCGGACCTCAGAAAAATAGGGCTCTGCAATTTTGACCCATCCCCAGAGCTCTTCCGTTGAGTAGGGCTTAATCTTCTCATACTCGCTCTCCAGGGTATTATGAGGCACAAATTGCTGAATGCGGAGCATCTTCGAACCCTCCAACTCTGTGGAAATCTTCTCGATATCCTCACGGCCGACCAAGCCTGGAACTGCAGTCGTGCGGAACGTATAATCCAGCTCACTATCTTTGATAAGGGCGATGCTCTTTTTGATAGCGTCAATGTTAACGGGACAGCCTGTGGCTTCGCTGTATTTTTCAAGAGATGTTTTGACATCCATGGCCACGTGATCGAGGAGCTTTCCTGTGATCAACGAGGCGAGTCTTTCCGGAAAAGCCCCATTTGTGTCGATTTTCACCAAGAGATCTCTCTCTTTGATGATCTTTAACAGAATGTCTATGTCGTCACTGATAAGAGGCTCTCCTCCGGTGATACAGACTCCCTCAAGCCAATCTTTCCGCGAATCCAGGAAGGCCAAAAAATAATCCAGCGGAAACGTAGGCAGAGAATGGGGACGCAACACGAGTTCAGCGTTGTGGCAGAAAGGACACTTAAAATTGCACCCGCCCAAAAAAACCGTAGCAGCGATAAATCCTGGAAAATCCCGTGGAGCGAACTTTTCTAATCCTTTGATCTCGACCAATCCTCAAACTCCTCGCGCGTGTTCAGGATAGCGACCACATCTCCATCAGTCAGAACGATCAAAGTCGGAATGATGATTCCCCCCTTTTCATCCCTCTTCAATACGTCCAAGAATTCTCTGATCTTCATCTTGCTTTCTTTCCGGGTCAAATTGTATTCCTGGACCTTGTAGTCATTCACGCTCAGAAATGTCTTTAGCGCTTCGCATTGGGGGCAGTTGGGATAGGTGAACAAGATGTATTGCAACCAGTTCTCCTCTTCAGCCCAATTGTGTGTAAGTGGTTCGTTCTCTAAATTCCTGTTTCTTCCCATCGTTCCAAGTTGCCACAGGACGTAAATAGCCCACTATTCTCGAATACACCTCGGTTGGCTCCTCGCAATCCGGACATTCTTTCACCTCTCCCCCGATATACCCATGATTCCGGCAAATGCTGAATGTGGGCGTTATGCTAAAATAGGGCATCTTTGTCTGAGAGATCTTCTGGACCAGTTTTTTACATGTGGCAGGGTCGATCGGTTCGGGCAGGAAAGCGTGAAAGATCGTTCCGCCTGTGTAAAGCGGCTGGAGGTCCTTCTGGTGATCGATCGCTTCGAAAACATCCCGGGTTGCATCCACATTCAGCTGAGAAGAGTTTGTCAGGAATGGATGCAGGTTCGTGCCTGAAGTGATGATGTTTTGGTATTTTTGCCTGTCCAACCGCGCAAGGCGGTAGGATGTGGACTCTGCAGGGGTAGCTTCAAGATTGTACAGATTCCCTGTCTCTTCCTGAAATTCTTGGATCGTTTGTCGCATGAACTGCAGGACTTCAATGGCAAAATCCTTTCCTTCAGGAGTGCCAACTCCTTTGTCCTGAAAATTCAGGCAAGCTTCATGCATTCCACACAGCCCGATGGTGGAGAAGTGGTTGTCGAAATGCCCCAGATACACCTTCGTGTATGGCATGAGCCCCTTGCTCAACATGTTGTTCACAACTTCCCGTTTGGTCTCCAGAGATTCCTTCGCCAGGATCATCCGGCTTTTCAGTTGAGTAAAAAATTCGTCTTTCGTGCTCGCCTCATATCCGATCCTGTTCAAGTTGATGGTCACCACTCCGATGGAACCCGTGGAATCGCCCGGCCCCCAAATGTTTCCAGGTCGGCGCAACAACTCTCTCTGGTCGAGGTTCAAACGGCAACACATGGCTCTGATATCCCCCGGGTCCAGATTTGTCCCGATGTAGTTCTGAAAGTAAGGGATGCCATACTTTGCCGTCACCTTGAAGAGAAGGTCGGAGATGGGAGAATCCCAATCAAAATCCCGGGATAAATTATAGGTGGGAATGGGGAAAGTGAAGACACGGCCGCTCTGGTCTCCTTCGATCATCAATTCAAGGAAGGCCGTGTTGATCATGTTCATCTCTTCCTGATACTCCCCGTATGTGGAATCCCTTTCCTCGCCACCGATGACGACACGTTTGTCTTTCATGTCTTCCGGGACCGTAAGGTCAAAGGTCAAGTTGGAAAAAGGCGTTTGCCATCCCCACCGGGAGGGAACGTTCAAACCGAAGATGAGCTTCTGAATATCCTGTTTCACGCTTGTATATTCCAGGCTATCGGCTCTGATGAAAGGGGCCAAGAGTGTATCAACACTGGAAAAAGCCTGTGCGCCGGCAAATTCACCCTGCATAGTCCCTATAAAATTGACCATGTGGAGTGTCGCCGTCTCTAGATGTTTGGCGGGATAAGAATGGACCTGATTGGGCACATGGCCGAATCCCTTCCGCAACAGGTTTTCCAAAGACCAACCCGCACAGTAGCCTACGATGGGGTAAGACAGGTCATGCAAATGAAGCTCCCCATCCAAGTGAGCTCTCTTGATCTGTTCCGAGTAGAGCTGATTGAGTGCAAAATTGGAAAGCACCTCTCCTGATACTCTGGCATTCAACCCTGAAAAGCTCATGACGCCTTCGTTGCTGTTTTCTCTGATTTTCCAATCCAAGTTATTGATGTAGTCTTTGATAAGTCTCTCCAGGTTGATCCCGATCTTCCGAGCCTCTCGAATATCTTTATGTCTCTCACGGTAGAGGATATAGGACTTGGCAATTTCATGATATCCCTGTTTCATCAGAACCATCTCAACAATGTCCTGGATCTGCTCGACCGATGGGGTGGTATAACCTACAAACTTATCTTCTAGCACAAAAGTGACAATATCCGAGATCTTCTGAGCAGCCTGTTTATCGGCCATACCTTTGGACTCCATGGCCTTGTAAACAGCCTTGGTGATTTTATCCTGTACAAAATCTGTGATTAACCCATCGCGCTTTTTGATCCTTGCAATCGATTGCACCATCTTGAGCCTCCTTAATCCATTTGAGTGGTCGCCGTTTGCTTTTGGGCTTTCCAATTTTTTTCAGCTGTTCCCGTTTTCCCTTCCAGGGAATGCAAGAAGAGAACACAGGAAATAATCCATATATTGTGTATGACCTCCAGGAAGTGCACTAAATCTTGTATCAGCTTCAAATAATCTAATACAGGAGTTCTTCCCATGTCAAGTGTTTTCTTTATTTTTTCTATAATCGGTAATTTTTCATAAACACAGCGCAAAACACAGTTAAAATTCCATGATGGCAGGAATGCTTCTTAGCGTTCTTGAATGATCCGATTGTGTGCTGGAGTAAACCGTGTAAGGAAGCATCCTTTTTTGCGTCTAATGCCCTTATCACGGAAATAAGAGTGTTTACACCGTGTAATAAAAAATTCAGTTCCTAACCTTATCTGTGCTAAAATATTTGGATAGAATCTCACCCAATAAGGCGCACGAAATGACACTATTGGACATAAAGACACATGCCAAAGAGGAGCTTATCGATATCACGGCTTCCGTCAAAGACCTCATAAAAAATTCTGGAATAAAAAAAGGCATCTGCTATGTTTATATCCCCCACACAACCGCGGGCATCACAATCAATGAAAATGCGGATCCATCGGTAAAATCCGACATCCTTATGGCACTCCGAAACATCGTTCCCGATTCGCTTCCCTACAGGCATGGAGAAGGCAATTCTCCCGGCCATATGAAGTCCACTCTGGTTGGCTGTTCAGCCAATATATTTTTTGACAACGGCATCCCCTCTCTAGGCACATGGCAAGGTGTCTTCTTCTGTGAGTTCGATGGTCCGCGAAACCGAAAAGTGTACGTAAAGCTCATCCCCGGATGAATCTTCCATGTGGGCTGAGCGTTTTCGGCTTTTGATCGTGAACCAGAAGAGATTCAGACAGTTAGCGAGATGAAGGAGCCCAAACACAGAGGCACTCTGTCGGATATGAGAATCTGCCCTCACTGCGACTCCCCCATTCCTGAGCAAGAGGTCAGATGTCTATCTTGTGGCATGCGATACTGGGAGTCAGGAGACGCCCATCGCGAAATTGGGACTGAACAAGAGGACGAAGACCAGGGGTGTTTTTCTATAATTTTGTTGCACTTCCTTCTGGCTGTTTCTGTCTTTGTATTTTTCGTCCTGATTGGCTTCGTGATAAACCTCTTTGTCCATTTCGAAGAAAATCAGGTCAAAGTGGTATATATCGGGATTGCGCTTGTGCTCGCGGCGGCACTGTCCACATTGTTCACCAAGGTGAGAAAAAAAAAGAAATTGACACCAAAGAAAAAGGCGATTTAGACACGATAGACCAGAGAGGTCACAGGAACAGAGGTGATTTTAAATAGCAAGAGAGCTCTCTCACGAAGGCCCTCTGTTTATATAATATTATGACTAAAACCCTAGAGCGTCTGGCTAATAAAGACCTGCAAAGAGAACATCCGCATGGAAGAGCTCTCGGGTTCTGCGTCGGGTCTGCCAGTCGACTGTTTCTTTCACATCCAGGTAGAACCAGAACTTATCGAAAAGCCTCAATTTCTTGATGTAAAAGTCGGCTAGGTCATCGAAGTTATCGACGATGATTCGTCCAGCTTCATTGTTCTTGTCCCCAAGAACAACGACGTTCAACTGATCCCCGCTCTGCTCCAATTTACCAAAAACCTTGGCCTTTTCTTTCCCCTCCCATCCTTCGTTCTTGTTGTAAGCCAGATCTCCGAGAGCAGGAAAGATTTCATCCCTTCCCTGCTGACTTATCCAGCCCGCAAACGTAACATCCTCACTTCTCGTGAAGATATTCATCCAACCACCGCTCGCATTCTTCACATCAATGGTTAAGGCTATCAAAACAGAGGGTCTTTCAGGGGAATATTCCCCTGCAATTTTAACTTCTTTGCCTACGAGTCCTTCGGTCCCACCTTCAAAATCACCTTGAACGATAATATCAAACCCACGGGCTTCGGGGACAAAAACGTATCTTCCTACCGCCACCTTTACTGTCCCTTCGAACTCAATAATCCCTTCCTTGAGAGTCAGCTCCTCCTCTTCCGTACTCTCCTCTGTTTTTCCACAGGCAATAGTGCCTATCACCAATAAAAAAGCCAGAAAAGTTATGCCAAGAAAAACAGGGGCCCTGTTCAGAACGCTTCGTCCATTTGAGGGAATCAATAACCGAATTGCCATGAGTCATACCTCCAATTGACATCTCTCTCTCGAAAGAAATGTCAAGACATTTCTCTTAATACACCGGAAAAAGAGACACGTCTCGTTCCTTTAAGCAGGATACTTTATACCATTGAAGGCATGAAATGTAAAGCAGAAAATTAACCTGTCTGTTTATTTCCTTTTGCCTCTGGAAGAACTCGATGACACACGCCGGCTGGATTTTGCACTGCCCGAGCTTTGGCTTTTATTTGAGGAAGACGTGCGCGGTGAGGAGACCCTGCTCGGGGACGATCGGTATGTGGACGAAGACCGGCTGCTCCTTGTGTAACTCTTCGAGCTGCGGGATGGAGAGGAGGACCTGGAGGACGAGATGGTCTCTCTTGAGGAGCTCGGGGGTGAGGACCTGTACGAAGATGATGACCTGTACGAAGACGATGATCGCATTGTCCGGGAGGAAGATGGCCCATAACGAGATGAAGTGCTGTAACCTGAGCGTGTGCGGGGTGAATAGGGCGAGCTATAGTCTTTTCTTGCCGGGGACAAAGAGGTGTTGCTCTCCTCTGTAGAGGACCTGCGAGACGAATAGGACGACCGTGACGGATAGCCTTTAACGGAGGGCGAGCTCGAGCGTGAACTCGATGAGTACTGAATCCTTGACTGATAGGTCTTACTCGAGGAGGAGTCGCTGTACTGATAGGCTTTTGGATGGTTTGACCTCACTGAGTCTTTTATATCCGTTCGAGAAGGATACGCGACAGAAGACCTGGATGTCCGACCTGATCCCATGGAGGATCGGGACCGGACAGAGGATATGGGCCTTGAGGGATATGTCTTGATGGCAGTCCTCGCACGCGTGCTCTCAGAGGATGTCGACGAACGAAACGCCCCCGGTGTCGGCGTCCTTTCTGATTTTGAAGAAACTGCAGTCCTGGAGGATGCTGTTGAAGTTCGGCCGATAGGCTTTTGCGAATTCCCGGACTCTCCTGACCTTAAGACCGAGGATTGCGTGGGAGAACCTGTGATTCTCGACGTGTGGCCTTGTGACGCGGACCGGATATCTGGTGTTGAGGAATAACGTTTGCCAACGTTCCGTATATTCGACCTGGCAAGAACCTTGGATGCTCTCTGACTTATCAGTCCGCTCCTTTGGGGAACGGCTCTCACACTCGGTTGACTGGCTGTGAGAGATATTTTTCCCAAACGGCTTGCGTGGTTCTGCGACAGGGCCACTTTCGATATCCGAGGTGCTTGAAGCTGATTCTTATGGATGACTGTCAGAGCTCTTGAATCTACGGGGTAGTAGCGGTCTCTCCAACGCCCATAAAAAGTGTTGTACTGAACGACAACAGGATAGCCATAATAGCTGACCGGACACCACGCGAGGTAGTTGTATCCAGAGTACCAGTGAACCCATGCAGGGCCCCAAGAACAAGTCGGGATCCAGTACCACCCCAAGCCAAACCGCCAGTGCCATCGGCCGTAATGGCTGACACACCATCCCCAGCTGGCGTAGGGAACCCAGGTCCAGCCACAGGCCGGGTACCACAGCCATCTCCCATAATAATAGGGCCGCCAGGTGTGATGGTAAACTCGTGGCACCCAGACATACCCGTACGAGCTCTCATTGACCCAATCTCCACTAGAAGCAAGTTCTGATTCATATTCATTGAGTTCAGCGGGAAGATATGTCCGCTGAACAGGCCGGTTGAGAAGATCATCCCGAGAACGATTCCAGTCAGCAAAACTGTCGCTATAACTGGCATACATATATTCTGGACCAGAACGAAAGAAACCATTCGCTGCCACCAGTCTTTCTTCGGACTTCACAAGGACTGAGCCTCCTTCGCCCGCAGCTTCGGCAGCACCCTCTACAACCCAAATTTCTGTCTCGCTGTTTTCCACAACCCTCAATCCGTAAAGCCCCTCTTCGAGGATATAGAAAGAAGCATCGGGTGTATTGATTGCAAAATCCTTCTCTCGACCCAAAAAATTCACTCTCAAATAGATATTGCCTGAGAGCAGATTGAGCGTGGTCCGGTCATCCCCTCTTTTGGGCAAAGCGGCAAAATCGACCTGTGTATTGCTATCGATCCTCAGGTAGTTTTTCCTGCCAAAATGGATTTCTGCCCTTCCATCTCTGGTGCCGAGCTTATCATTCTCGGCCACGGGCAGATTGACTGTTCCCTGCTCGAAGCCCAAATCAGAGGCTCTCTCGATGAACACGTCACCTGTAACATAACTCATCCGCGCCAAGCTATAGTCATAGTAATCAGCAGCATTATCTGAATAGACGAAGAGGGAAAGGCAAAGCAAAATACCTGTGAAAAAAAACAGTAGCTTTCTCATTCTTCCTCCTTTCCGCTATTCACTAATGCAAAAAATATGCCAGCCTGCTCACCCTGAAAAGTAGAAATCTTTGGTTGCTTTTTGTAGCCTATAAAGGACATGTGGCCCCTGCACACTTCAAATCAAAAAACACGAAACCCCTCCCTGGAATGATCGGAGAAAGTCGGAGGCCATCAGATGAAATTGGGAAAAACCAGGCAAACAAAGACACCACCCAACACACTTTTAGAGGTAAAGAAGTAGAAAAAAGCGCGGCTAGACTTCAGTAAAGAAATAATGATCGGGGGAGCAGCCTCAATCCAGAGGCTGCTCCCTCACATCCGGAGATGACTATTTCTTTTTCAGGATGGGCATCCCTGTTCTTTGGGTTTCCATCACTTTGTAACCGTCGGGGACGGCATTCAGGGAACCCGCTCTGACATCCCGGGCAAAAAAGTAAATTCTTTGCTGTCTCCCCCCTTTTAGGTTTACATCCTTAAAATGGAGATAATACTTCACACCTTTTGAATTTGTGAATTCGTATGCCATTTATTTTACCTCCAAAAAATTTAATAGCTTTACTCGTTACGCAATCCGCTTCAAAAGAGATCTATGAGCCGATTGAATCGGTCTTGTGACGATTTTTATAAAAAACAGGGATAATGTCAAGATATTTCTCTAAAAAATCCTGTACAGCGCATCATTATCGCCACAACAAGACAATCTCTGACTCCCAGAACTCGATCTTACAACTGTTCTTTTTTTTTGAAGGAGATCACAGAACAGAGCCTTCTCTTCCCAAATATCCTCCTCAAAAACGCGCATGGATTGAACCTTTACAAGATAAAGGAACGAAGTTTTAAAAGATATATTTTAATAAAATTTAAAAATTATAATTTTTTTAAAATTATTCTTTACAATTGTATTTTTTTTGCTATAATGAAAATGGCTCTTTTTTTGCGGGCTGGAGAGAGCCCCCACCTTTTTTGGTTCCCATCATCAACCCCCCTTTTGCTGACAACAGCCCGCACTTCCCCCCCTCTTTTATACAACATAAATTCTCATATCAGTTAAATTCTTAGTATTTTGACAAGAAAAAGGGGATATTTCGTCCCCAATTCAAAGAAAATAAAAAAATGTGCTCGATGAGACTGTTTTCTCCATCACTCAATTGGGACACTCCATAACGAAACGTGTGTTCATACGGTCACGGATTCAGGGATGTTTATGCAACAGGATTAAATATTGACTCGGGGAAGGGGCAGTGTTACATTCCTGGACATCGTATCTTATTAATGTATCTTATTAATAGAGAAACCGGAGGTGATCTATGATCCGCCAAAACACCCTCACAGACAGATATGATAGGATTTATGCCCAACTGCAATCACTCCTCCAGAGAACGGACAACAGAATTGCCCGAATGGCGACCATTGCATCCCTTCTCCACCACAAAATGCCCCATTATTTCTGGACGGGTTTCTACATCCTGACGAACGATGATCTGATCGTAGGGCCTTACCAAGGTCCTCTAGCCTGTCAAGTTTTGGAGCGCGGAAAGGGAGTCTGCTGGTCCAGCCTTCGCAAGAAGGAGACGATCATCGTTCCAGATGTTCATAAGTTCCCGGGCCACATCGCGTGTGACAGCCGATCCAAGGCTGAGATCGTGGTGCCCCTTCTGGATAAAAAAGGGACCGCCTGGGGCGTACTGGACGTGGACAGCCAAACGCGCGACGCCTTTTCCACTTTCGATTCACACGGGCTTGAAAAAATCGTAAAGCTGATCTGACCCCTATCTTATGCCAACTCCACAAATCTATGGCAGCGCGATTCTGTGGCGACTAAACGCCATCCCAGCAGAAACGGAATGCCAGGAATATCATCTGGCAAACTGAAAGAATCAATGATGCCCAAAGCGATTCAAAACAGTGCATGTTTTGGTCAGAAATCCCCGTTTTTCTAGGGAGGATCAATCGAGGCAGATCATCAGAAAAAGGATTTGTTTCATTGCAAGAAATAGACCGTCAATATCCGCTTCTTCTCTCAAGCTGTGCTTGTACCGGCCGTAGGTTCTTCCGAGATTGACAGAGAGAATGCCTCTCGCTATCCCCACATTCGCCTCGGTGGAACCCAAAGGGTCTGCCTCAACGTCCTTGACATCAAGATAGTCAAGAATATCGAGAACTGTTTTGACCAGAAAGGACTTCCGCGCATTGGGTATTTGATAGGCTCTTGAGCGGTCATTCAGGTTCAACTCCACCTCCACCCCGACTGCGCTCGAGACATCCTGGCAGATGCGGACAATTTCCGCTTGTACCCTCTCGAGTTCGGACTGATCGGCAGAACGGAGGTCCACAGAAAAAAAGGATTCCTGGGAGACGGCGTTACTGACTTTCCCGCCACCGATCATACCGATGTTAATGACTGTCCATTTCTCAATGGGTTCTGACAGCAAGGGGATATTGTAAATCTGATCGATCGCTTTGGCCACCGCAAGATTCGGATCAGGCACTCCGCGACTCTGCATTGTATGGGCTCCCGGACCCCTGAAAGTGATCCGGCCTCCCCCGAAACCCAGGGCTCCGTAATGCACTTTGCCCAGATCTCCATCCAAAGCCAGTACGAGATCAAACGACTCCTCTATTTTATCGAGAAATTTCTCCATTCCAACAAAGCCAATTTCCTCGCCGGTCGTGGCTAGAAAATAATAGGTGTTTTGGGGTTGAAAACCTGCGTGTTTTAATGCCCGTACGGACCAGAGAAGGTTGATCAGACTGGCGGTGTCATCACCTATACCCGGAGCCTTGAGAACATTGGCTTCTCTCCTCACCTTGATCTCCCAGACATCTTGAAATACAGTATCCATATGGGCGGACAGAAGGATCTTCTTTCCGCCGGACTCTCCCTTCCAAAGCCCGATCACATTCCCAAATTCATCTCTGTGGACATCTTCCAATCCCGCATCCTGGAACTGCGTCCACATGTATTCGGCCCTTTTCTCTTCATGCCCTGACGGCGAGGGGATTTCTGTAAGACGGATCCATTCCTCGATTACTTTTTCCCTGTTTGATTCTAAAAAAACGAAGACCGCTCGAGTCAGAGGAGACTTTGCCACTTCATGTTTAAAGAGAGAGTCATCGCTGTCGCCGAACAAGCCGCCAACGCAAACACAACAGATAACAACCAGCCTTATAAAACACCTTTCCTTCACCATTCTCTAACTCCTTTATGAGGAAACCATCAGGCAATGGATCATCCTAAGGCTGCCAAGCTCTATTCAACAAGACTATTCAGTGTATTGTCGAATAACCTTAATAATGGCCTGCTCACAGACTTTGCAGTAGGGTTTTGCTCCCTTGGAAAACATGATACAGTCCAGCATCGGTCGATACATTCCCTCAGAGGAATAGCCGGCACCCTCAAAAGCTCCTACCTTTCCCTTGAACACACTTTTTGCGAGGTAGGCGTCCATTTTATCAGCATGCTGTTTGGAGAGCCGTTCTGATTCAGCCTCCGCTTTGGCCACCGCCTCTTTTGGAGCGCCTTCCCTCTTCATTCGGGCAATCTTTTCGTTGATCTGTTGACGGATTTTCTGGTACTCGTTATCCATTCTGTCGAACGCTTCTTTCTCCCATGGAGTAGGAATTTCTATGCCGGGTGTGACAAAGGTCTTCCATTTGATGTTCTGTGGATCGAGCAATGCTGTGATATTGGGTTCCATAGGCTCGATCCCCCGAGGATAAAATTCGTTGTATGCCACAGAAGAGGTGTAATATTCATCGGCAAGCCCAGAGAAGGAATGCCCGAACTCGTGCACAAGAAGGTATTCATGCCACTGATTATCAACCGTAAATGTGCAATAGAGGTTGTAGATCCCACCCCCGCCATATCGATCCTGATTGATCATGATGACGAGCGTGTCATAGGGCACGTGCGCCGCGATATCGCGAAGAGACTTGTTGTCCTCTGTCAGAAGGTACCGCTCCGAACCCAGCGAATTGAAGGTGGCATTCAACGCGGTATTCTTGAAAATGCCATGGCGGGGCTCATCACACCCGCTCTCCTGCGATGGTTTGAAAACGCCATAGACATTGAATTCATTTTTAAGGCTTTTGTAAGGTTCGTGCCGGAAGAACACTTCGAAGAATCTTTGAAGGTCTGACTTGAGCTTTGCTTCTTCATCGCGGGTGTATCCCTCTGCGATGAAAGCCAGGTCCACTTTCACATGCGGATCTCCACCTTTCCAAAGCTCGAACACGGTCACTCCCTCATCCAGCGGCTCCTTTATGATACCCATAGAGGCAGGGTTGATCTCTTGTGTGAAGAGCGAATGCAGAATATTCTTTCGGTCTCTCACCTCAAAGGAAAACTTGATTTTGCTCTTCGGATAGGGGAGGAGCACACTCTCATGGTATGTGCGCTTGATGCCCTTGAGAGCCAGATCCGTTGTTTTGTACTCTCCAAAATAGCTGTCAAATCCTTTAGAGAACAGAAGCTGTCCAGAAGATAAATCATAGATCTTGATGCAATACCGGCCATAGTTAAGGCTGTCGACGAGGTTTTGTTTGCTTCCGGCCCAGATGCCCTGTTCATAGATCCTGTCGATGGTTACTGTTTCTTCCTTGGCGTCACCGATGTGCATATAATCCACACGCATCGTTTTATCGACAAAATAATCATCGAAGACGGATTTATCTTGGGCACACAGGATCCCTGACATCAGCAGGACCAAGATAAAAACCAAATGTGTCTGTTTCATGAAACCTCCTCGTGGTTTTTTTGATTTCTTTTGATCATCTTCGCTGCAACCTCCATGACGATCTTTGCGGCAGCCGCAGCCGTTATCCCCGATATATCCCGAGTGGGATTGACCTCCACCACGTCCATTCCCACAATCTCAGCATCCAGGCGATGGAGCACATTGATGACTTGGCGAGTGGAAAGACCGCCAGGTTCATGGTGAGAGACTCCGGGAGCGAATGCAGGATCGAGGACGTCCACATCAAAGGAGATGTAGAGAGGATTGGCAAAGGAAAGCCTAAGATCATCCTTCCAATCGCTCATCGTGATCATCCGCACTCCATGGGCAGCGGCCATCTGCCTGTGAGCGCCCGTGCTGGCGCGTATTCCGACCTGGACGAGGTTCTTCACCAAACCCTCAGCCAGTATCCTGGCGAAAGGGCATGCGTGTGAGAAAGGATCCCCATAAAACTCATCATAGAGGTCAGGATGTGCATCGAAATGGAGAATATCCAAAGCAGGGTATTTCCTGGCCATTGCTCTGATCACTGGGACACTTATGGAATGGTCCCCGCCTAGAACAATGGGTATCCCCGCCCTTTCCAAAATTTTGCCCACTCTTTCCTCAACATGGGCGAAGACCCGGGAAAAATCTCCAGAAACATCCACATCTCCCAGGTCCACGATCCTCACGTCTTCCTCCAGGTTAATCCCCTGCTCTGTCCAGGCATTGATCGCCTTACCTGTAGAGGCTGCGCGTATGGCCTGCGGGCCTCTGGACGGCCCCTTAAGATATGAAGATTTCCCGTCAAAAGGGATGCCCAGGATGGCAATATCGTAGACATCGCTTGTTTTAATGGCCCCTCCAAAATCACTCATTTGGTCTCACCTTATCCTGTAAACGATCAACGAGATCAATCCCAATACATCCTTCACAATCAAAGCGTTCTGGCCCTGGTAATAGGTCGGGATGACCTCCATATCGGTCCTGATTTTTGGGATCTGGGTGTCTACGGACATTGTATTGAACGTTTGAGGATGTTCGCCATCGCCCTATCCTGCCAGCTTAGTATCGGCGCGCATCAGCAAAAGGTATCGGGATATTCATTATATTCTCAAGAAACCGCACAATCAAGCTATGGTTTTATAGAGCAAACCTCCCCCAATTTTTGATTTGGGGGAAGAAAGGAGGGCGGGAGAGGAAACGTCCTTCCCCTCCCTTTTCTTAACCTCGACGCTGCCTTGGATGAGGTGAACAACTGCGCAAAGGCCGTTTGAATGACACCATATTCTCACAGGTATAATTCACGGTCAATCCCCTTTAAAGGTGATTCAGGGGGTGATTTTGCGGGAAGCATCCTCAAAGCCGCAGAGAAAGACGTTCCGAGTGTTTTAATTGGTGATTGCTCTATTGAAATGTAGGGACCGTTCCCCAAACGGTCCGTTTTTTCTCGGTCCATTCGGGGAATGGACCCTACATCACAAGGAACTGGCCTTATGTTTATAGGCTTGGTTCCGGGTTCCGCACACCTCTCCCCCCGGGGAGATGTACCATGCCCGTCCAACCCTTCACACGGTTTTATCCACCACACAATTAGAACACTTAATAACGTAATTTGATTTATGCCATCACGGTTCGGCGGATTTTGTGGATGCAGTTGATTTGGAAGAGCGAATTGTTCTATATTAGAACAATCCCAAAATGGAGACTGTATCGGCAGTATTTATGAATAATTCAGGAGGGATGGATTATTCACGGACCGAGGTTGCTGCAGGGGCGAGGAAGCAGCTCATGAAGTTGTAGTGAACTACTGCGAATGAGCTGCAACGAAGCCGATGTAGTGAGATCGGTTCGCCCGAAGGGTAAAAAATGCCGATAATATGTAACATAGTTCTTTAAATGAAAAATATCGGCAGTATTTATGAATAATTCAGGAAAAGAGGAGGAAAGGAATCATGGAAAATATCAAAACCATTCAGACAAAAGAGGATGCCATACAACTTTTAAACGCCGCTTTGGAACATGAATGGGCCGTGAGTTTCGAGTACACGATCCACGCATACTCTATGCCAAAGGGCAAATTCTTCTACAAAGACCCGATCATGCAAAGCAAAACCGACGCCCGGGCGCAGATTATCCAGATCGGGATCGACGAGATGTACCACTCTCTTCAGCTGGGCATCATTATCAAACAGATGGGAGGAGAACCCTCCTTTAAAACGGATATGGTCATTCGCTATCCCAAAATCATGGACAACTTCAAAAGAGATAAAAAAACCGAGGATATGGTGACCGATCTCTATCAATCGGCGGAATTCGAGGAGGGGGCATTCCCGAAAATCCAGAACATGATCTTGAACATCTCGTATGATGAAGTTCGGCATTCCGATCAATTCGTCGCCATGATGGAAGCCCTGAAGGCTGAAGGCGCTGAAGAGGCTCTGTGTTTCCAACCTGATCCGGAAAATACCGGCAAAGAAGACGTGTTGCTTCTGCACGAGATCATGAGGATGGAGAACGAACTTCTCCATCGCTATCTTTATCACACTATCCTGTTCAGTGAGCACCAAGATCTGAGCCAGCGCTTATTCAAAAACTCTATCGACCATATGAGGCACTGGGATAAAAACTCAGGAATTCTCGTCAAGTTGGGAGACGTGGTCAAAATTGAAAACGCAGAGATAGACGCGGACGGGATAGAAAAGAGTGTGGAGTCCATGCCTTCTGTATACCCCGGGGATGACCGGCTGAGCGCACTGAATACCTTCATCCCGGCTGAAGAAAAACTCATCGGGAAATACGAAACGCTGATCCCAATGATTCCCGAGGGAGAAATCAAGGATCAGTTGGAAATACACCTCGCCCTGAATAGAGAGCATGTTTTCACCCAGCTCTGGCTGTTGAAAAACGCCCAAAAGATCAAGGGGCTCAAATAATAAAATAAAAGCTCCCGTCCTATCACCCGGAGCTGTTTTTTCTGATTTCGGGACGAGAGGAATACGTATTTGAAATAGGCAGAGAAACTTGTATAATAACTAGGGAATTTCATGGAAGAAGCTCTTCTGATCACCGACCTTCACAAGTCATTCAAAGCGGGATTCCTTCTCAAAAAAAAGAAAATCCTCAAGGGAATCTCTCTCAAGGTCGAACAGGGTGAGATATTTGGTTACCTCGGCCCGAACGGGGCAGGAAAAACAACAACCATAAAATGCATCTTGGGCTTGATCTTTCCCGAAAAGGGGGAGATCAGCATTCTCGGAAAACCCCACCTCTCCCTCAAGGCCAAAGAGCAGATCGGATTTCTGCCTGAGAATCCATATTTCTATGATTACCTCACAGCATCGGAATTCCTCGAATTTTACATCCAGCTCTTTTCCATAAATAAAGGTACCAAAGAAAACAAGATCAAGGACCTGCTCCATCTTGTCGGCCTGGAAAAAGCGGCTCACCTCCAGCTGCGAAAATTCTCCCGTGGAATGCTCCAGAGAGTTGGCCTGGCGCAGGCTCTTCTGAATGAGCCATCGATGGTTTTCCTGGATGAGCCTCTTGGAGGTCTCGACCCCATTGGACGGAAAGAGATCCGAGATATTATCGTCGGTTTGCGGAACGCAGGCAAAACCGTTTTTCTCTCCTCGCACATCCTCCAAGACATTGAAATGATCTGTGACAAGGTCGCCATCATCGTTAACGGCGAGATCATCAACCAGGGCAGGCTTCAGGATTTGATCTCAGAAAAGGTCCGCTTCACCGAGGTCATTGTCTCTGGATTAAAAGAAGAACAACTCAGGAATTCGAGCGATAGCTTTGCCACTTATGGAGACAGGATATTTCTGAAAATACAGGACGCAAACAAGTTGGAAGAAGTCCTCAATCTTGTCCAATCCCAAAAGGGCAAGATCCACTCGCTCATCCCGAGGACCGAAACGCTTGAAGATCTATTTGTCGAGATGGTAACAAAGAAATGAAAATCACAGCCATCGCCCTGAACACATTCAGAGAAGCCATCAGAGACAGGATCCTTTATGTGATCTTCTTTTTTGCTGCAGTGTGTTTTCTTTTTTCAAGGCTTCTCGCTTTGCTCACCGTCGGAGACCAAGTCAAGATCATCACAGACGTTGGCCTGGCTGCCCTCTCCTTCTTCGGCGCCCTGATGGCCATCCTGGTGGGAACCGGGCTTGTCTATAAAGAGATCGACAAAAAAACCATATACACTCTTTTGTCGAAGCCGATCCACAGGTACCAATTCCTGCTCGGAAAGTATTTTGGAATGATCCTGACGCTCTTTGTCATGCTGTCCCTCATGACGATCATTTTCCTGATTTTGCTCTTTTTCCACACCTTCAAGATCGAATGGCAAATCCTCGGCGCGGTGTTTCTCATCTACATCGAACTCTGTCTTATCACTGCGGTGGCCATTCTGTTCTCCTGCTTTTCCACACCCATCTTGAGCTCGATCTACACCCTTTCCTTCTACTTGATCGGCCATCTGTCCTGGGGATTGGAAACTCTGATAAAGAAAATAAAATCAGGTCTGGGTAAAGGGCTTGCACAGGTTCTTTACACCATCCTTCCCAACCTGGAAAACTTCAACATCAAAACAGAGATCGTGCATCATCTCCCGATTCCTTCCGAGCTTTATCTTTTCGCATTCCTTTACGGGTTCTGTTATTCGGTGTTTGTCCTGTTTTTGGCCATGCTCGTTTTCAGGAGGCGAGATTTTATTTGAGCGATGAAAAAGACCACCATCCTTGTAATCCTTATAATAAGCCTCGGTCTCTTTGCAGGACTTAAACTCAAAACCGACGCCATCTCGCGGTACCGGGTTCACGGTTCATCCATCATCTACATCCCCTCCGGCAAATCCTTGAAGTATGCGACGTTTGGCTATAACTCTCTAATAGCAGATCTGATCTATCTCTGGGCCATTCAGTATTTTAGCGACCAAAACATATGGGAAAGGTTCGACTATCTGGACCACATTTTTTCCATCATCGCTGAGCTGGATCCTCAATATTTAGACCCCTACGAGGTCGGGGCTCTTATCGCCATCTATGATGTCAAAGACCTGGATCTCGCTTTAAAGATCCTGGACCGGGGGCTGGAGAAAAATCCAAAACAGTGGATATTTCCACTTATGGCAGGACACTACGCCCAGATGTTTGCCAAGAACTACGATATGGCACAAAAATACTACAAAAAAACGATGGAGATCGAAGGGGCTCCGGATATTGCCCGAAGGCTTTACGCCAACGCGACATTCAGGGTTTCCGACTATCAAACAGCGTGGCAAACTTGGCTGGAGATCTATAAAACAGCCGATGATGCACGGGTCAGAAAGATCGCCTCCAACCATCTTTACCGCACCAAGGCCGCCATCGATTTCGAGACATTAAAATCCGCCATCGAACAATTCAAGAACAGATACGGCCATGCTCCGGATGAACTCTCACAGCTGGTGAGCACCAGAATCATCGCAGAAGTCCCCAAGGACTTGGACGGCAAAGATTACATCTACGACCCGGAGATCGAGGAGATCAAAACCCGGATCAGCCCATGGAAGAGATAATTCTTATTGGTGTCTTCGGGCTTATCTGGGGAAGCTTTCTCAATGTTGTGATCTACCGGCTTCCCCGAGGCCTCAGCATAGTCCAGCCCCCCTCTTCCTGTCCTCACTGTGGAAAAAGGATCAAATTCTACGAAAATATTCCCATCCTCTCCTACGTGGTCCTCATGGGGAAATGCAGCGACTGCAAGGCACCGATTTCTCCAGTCTATCCCGTGGTCGAAGCCCTCACGGCCATCTGCTTTTTGTTGGTATACCTTCAGTTTTCGCTGAGCCCTCACTTCTTTGCCTCATGCGTGTTCGCCAGTGCTTTGATCGTTCTGGGATTCATTGACCTCGACCACCAGATCCTCCCCGATGAAATCACCTTTCCCGGTATCGTTTTAGCGCTTATCTACGCTTATTTTCGCGTCGATCTGAGCCTCACGCAAGCCTTGCTGGGTGCTGCAGTGGGAGCGGGCTTTCTCCTTTTGGTCTATGGCGCGTACTACCTGCTGCGCAAAAAAGAGGGACTGGGACTGGGGGATGTGACGATGATGGTGATGGTCGGCGCATTCCTCGGCTGGAAACAGACCCTGTTGACCCTAATCCTGGCCTCCATCTGGGGCGCTCTCGTGGGTATCTTCATCATTATTTTCAAGAAAAAAAACCTCCAGCAAGCTCTTCCCTTCGGTACTTTTCTCGCGCCGGCTGCTTTTGTGGCTCTCCTCTACGGCCAGCAGATCATCGATGCCTACCTGTCTCTTTTTCGACAGCCATAGCACAAATTTTCAGCATGGAAAAGACACATTTGTAAAATTCTCTGTACGCTCTTTATTCCTTAAAAAACTCCGCCCCCTTGATTGAGGAAGATGTTCGGTTTTTATTGGGATAGAAAGTGCCAGACGTGCAGAATTGAATCATACTCGGAGATGGTCCAAAGACAGCTATTCAGTCCTCATCTGCATCCAGTGCTGCAGCAAAACAGATAGCAGCGTATCGTCTAAAAGAGCATTCGGTCTATTTAATGATCTTGTAGATTTCTCTCCACGATTTGATCCTGAGAAGCGCGCCGATAGGCTGTTCCAGCCTCTGGATGGTCGAATCGTATTCCTGAATGTAGACCTCTCTTTTCTGCATGCCACTGACTCCCTGAGATTCTCCGAGAGTGACAGCAGCTCTGGTTTTTATGGCGAGCTGCATGCTTTCTATCGGCCCTCCGGCTTCCCTGAATGCCGTGCCGCCGACAGGTGTGCCCGCCGTAGCCCTGACAAACCTGCCATAGAGCCGTCCGATTCCAACCAAACTCTCGCAGGGGTCCACGGTCTCGATGTTCCCCGTGAGTGTGCTGAAATAAAGGATCTTGTTCGCCTCTTTGGGATCGGCCCACACCTTCTCGCCCACCGTCAATTCTCCCGCTTGTTTTTCTACAGGCAAGTTCAGTATGTCCGGATCCCCGAGAAACCACTCCACCTCGGGTGTATCACCGTCGATCATGGCGATGAACGCGTAAGTGGCATCAGCCGGCGCTTTGTCATCTCCGCCTGTGCCAAAGTATACGCGGGGCTCAGTTCCAGGCGAGGCCACATCCAGCCAGATTTCCGGTTTCGTGATGATCGGATAATTGTTTGAATCCTCGTACATCATCTCCGCTGTCCAGGGATCGGCATCCAGGTATTCGATCCCGACATTGACCTTCCAGAGACGGCCTTCCAGGTCACCGACATACACCCGATCGGCAGAGCCATCTCCATCGATGTCAACCATGTTTGGCGAGCCGGGGATGGATCTCAGGACATTCTGGCCGTTCGTCCAGATAACGCCATCGGGATCACCTGTGGCAGTGTTGATCTCCGGATTCGCATTGAAATACCAGAATGGCTCTCCAGTTTCGACATCCAACGCATAGAATCGGTGTCCCTGCCGGCCCTGGCTGGGAACATTATCATATCCTGAACCCATAAACGCTGTCCACGTCTCCACCCCGTCCTTCAGAATCCGACCGATAACCGGAGTGGACCAGGTTTCGCCCATTCGGATTTCTGTGAATTCCCACATAGGCCGTGGGTCTTCGATGTTCGTGATATCCAGAGCAAAGTAATAATTTCCCGTGGCGTCTACACCCTGAGCCTTTCCTTGACCGGGTCCCTGACCACAGATGAGGATGGTGTGCCACGCGTCATCGAAGTAGACATCAGCGACAACCGGGCTCCCGTCCACATACACATCTCGGGCAAAATACCGCTCTCCTGTGGCCGCGTCTACAGGCCACATATTCCGCAACTTAGAGATCAGGTTGTAAGGGATATAGGCCCAGAGCTCCTCTCCTGTGAGCACGCTGAAGCAGTGGATCATCCCTGCATTGGCGCCAACGAAGAGAACTTTGGGCCTGTCTTTCCAGGCCTCCATAAAGGCAGCATAGCCGGCGCCCATTTTGATCTCTTCACCCTCGGGAGCGCCACAAATGGCCGGATTGGAATGATTGATATCACCCAGGATCCAGTCTCTGCCTTCACCGCGCACAAACTGGATCAATCCCGCGTTGTTGTTCTGATAATCGTTCAGCTCTCCCTGCAGAGTACCGACACTGGCGACAGTAAAATCCACACGATCGAAGCCCCCGGTCCCATCGGGCATCGCTGTGTAGATCACCCGGGAGGCCGGGCCACGGTCCATCAGGTTCTGTCCGGCATCCCACTTGATGTTGACCCCATCGGCGACAATCTCGCGTCCATCAGGAGCACCCAGGTCTGGCCGTGTGATGGTCCGCAAAACAGAATAAGAAGAGCTCACGGCTGCCATGTTGGTCACATCATAGGCGCGCAAGTGGCCTTGCCATCCCGGAAAATAGAACGTTCCACCGATGATGAGTTTGACGTCTTCTCCGCCTTCATCGATGACTCGTGCGGCCACAGAAGTGCGCGAATATTCTCGCCGGTCCACAACCGAATACCTGAGCCGTATGTATTCGAGAACAGGCGTTTCAAAAGAGGCCCCATCGAATTCTTCCATATCATCTTCGGTGGCCGTCAAAATGGCTTTCCATTTGAGCTGAGAACCGAAGTGGGTGAAATAATGCCAGGGGTCGGCAGTGGTCAGGTCTGTGATCTCATTCCCATCATAACGGGTGAGGTATTCCCAATCGCGTCCGCCGTTGTTGGACACATAGAGTTCCACAGCCAGGCCATCACTCGGGCCTCCACGGACATTCTGGTCAAGATTCATCAAGCGGACTCTGGTTATGGCCTGGGTGGCCGGGTTGAGATGCGGAGTGACATTTGTCGACCACGCCTCGCCATGCAACACATACACATCGGCCAACTCATTGATGATCAAATAGTAATCACCCGAATGGTTGGCGTCAGCCAGGATGACATCCATGTCCCCATCCTGGTCAAAATCAAGCATAGCACTCATGTCCACATCATGAGGGTCCGGAAGGATGGGATTACACTGGTTCAAGCATCGGAATTCAAATTCCGACTCTCCGCCCGGCGCAAGGCTTCCTGTATTCTTCATGAACCACATATGGGCTTCATTGCCGGCATTCCACCGGTCTGTTCCTGCAAAAATATCGATGTACCCATCCAGGTTGAAATCCGAGACACAAGTGGCCACCGCACCTGTACAAGCCGGGATGGGAATGGGCAACTCATGCCGCGTGAAGTTCTCGTTACCGTCATTCTGATAATAGACAAGGAATGGGATGTCCATGACACTCCCTCCGATAATATCCATGTCCCCGTCATGGTCGAAATCTGCGGCATCGACGGTCGAGCCCCCTCGACCTGTGGTGAATCCAGTGGGCAGGTCGTAATTAATCTCGGAGATATCGAATTGATTGATATCAAAGTTTGATGGGCCGGGATTCCTGACCAAATAGATCTTGTCTTCGCTGATGACCAAAACATCCACATCCCCATCCCCATCGATATCCACAGAGGACAAGTGGTCTGCCGCCCAGTTGATGTAGATGTGTTCACTCATGAATCTGCTCGTAAAATCAAGGTTTGGAAATGTCTGGTACTGATGGAAATCAGGGTCTGTGGGAGTTCCGACATTGATGAACATGGCTGCCACGAACTGTGTGTAAGCAAATTCGTCATTCAAGTTCTTCATGAAAAAAAAGTCGAGCAAGCCGTCGCCGTTGTAATCACCGACGGAAATAGACGCCGGGCCGCAAGCAAAGCCTGAATCGTAGATCTCGGTGAAATCCGCGTAAAGAACCACCCCATCGTCATCTACGCCGTCCCCATCCAGGTCTTCAAAATGATTCCTGCAGAGCAACAATCTGTTGAGATTGGCATCCTCGGGGAAGATTTGCAGGCCGACGATATCCGGATAGCCATCGCCGTCAAAATCACCGGCATCGCACACATAGATCCGGGCCCCCATTCCGTTGGGTTCTGCCACTGCAAAATTTGCACCGAGCCTGTTGAGCGTGATCTCTCCAGAACCGGCAAATCCGGCCCCCGGCCAATAGACAGAACTGTTCTCGTGGTCTTTCCATTCTGTCGTATCGAAGGAATCTTGGAAGTTTTCACGGATTTCGACACATTCTTCCTGAGCCCAAAACTTTATGGTGAAAAAAACAATCAAAAACATTACGGGGATGATCAAGGCAATTTTTTTTGCATTCGTCTTCATTTTCATGGTTCGCCTCTTTTTTTTATATTCCAGAAAGCTCTATGACCAATTCGACCTCGATTCTCGAGGTCGTCATGGTATTACCAGTTCCAGCGGTTCCGATACAAACCAACAGCACATCCGAGGCATCAGGTATTCCGCCTGCAGCCTCATCATCGATCAGAAAACAGGTGTACGTGTATCGGGGGTCCAAAGCTCCAAGGGCATCGGTGACGTATTGCTGTCTGCAAAAAATAACATTACTTACATCCGCAATACCATCTCCATTCGGGTCGGCATAGTTGAGGATCTGCTGATCGGTGAGCTTGCGAAAATACACATCAGACATGGGGTCGTCGAACCCGATCGGTTCTGACATGTAGTGCCCATCAAAAGTTGTCCAGAGTTCTGCGTTGAAAGAATCATTGATGGCTTTCCAGGTCGCATCAAAACCTGCCTCGGCAGCATTAAACGCCACCTCCTGCATCCGGATGTTTCCAGACACTCTTGTTCCAGTGCTGGTGATGGTCACTAGCACCAGACCGATGACCAGTAAAAAGGTCAGGACGAGGATGACAATGATCAATGCGACACCCCTCTCGTGCGGAGCCGAGGAGGGACTGTTGGTATTGAGGGAATTTTTCATTTTTTCACTCACTGTTTGCTCGTTTAATAGCCCTGATCATGGGCCGCATTATAAACACCCAACGACATGTTTCTGATGTTGGATGTTGAATCCAGCAAAAACCTTCTGTGTTTGTCCGGTTGAGCGGCTGCTGGGGAATCCGCTATGGGTGGTTTCCCATAGACGTATCGCGCCATTGCGGGCGGTGTGCCAGAAATGCTGGTATAGGCATTCAGCGTCCGGGCAAGGATAAAAATTCGCACCCGCCGGATGCCGATGACAACAGTCGGATCATCCGTCCACATCCTGAGATCATCCCAATTCAGAAAATCTCCATTATCGATCAGGCCGTTGTTATTGTTATCATCAAGCCCCGCTGCTCCATCAAGGTCTCCATGGTATTGGAATTGCAGGTCTTCGATATTCCTGGCGAGGGGCTGATGTTCCAAGACTCCAGTGGACGGATTGAACCGGGATACGTAGAGGACGTTCGGTTCCCCTATGTATCCGTCGGATCCCGCAGATAACCCGGGATAGTTGCCATCCATATCCAGCCAGTATGTTTTCAGTTCGATAAACTGAACTGTTCCCGCAACATAATCCCCCTCGACTCCACCAGGTTGGAGGTTGTTGGGAAGAGAAATATTGATGGTCGTGAAAGATATCTGGTTCGCCATAAGGTCCACACCGGTAATCTGTCCCAATTCCGCATTCACGCTGTTCTGCGTGGGATTGGGACAAATGAGGATCAATCGGTTGAGATAGCCCGTGGCGTCATCAGGATACACTGTGTCTGTGTAGGGATAATGGATATATTCGTTGGGTTCTAAATTGATGGTCCCTGTGCCGGGTGTGTAGCTCTGGATGAGGAGCCGGAGGGGGTCTGCGTTTCCCAAAATCGTCAGTCTGTCGGACTGGAAATCCAAGCTAGACTGATTGGGATCGTTGTTCACGCCTTGCAGATAATATCCTCCGAACTCTTCGGGCAAACCCGCCCCTAGAGACTTCAGATCTCGGGAGATGAAAAACATCGCTGCACGGGCATCATGCTGAATCTCGGTGAACTGCTGCTGATCGACAGAGATCCTGTTGCTTTCCATATAAAGGGACAGAGTCGCCAGGACAACAACAAGCATGATGGCACTGGCGATCATGAACTCCATGAGAGTGAATCCTTTCTCAAGCCGATGTCCTCCCGTCCTTTTTTTGCATGTATGGTACCATTCGTTTTTCATGGAATCACCTGCTGATTATAGTATTGATATCTGCCAGGACTCTGTGCTGGGCTGGATCTGTGAACAGATCGTTGATACTCGCTCCCTGTTGAGCGATAGGGAAAACCATAATTCTCACATCATAAAGACTGCCTGAAAACTGAATCCGGGTTATTCTCCGAAAATCATTGATTCCGTCGGCGTTGACATCGAGGAACTCATCAACATCGCCCAGCAAGAATTTGGCCAACTCATCAGATGGAAGGTTCCTTATGAATTCGACCTGCTGTTGGGCTAAAAAAGTGCCGCGGGTAATCCCTTCGGAGCGTGCGTTGTTGAGAACACTGTAAGTGAATAGCTGGGACAATCCCAGGATCGCCACTGCAATGAGGGCGATCCCCACAAGGACTTCAATCAGAGAAAAACCTTCCCTCTTTCCCTTTTTAACAGGTCTGGTCTTGAGGTCTTTCGCTTTGTTTATATTTTTTGTCTTATTCATTGTCGCTCGCCTAGTTCTTGGAATAATTTACAGAGCCTCCGGCAAAAACGCTCACCGTTCGCTGATCCGGCCGACCATATTGATTGAGCTTGGGACTCTGCAAAGTGACACTGTTCTGCATCGAATCAAAATCTATAACAAAACCGAGAGGCGAAAACGTTACGATTTCCGAGGGCAAAGTCACGGTCACATTAAATTTATCCGGAATAGATATCCTCGCTCCCCCGGGCATGAGAGTCCACACATCCGGTGTTTCTTCTCTCTCCACATAATAGACCCAATACCCCGTGAGTTCCTCAAAACGGATCCGGTGATCCAATTTTGTTTTAACTGCCTGGAATTTTGCTCTCTGCATCGTTGTGAGGATGTCTTTGGCGGCGTTGTCCAGACTCCTCGTTTCCATGGAATTTCGTATGCTGGGGAATGACATCAGAATAACAAGACCGAGAAGCCCAATCACAATAAGCATCTCGATCAGGGTGACGCCCTTGCGATGTGTCGAGAATCGCCAGGGAACCGGATGAGTTTTTTGCTTTGAATTTTTCATTTTTACACCTTCTCCCCTAATTGAGCATTTGGGCTAAGGGTATAACTGTATCTGTTTCGATGGCTGTTGGACTTTTCCATAAGAGCATAACACCCTATTTCGTCAGGGATAATTCTCCTTCCATGCACGGCTGACTTCATCTGTGTGCTAACCTTCAACCCTTATGAGGTTGATTCTACATCCTAAATCCAATATTTTCAAGTTCTTCTCCCCACTGTGGTCACAATCCCAAAAAACTCGACGCGTTGGCTTCCCAAGCTTCCCTTCTATGCATAAAGAAACACTCTTGGCAAATTATATGTAGCAACTTTTATGCCAATCTCATCTTTTTTAACTGCTTGAAATTAAAAGGATTATAAATCTGTCAGTTCGCTGTTCCTCCTGATTTATCAATATTTGTCAAAACCCTGACAATATTTGACATTAAATTCCTTTCTTTTCAATATTAATAGTCCTCTTGTCTCGTCCCGTCAATAACCCCTAAAGAGGATACCCAGGG
The DNA here is from genome assembly GCA_964406575.1 of uncultured Eubacteriales bacterium. GTDB lineage: Bacteria > Acidobacteriota > Aminicenantia > Aminicenantales > Aminicenantaceae > WTAW01. The sequence goes on along the minus strand of CAYOSH010000002.1, from coordinate 127,340 downwards.
TGATTTTTTACCTCAAGATATCACCCCCCCAACCGACGACCTTCAATTTTTCGTCCTTCCCATCATGTTCTTTTTTAATCAACGATCGCTTTTTAAACCTCCTGTTCCGCCATGTTTTCCATGACAAAGAATATGTAGACTGAGTGAGCGGAGCAATCCAAAACCGTTTGGGCTCGGTTGCATAGGGGGACGATAGATTTTAATGTCCACATTCATCGCGGATTCAGCAACTCATTCATCCGTTGTCGGAAGCATTTCCAAATCCGTGATTGTATGAATACACGTTGCGTTATTGAGTGTCTCATTAGGTGGTGGAGAAAACCGTGAGAAGGGCTCCATGCGGGCATGGTACATCTCTCCCAGAGAGATGTGAGGGAAGCCCGGAACCGAGCGAAGTTTCCTCGCTGGGGAAACTGAGTGTGTTTTCGAACCACCAATTGGGACATTCGATTTTCGCTCATCGGGGATTTGGGGACGTTTCATTCCGTTGTCGGATCATTGAATTTTGATACCGAGTGTGGTATTGATTTATCAATGATACCGGAGAACAAAAAGGTCCTTGCAATCCTTTGCCTCATCTTTTTCTTTTTCCTAGGCCTTTCTCTTTTCATCAACCTTCCAGCCTTGCAGGGAAACTTTCTTTTTGCCGATGAGGCCATTTATTATTCGATGGCACAGAGCCTGGCGAATGACCATGACATCGAATACACAAAAAAGGATTTGATCCGCTATTACAAAGCATTTGATTCCGGCCCTCTAGGAATTTTCTTGAAAAAGGGAAAAAACGATCGGCTGTTTTTCGCTAAGTCCTACATCTATCCCCTGTTTGCTTCACCCTTTGTTAAAGTATTCGGTTGTAACGGATTTTTGGTCTTTCACTCCATCCTCCTCTTCCTTTTACTTCTTTTCGGCACCACCTATTTCTCCTTATCCAACACATCCCCTTTATCCTTGGCCTTCATCCTCACCTTTCTCTTTGGGTCCGTCGCCTGTGTGTATTTCTTTTGGATATCTCCGGATTTTTTCAACCTCTCTGTGGTTTTTTTCATGCTCTTCTTCTGGCTTTACAAACTTCAAAGAGAGGAATACCCGGATGAAAACACTCACAAGAGGCCTTTCCAAAGTTTTCTTCTTTCCGATTGGTCCGATTATATAGCCTCTCTTCTCGCCGGTATCGCAGTTTTCTCCAAACCACCCAATATCGTCATCATGGGGCCCTTTGTACTCTATGTCCTCATCAAGAAAAGATTTGTCAAGGCGGTCGTCCTGATCCTTATCTTCGCCTCGACAGCCGGGCTTTTTTTTGGAATCAACTCCCTGGCCACCGGGGATTGGAACTATCAAGGGGGTGAACGCAAAACCTTTTATGGCGAAGGCGGTTACCCTCTAGAGAAAGATCACATCACTTTCGATACGGCAAAGGGCGGCACAATGACCTCCGAGGGCTACACGGAAAAACATCTGCTTCCTTTAAAATTTTCTTTCTATAACTTATTCTATTATTTCTTCGGGAGGTTCACGGGTCTTACCTGGTATTTCTTTCCTGCGATCCTTGCGCTTATCCTGTTCATACTGGGAAGCAAACGGATCTATCAGTGGTTTCTCCTCGCAGCAATTCTTGGAGGCATCCTCATCTATATTGTTCTTATGCCGGATAACTATGCGGGCGGCGGAGGGGCGATGGCCAACAGGTATTTCCTGAACATCTACCCCCTGTTTCTCTTTCTCCCGAATCTGAAAAGAAAGCCTAGAGAAGTTGTCCTGTGCTGGATCATGGCGGCACTGTTTATCTCACCGATCCTCACCAACCCTCTGCTCCATTCCCATTATCCTGCAACACACGCTAAAAAAACTCCTTTCAAATGGCTTCCTGTGGAAATGACGCTCGTGAACAATTTCCCCACAAACACCAACCCCAGCGCCCGTCGGCAGCCCATCGGAATGAAATACAGTTGGCTCCATTTTCTGGACGATAACTTTATTCCCAGACAGGGAGAGTCGGAACTGGAGAAAAATGGATTCTGGACACGCGGGTCGCACACGGCGGAGATGATCCTTAAAACCTATTATCCCATCAAAACCCTCAATGTGCATCTGCTCAATAATCCCCGAATGAGAAATGAGATCACGGTCAAAGTGGGCAGAGAAAAGAAAAAAATCACCCTAGGGAACAAACAGCGGGGGACCCTCACCTTCACCTCCCTCAAGCCATTCCAGATAAAAGCCATTCATCTCTACAAGATAAAAATCAGAGCTTCCAAGGGTTCTATACCCTATTTCGAGGATGAATCCAGCTTGGAGAAAAGATACTTGGGCGTTTTTTTCGAGTTTACTATCGAACCCGAGTATATGCCGGAATATTGATGTGTGGCATATGCGGAATCGTTAAAGCAAAAAACGGAGAGCCCGTTTCCCCGTCGCTCCTCTCCACCATGTGCGCGACTATTGTCCATCGAGGCCCCGATGATGAAGGCGTCACCGTCCAAAATAACGCCGGACTTGGCGCCCGCCGCTTGAGCATCATCGACATCGAAGGCGGGCATCAACCGCTGTCCAATGAGGATGGCTCCGTGTGGGTGGCACACAATGGAGAAATCTACAATTTCCCCGAACTCCGCGAGGAACTCATCAGGCGCGGTCACATATTCACGTCTAAAACAGACACAGAAACTATCGTCCACAGCTACGAAGAATGGGGAGATGAATGCATCCAAAAATTCACAGGCATGTTTGCCTTCGCCCTGTGGGACGACCGAAAAAAAAGACTGTTGGCCGCTCGGGACCGGATCGGGATAAAGCCTCTTTACTACACATTGCTCGAAAACCAAACTCTCGTCTTTGGCTCCGAACTCAAGACCATCCTCGTCCATCCCGGTGTCAAGCGCTCCCTCGAACCCCGGGCGCTGGACTTTTACTTAACCTTTGAATATATCCCAGAACCCTTTTCTGCGTTCAGGAACATCCACAAATTGCCGGCGGGAACTTTTTTGATTTACGCAAATGGCACAATTGATATCAAGAGGTATTGGCAGATAAACGTGGAGCCGAACGAGGAGCCCTCATCCATGGGAAAAGAGGTCTCCCTTGCCTCTCTGGAAGAAAGACTTTACGAACTCCTCAAAGAATCGGTCAAAGCCCGTCTTATGAGCGACGTGCCCCTTGGCGCGTTCCTGAGCGGAGGGATCGATTCGTCGGCCATCGTGGGCTTGATGCACGAATTAGGCGTCTCTCCCATCAAAACTTTTTCTATCGGCTTTGAAGACGCCACTTACAATGAGCTCGACCACGCGCGCCGGATCTCCCAAAAATTCCACACGGACCATGAAGAGTTCATTCTCCAGCCCCAAGCTCTAGAATTAACGGAAAAACTCATCCATCACCTGGATGAGCCCTTCGGAGATTTCTCCATATTCCCCACCTACCTTGTCTCTAAAATGGCCCGGTCGCATGTCAAGGTCATTCTTTCTGGGGACGGCGGAGATGAGCTGTTTGCTGGATATGAACACTACCAGGCTCAGAAATTATCCCGTTTGCCTTTCGTTTCTGCTCTGTCACGCCCCATGCCGGCCATCCTGAAAAAATTTCCGCCATCCTCCAAAAAAAAGGGGGCGTGGAACAAGCTGCGTCGTTACGCTCAAGGATTCGAACATCCCCAGGCCATGCGGCATTTCCGCTGGATGATGTTCCTTAATCAAAAACAGCGAGAGGAGTTGTATTCCAAAGACCTGATCCATGAACTGGAGGGGCCAAAGCTTTTCCAGATGATCCCTCCTCTGGAGAAACTGCTTCCGCAAGCGGACCGATTCGATGATATCAGTGGGGAGCTTTATCTGGACCTGAAGACCTACCTCGTCGATGATATCTTGGTCAAGGTCGACAGGATGAGCATGGCCACATCTTTGGAGACACGGGTGCCACTCCTCGATCACAACGTTGTCGAGCTGGCCTTCCAAATTCCAGGACAGCTCAAACTTAAGGGCATGACGACAAAATGGATCTTGAAAAAAACCATGGAAAGGCTCCTCCCGCCCCAAAACATCCACCGCAAGAAGGAGGGTTTTTCCATCCCGATCAAACACTGGTTAAAGAATGACTTGAAAGGTCTGATGCTTCATTATCTGAGCAAAAGCCGGGTCGAGCAAGCGGGTTTCTTTAACTTCACTCCGATCGAACACATGATCGGCGCTCACCTGGACGGGAAAGAAAACTTCAGCCACCAGCTCTGGGCTCTTCTCGTCTTTGAGATGTGGCGGGAAAACTACCTATAAATGGCATGGACGCTATAGGTTGTTTCCGGTTTTGAGGGAGATGACAAAAACCTCACGTGTCATCGGCGTGAGCTTATATTTTTCTGAGACCGGAAGACCCAGAACCCAGACGATCTCATCGCCCGAGAGGAATACAGGACGCCTGTCTCTCTGGGCAACAGGAATGCTTTTTGCGCGCATGATCTCCTTGAGCTTTTTCCGGCCGGGGGAGCCAAAGGGTTGATACCGGTCCCCTTTCTGGCGATTCCTGACAAGGAGTGGGAATCGGAGTTTGGCAAAATCCAGTCGCGCCTCCCGCGTATTGTCACATCTGGCATCCAAGAAGCTAGGCATCTTCTGTTTTTGTCCCTCAAAACACATGGGGAGCTCTCCGATCTCCAGTTTACTCCCTCCCGACCACGAATAGGCATAAAACACGTTCTGGCCGAAGTTGTCTTCTAGAAAGATCTTTCCCTGCACTCTTTTCAAGATCCGATTTTCTTTCAGGGAAAACGCCCTGCCTTCTCGGAGTTTTAAGATCTTTTCCACGTCCTCAAAAGATATTCTCCGGAGGTCGCCTCTCAATCTGCGAATAAAATGGCGCACCACACGTCTCTGTATAGCCAAAGGCAGGATGAGCAACTTCTCCACATCAAGTTCCATCCGATTCTCGCATTCGCGCAGAACATCCTGACTTTTTGTGACCGAAAGTGAATCCAAGAACGATTCTTCCTCCATCAATAAAGAAGTCAACTTGCCGATTCGAGGCACGATCTTTGGATCATAATTCTTTTGGAGATAAGGGATCAGGTCGATCCGGATCTTGTTTCTCGTAAACGACGGATCCAAATTGCTCTCATCGGTCCTGTATTCGAACTCCTTTTCCTGGAGATAGTGCTCAATTTCCTGTCTTTCGATTTTTAACAAAGGCCTGACCACGCGACCATCGATCAAAGGATAGATGCCGGCCAGACCCCGGGGTCCACTGCCCCGAAGCAACCGCAGAAAAAACGTCTCTGCCTGGTCGGACAGAGTGTGTCCTGTAGCGATCTTTGCTCCGCCCATTTGTTCCGCAATCCCATTGAGAAATTGGTATCTCATCAATCTTCCCGCTTCCTCGAGGTTCAGTTTGTTCTGTTTAGCATAGGAAGGCACATCTGCGGACTCCACAAAGAGGGGGATCGCGAAAGAGGAGGCAACCGTCCGGACAAACCGTTCATCGTCTGCTGAACTGGCGCGAATGCCATGATTGAAATGCCCCAGAACAAGGGTGAGGTCCCAATCTCTCTGGATCTCGAGGAGCAAGGACAGCAGGGCGGTGGAATCTCTCCCGCCGGAGTAGGCAACACAGATTTTATCCCCCTTCCGAAATAAACTGAACTCCCGAATTGTGTCTAAAAACTTGTCGAGGATCATACTGCCCCTGCAAAGGAAAGTGATGGTGGCGGTGGAGGGATTTGAACCCCCGACACTGCGGATATGAGCCGCATGCTCTAACCTCTGAGCTACACCGCCTGTGGCAAAGATTTTAGCGGAAACACCCCTTTAAGTCAATTCATCTGATCGTCTCGTAAGCATCCTTATTTCCGTGATAAGGGCATCAGAGGTAAAGAAGAGCGAGTCACTGTCCTTATGAGTCGGATGGTGGAGCGTGGGGGGGTCTTCGACGAATATGGACTGTGACGAACTCCTGCTATTATCATTTGACTTGAGAGCATCACGGAAATAATGATGCTTACGATCGTCTCGGGAGCATCTCCAGACCCGTGATGGCATGAATATTTATTGCGTCTGAAGCTGTGGACGACGGATATCACATACGCGGATGAGAAGCTAGCGGATGGTGACCCGGGATTCGCGGGAGGTGAAATTCACAGATTGTCCGGTAGGACTGTTCGCCGAAATTCCGGAAAAACTGATGGGACTCTCCCCCCTGCCCTTCGCACCGAACACCAGCGTGGCGACCCGACCTCGTCCTCTAAAACCTTTGCTGATTTCAGGACTCGAAAATCCGATAGTGCACATGCCAGCTGAGTTGTCTATGTTCTGCAGAAAGGAAGGGTTCTTTCCAAACTGCTGGGCATAACCGCCGACAATCACCTGCTTCAACTCGAGCACTTGAGGGTTAAAGGACAGGTTGAAGGACATGTTGCTGACCTCTCCTGGAGAGCTGATGTTCACATTGACCCGAAAATCCCGGTTTTGCGGCCCTTCAAAATTGGCGGGGTTGAGAGTGATCTGATTGTCCCCTCCAGGTTGTTCTTCCCGCTCCCGGTCCATGAGCAGCCTTTCCTGTCGCATGCGCTCATCAAAGAGTTCTCCCGGTGCTGCCCGGACTCCAACTTGACTGGCTGTTGTTCCCTCAAGGTTCACCCAGACTGGTTTCTCATCCTCTTCGTCAAGAGGAATAGTCCGAATAATTCTGGGGGTAATCGTAATGATCAGGTCGGTCTGTTGGACCTCGAGGTCGGTCCTTGAAAAGAGCCCCCCTAAAATAGGTACATCCTTGAGCCCCACGATTCCCTTGATACTCTGTCTCTCTTGGTCTTGGAGCAATCCGGCCAGAAGGTTTGTTTCCCCATCCTTCAGCCGGATGATATTCTTCACTTTTCGTGTGGCGATGATCGGGATGTCGCCATAACCGCTCCCGCTGATTGCCTTGAGCTCCAGTTCCAATTCCAGCGTGACTTCATCTTGGGCATGGATCCAGGGTGTTATCTTGACTATTATTCCTACATCTTTGTACTCAAAACTGGTGATGGGCTGCTGATTTACTCCACCAGCAGCAATAGGAGTAAAAGTCGTGATAGGAATGGGAACTTGGTCTCCGACCATATATTCTATCGGTTCACCCACTATGCCGCGGAGTCGCGGTTGAGCTAAAATTTTGGTGTCCGAATCTGTGGCCAAGAATTTAACAAACGCCGTCGGGAGCGTGATCTGAAAGTTTTCCGCCTTAGTGAAGTCGATGTTTGCCAAGTTCAACCAGGAAGAATCCTCAGACTCGGGAGAATACCGGAAGCCGAGCAAGTGACTGTCAAAATCCAGCCCGATTTCCTTCATCTTGATCCGTTTGACCTCCATAAATTCCACATCAATGACAACCTCACCCTTGGGCTTATCCCACAGGCGGATCAATCTTTCGGCCAGGGCCACAACTTCAGGCGTGTCTCTGACTGTGAGCGAGTTCAGGTTTTTATCCACGATGATGGATGGCGCTTTGAATTGGGTCCGGGTCATCGTCGTCAGCGAGCCAAGTATTTCCTGCGCATTGAGGTTGGAGAGGTAGAATGTCTTGATGACATTCACCTCATACTTGGCCCTGTTCATGGGCTGATCAGGGACCACGATCAGAGTTTTTCGGTCAATGATCCTGTAAAAATTCTTCGAAGCCAAGCAGAGGGCTTGTACAGCCTGCTCAAAATCCATATCCGACAGATCGATGGCAAAGGGCTTATCACTGAACGTCTCATCAAAAAGAATATTCACACCGGCATGCTTGCCCAGCGCCTGAAAAATGGAGCGAAGGCTCGCCTCTTGCATAAACTTCAATTGTATTTTCTCTGTACTCACCTCAAGACTGACGGGTTTCTCTATCTTGATCTCCTTGGGTTTCTCCTCGACCGTGCTTTTTAAAGCAACCCGTTTGGCTTCCTCATAAATCTTCATATTCGTCGTGTCGTAAGAGAAGGACACTTCATATTCCTTGAGAGCTTCCTCTCGTTTGCCCTCAGCCGCCAGGTTTCTCGCCACATAGAGATGGGAATAGCTGGCAGCAATTTTTGCGCGGTAGAGCTCAAGCCTGTACACAGAATTCTGGGGATCTTCAAGGACGGCTTTTTCATAGAGCTCAACAGCCCTGTCCCAGTCCTTATTCATCGCGGCTTCGTATCCCGATTTGTAGTATCTACTGAGAGTCATGCAACCCCATAAAACTGAGATAATCACACAGATGAAGGCTATTTTTTTCATGGGAATTCTCCCTCTATGGAAAACTTCAAAGGCTTTGAGTCTGGCCCAAAAACCTCTATTTCATCAGGGCTTATCCGGCCCACGGTGATACCTTCGGAGATCTCATCCCCCTCCATAACGGGCATGGCTTCCCCCTCAAAAACGATCAAACCCACAATCTTTGCGCCCGAAAGAACATAACCGAGATAGCGTAAATTCAGAGAAGGAGAAGAGTTCTCTCCCTGAGGTTGAGAGTTCTGACCTCTTTCCATCCCAATCTCCTCAAATCTCCTTTGGAGAATCTCGGGGGTGATCTCACCCCTGACTTCTTCTTGTCCCACGGTAAAAATGTTCCTTTTAAGAGGTGGGAGTGGCTTCTTTTCCGCAAGGAGCAAATCCATCCGGATGAAGCTCTCCGCACTCTTCTTCAGCAGTTCTGTTTCCGGGACCCTCTCCTGGGGCCACCCCAACAAAAGAAAAGCCCAACCAAGCAAAACCACAGACACAGAACGCCAGAGATTATTGTTCATAAAAACCCACCAAAGTCACTTTGATCTTAAACCCTCCTGCAAAAGGGTCCACGTCCAAGAAATCGATCTTCTGGACCACCAAGAAGCGAGAAAAACTCTCAACGGAATGAATAAATTTTTTCAACGCAGTATAAGAACCTAAAGTATCAAACGTGACCCTAACCATTCTATACTCACCCTTTTTAAGGTCTGCATAATCATATCTTTTTTGAGAGACTCGAAGTCCTGCACTGTTGAGAATTTGCTGGGTGTCACGAATGAGTTGCGCTATCCCATCTTCTTTTTTGTAAAAATATTTCGACTTCAACTCTGCGATGTCATCCAGGGTTCCCTGCCACTTGCGCCATTCTGTGTCTTTGTCCTGCTTTAACGCTTCCGCTTCTTGTGCCGCTTCTTTTATGGAGGCAAGGCGTTCGAGGGAGCCCGTGTATACGCGTTTTTCGCCGAGGGCAAAGACTAAAAGAAAAAATAGAGCGACGACCAGCAAAAGGCAGAGCACTCCCAATACACTCCGTTCTTTTCGGTCCAAAAGATCAAATATCTCGTTCATAGCGTAAAGAGATCTCTGAAAGCGACTGACCGTCCGGGCTTTTCGATTCATTAAGGATCTGAATATCTTTAAACCCTTTAGCCGCCAATCTGGCAATAAAGGTTAGGAGCTCGTTCATCGAAGCAGATGCCACTTTGAACCGAACTTCCATGGATAATCCCTCTTCTGGAAAAGGGCTCATAGAAAGAATGGCACTGGAGGCAGGAAGAGCCTCCTCCAGGGCAGAGAAAAAATCGATCCAGGAAAAACTTTTGCTGTAGATCAACCCGTTGATGAACTCAATCTCCTCACCGTGCTGTTTTTGCATCTCTTCGAGCCTGGTGTCCAGTTGACTCGTTGCTCTCTGGGCATCGGATATTTGTTTCTCCGTATGAGCAACGGCCAGCTCGGCTTCATGCGCTTTGCCCCTGTACTGGAAATAGATATTCCCTCCCATGGCCAAAACAATACAGACTGAAACACCGAGAAGAGCAACAAGGATCAGGAATAGCCCCCTGTTCCTCATAGGATTGCTCGCGAGATTCAGATATATTTTTTTATGATTGCTCATGAGAGTTGCCCCAACAAAGGCGTGAGCAGCTTTTTTTCCTCCAACGGAAGGGGATCCGTCACTGATGATTCTACAGCTTTTACAGTGCACTGACACATCTCCTCCAGCTGGGAGAGGATATTCTCTGCGGAACCGAGTGCAGCCGTTCGTACCCAAAGGCATCGTATCTTTCTTTTCTCTTTGTCCTCGATGAATTTTGCGGTGTTCTCGACTTCTTGAACGATATCCAGCCATTGATTTTTTGTTGTTTCAGGTTCCAAAAAACCTGTCACAATGGGTTTCTGCCGGTAGAGGGATATCTCGGAATTTATGACGGCCATAAGGCTGAACGCATCGCTCTCGATGTCGATAAGCATAAAGTCTTTGTCCTTTTCACTATCGATCAGATTGTACAGGCTGAGGGAGGGGACTCCTACAGCCCTGACCTTTAGAGGTATGCGGCTAAAGAAATTCTCGTACTCTCTCACAACTGCGGTCCTCGCGATCGTGGCTAAAACTTTTTTCTTGGCATTTGATTTTAGAAGCGTGTAAGAAAGCCGAATATCCTTTGGTAAGACAGGGACCTGCTTTTTTATTCTGAACAGGATAATCTGTTCCCTTTCCTTTGCGGACGCAGGAATGGCATCAAAGGAAAAAACAAAGGTCTTTTGAGACAATTCGGGAAGAAGGAAAACGATCCTTTGATCGGAAAGATGGAGCTTCGCCAAACCCTGTTTGGTGATATGTTCCAGCACGGCACTCTCTTTGATGTTTTTATTGTGGAACGACGCTGTGATGGCATCCTCTGGGAGAGGGAGAACAAAATGATGCTTTAACTTCCGGTCAGCGGGCGTTACACGTATTCCGCTTAAATAACGGGCCGAAACCTGCAGAGCGGAGTGGGGAAGAGGCTGTTGGGTGAAGAAGTGTTTGATGTTGTCCTTGAGTGAAATCATTTCTCTATGCCGCTCTCTTTTTCCCCTACCCTTGGCATCATGCTTGCATCCATTATTCCACAAAGGTCACTTTGTTCAGCTCCTTCAGACTGGTTATTCCCTTGAGCACTTTATCCATCCCCACCTCTCTCAAGAATATCATGCCTTCTGCTTTTGCTCTTTTCTTGACTTCTGAAAGCGGTTTCCTAGCCAGGATCATTTCGCGGATCTCGTCGGAGAGTTCGAGGAGCTCGGCGATTGCTGTGCGGCCTTGATATCCAGTGTAATTGCATTCTGGGCACCCCTTTGCTTCATAGAAAGATTGGTCCCTGTATTTTTGAGGGGCAAGGCCCGATTCTGCCAATTCGTGTTCGCTGTATTGGACCGTCTCTTTACACTTGGGACAGAGAACTCTCACCAGCCTCTGCGCGAGGATGCAGTTGAGGGCTGAAATAAAACTGTACGGATCGACCTGCATGTGGAGAAAACGCCCGATGACATCGAAGACATTGTTCGCGTGTACAGTGGTAAACACCAAATGTCCTGTCAAGGCGGATTGGATAGCTATCTGTGCAGTTTCAGGATCCCTGATCTCTCCCACCATGATCTTGTCAGGGTCATGCCGCAAAATGGACCGCAAACCTCGTGCAAAAGTCAATCCTTTCTTCTCGTTAACAGGAATCTGGGTAATGTCATCGATCTGGTATTCCACCGGGTCTTCGATGGTGATGATCTTATCCTCGGGAGATTTGATCTCCGTCAAGGCTGCATAAAGAGTCGTGGTCTTTCCACTCCCTGTGGGCCCTGTCACCAAGACCATGCCATAAGGTTGGACGATATACCTGTTGAATCTATCCAGGACGACCTCGGAAAAACCCAGAAGATCCAGCCGAAGTTCTGAAAAAGCTTGAGTGATCATCTCTTTATCGAGGATACGGATCACAGCATCCTCTCCATAGATGCTGGGCATGATGGAAACTCGAAAATCGATGGTTTTATCCTTGATCTTCAACCGGAATCGTCCGTCCTGGGGGACTCTGCGTTCGGCAATATCCAAGTCGGATACAACTTTGATCCGGGAAATGATAGGAGACTGAAATTTTTTTCCTATGGTGTCCATCGCTTCGCCGAGAACACCGTCGATCCGGTACTTGATAATCACGCCGTCCTCTTTGGACTCGATGTGAATATCACTGGCTCGTTTCTGAACGGCCGTAAAAATGATGGAGTTCAAGAGTTTGATGATCGATCCATCTTGATCGGCCAGTTTTTCCACGGAGATGACCTCTTCCTCATCCCCCTCCTTCTCCACCACATGCATGACAAAACCCTCTGTGGCATCTTTGAGGACCTGAAGTGCTGTCTCACTCTTGCGCAGCGCTTCATGGATTCCTCTTTTCGAAGCGGCATAAACCTCAACTTTTTTCCCCAGGAACGACTCTATGGAATCTATGGCTTCGATCGCAGACGGGTCGGCAATGGCGATCTTCACCGAATTCTTGTTCTCCTCCAGCGGAATAAAATTCGCCCTGTAGAGGAACTCAACGGGTAGAGATTGTATGAGATCCCTGTCTAACATCACGGATGTCAGATCGATATAGGGAACATTGTACTTCTCGGCCAGCTCTTTCATTTTCGCTTCTTCAGATTGCGCTGTGCTTTTTATGTTTTTAGCTTTCATTATTTCCTTCACTGCGTGACTTGAATGATATTAAAAATGGGCAGATAAACGGACAGCAACATCACGGCCACAATAAGCCCCATAAAGATAATGATTATCGGCTGTATCAAAGAGACGATCGTATCGATCTTGCTGGTGATTCTCTCGTCGTAAACCTCAGCCACATCGGACAGCATCCCCTCAAGGTTGGCAGAGGATTCTCCGATCCTGATCATATCCAAGGCCAACAAAGGAAAACACTCGGTCTTCCGGAGAGAGTCCGTAAGGCCTTCTCCATTCTTGATGGAATCGGGAAGTGTTTTCATCCGGGCGTACATGTATTTGTTGGGGACAGCTCTCGAAGATAACGGGATCGACGAGAGCAGAGAGATCCCTCCCTCAAGGAGCAGGCCCAATGTTCTAGAGAAAAGCGAGACTGCCGATTCCACCCAGATCTGCTTTCCGTAAGGAATCCTGAGTTTCAACCTATCCAGGAAGACTAGCGATTTTTCATTCCTCCTCATCTGAAAATAAGCCACTATGAGCACGAGCACAAAAACAAGAATCAAGACCAGGTGCCTCTGCACGGCTAGAGAAAAGGATATCAAAGCCCGAGTGATGGACGGCAGTTGGGCGTCATAATCCGCATAGAACTTGGAAAAGCTGGGAAGGATAAAATTGATAAGGACAAAAAGAAGGATGAAGGAGAATATGATCAGTATCACGGGATAAGTCAGAGCGGTCTTGATCCTCGATTTCGTCTGGGAGATCGTTCGCGCATACGTAATGTAGCGACTGATCGTTTCCGCAAGATTTCCACTGCGCTCACCCGCCATGAGCGAAGCGATATACACGGTCGAAAACAATTTTTCATGCTGCGCAAAAGCCTCCGAAAGCCCCTTGCCCCCTCGAATCTCCTTTTCGACCAACATCAACACCTCTTTGAGCTTTTCATTTTTCACTCTTTGGATCAGGATGTCCAAGCTCTTGAGGATGGGGTACCCTGCCCTGATCAGAGCGACCAGCTCTTGATTGAACATAATAAAATCTTTCTCGTTGATTTTCTTGTCTGTCGATAGAACGGGAATCTTTATTTTTTTCCAGTCCCTCTTGATCGAAAGCACACAAAAGCCTTCTTCCTCGAAGTGCTTTTGGCAGTCTGTGAATGACGGGCTAAAAAATGATTCGGATAAAATCCTACCGTCATCCGTTGCTAATCGACACAGAAAATGAGGCATTTTAGCTAATCTCTCAAGGCTGACACAGCATCCATATGGTAGGGAATCCACCCATAATTGTCAACTTCAGCTGCAGTGACCGCAAGGTCTTCAACTCCTTGATTTGGCAGCCATATTCAGCCTGAACCAGAGCTTTTGTACTCCATCATATTCACAAATCCGGCCCACAGCGTCAATCCCCTGTAGAGAGGATATCTAAGGTGAATTTTGAGGGTAATATCTCATCTTTTTGTTGACCTGGTTATTCATAAAAATTGCCGATCCTTACTTTCATACAACCCAAAAAAA
>CAYOSH010000002.1:13265-113312 GCA_964406575.1 uncultured Eubacteriales bacterium | reverse complement strand
TGACCTGGTTATTCATAAAAATTGCCGATCCTTACTTTCATACAACCCAAAAAAATGCAGCCACGGGTGGGATTGACAAATTCCAGGGAAAGTTTTATCTTTAAAAAAGTGAAAAAAAAGACAATTTGGGTCATTGTCCTGTTCGCTTTAGTCATAATCCTCTTATTCTCACTTAAAAAGACGGGATTCAGTGCGTCGGCCTTTTTCCTAAAGAAACAGAATATGAATCCCCAAACCTCAAAGAAGCCAAAATACGACTATATGAGCACTTTCTTATCCCGGGATACAGAGCCTTTAGGACTCAGGGAAAATATCGCTTTGAAAAATTTTCTGGAGCAGCCCAGCATCAAATGGGCTATTCGTGCCGGTAAAAAACACATTTTAAACTAAAACGGACATATATTTTTTCTCATGATGATTCAATTTTTTGGATTAAGAGCAGGATTCATCAAAATCTATTCGAAGAAAAACAGGGCAGGCCTATGATGATAGCGCTGAGACAGATCCGCACGGTTTGATATGAATAAAAAAATTTATCTTGTCCTCTTGCCAACACTAGCTTTGTTGGTGCTGGGCGGCATAAACATCTATAGGAAAGCCACCTGGACCGAACCCACTGACGGCGTTATTTGGGAGAACAGACCTGAGGGGCTTACAGCCATTCAGGTCGAAACTGACAGTCCAGCCTATTTGGCCGGAATCAAAAAAGGCGACATCCTCTACAAGATCAACGACAATCCTGTGCAGACCAAGATCGATGTGGCCAAGAACCTATGGATTGCAGAAAACTCCAACCAGAAGGTGATCTATGAGATCATCCATGAAGGGGACCAGATCTTTCCATCCCTGAACTACATCAGCAAAATAGGGACGAATCTCATCTATTTTTTCTTGGTTCTTATCGGTTTGACCACCATTGCGCTTGGCCTGATTGTCTTCCTGAATTCAAAAAGACCATTTTCTCTTCCCTATGTTTTCTTTTTTCTGACCTCATTGGTTCTGTATTCATTCTACACATTTTCACCCACAGGGCAGCTGGATCTTTTGGACACTCTGTTTTTCTGGTTGGATAAGATCGCTTTCCTCGTTTTCCCTCCCCTCCTTCTTCATTTTTTTATCATCTTCCCCAAACGAAAAAAGGATATCAAAAGAAGGCTCTCCTCCATCTACATTCTCTATCTTCCTGCATTCGCACTCTTACTGGCCCAAATCTTCATCTACGCCTCCGATATTTTTGGTTTGAGCGAGGAGTTCATCCTTAACTTCTACCAAACCACCGAAAAGTTGGACCTTGCCCATTTTGCTTTTTTCGCGATTCTAGCGCTTATCCTACTGTTCATTGATACGCACAGAGTCCCCAATCTCATCATCAAGAGGCAGTTGAAATGGATCTTTTATGGCATGGGGATCGGAGTCATCCCCTTCATATTTTTTTATATCGTGCCCTTTTTGCTCGGATTTGTGCCGTCGAAGATTTCTGAGCTCACAGTCGTTTTTCAGGCTCTGATCCCTTTGGCTTTGGCCTATTCCATCTCCAATTACAAGCTGGTCAACCTTGAGCTTGTCTTGAGAAAAGCAGCACCTCTCATTTTTTCCTATGTGATGATTTCCATCCTGTATTTCTTTGTCAGCTCTCAGACTGACATCCTCCCGGAGAACAGATTGAGAGCTTTGATTCTCGGAATTCTGGCGATCATTCTCGGGGCAACCCTCTTTTCTCCGCTAAAAGGTCTCGTCCAGTCCATCCTGGATCGGATCATCTACCGGACGAGCTATAAATACCGAAGGACTCTTCTGTCCATAAGCCAAGAACTCAGCCGAGAAAGGAACCTGCAGAGGCTTTCGGAATCTCTTCTTGAACTCATCGCAAACGCACTGAGTCTAGAATACATAGCGCTCCTTCTTCCCCTGGACACCGCAAATACATTCTACATCCTGAAATCAAGGGGTACCGCCTCTTCCATATTCAACCAGATCTCATTCGATGGCGAGCTTTATGAGAATTTAAAGGAGCAAGAATTTCTGTCGATCTTTTCCTTCCCAGACAGAAAAGACCTCCAGCAGAAATTCAGAGAATTTTCTGTGTTCGGTCTTTTCCACTTCATGCCCCTCAAAGTGGAGGATAAGTTGATCGGATGTCTGGGAATGGGGACAAAGACTGATGGTGCTTTTCTCAACGCCGAGGACTGGGAGTTGCTGCGAACGATTTCCTCACCCGTCGCATTGGCCCTTGAAAACGCCTACCTCCTTGACCAAGCCACCATCAGGGCACTGGAACTGGAGAGACTTAAGGACTACAGCCAGAACATCATCGAAAGCCTTACTGTCGGTGTCGCTGTTCTCAATGAAGAGGAAAAGATCATTGGATGGAACCGAGTTCTCGAAGATATCTTCTCTTTAAAAAAAGGGATGGTCATGGAAAAAAAATTGATGGATGTCCTAGGAGCAAAGAACTACTCAGCCATCTTCCCTTCCCATACACAAACGGATTACAGGCTTCTGAGTGAAATCACCCTGGATATGCCCGCCCGCGGAAAGAAGATCTTTGACATTGTCAAAACACCGCTCCTCGATAATGAGATGAATCCCTACGGTACGATCGTTGTTTTCGAGGACATCACAGAAAAAATCTCTCTCCAGCAACAGCTCCTCACTTCGGAAAAACTCGCATCCATAGGCCTCTTATCGGCAGGAGTCGCCCACGAAATAAACACACCTCTGACCGGGATATCGAGCTATGTCCAAATCCTCCAGAAAAAGCTGTCCAGTTCTCCACATACACAAATACTGGAAAAGATAGACTCCCAGACTGAAAGAGTGGCCCGAATCGTCAAAAACCTGCTGAATTTCGCCAGGAATCCCTCTAAATCAACGTTTTTCAAAACAGACCTGAAGGAGAGTCTTCAGTCCATCATATCCCTTATTGACTACAAGCTAAAAAATATGAATATCACCCTTGATTCAAATTTCTCTTCCTTCAAACCGATCTGGGTTCAGGAAGAAAGGCTGCAACAAGTTTTTATAAACATCATCCTCAACGCTATCGATGCCATGCCAAAAGGTGGGACTTTAAGCATCGAACTGTCACAGATGGACAATTTGGCGGTCGTCAAAATCGGTGACACGGGAACGGGAATCGAAGCCCAGCACTTGCCCCACATTTTCGATCCATTTTTCACTACTAAAGGTATTGGCAAAGGTACAGGGTTGGGTCTGTCCATCAGCTATGCGATTATCCAGGAACATGAAGGACGGATCACTGTGGAGAGCGAACCTGGGAAGGGGACAATATTCAGCATTACCATTCCGATGGATCTGGATAAAATCAAAACAAAGGAATCGCGGTTAAGATAAGAGACTGAAAACAATGGAAAAAACAGGGATAATCCATATTATTGACGACGAGCCGATCATATATGAGATTCTGCAAGACATTCTCACTTCGGAGGGATATGCCGTGGAAATCTCCACTAACGGAGAGGAAGCCCTTGCAAAGCATTCTTCTCGCGATGTGGATCTGATCCTCCTCGACCTTCTCATGCCCGGGATGGACGGGATAGAAGTTTTGAAAAGGCTCAAGAAGATAGACCCGTACGTCGTTGTGATCATCATTACCGCCTACGCATCCATCGAGTCAGCCATATCTGCCATGAAGACAGGTGCCTACGACTATATCCAGAAACCTTTCAAGCACGATGAATTACTTCTGGTCGTGGAACGTGCCATCGCACACCGAAAACTCCAGGATGAAAATTTGCGCTTGAAAGATGAGCTGAAAAGGAAATTCAGTTTTGAGAAGATCATCGGCAAAAGCGAGGTGATGAACAGCATCTTTGAGACCATCAAAGCAGCTGCACCCACCAGGAGCACAATCTTGATACAAGGCGAAAGCGGCACGGGGAAGGAACTGGTGGCCAGAGCTATCCACCTCAACAGCGACCGAGCAAATTCTGCGTTCATAATCGTCAACAGCGGATCCCTTCCGCCCGATCTCTTGGAGAGTCATGTATTTGGACACGTTAGGGGAGCATTCACAGGAGCTGTCAGCGAAAAGAAAGGGCTCTTTGAAGCGGCGGATAAGGGAACGATGTTCTTTGATGAAATTTCCTCTCTGAATCCAGACACACAGGCCAAACTGCTCAGGGTGATGCAGGACAGAGAATTCATGAAACTGGGCGGGACAAAAACCATAAGAGTCGATGTCCGCGTCATCGCCGCTACGAACTCAGATCTTGAAGAAATGATCAGCCATAGAAAGTTCCGCGAAGATCTATTTTACCGGTTAAATGTTATAAAGATCGAGCTGCCCCCTCTCAGAAACCGCAAAGAAGATATTCCTCTTCTCACCAAACACTTCCTGGATATGTACAGTAAAGAGAACAGCAAAGAGATATTAGGGATCAGCGACGAAGTCATGGAAATCCTGGAGAATTATGACTGGCCCGGAAACGTCAGAGAGCTGGAAAACCTTATAGAGAGAGCGGTTGTCCTGACAAAATCCAAGGTCATCACTCGAGAGAACCTGCCTGGCTTCCTCATGCCCTCTCACAAAAAAGAGTCATCAACATTTGTCCCTTCGAACGAAGACCTTAACCTGAGGAGACAGACCCAGGAATATCAAAGACGAGCGATCCTCAATGCGCTCAAGAAATCCAAAGGTGTTCAAAAAAAGGCCGCGCGCCTTCTCGGTGTGAAGCCCACCACGCTGAATGAGATGATCAAGCGGCTCGACATTGACGTCACCCACATTTCCTGAGCATCAATGGAAATGAGCCGGGACCCAGTCATCTGGATTTATGTGGATGTCTTTCGGCTCATCTTCCCGCTCAAAAACAAACTCTGAAACAGCACGGTTGACTCGAACTTTTTCCCTAACGCGAACACCATTCTCTTTCCATTCGATCCAGAGAGGAAAATCAAAGGTCCCTTTAAGCTGGACCACGTTCAACTTCAACACGTATCTCTTCTCGGACTTGTCCACCACATGTGTGACTTTAACATCGGGGAGTTGATAGGAGTTGAACCAGCATTCCGTAAACACACTCAAGTCCTCCCCCGTGACATCCTCGAACGTCTTAAAGAAGTCCTGAGTGTGAGGAGCAGAAAACTTGTACCTGTTAAAAAATTCCTGTAATGCCTGAAAAAACAGGTCCTCTCCCACAATATCCTTGAGCATATTCAGAACCAAAGCAGCCTTGTTGTAGACAATGGCCTGATACGCTTCAAAATCAAAATAGCTGATGCGGGATCCCATGGTGATCGCCCCCCAGTCGGATTTCTTTTCCGTCCAGTCAGAAAACTTTTTCATGATCTGGCTGTAGGTTTCCTCTCCATATTTCTCACGCAGATAGATGATCGAGGAAAACTGAGCTAATCCCTCACTAAGCCATTGATCGTGGTAGGAGCCCCAACTCAAGCCCTGCCCCCACCACTGGTGTGCGATCTCATGGGCAATAAAATACTCTTTCCATCGTGCGAGATTCACAGGGCTGCTCGTAGGCTGAAAATGGCGCTGGCCAACAAACCTGGGCCTCTCATTCAGCACGATAAACGACGCAGGGCTGTGTCCCCCTCCTTGAGGCCAGTATCTTTGCACAACACTCAATTTTTCAAAGGGATAGGTTCCGAATTTTCTCTCATAGAAATGATGTATCTTGATCGCTTCGGCAAAAATATCCCACCGAAAACCATGCATCTCATTCTCACGGAAATATTGGAAGGACAGTGGAGAAGACAATTCTTCTATTATTCTAAACTCACCGACGATAAAGGAGAGATACTTGAGTGGGCTCTCAGTCTCAAAAATAAACACAGAAGACCCGATTTTTTCCAAATCCTCAACATCCTCCAGGCTCTCCAGGGTAAACCTCTCGACCAGTCTGCCATTGGAGATACAGATAAGCCCGGGGGGCACAATGATCTTCAATCGGGAAGTGAAGAACTCTTCATCCGATGGTGCCGGATACCATAACGCTGACCGGGTATACAAATAGGTTTGGTATTTAGGCGGGTTGAGAAGGATCGTGTCCTGGTATTGATAGGATGAGATGACATCCTCCACGAGATTCTCTGGAACAAGCTTTCCTCGATAAAAGATCTCTAGGGTTTGCATTCTATTATGGCCGGGCATTTTGTAAAAATAGACATACAAAAACTTGCGCAGCTTATCCCTCGTATAAAACAGCTCATGTTTCTCCCCATCGCTGATGCGCAAAACTTCGAGATCTGGATTGAGCTTGAGTTTTATGCCATCGAGAGACTCGACATTCGATTTCACCGTAAGGCTGGCTTTCCCTGAAACGTAGGATTCTTTGGGATTAAAATAGATGTCGATCTGGTAGTTGCTGATCTCAAACAGTCTATCAAAGGAGATGAATAATTTCTTTTTTTCCTCATTCAGCACGGGCGAATACAGACTGACGATCCGATTCTTCTCCCACTGATAGAGATTCACTTCCTCTTCGGCAAATGGAGAATAAATATATGTGAAGTTCCCTTTATCCTCTCCATTGAATTCAAAAACAGCCTCTTCTCCCTGAGGCAAAAAGGATAGCAATCTCCCAGTGAGAGAGCTTTCGATGGTGAACGATCGCGGATAGAATTTTTTAAACAACGAGT
Organism: uncultured Eubacteriales bacterium; assembly: GCA_964406575.1. Lineage (GTDB taxonomy): Bacteria > Acidobacteriota > Aminicenantia > Aminicenantales > Aminicenantaceae > WTAW01. The sequence goes on along the minus strand of CAYOSH010000002.1, from coordinate 106,694 downwards.
GGGCTTTGTTTATGTCCTTTCTTGAGACAAGCGGGTCCTTGCTGTTTTGATTTAAGATCTTGATGTTGCTTCTAAAAAAAGAATCGGAACAACGCACAAACACATACTCGAGACGATCCTTAAGAGCGTCTTTACCATAAACCATATCCAGCTGGTGTTTTTCCCTTGGTGAGGAAGGACAAAACACAAGCTCCCCCTCGCCGATCACAAGAAGAGCCGTCTCCGTCTGCGGGATATTGTCATAAAAGAGAAGGGCATCCTTGAATTGCATATGGATGTCCGCATGGTTGATCTCAACCCGTACTGCTCTTTCCACTCTATTAGAAGGAATCTCTATTTTGTAAAGGATCTTGTCCTCGCCGAGCACAACCTTATCCTGAATACGCCACCGTGTTTCATCTTGGACGAGATCCAACCGCCACGTCTCTATCAAAACAATGTATTTATTCTCGAAGAGAACTTGTGCATAGGCCTGATAGTTCTTTTCCCCCGTTTTTTTGGAATGGGCGACATGGAAAGATAAAGATTCCACCTCAAACGTGTCGAAGAGAGATACGATTCTTTCCTTCTCCCTCTCCCTCAGATGCTCCGCAAAGGAATCCAAATAGGCGGGAATGTCCTTGAGTTCAACAGATCTTTGGATGGCGGAAAAAAACGTATCGATATTCAGTTCACTTTCTGGATACGCGGGCAAAAGAAAATCACACAGGACAAGCACAAGACAAAGAGGAAAAAAAAATTTTTTCATGACCCTCAATTATTTATTATTCTTATCAAAATAATATTATATCAAAACGCGGGCAGCGAAAACAGCACCTCCATCGGGATGGAAACATCACTGAGGCCTTCTTTGGTCATACGATACGAACAAGTTTCGTTATTCTCTTGGCACCACATGACCTCAAATGCTTTTAAAGCAACTTTTGTGCCACATTAAATTTTTAGGTTGTGCCAGAGTTTCTGTCTTATTATGATTCTTGATGTTCCCAAAACCCAGGAAATAAATGTAAAATAAGCTTACACTTATCTATAATTTTCGTTTGTCACAATTCAAAAAACACGATAAAAAACAATGTATTGGACAGCGCCGGAATCGTGTATGCGTGGCAATAGGATCCACGCAAGCCAAAAGAGCCTCCAGGAAGATTGTCCGCTTTCAACCTTTAAATTCCTCTTCCCATGTCACAAAACTGTGAAAATATATCTGGTCGCCCTCATCGATCCCGCGAGTGATTTCCGTAATTTGAGATGAAGACGCGCCAAAAGCTTCCACCGCATAAAAAAACCCCTTTTCTGCATCAACCTGCTCGCCGCACGTGTAAAAATCCAAAGCCCCATAGCCATACTCAGGCCAAGTATGGGTGGATATGTGGGATTCAGATATTACGACCACTCCGCTAACGCCAGTTGGTGGAAAGGCATGGAAAGAAACGGCCCGGACTTTCGCTCCAGCGAGCTCAGCCGCTTTAACAAGGATCTGCTGCACTTGAGAGACATCGCTGATGACTTTTGGATCACAACCAGAAGCTTCCACAATATAATGATGCCCCAGGGAATTGTGTTTCTCTTCAGGCATACATCTTCTCCTCAACCGAATACTTTCTGCACTGCTGATTTTAGAATGAAAAATACAGGAAGGCAACAACTATTCAACGAGAACGCCCTTTTCTCCCCGTCATCCGAAAGAACGCAAGCACGATGACAAGCCAAGGATTAGTTTGACACAAAAAGCACACCAGGGACAAACGAATGGATTGCGTGACAGAGTTGACACTTTACGAATAATGGCTGATGTGCTATAAATAGCTCTGAATAAAAATGCAGATTCCACAGATTCTCATCAGCTTATTCGTGGTGCTGTTCGCCATCACAATCCATGAAGCCTCCCATGGTTGGGCGGCTTACAAAATGGGCGATCCCACGGCCTATGCGCTGGGAAGAGTCACCCTCAATCCCATCGCACATATCGATCCTATCGGGACCATTCTGCTCCCTCTGATCCTCGTTGTCATGGGCGCCCCTCCTTTCGGATGGGCAAAACCAGTCCCTGTGAATCCTCTGAATCTGAAGAATCCGCGACGAGACAATTTGATCATTTCAGCGGCTGGCCCCTTGTCGAATTTCACGGTTGCTTTAGTTGCCTTCCTGGGAATTCAGCTACTCAAGGTCTCCAATCCCAGCCTGTTCCAGACCTACGGCGGATTTTCAGGGCTCTCATCTGGCCTCTTCTTGATCCTTTACTATACGGTTTTGATCAACATTATCCTCGCCGTTTTCAACCTTATCCCCATCCCGCCTCTAGATGGCAGTGGCGTATTGATTGGACTGATTTCAGAGGAAGCCGCAGCAAAATATGAGCAGATCCGCCCTTTCGGGTTTATCATTCTTTTGGTTCTGATCATGACGGGATTTATAGGACGAATCTTAGGAGTGATCATGTCCTTCGTGAATCTCTTTATATTTTAAGTCGAGAAACATGGACGCAGAAAAGAAAAAAGTCGTTTTCAGTGGATTGAGGCCGACCGGACCTTGCCACCTGGGTCATCTTGCCGGTGCACTCCGTAACTGGATCAAGCTGCAAGACAAGTACCAATGCTTTTATTCGATCGTCACATGGCACGCTTTTAGTTCGGAATACCAAAACCACACGGTCATCAGGGATTACATATTCGAGGTTGCCTGCGACTGGCTGAGTATAGGATTAGACCCTGAAAGATGCACAATCTTTATCCAATCCGAGGTCAAGGAGCATGCCGAGCTGCATCTCCTGCTCTCCATGATCATTCCTCTTCCCTGGCTTCAGAGAGTACCGACCTTCAAAGAGATGAAAAAAGAGTTGAAGGATAAGGACGTCAACACCTACGGTTTTCTGGGCTATCCCGTCCTGCAGACTGCCGATATCATCCTCTATAAAGGAGAAGTCGTTCCCGTAGGAGAGGATCAGGCCTATCATTTAGAGCTCGCTCGGGAAATCACAAGGCGTTTTAATCGTATTTTTGGTGACATCTTCCCCGAGCCCCAGATCTTGCTCACAGAAGTCCCCAAGCTTGCAGGAACGGACGGCCGTAAAATGAGCAAATCCTTCGGGAATTCCATATACCTCAAAGACCCTCCCGAAGTGATCCGCCAAAAGATCCAGCCCATGAAGACGGATATCAGACGGAAGCGTCGAACCGACCCGGGAGAGCCCGAAGATTGCCCCGCTTTCACCCTCCACAAAGCCTTTGTTCCCAAAGAGGAAAGGCAAAAGATCGCTCAGAATTGCCGAACAGCCGGAATTGGATGTTTGGAATGCAAGAACATCGTCATCGAACAGCTGATCCGTATCCTGACGCCTTTCTGGGAAAAGAGAAAGACATTTGCCAACAATCCTCAATTGGTGCAGGACATCCTGGAGAAGGGGAACACAAGGGCTCGTGAGGTGGCTCAGAAGACGATGCAAGAGGTCAGGATCGCCCTTGGCTTTTAGGCACCAGGACAGAGAACTCTTTTTTCTGTATTATACACGAGTCGGATTTTGGGTCGGATTCAGGCAAAGTCATAAAAGGATTTCATTAAACCTAAACAATAGTATCGCCTTTTTTTTGGAATAATCCCGGTAAGATGGATAGAACTTTAGAATACCAAGTCAATCTCGACGTCTTTCAAGGCCCTCTCGATCTTCTTCTCTTCTTGATCCGCAAGAAAAAGATCGATATCCACGACATCCCCATTGCCACAATCACTCGAGAGTACCTGGCTTATCTGGACAAAAAGGACCGGATAAACCTCGAGCGTGAGGCAGAATTCCTACTCGTGGCTGCACTCCTTATCTACATTAAATCACAGATGCTTCTGCCGCGGGAAAGGCCTCTGGAGGAGGAGCAGGACCCCCGGCAGATCCTCGTGGACAGGCTTCTTGAATATCAAAAAATCCAGGCCGCTTGCGCAATCCTGAGGCAAAAGGAAGCCGATGAACTTCCCAAGTGGAAAAGAGACGCTCCCCCTCCTCATTTCATGAGCGAGGAAATGGAATTGACAGAAGTCTCGCTGTTCAACCTTGCTGAGGCTTTCTTCCTGCTTATGAAAAAGAAAGAAAAAAAAGACATCCAGATCATCAGAGGAAAAGAGTACTCTATAGAAAAGAAAATGAATGAGATCATCAAATTCCTGAAAGAGAATCATTTTCTCGATTTTACCGAATATTTTGAGAGCCAGTCGACGATCGCGGAGGCTTTAGTGAGTTTCTTTTGCCTTCTGGAGCTTATCAAAGCCAGGATTGTCTATGCCGTTCAGGAAACACTTTTCCAATCCATAAAGGTCTGGCTTCGCAAAGAGAGTCTGAAATGAGTATCCAACTGAACGATATTATCGAATCCCTGTTGTTTGTATCTGTCGAGCCGTTATCTGCAGAGAAAGTCAAAAATGTCCTGACTGAATATCCGGAAGATGAAATCGAAAAGGCCCTTGAGCAAATTCTCGAGAAGTACGCAGCCAATCCCGGAGGCTTCCAAATCATTCGGACTGGAGGGGGATATCTTTTTTCCACAAAACCAGAGCATGATCCCTGGATAAGACGACTCCTCAGAGTTAACAGGAAAAACAAACTCTCCCCTGCAGCCCTTGAGACTCTGTCCACGATCGCCTACCACCAGCCCATCACTCTTGCTGAAATATGCGCATTCCGCGGAGTCGACGCCACGCACTCTCTCAAAACCTTGCTCCAGAAAAAGCTGGTCAAAATCGTCGGCCGCAAAAAGAGCCCAGGAAAACCCCTGATCTACCGCACTTCCGAGAGATTTCTGACCTATTTTGGGCTCGACAGCTTGAAAGACCTTCCTTCGGAAGAAGAAATTTCAAAACTATTGGAAGAGGAAACCGATGAAGACTAAAAAAACTTCAATCACACAATGGCAGGGCTCTTTCTTAGCCTCTTTAATGGCCCTCTGTACGGTGTGCATAATATCCTGTGGAACACAGGATCTCGAGCACAAAGAGCCTCCTCTTGACCGTCATGCCCCTTACAATTTCCTGGGAAAGAACGGAATGGTAGTCGCTGCCCATCCTCTTGCTGCTGAAGCCGGGCTGGAAATGCTAGAACAAGGGGGAAATGCTGTGGATGCCGCTATTGCCACAACCTTTGCCTTGAATGCAGCGGAACCTTTTGCTTCGGGAATAGGAGGCGGGGGTTTCATGGTGATCTACTTGGCCCGGGAGAAAAAGATCACCACCATAAACTTTCGGGAGAAAGCGCCCGCTCTTTCCTCCCCAGATATGTTTCTGGAGGATGGAAAAATCAATGAACGTTGGAGGCGGACTCATGGCCTGGCTGTCGCAGTCCCCGGTGCTCTCGCAGGCTGGTCGTATGCCCTGGACAATTACGGCACAAAGGGTCTCAGCGATGTGATGCAGAGGGGAATTCAAATCGCTGAGGACGGATTTCCTGTCAGCGAGACATTCAGCAAGATCAACAAGGACGAATACGAGAAACTCTTGCAGATGGCTGGAGAATCCTGCTGTTACCTCAACGAGGGATTGCCTTTCGAACCGGGAGAGATTTTCCGGAATCCTGAACTTGTCGCCACTTTTCGACTTCTCGCATCCCAAGGGATCGAGGTCTTCTACAGGGGAGAGATCGCCAAAAAGATCGTTGCCGCTGTCCAGGACAACGGGGGCATATTATCTCTGGAAGACTTGGCCAATTACTCACCCGTGGAACACCCTCCCATAAAAGGGAACTATAAGGATTACACTCTATACAGTGCACGTCCACCAGCTTCAGGAGGGCTTCATATCATCCAGCTTTTAAACATCATCGAGAATTGGCCAGTCAGTGAGTGGGGACACAATTCCGTATCTTACATCCATCATCTGAGCGAGGCATTCCGATTTGTCTTCGCCGATCGAGATCAGTATCTCGGCGACCCGGACTTTTTTCCTGTCCCCGAGACAGAACTCATTTCCAAAAAATACGGCCTACAGATCGCCGCACAGATCAAAGCCGATAGTGTCCTCAATGATTATCCTTACGGAGAATTCGACGAAAGGGAGAACGAAAAAGAGAGCACGACTCATCTCTGTGTTATCGATAAGCGGGGAAATATCGTCTCCCTCACACAGACGATCAACCATTTCTTTGGATCGGGCATTATTCCCGAAAAAACGGGTTTTTTGCTGAACAACGAAATGGATGACTTCTCCCGAAATCCCGAATCTCCTAATGCACCAAGACCCAACCGACGCCCCATGAGCTCTCAAGCGCCCTTGATATTATTCCAAGGCGAAAATCCTGTACTAGTCCTTGGCTCACCCGGCGGGACAAGAATATTCCCCACTCTGACCCAGATCATCCTTAATGTTATCGAATTCGCCCTTCCTCTTGATGAAGCCATAGAAGCGCCACGGTTCTTTTCTTATTCCGTTCGCGGTAAGGTGCGTCCCATTTCCTTAGAATCACGGATCGATCCCATCACCATCGAAGCTCTCAAGGCATTGGGCCATGAAGTGCTTGTGAGAGAGGATTATGACAAATACTTTGGAGGAGCACAGGGAATAATGATCCTCCGAGGAAAACACATCATCCACGGTGGGGCAGATTCGCGAAGAGACGGGTATGGTGCAGGATACTGATCATTTAGATTCATAACTCATCACTAAAGCACAGTCCTGGAAATATCGTCCTTTTCTATAGAAGCATTTCCGAATCCGTGATCGTATGAACACAAGTGGCATTATTGAGCGTCCCAGTTGTGTGGTGGAGAAAATCCTGAGAAGGGCTCCATCCGGGCGAAGTTTCCTCGTTGGGGATACTGAGTGTGTTTTCGTAATCACCAATTGGGACACTCGGATAGCATTCATCACGGATTCGGAAATAATTACATTTTCCATTGGAGAATTGCCAAAGAGTTTTTTTTTAAGTATCCTAACAATTCGGCCGGACGATTCACGATTTGAGTGTTCGTTCGGGTCGGTTGAAGTAGCGGCGAGGACGTGGCCCATGAAAAGGATCAATAATTCAATCTTTTTTTTATAAAGGTAAGAGCCATGAGAAAAAATTTAATCTTTTTGTTAGTCATGTGTTTCCTGTTATCCCTGATTGCTTTTTCATCCAAAGATGCCGAAAAAACCCTACCTCGATTTGAACAACCCAATCTGATCACCTCCGTCGGGCAAAGTGCAGACGTCCAGATGGCCTCAGTTCTCGCAAAAAGAGCAGGCCTCAACGCCACACTAAAAAAAACAGCCACAGCCAAAGATCTCGAGGACGTAAAAACGCTGACGCTGGTTTTAGGTGCGAGCCTGAAAGGATTGGGAGCGGCCGGGATCGATGTCGACCAGGAGAAAGAGAGAGTTCGGGAGCTGGTTTCAGAGGCAAAAAAAAGAAGCATCCCACTCCTCTGCCTCCATCTGGGTGGAGAAGCCCGCAGAGGCCAACTGACAGACCAGCTGATAGCCGAGTTCCTCCCCTTTTCCAAAATGGCCATCATCGTCAAATCGGGAAATCATGATGGGTTTTTCAGCAAAATTTGTGAAGAAAACGATATTCCTCTTGTTGAAGTCGAAAAAACTGTCGATGCGCTCATCCCTCTCAAAAATGCTTTCCAATAACTCGTTTGTATAAAACAAAAAACACGAAGGGAAAAGTGAGGAGAGAGTTGATTGGACCCTGGTGTGAATAAAACCACTCTTTGTTCTTCTCTTTTCGCATTTATCGACTCTAAAGAAGATGCCTGAGTACGCCATATTTCTGTCTATGGTCGCCATTTTTGCGGTACTTGCCATGGGATTAAAGCTGCCCATCGGCGTCTCCCTCGTGTTCTCAGCTCTTGCCGGTGCTCTGCTCGGAGGAGAAGGATTAGTTCTCCGTCATCTGGTGGAAGGAAGTTTCGGCTACTTCGACACCATCCTTATCATCATCACGGCCATGATCTTCATGAAAGTCCTTCAGGCCTCTGGAATCTTGGACACCATCACAGCTCTTCTTCTCAAAACATTTTATAAGAAAAAGATCACTCTTCTTCTGACCGTTATGGTTATTGTGATGTTTCCCGGAATGATCACCGGGTCATCCACCGCAGCTGTTCTGAGCACTGGAGCGCTCGTTGCCCCAGTCTTGATCAAGTTGGGCCTCTCCAAAGTAAAAGCAGCCGCTCTTATTGCCATGGGAGGGATATTAGGCATGATCGCTCCCCCTGTCAACATCCTGGTGATGATCATGGGGGGTGGAGTGGACATGCCCTATATCGGCCTGACGATTCCGCTCCTGATCATCGTTATTCCCTTAGCCATACTCATCTCCCTCTGGCTCGGGTACAAAGACATCCAGATATTAGACACCGAGCAAATGAAATCGATCCTGCCCGAGTCTTATTCCCAAAAATACGGTTTCCGGCTCTACGTTCCGCTGATCGTTGTTATCCTTCTGATGATCGGGCAGAGCTTTCCCTCTTCATTTATGCCCGACATTGGCATCCCCGCAATCTTTTTGTTGGGGTCTTTAGTGGGAATATTTTGTGCGCGTCCCTTCAACTTTTTCAAAGTGACTCAGGAGGCCATGAGGGAATCCATGCCCATCCTCTGCATCCTGGCCGGTGTGGGCATGTTCATCCAGATCATGACTCTGACGGGAGGAAGGGGATGGATAGTCATGAGTTTTCTCTCGTTACCCCCTATTCTTTTGTATTTGGGAATCTCGGTCAGCATGCCACTCTTCGGGGCTGTTTCAGCCTATGGCTCTGCATCCATTCTGGGTGTGCCATTCATCCTGGCGCTGATCAATAAGAACGCGATCATCACCTCTGCAGCGTTATCCGCAATAGCGGGCCTCGGAGACCTCATGCCTCCCACAGCTCTGGCAGGAATATTTGCCGCTCAGGTTGTCGGCGAAAAGAACTATTTTAAAGTCTTACGGTACTGTCTCGTGCCCGCTCTCTTCGAACTGGCGATGGGAATCGGAGTCCTCCTTCTGGCCCCGCTCATAGAGAAAATTTTATAAGATGGCTTAATCACATTTTGGATGAATATGTAATGAATAAATTTAGGGATAGATCAAGTGACACAGGAGGGCTCCGGTCCAATTCACCAAGGCTATCCGGGTCGTTCAGTGAAGGAATCCGGCAGAGTCAGGTTCGAGGACTGAATGAGCACTGTAAAAATAATAGATCGTCTATGAGATAAACCCATGATAAAGATCATTTACCATTTGATCGTGTTGTTTTTAACAATAAATTTGATCTGGTATCTGTTCCGTGAAAAACAATTCTGGGCTCAGGTGAGCACAGCTGTCGTGCTTGTCATGTTCATTCTCCGGCTCCTTCTGATCAAATAACCTGAATTATTCATAATCCAGGATAAGATATGGACAGAGAGAATTAGATACAAAAAATCGTTGGAAACTTTAATGAAAGAAAAGATCAACCGTCACCATGTTATTGCTTTTTGTCTTCTCGGTTTGACCGGCGCTCTATGTTGGTTGACAGGCCTCCAGTTTTTAGGCATGCATCACAATGACATATTTTACCCAAGTCCAGGGCTGTCTAAACAAACAAAGCTCAGTTTTTATCTCCCGCATCTGGCCGACTCTCCGGGAGACACGGAGGTATTTTGCTTCAAGGGGAAAGAGGAGGGGGGAAATCTTCTGATCCTCGGGGGAACCCACCCCAATGAACCGGCAGGATTCATAACAGCTGTGCTCCTTCTGGAAAATATCACTGTCTCCAGAGGAAAGGTCTTCATACTGCCCCAGGCCAACCTCAGCGGATTCACGCATGACGATCCCTTTGAAGGGAATCCCCAAAGATTTTCCATCGAAACTCCAGGGGGAAAAAGGTGGTTTCGCTTCGGATCCCGATTGACAAATCCCATCCACCAATGGCCAGATCCTACGCTCTTCATCAACGCTGCAGGCCAGGCCCTATCCGGAGCAGAAGTGCGCAACCTCAACAGAAGCTACCCGGGCAAGAAAAATGGCCATCTGACTGAAAAAATCGCTTATGCGATCACAGAGCTCATAAAGAAAGAAGGAATCGACCTTTCCATCGATCTCCATGAAGCAGCACCCGAATATCCAGTGGTCAACGCTATGGTGTTTCATGAAAACAGCGCTGAACTCGCGGCAGTAGCGAGTATGGAGCTCCAGATGGAAGGTATCGACATACGTTTGGAGGCTTCGCCGCCGAGTCTTCGCGGTCTCAGTCATCGTGAATGGGGGGACCACACACATTCGATGGCAATTCTCCTGGAGACGGCCAACGTTTCCCATGGCCGCCTTAAAGGAAAACCTTCAGAAGCTCTCATCGTAGAGGGAAAGGACCGAAACTATGAAAAGGCATCCAAGCTCGGAATGCTTTTTGTCCCTTACAGTAAGGAGGGCATTCCCCTTAAAGAACGCGTAGGACGCCACTTAGCCACCGTGGAAGCTTTGCTCCGAGGACTGCGAGAGATCGATCAGAACTTGACCATCGATATCAACAATTTCCCTTCAGCCCAGATGGTGACCGAACGGGGGATCGGCTTCTATCTGCACCCGCCAAAATGAAGCTAAGTTAAGTTTTTACCTATAGTTAGAATTGACAAACACCTACCATATAGGATAGTATATTGCATCGTTTAGTTACGGAAAAATGGAAATTATTATCGCAAAAAACTCAGGACTGTGCTATGGAGTCAAAAGAGCGATACAGATCGCAAAAAAAACTCTTTCCGCAGAAAAAGGAAAGGTCTTTACTCTCGGAGATCTGATTCACAATCCCCAGGTCATTGCCGACCTTGAGGAACAGGGAATCCGATCTTTGGAAAATCTGGAAGAGCTTAGAGAGGGCACGGTGATTATCAGAAGCCATGGGGTCTCCCCGGAAACATATAAAAAAATCGCAGAAAAGAACATCAAGATCGTCGACGCCACCTGCCCGATCGTCAAAAGGATCCAAAAACGTGTTCAAGCACTGGCTCGGGAAGAGGAAGAAATCGTTATCGTCGGTAACAAGAACCACCCGGAAAGCAGGGGGCTTATCGGATACAGCCAAGGAAAAGGGATTATTGTCGAGTCAGAGGCACAGGCCAAAAAGTTACCCAAGAGAAAAAAACGCGCGGCTTTGGTTCAGTCCACACAGGATATGAACCTTTTCCAGAAAGTCGCGGCTGCTCTTATGGAAAGAACAGAGGAACTCAAAGTCTTCAACACGATCTGTCAGTCGACGCAAACGCGACAGGACTCCACATCCGAGCTAGCTTCGCGAGTGGATGCACTCTTTATCATAGGGGGGAAAAACAGCTCAAACACGCACAAGCTTTACCAGATTTCGAAGAGAATCCTGCCAAACACTCACTTTATAGAGAGCTCAGCACAAATCACGTCTGAAATGTTAAAGGGAGCAAAAAGAATCGGCCTTTCCGGCGGCGCTTCCACACCTCCAGAGGCGATCGAAGAAGCTGTCGTCAGGATCAAATCAAACTTCGAAGGGCAAATTCATAGGGAGAAAGTGGTTCAATGTCAGAGTTAACGAAAAACACCAAAAAAGAGGATAAAATCTCATCGAAAGACTACGAAGATCTTCTTGATAAGTACCAGTTCAGCGCCAAAGAACTGAGTCCAGGAAAGCTTCTCAAGGGGAAAGTGATCAAAGTCACTCCCACTCATGTTCTCGTGGATGTTGGCTCAAAATCTGAGGGGGTCATCCCCCTTGATGAGTTTGGAGACACGAAAGATATCAACGCCATTCAGCCAGGGGATGAGATCGAAGCGATTTTAGAGAAAAGCAATCTCCGGGAGGGTTATCTGTACCTCTCCAGGAAAAGAGCCATTGCTCAGAAAGCTCTGGACAGCCTGGAGACGGCTTTTCTCCGGAACAATTGGATCGTGGGAAGGATCACAGAAAAGATTCGGAACGGCTATACGGTCAACGTTGGGATAGATACGTTCCTTCCTGATTCACACGCGGATGTTCGACCTGTTAGAGATCCGGAAAAACTGATGGGGAATATTTACAAATTCAAGGTCATAAAATTCGACCGAAGGTCGGAGAATGCTGTTCTTTCCAGAAAGCTTCTGCTCCAGGATGAAAGAGAAAAAAGAAAAAAACGCGTTTTTGACCAGTTGAGCCGCGGAAAAAAGATCAAGGGCAAGATCAAATCTCTAACGAATTTCGGCGCATTTGTGGACCTAGGGGGGATTGAAGGCCTTCTTCATATCTCTGATATGTCATGGGGGAAGATCAATCATCCCTCTGAGCTTTTCGATCTAGAGCAGGACATCGAGATTGTCATTCTCGATTTCGATGAAAAAGAGGAAAAAATATCCCTCGGCTATAAACAGCTGATTCCTGATCCCTGGCAGTCCATCGACACGAAATACTATGTGGGACAAAAAATCTCCGGCAAAGTGGTAAGCCTGACGGACTTTGGCGCCTTCGTGGAACTGGAACCAGGAGTGGAGGGATTGGTTCACATCTCCGACTTGACCTGGTCCAGAAAACTCGTTCATCCCAAAAAATTGCTCTCCATTGGCGAAGAGGTCACAGTAACCATTCTGGACCTCAACTCCGAGACAAAAAGAATATCGTTGGGACTCAAACAAATCAGCCCCCACCCGCTGGAAGTTTTCAAACAAACTTACAGTCCGGGCTCCCGGGTGAAAGGCACGATCACGAGCATCACAGACTTCGGGGCGTTCATGGAAGTCGAAAAAGGTATCGAGGGCCTTATCCACATCTCGGACATCAGTTGGGAAAAAACCAAACATCCCAGCGATAAACTGAAAGCCGGGGATGAGGTCGAGGCGATCATTCTGAACATCGATGTGGACAAGCAGAAGTTATCACTCGGGTTAAAACAGTTGGAAGGAGATATCTGGGAAGATTTTTTCCAGAGACAAAAGGTTGGAGATCTAGTGAATGTCAAAATTGTCAGGCTAGCCAGCTTTGGCATTTTTGTGGAGATCACTCCGGGCATCGAGGGGGTTATTTTCCTCTCAGAACTGGATGACAAAAAGATAGAAGACCCGGCAGAGGCGTTCTCTCTCGGAGAAGAAAAACTGGCAAAAATCATCAAGCTCAATCAAAGGGATAAAAAGATATCGCTGAGTTTCAAACAGGCCCAGCTCGAGTTGCAGAAGATCGAATATCAAAAATACGCGAGGAGCCAAGATGGCAGACACACACTCGGAGATATCATGAAAGATCAACTTAAGACCATACGCACACCTAAAAAACCCCCCGCAAAAAAAGAGAAAAAAAAGGAGGAAAAGGATGATAAAAGCTGACTTAATCAACCAAATCGCCAAGGAAATGGACATTTCCAAACAAGAGGCAGAATCAGGCGTCAACCTCTTTTTTCAGATGATCAAAGAGGCCCTCCAGAGAGGAGAAGAGATTGAGCTGAGAGGATTTGGCAGTTTCCGATTTCGAGAAAGACAGGCGCGCTCAGGAAGGAACCCCCGAACCGGAGAGCCCGTCAAAGTTCCTCCAAAAAAAGTATTATATTTCAAGCCGAGCAAACTCCTAAAAAGTTTGATCAATCGATAATGAAGTACATTACTGCTCCCTGGAGAGAAGAATATGTCAAGAAAGCCTTCAAAATGACAGAATGCATCTTCTGCCAAGCCGTGAACATGAAGAATGACAGGGAGGCATACATCCTTCACAGGGGGAAGCACAATTTTATCATCTTGAACAGATATCCGTATACACCGGGGCATCTGATGATCGCTCCTTACACACACAGCGACTCGATCGAACAAGCAGATAAAAGCGTCACCGATGAGATGATCGACCTGCTCAAATTCAGTCTTAAAATATTGAAAGAGTTTTATCGCCCCCAAGGTTTTAACACAGGAATGAACATAGGACGGAGTGCGGGCGCAGGTGTTGCCGATCACTATCACCTCCATGTGATCCCCCGCTGGACAGGAGACTCGAACTTTATGCCTCTCATCGGAAAGACGAAAGTCGTCATTGAAGGTGTCGACTCCTCATACGAAAAACTTGTGCCTCTCTTCCACAAAGGAGAATGAGGAGCCCTGGCCCAACCCAAAAGAGACTCCCCTAAAGAGATCAGCCATGAATTTTGAGCTCTCAGAAGACCAGGTTTTACTCAAAGAAATGATCAGCGAGTTCGCGCAAAATGAGATTTTGCCTCAAGTCAGACATTTGGAGGACAACCACATATTTCCGAAAGAGCTTCTCCAAAAGTTGGGCGGAATTGGTGTGCTGGGGATGGCCATTCCCGCTGAATACGGTGGCATAAAAACGGACAGCCTTTCCTGTGCTTTGGTCATCGAAGAGATTGGGCGTGTTTTTCCCTCACTGGCCGTTATCATCTCTGTTCATTGTTCCCTTTTTTGCAACTCCATACTCCATTTTGGTAACGACTACCAAAAACAAAAATTCCTGCCCAGAGCCGCCAGCGGCGAGATCATTGGGGCCTTCAGTTTGACCGAACCCGGAGCGGGTTCAGACGCCACGAACCTGAAGACTAGGGCAAAACGAGAAGGGGACGTGTACATCTTGAATGGAACAAAAAGCTGGGTAACCACAGGAAATGACGCTGAAGCGTTCATCCTCTTCGCTTCAGCAGAGACCCCTCCCGGTGCAAAAAAAAGGATGAGTGCTTTTATCGTCGACAGCGATGCACCTGGCTTTCACATCGCCAAGATCGAAGAAAAGATGGGGTTGCATGCTTCACTGACTGCAGAAATCACTTTGGAAAACTGCCAAGTTCCAGCAGAAAACCTGCTGGGCGAGGAGGGACAAGGGACAGCCATCGCTTTTCAGGGACTGGATAACTCGAGAATTGGAATTGCGGCCCAAGCTGTCGGCATTTCCCAAAGAGCTATAGACGAGGCGGCGAAATACGCCAAAGAAAGAGAGGCCTTCGGAAAAAAGATCTCTGATTTCCAGGCCATTCAATTCATGATCGCCGACATGGCCATACAAACGGATGCCGCGCGCTTGTTGACCTACAAGGCCGCAAATTTGTGCGATTGTGGCAAACCTTATGGAAAAGAGTCTGCAATGGCCAAGCTGTTTGCTTCAGAAGCCGCCAACAGGATTGCGTACCAAGCTCTCCAGATCCATGGGGGTTACGGGTATTCCAAAGAATTTTTTGTCGAACAAATCTACAGAGATGCAAGGGTGCTTGCAATATATGAGGGGACTTCAGAGGTTCAAAGGATCGTTATTGCCCGACATTTGCTCAAAAACCTTTAATCCGATTCCCCAACAGGTCCATGGAATAAAACGAGTACAGAGATCACTGAGGATTCTGAAGGAGGAAGGCCAAAACATAATAGCCTTGGTTGAAAAAAAAGCGTTTGGAGCAGATAATAAATATGAGGTGAGACAATGCTGAAAAGTATGCGCAAAAACTTAAAATCCCTTTCACCCATTCTCTGGGCTGTTGTCGCTGCATTCATTATTTCTATATTTGCTGTTTGGGGAGGAGCAGGCCGTCTGGGAGAATCCCGTGATCCCAACACTATTGCATCAGTCGGCAAAGTCAAAATACCGACGGATACATACATGAGCAACCTCAGGCAGAGGATCGAAAGTTTACAGAAACAATTTAAAGAGCTCAACAGCAATTTCATCCAGCAGTTGAATCTTCCACAGCAAGTCCTCGAGCAAATCATCCAGCAGGAGCTGCTTCTTCAAATTGCCGATGACATGAAGCTGAACGCGTCCAACAATGAGCTGCGGGACAAGATCAAGGGATATCCCGTCTTCCAAAAGGATGGCCAATTTATAGGTTTCGAGGAATACAAACGGATTTTGGAGTGGAACAGAATCTCTCTGGGGGATTTTGAGGATAACCTCAAAAAGGAGATCCTCATGGAAAAGGCCATTAAGCTGCTCACCGCAGGAGTATCAATCACACAGGGAGAGCTTTGGGAAAACTACAAGAATACAAACGAAAGCGTTAAGATGGAGTTCGTACCTATCGAAATCAAGAACATCCCCATTGAGAAGGAATTTAGCCTTGAGGAAAAACAAACCTTCTTTGAAAAAAACAAGGCTAACTACACGATTCCCGAAAAACGTGAAGCCGATTATGTCTTTTTTAACATCGAGGACTTCAAAAAGGAAGTGGATCTAACCGATCCCGAAGTCAAAAAGTACTACGAAGACAATCAATCTCAATTCACCGAACCGGAAAAAGTGAGGGTAAGCCGCATCTATCTCCCCTATGAGGGGAAAGACAGAGAACTCGTTTTGACAGAGATGCAAAACATCCAGGATAGGATAAATGCGGGTGAGGATTTTGGAAATATGGCTAAAACTCATTCCAAAGATGGAAAAGCTGAAGAATCGGGTGATTGGGGTCTTTTCGATTGGCGTTCCCTTTCTTCCAAGGAGCAAGAGGAAATAACCAACCTGGAGGTCGGCAAGATGTCTCAGCCGATCGAACTGGATGATGGTGCAGCTCTCCTTAAAGTGACAGAGAGAGACGCGGCCATACAAAAACCACTTGAAGATGTTAAAGATCAAATCACAAACATCCTCAAAGACCAAAAAGCAAGAGAATTGATCGAATCAAAAGTTGCCAGATTGGAGAAAACCGCCCAAAAAGAAAAAAGCCTGGATGTGGCGTCTCAAAAATTGGGCTTTAAGATCAAAAGCACAGGACTGGTTGCTGAGGGAGAGTCCTGCGACGAGGAAATCGACCCGTCCGGTTCCATAAGCACTTCGCTCTTCCAGCTCGACGAAAACAAGATCTCAGCACCCATCTACACGTACAAAGGCACCGGACTCGCGCAACTCCGCAGTATTGCCCCGCCCCGCGCTGCACAGCTCGAAGAGGTGGAAGACAAGGTGAAGCAAGACCTCGCTGCAGAAAAGAAGAAAGACGAAGCGTACGCACAGATGAAGTCCATTAAAGAAGAACTGGCAAAAAGTGACCTCGAAAGCCTTTCCGCCAAGTATGGGCTGGAATACAAAACAGCCGAAGAGCACAAAAGAGGGGGATATTTGAGTGTCATCGGTGAGAGCGCAGAAGTCGACGAAAAGGCGTTCTCTCTACCGCTTGATCAAACCAGTGAGCCCATAGAGTTTCCCAATGGCTATGTCCTCATCCGGGTTCTTGACCGAAAAGAAGTCACAAAAGAAGACCTTCAAACAAATCTCGATTCGGAGCGAGAAAATTTCTTGGAGACGAAAAAAAACAAATTTTTTATCTCCTGCATGTCAAAACTTAGGGAAGAAAAAGGCGTAAAGATCAGGTATGATATCTTCCTCAAAATCAATTCGGATATTCTGGCACGTTTCGGCGGTCAATAGACTTATCGCCTATGAATTGAGGATCTGGAAGAAAAGAGAGTTGAGCGTTTTCTCTAATGCGCTCCGGAATCTCTCAATCGTCTCATTGAATCCACCCTCTATGTAATCGGCGATGAACATGGGTTTCCCAACTCTGACCTGGATTTTCCCTGGCATAAAAAAGGGGAAGTGGGTCCCGAACATGACCAACGGGGTAACTGGAACAGAAATTCCTTCGTTCATGTAAAGATTGTAGGAAATGATCGCAGCTCCTTTTTTGATGGGGCTCACATAAGGATTTGGGTCGCTTTTCATGATCCGACCTCGGCCTTGAAGAGTGATAAGGGCGCATCCCGCTTTCACGGCTTCCTGGCATTTCAGGATCGCATCTCTTTTGCTTGAGTACAGATCCACAGGAATGGTTCCCACCCTGTTGGCAGCTCTGGTTACAAAATTAATGGCGGGAATCTTTATGGGTTTGAGGATCGCATTTACAAAAAGCCCGAATCCTTTGAGATGCCTTTTGAGGTGCTTTCGGATAAGGAAATCCAGTTCGTTTTTGTTGAAGATCATTCTGTTGGCTGTAAAGACAAAGGATCGGGGGACTATCTTATATATGGTCAAAACATCCTTGATGGTACCGATATGGTTTCCCATGATGATCGTGGGGCCTTTTTTGACAAAGTTCTCTTCGCCTTTGACATCCAGCTTTTTTGCGAAGAGTACGGATTTACTCCACTTGTCAAAAACGGGCCTCAGTTTATCGAACTCTTCTTCGATCGTTGCCATTTGTCTCTTCCTGATTCGCTCCTATTTTAACGAAAATTCTTAAAAAATTCAAAAGGCAATCAGTCAAGCTGTTTCGTCACGACGCAGATTTTCTCCGTCGAGGAGAATCCGCTTATTCCTCGGCTTTGCTCCCCTTTTTGAGGGATCCTGCCCACTCCATCTCCGGATGGCATTCCTCAATGGCAAGCTTGGCTTCGGACTTATCTCAACCTGGAAATATTTTGGGCGCACAACATTAGAAAGAGCTGATTCCTTTGTCTTGAAAAAGCGCTTGAAGCGTGTTACTTTAGCTCTGAAATTGAGATGTCGAAAATGCAGAGACCAAAGAAACACACAGGAGGTAAAAATGGTCACTCTCGTGCGTGGCGGGGAAATTTTTTCCCCTGATCCTTTGGGTAAAAAAGACATTCTGATCCTGGACAGCAAAATTGGCGCCATCTGTAAGCCTGGGAATATCAGGATCGATGGTATCACCGTTTATGAGGTGGACGCTTCGGGCCAACAGATCATTCCTGGATTTATCGACGGCCATGCGCACATATTGGGAGGTGGCGGTGAAGGAGGTCCCTCCACTCGAGCTCCTGAAATAACAATCGAAGATATCATCACCAGCGGAGTGACGACAGTCATTGGTTGCTTGGGAACGGACGGGACAACCCGCCATATGGAGTCCCTGCTGGCCAAGGCGAATGCGCTCCAGATCGAGGGAGTGAGCACGTATATATTTTCAGGATCTTACCAGATTCCTGTGGTCACACTCACAGGGAGTGTCCGCACGGATATCGTGCTCATCGACAAGGTGCTCGGTGCGGGTGAGATCGCCATCTCCGACCATCGTTCCTCTCAGCCCACATTCGAAGAGTTCTGCCGCATCGCTTCGGATTGTCGCGTGGGAGGAATGCTGGGGGGAAAGGCGGGTATATTCCACTGTCATCTGGGAGATGGGAACCGCCGCCTTGAACTGTTCTTCCGCTTGATCGAAGAAACAGAGATCCCGATCACACAGCTCATTCCCACCCATTGCAATCGTAACCCTGAATTGCTCGAAGAGTCCATCCAGTTCATTCAAAGGGGTGGTACTATAGATCTAACGGCAGACCTTGATCCCAATCCTCAAGAGGAAGGCCATCTCAGTATTGCTGCGGCCATC
This sequence comes from uncultured Eubacteriales bacterium, assembly GCA_964406575.1. Classification (GTDB taxonomy): domain Bacteria; phylum Acidobacteriota; class Aminicenantia; order Aminicenantales; family Aminicenantaceae; genus WTAW01. The sequence continues at coordinate 87,527 of CAYOSH010000002.1, read as the reverse complement.
CGTTTATGCAAGAAAAAAAACGCTCCGCTTACCAACATCACAGTAAGTTCCGATGCCAACGGAAGCCTGCCTGTCTTTAATAAAGAGGGAGTCCTCACAGGGTTGAGCGTTGCCACACAGAAAAGCCTCCTGGCAAATTTCAAGTACCTTATTCAAGAACAAATTCTAACCACAACAGAGGCGATCCGGCTTTTCTCCACGAACGCAGCGTCCTTTTACAAACTCGAACAAAAGGGCATGATCCAGGCAGGAAAAGATGCGGATTTTGTTTTTCTCGATAAGAACTTTGATCTCAGCGGCGCTATCGCCATGGGGCAAAAAATGATGTGGAATGGAGAGCTCCTCGTCTCCGGAACATTTTCATAAGAGGACGAACAATGAGCACCGAAAATCAAACCGAATCCCAAAAAACACAGAGACAGCCAAGCTTTGGCGTAGCTCTTATCCCCCTCCTCGCCATGGGCCTTCTCCTCGGCGTAGGGTATGGCGTTTACAAGATCCGCCCACAAGTGCTGCTTGTCGGGGCTGCCTTTATCACTGGATGTATGGGCTTTATCCTGCGTTTCAAGTGGCAGGATATGGAAAGGGGGATCGTTGACAGTATCCACAAAGCCATGCCAGCCATCCTGATCATGCTCTGTGTGGGGATTCTCATCGGTGCTTGGATTGCCAGCGGGACGATACCCATGGTTATCTATTACGGTCTCAAGCTGATATCACCCAAATTTTTTCTCGTCACAGCCTGTTTCGTTTGTTCACTCACCTCAATCTCTACAGGCACATCATGGGGAACCATCGGAACCTTGGGTGTTGCCTTTATCGGCATTGCGGCGGGTTTGGGAATCCCCCTGGGGCCAGCGGCTGGGGCCATTGTTGCCGGGGCTTATTTCGGAGACAAAATGTCGCCCTTTTCCGATGTCACGAACCTGGCCCCCGTGGCCGCAGGTTCCAATCTTTTCGATCACATCAAACATATGACGTGGTCCGCGACACCAGCCTGGCTCATCGGAATGTTCGTGTACTTTATCGTTGGGCTTAAATACGGAAGCGGAAGCGTGGAATCGGAAAAATTGACCCTGATCACACAAACTCTCAAAGAAAATTTCAATTTCAACCTCCTTCTTCTCCTGCCCATGGCGGTCGTCTTCTATTTTGCAGCGACCAAAAAACCCACCATACCCGGCATGCTTTTTTCATCATTCATCGCAGGAATACTGGCTATCATCTTCCAGAAAGCATCGATCACAGAGATCGCAAACGCACTGAACACCGGCTATGAAGCGCACACAGGTGTCGGACCAGTCGACCGATTGATCTCACGGGGCGGCATGATGAGCATGATGGAAACGCAATTGGTCGCCTTCACAGCATTCAGTTTTGGCGGGATCATGCAGAGGACAGGGATGCTTCAAGTCATTCTGGATAGGGTAATGAAATTCGCCAGCAAAGTCTGGAGTATTGTCCTTACAACCATATCGGCATCGATAGTCACCGCTTTGGTCACGGGAAGTTCTTATCTCTCCATGATCATCCCGGGAGAACTCCTGGCCCCCATTTACAAGGAAAAAGGTCTGGCAGCAAAAAACCTCTCCCGGATTATCGAGGAGTGCGGGGCCATTATCGTCCCCCTTATTCCCTGGAGCATGGCAGGTGTTTATATCACTGGGACCATAGGCGTACCGACATTCTCCTATCTCATCTGGGCCGTTATGAATTATACAGCTGTGGTGATCCTCGCTATCTTTGGATTCACGGGATTCAGCATGGCACCCAAGATCAGGGAGGATGAAACGCAGATCGGAAGTTAGGGATTATGAGGCGCTGCCAATGTCTTCAGCAGCACCTTTTCTATAATACTTGACCAAAAGAAAACCAATGATGATCGATACAAAGAAATAGCCGATCGTTTTGAGGTGAAAGCCACGAGCCCACCAGGACCAAGACCGGAACACAAGGTCCGAATAAAACACGGGGATCAGGAGCAGCGCCATTATCCAGGAGACCCAATATATCCATGAATGTTCTTTCTCATAGAGTGCGGCCATAGCGATCAAAAAAATGGCCGATGTGGCAAGTATAGACGTGGCAGATTCGCTGAGATAAGAAAACAAGAGAACATAAAGGCCGTTGACTGGCACCAGGAACCGGTAGATCAAGGCTCTCTTCCCTTTTCGAAAAAGGAAAAAAGTGGACAAACCGATACAAAGGCCTAACACAACAGCGAGAGGATTGCGAATGGACTGAGTGATACCAAAATGATGATCCAGAAAATTCCCGATATCCAGCATTTCTAGATTCCGTGTTTGATCCCATGTCATCAGGCTATACCATTCCCGCAACAGCTGAAAATTGGTGCCGGCCCCGATAAACAATACAGGTAAAACGAACCAGAAGACAAGCCCGACCCAAAACGCCAGCCAGAACTTTTTCTTGAAGTCCGTCAAAAAACAAAAAGCCAATGTGAAGGGAAATATTTTCAAGTTTGTCGCCAATGAGAGTAATAGTCCTGACTTTAGATACTTTCCTTCAGAATATTGCGCCGCAGCCAAAAGCATGAGGCCGAATATGCCTGCATTGACCTGACATATTTGGATCGTCAGCACGGAATCTGAGACAACGGACAAGAAGGCCAGGACCATCATGCTGGAGGATTGGTCTAACCTGAAGCCGGCGGATTTTGTCCACCTCCAAAAACCCCAAAAAAACAGCCAGTACTGGAAGAACAAAAAGAGGAACATGCCCACTTCATCGATAAGGAGCGCAAATGGGACGATGATCAACGCAGCTAGAGGGCTGTATTTGAAATAATCCAGTATTCCATACTTCGCGTAGAGGTTTTGTTTGTAAAATATATTCTCAGCTGCATTCACGTACACTTGATAATTGTCCGGCTTTTTAATGAGAGAAAGATGCAGGCAGACTCCGATGGTAAAGATCACCAGTAGAATCAGTGTCTTGGCTACTAAACCCAGCTCATTTCTCATGTCAGAGCACAATTATGAACATCCGTTGAAAAACCTGGATTATTCATGGATCGTTAATTTTTGGCCGTCAGTTTTATGCGTTTTTTTCGGGCAATTCGCTCATACTCATAGATGACCTTACCCGCCATGGCCTCAGCGGAAAATTTTTTATGGACGACCTCATAACCCTTTTGCCCGAGGCGTATCCCCAATTCTCTGTCTTCGTAAATCCTCAGGATGGCTTTAGCCAAAGCGGCAGGACTTCTCGGCGGCACAAGCAGCCCCGTCTCTCCATTCAGGACAACTTCGGGGATGCCTCCTGTTCGAGTGGCCACAACAGGTAAACGGCTGGCCATGGCATCCAAAATACTGCTGCCCATGCCCTCTAGATAGGAAGAAAGCACAAAAAGATCCAGAGATGCCAGTATTTGAGGGACATCTTCCCGAAATCCCAGGAAGAAAACCATATCTTCCATATGGGTTTGTTTCACCAGTTTGTCCAGCTCCATCCGCAAGGGGCCCTCGCCTACGATGATCACTTTCGCCTTAGGCGCTTTGGTCTTGAGAATTTCTGTCGCTTTGATCAAATACTTGTGTCCCTTGTGGTTGGCCAGGTGTGCCACGATGCCCACTAAAAAATCATCGGATGCGAAGTTAAGCTCTCGGCGCAGATAGTCACTGACGGCGGCTTCGTCGAACGGTGAGTAGTCGATTCCATCGGGTATGATTTTGATGAGAGCGGGATCGATCCCCCCATCGACTAAAACTTTTTTGATTCCCTTTGAAACAGCGATGATTACGTCGATATTTTTCGTGTACTTGAGCTGCGACAGGATATTTTTCTTTAGAGGAAAATCCACATTCCTCGAGATTACACGCAGAGGAACCTTGGCCAGTGAAGCAGCAACCGACCCCACGGCAACGGAATGCGCATCATGAAAATGAACCAATCGGCACCGGTAACGCTTCATCCCGCTGGCCAAACGCAGAATGGCCCAAAGGTCTGTTTCCCCCCTCATTTTTAAGGGAATAGCCGGCAGACCAGCTTCCTTGGCTTTGGTGTGAAGGGGACTATCCGGCTGGACGTAGAACTTGAAAGGATAACCGTATTTTTGGAGTTCCTCTGCTAAAAACAGCGACTGCCTCTGGCCTCCTCTCCATTCCTTTCCTGCATCGATCTGAAAAAGACTCAACCGTCTTTCCTTGAATTCAACAGCATGTCGCACTCATCTCATCAAAAGAGACACACAGAAAGATTCAGTTCTCAGAATCCATTTTTGTAAAACCCTCTGCAAACTTCTCGTGTGCCTTTTTCTTTTTTTCCCTCTCCAACTCTGCCGTCGCTTCAAACTTGCGATCGAACTCGCTCTTGCGTTTTTTTTCCTTCACCAGCAGTTCATCCAGGGTGCCCTTCTTTTTTTGCTCTCGCTCAGATTTAACGACTTCCTGGCTTACAGGATCGATCCATAAAACAGTGCGGCACACAGGACAACTCAGGCAAAACACATTTGATTTCTTTATACGATTCATTTGTCAAAAATTTATCAGAATCCAACCAAATTCGCAAGGAATCTCCTCGCCCTTTCAATTATTTTAAATGCATTCGCTGACCCGAAATGGGAGACATCTCCAATTATCCGTTTTTTTTCCTGCCCGTCTCGATGGATGTATCCCATTCACCCGTCTCTCGTTTAGGAATAGGGATATTGTGTTTTTTGATCAATTTAAAGAGGCCTTGCCGGCTCAAGCCAATCTGTGCAGCTGTTTTTGCTCTGTTGTAATGGAATCGGGATAAGGCTTGGTTCAAAAATCTTTTCTCGAAATCGGCTTTGGCGCGGAAATAATCATAGGAAGAGGCACTGTGAACTTCCCGGAGTGGATTGATCCTGGACGAGAGATGCTCTTCTTTGATCAGACACCCATCGCCACAGATCACAAGACACCTCTGAATTTCATTCTGAAGCTCCCGAACGTTTCCGGGCCAGGGATAGTTCATCAATAGCTCGAGGCTTCTTGGGGAAAAATACACTCTATCGCGCCTCATCTGTCGGCAGTATTTCACAACAAAAAAATTCAAGAGAGAAAGGATGTCTTCTTGTCTCTCACGCAGCGGGGGAATATCGACTGTAAAAATCTTCAGCCGGTAATAGAGGTCTTCTCGGAAACGGCCTCGAGTCACTTCTCTCTCAATATTTTTGTTTGTTGCGCTGATAAAGCGCACCTCCACTCTTCGGATACGATTGTCTCCAACTCTTCGAAACTCTTTTTCTTGCAAAAGCCTGAGAAGTTTTGATTGGAGAGGAAGAGATAGGTCTCCGATCTCATCCAGAAAAAAAGATCCTCCATGTGCCTCTTCGATGAGGCCAGGCTTATCCCTCAAGGCCCCAGTAAAGGCCCCTTTCACATAACCAAACAACTCACTTTCTAACAAGTGGTCAGGAATAGCACCGCAGTTGACAGCGATGAATTTCCCGCCGCTGAATAAACCTTTCTCATGGATCGTTCGCGCGATGAGTTCTTTCCCCGTCCCGCTTTCTCCCCAGATAAACACGGGCACATCGGTGTTCTTCACTCTTTCGATCATGCGCAGGACTCTCGTGAAAGACTCACTTTGACCCACGATAGCCGTATGAAGAGGAGGAGAGCAGCGGGAATGATCTCCAACAGGGTTGATAGAATGCTTCAAAATATATCGGATGGGTTTTGCCAATTCAGCCATGAAAGACAAGTTCTTATCCGTATAGGGTCCATGGTCAAAGTGCCGGTCTAAACACAGCGCACCCAAAGGATACTCCTGATCGACCAGGGGAAAGCAGATCATGTTTCGGCTGTTTTTCCGTAACGACACCTTCCCCTCGACGAGAGAGTGTTTGTGGTTTTGAGAGTTATAGATAATGGGGCATTGGCTATCCAACACTCGTTGGATGACCCTCCATCGGAGGTCCTCAGATAAGCGAGGGGTTCCTGAGTCCAAACCTCGAACGATAGTTTGACTCTCTCCATCTTTGATGTGAAGCACTACTCGCTCGGATGGGATCACTTCTTTGATCAAATCCATAACCTTTAGAAGGGAGAGGGGAGTTCGCAATAGCTTCACCTCGCAGAAACTTTTTATGATGCGATGAATTCAGGGTCAGTACAAATAACGAATCCTTCCCGCGCATTTTCTCACACTGCGGTATTCGGCAGATTTTGAAAAAGATGGCTTAGTCTGGATTATCTCCGAGCCGTGATTGCCGGTCTGGCAGGCTGGGCTGTCACCTAAAAGGGAAAAAATGCCGATCATAGGATTGAGAGTTTTGTGGAGTGAGGAGCGGCAGTTTTTATGAATAATCCAGCTCAGTTATTCTGGAGGGATTTTATTCTTTCCTTGACGTCACGGTAGTCCGGATTCCAATTTTGGACTTCGTTGTATATTTTCAGCGCTTTTTTCGTATCCTTTATATCCTCATACAGAGAGGCAAGTTCATACTTGAGTGCAAATTCCTGGTCTGAACTCTTGTCGGTGATACCCTGGGCTTTTTCGATCCATTCCATCGCCTCTTTAAAGTCTTTTTTCTGTCTGTGACAGAAGCTGATGATACTGTAACACTCCAGCTCCAAGTTTTTATCCTCGGCAGCAAGTTTGCACTCATCAATAGCCTCATCAAACAAGCCCTGTTCTAGAAAAGCAATGCCCAGGTTGTAATGACTTTCAAAATCCTCTTTATCCACTTTTTCATCCAGGGCTTTGCGGAATTCAGAGACGATATCGCTCAAAGCTTTTTCCACGATGGTGGTATCGCCTTTGATCTGATAGTTGAAGGTGGTTTTTATCGCCTCCAGTTCTTTGACAATCCTCTCAGAGAGATCAAAATAATTTCTTTCCCCTATCTCTTCGGAGACAATGGGGACGATGTCTGTTTCTGCAAAGATATCCGCTGATGTGAGTTTTTCTTCCCCAACAGACTCATCGAGAAATGACTTCCCATCCCTGGAAATCTCGCTCACTGAAGGGAATATTTGAGTCTCTCTTTTAGTGACTTTATCCACTCTGTTCGAAATTTCTTCGACCTTCACTTCAGTGGCGATTCTCTTCAAAGACTCGATCTTTTGCTCTATTCGAATATCATCGGGAAATTTGATCCTTAAATTCTCCAGAAGCCGTCTTGCGTTTCGGATCAATCCTTGATCGGTATACAAATCAGCCTTGGCCAAAGTGGCATCGACGATATTCTTGGCCTCTTCCAGCTGCACTGATGATCCCTCTTCCTCACCCCCCTCTTCCAGTATTCCCAGATTTTTCTTCAGATGTTTAGACTCGTTGTAGTACTCCTCATTTTCAGGAAAGGTGTTGAGGAGCTCTGCCAGGACAGACAACATCTTTTCGCGCAGATTGTTTTTTCGATACTCATCCAGCATGACTTTGCAGACCAGCTCGAAGTTCTTTTTTTGGCCTTTGGATTTGTAGACAGAAGCCAATTTCTCTAACGTGGGTAAATGAGCTTTCTGGGCAGCCAGGAGGAGACCAAGAAGCCCGATGGCCTTGTCTTCTTTTTGTTTTCTGATGAGCGTGTCAACGAGTGGCTCAAACTGTTCAAAAGCCTGATCGAATTCACCCTTCTGGATGTAGATTCTTCCCAACTTAACTCTGGCTTCAACTTCCTTTGGCCTGATGGAAATAATCCTGGAAAAAATATCCTCAGCCTCCTTGAGGTTTTTATCCTCAAAGTGAAGATTGCCCAAAATATACATAGCTTTGAGATTCTCTTTATCCTTTTGGAGGATTTCCTCGACGAGATCCAGAGCCTTTTTCTTTTTGTTGTCTCTCTTGTAAAGGTCTATGAGATTTGTGATGGTGCGCGAATGGTCTTCCTTGAGCTTCTTCGCACGACTGAGGATCTCTCCAGCTTCGCTGAGTTGATTCTTTCGCATTTTGAATTCGGCAACATTATTGAGCTCTTCAAGAGCTTGATCGACCATATTCTCTTCTGTGTAGAGCTCTGCCAGCGTTAATCGTGAATCCATATCGCTCCTATCCAACTTAAGGAGGTTCTCGTACATGACGATTGCATCTTTGGTCTTTTTGGTCTTCGAAAGATTTTGGGCGAGGTTCAAATATTCTGTTTTGGCTTCCGATGAAAATCCCTGATTTCGGTAGAGTTCGGCCAGTCTCTTTGATGAATCCATATTGTCGGGGACGAGTCTCTTGATCCTTTTGTAAATGGCTATTGCTTTAGAATAGAGATTTTTATTCTCGTAGTACTCGGCGATTTTTTCGAACTCTTCAACAGCTTTAGTCTTATTGTCGGCCTTGATGTAGAGGTCGCCGAGAATATTGCGAATGGAGATATCCTGGTCCTCTCCCGATAATAGCTTTCTATACTCGGTAATGGCCTCATCCAAGCGTCCTTTTTTGATATGTTTTTCCGCGATGGATTCGATCTTGGCTCTGTCTGTCTTCGCACTCATCGCTTGCCCTCAAGATTGTAGGAAAACCTGTGGAGAGCCGTCGGCCCTAGTTTTTGCAGTGCATTGTAATGCTCTTGGGTTCCATACCCCTTGTTCTTCGATAGCGAATATCCTTGATAAATGCAATCTAGCCGTGTCATCATCCTGTCCCTGATGACTTTCGCGATAATCGATGCTGCGGCAATGGAAATGCTTTTTTGGTCTCCTTTGATTAAATTCATCTGCGGATAATTTACATCATTAAACCTAAACCCGTCAACTAAAAGGAAATCGGGGTTCACGGGCAAGCTCATGAATGCCCTTTTCATCGCCTCAAAAGAAGCCCAATATATATTTTTTTCATCGATCTCGGCACTCGAGGCCAAACCGATCCCCACTGCATCGGCATGGAAAAGAATTTGTCGCGCGAGCATTTCTCTTTTAGTCGGAGAAATGCGTTTGGAATCATCTATTTCTTCCACCCACCCATCCATATCTGCTTTGATCAGAGATGTTGAGAATATGACCGAGGCGGCAACAACCGGACCAAAAAGGGCGCCTCTCCCTGCCTCATCCAAACCTGCGATAGACGTGAAGCCCTGATTGATAATTTGCTTTTCAATCTGGAAATCAGGCACCTCTCCAACCTATGAGCCGATCCGTCCTATCGGGCTTCCTTAATTCTTGCTGCTTTTCCTCTCAATTTCCGAAGGTAGTAGAGCTTTGCTTTCTTGACGTTACCTTTGCGCACTGTTTCGATCTTTTTTATCATTTTAGAGTGGAGGGGAAAGATTCTCTCCACGCCGATCCCAAACGAGATTTTTCTCACCGTAAACGATGCGGTCGGGCCCGTTCCCTTTTTACTGATGACATCGCCATGAAAAACCTGAATCCTTTCTTTTTCGCCTTCACGGATGACAACGTGGACTTTGATCGTATCTCCCACGTTGAAAGAACCCACGTCCTCTTTTATTTGTTTTTCTTCCACAAAATCAATCAGATTCATCTGTTTTTCCTTCCTTTTTTCTATGTATTTCATCCAACATCTTTAAATCCGCCGGAGATAAGTTTCTCTCCTCCAATAGATCCATCCGAAATTGGGTAGTCTTCTCGAAGGATTTTTTTCTACGCCAGCGAGCTATTTTCTCGTGGTCTCCCGAAAACAGGACTTCTGGAACCTGCATCCCTCGGAAATCACGAGGTCTGGTATACTGGGGATAATCATAGAGTCCTTCAAAAAATGATTCGTGTTTAACGGATTCCGTCTTTCCTATGACATTGGGGATGAGTCTCGAGACGGCATCGATGATCACAAGGGCCGCCGGCTCCCCGCCGCTCAGCACATAGTCACCGATGGATATTTCATCTGTTGCTAGATATCTATTCACTCTCTCATCGACTCCTTCATAGCGCCCACAGATAAGGATGATCTGTGACATCCGGGCCAACTCCTCTGCAACTCGGAAATCGAACCTTCTTCCCTGCGGAGAAAGCAGACAAACAGACACATTCGTGTCCTCTCTGACTTTTTCAACAGCCGCAAAAATCGGCTCAGGTTTTAGCACCATTCCAGGTTTGCCTCCGAACGGCCGGTCATCAACCTGTCTGTGCCTGTCCTCTGTGAAATCTCTCAAGTCATGAACAGAAACCTCGACCAAACCTTTTTCCAATGCCTTTCCCAGCACTCCAGCGGACAAAACACTATCAAACAAACGGGGAAAGATAGTAATTATATCAAATCTCATTTAAGTCTAAAAGTCCCTCAGGAGGCTTGATAACGATCTCGCGGGCCTCCAGATTGACAGCGATGCATATGACATTTGTGAAGGGAACTAAAATTTCTTCGTTTCCCCTTTGAACAACGAGGAGATCGTTATCCTTGATGAACACCACATCGCCAACCACGCCAATCCTGTCACCATGCTCAGTAACAACAGAACTCCCTACGACCTGGAAAAGATAATACTGATCCTCTTGAAGCCGTGAGAGATCTTCCTCGGGAAGCATACACTCTTGCCCCGCAAGTTCTTTTGCCTGGGCTATACTATGAATTCCCTTGAATTTTAAGATGAAAAAATTCTTATAGGGGCGAAAAGACTCAACCTGAAATTCTTCCAGACCCCCCAGTCTGTTAAGGTATACCCTTGAAAAAAAAAGGTTTTTTGATCTCTTCGCTGTAAAACTTAAATCTCAGCTCGCCTTTTTTCCCTTGGCTCCTTAATAGCTTTCCAATACTGACCAAATTATTGTTTTTCAATGATCTCGAGATTAAATCTCCTTTTCAGCTTCATCCCAGCGGCACCAAGAATCACTCTGATGGCGCGTGCAGTTCTTCCCTGTTTGCCAATCACTTTACCTAAATCCTCCGGAGCAACTTTGAGTTCCAAGATCGATGTCTGTTCCCCCTCGAGCTGGGAGACGTGTACTTTGTCCGGATTGTCAACGAGTGATTTGGCAATCATCTCAACGAGTTCTTTCACTGTAACCTCCTTAATGTTTTGTTAACTGGAAAGTTTCTCTGAATCCAAAACATTATTCAAAAGAGATTGAACTGTTTTGGACGCTTGCGCACCTCTTTCTAGCCAGTATTTCGCTTTCTTCATGTCAACTTTAATTTCTGGTGGCTCTTTGAGAGGATCATAATACCCTATAACAGCTTTAGCTTTGCTTTCTCTGGGTTTTCTCGAATCGGTCACGATAATCCTGTAGAACGGCCGTTTCTTTGTGCCCAGTCTCATTAGTCTTATTGCCATCATTTTGTGTAAACTCGTCCTTCTTGAAATAAAATGAAAATGATATCTGAATTTTATGGATAAGTCAACCCATTTCGGCCAGCCAGCTTTTGCATGATCGGGATATATCCAGCCATAACTTCTTCAAAATAATAACAATAACGCACTCTCTCAGAAATACGTCCAAGCTTTGACTAAGGTGTCATGGGCAGCAATTAACAGTCAGGGTTAGTGACCCATCGGAAAGGAGGAAAGCATTTTTTTAAAATGAGACTTTTTCATCATCCTTTTCATCTCAAAGAACTGCTTCAACAGCTGATTCACTTCGGAAACAGGTCTTCCGCTTCCTCGCGCGATCCTTTTGCGCCGGCCCCCATTGATGATTTTTGGATTCTTCCTCTCCTTCAGGGTCATGGAATTTATGATCGCCTCAAAAGAGAGAATTCGTTTGTCATCAACATTCATCTTAGACATCTGTTTGAATGCTCCCCCGGTGGGAAGCATTTTTAAAAACTGAGACATGGAGCCCATCTTTTTCAATTGTCCCAGTTGCTTTCGGAAATCCTCCAAGGAGAAATCTTGGGACATCAACTTTTGGGCAAGCGCCTGCGCTTCCTTGAGGTCCGTCTCCTTTTCCGCTTTTTCAATGAGGCTCAGAACATCTCCCATGCCCAGAATCCTGGAAGCCATCCGATCAGGGTGGAAGATCTCAAATTTATCGAACTTTTCTCCGACGCCGATAAATTTTATGGGCTTTCCCGTCACAGAGACAATGGATAGAGCCGCACCACCTCGCGCATCGCCGTCAAGTTTTGTGAGGATGATCGAGGTTAGCCCAATCTTCTCTTCGAACTGCTGGGCACTCTTGACAGCATCCTGGCCGGTCATCGAATCCCCAACATAAATGACTTCTGTGGGGGTGAGAATATCTTTCACCATCTTTAGCTCATCCATCAGCTCGTCGTCCACGTGGAGCCTTCCGGCCGTGTCGACGATGAGCGTGTCGTGTCCTCTATTCTTAGTCTGAGCGACCAACTGTTTGAGAGAGCTCTGCGAGTCAAATAACTGATCTCTGGAAATCTCATAGAAAGACATATTCAGCGACTGTGCGATGATGTTCAATTGCTCCTGGGCTGCGGGGCGCTTCAAGTCAAAAGAGACCAACAGCGGATTTTTCCCCGTGTTCCTGATCCATTGAGCCAGTTTCCCACAGGTGGTCGTCTTTCCTGAGCCCTGGAGGCCCACAAGCATAAATACAGAAGGCGGGGGGCTGGCGAAGGTCAATGCCTGAGTCTCCTGTCCCAACATGGCTGTGAGCTCATCCCTGACGATTTTTATGACCTGCTGTGAGGGCGTGAGGCTCTCGAGAACTTTCTTATCCAGTGCCTTCTTTTTGATCCTCGTCTCAAAATCCTTGACCACCCGATAATTGACATCTGATTCAAGGAAGGCCATACGTATCATCTTCAACGCTTCAGTCATGTTCTTTTCCGTGATCTTGACTTCACCACGAAGAAACTTGGCAACCTTCTGGAGCCTATCCGATAACTGATCTAGCATTGTCTCTCCTGCGATTGGGTTGTATTTTTATATGCTAGGTCAATTTTTCCCCCCAGTCAACATTCCTGATTCTGAAAAAACCGCAAATTCAAAGGCCCGATCAAGGTAAAATGTCCGATATTTTCTAAATCCCGCAGAAATCAGAGACGTGTTCTCTCCATCACACAACTGGACCCCACAATACCTCTAGTAGGGATGCCTCTCATCATGGATCTGGGAATGTTTCCCGTGCAACGGCAAGGGTTGACAAACGGATACATTGCGATTAAGGTATATCTAATTTTCGAGAAAATTCTGCCCGGGAGGACTTCCATCCCGAAAAGGTATAAAAATGAAGGCAAAAATCGACTATAACGAAATCATCAAGATCATAGATCTGCTGGAGGAGAGGAATCTCTCGGAATTCGAGTTAGAGATCGAAGGCTTAAAAATAAAAATCAGCAGAAACCGGCCGAAAACAAACTCTCAGGAAACGCCTCCTGCTTTTGCTCTTGGGGGCAGCACAGACAACAGTGAAGCTCCCGCCCAAGCTGCGCCTGCTGAGACCGAAGAGGTCCTGTATTACATCACCTCTCCGATGGTCGGTACATTTTACCGAGCCCCAGACCCTTCATCGCCTCCCTTTGTCGAAAAGGGAGAAGCCGTGAAGAAGAACCAGACTCTCTGTATCATCGAAGCTATGAAGCTAATGAACGAAATTGAGGCGGAGATCGAGGGAACCCTGGAAGAGGTGTACATCAAGAGCGGCAAACCAGTTGAGTATGGGCAAAAACTTTTTGCCATCAAACCAGTGAATTGACTTCTCATGATATCCAAAATCCTGGTCGCCAACCGCGGGGAGATTGCACTTCGAGTTATCCGCGCGGCAAGAGAAATGGGCATCAAGACAGTGGCCGTTTATTCCGAAGTCGACAGGAGTGCGCTCCACACAATGCTCGCCCACGAAAAAGTCTGTATAGGACCGGCGAAAGCTTCTGAGAGCTATCTCAATATCCCCAACATCATAAGCGCCGCTCAGATCACCAAGGCTGATGCGATCCATCCTGGCTACGGTTTTCTTGCCGAAAATCCCAGGTTCCCGGAAATCTGTGACTCGGAAAGCATCACCTTCATCGGCCCCCCCGCATCCATCATCGGGCTGATGGGGGATAAGAACATGGCCCGTCTCGAAATGAAAAAATCGAAGTTATCGGTTATTCCCGGGAGCAGCGATATCATCGTCGACCTGTCTGAGGCCAAATCCACCGCACGGAAGGTCGGTTATCCGGTTATCCTTAAGGCCGCATCAGGAGGAGGAGGAAAGGGGATGCGCATCGTCCGCTCCTCCAACCAGATGGACGAACAGTTTTCCATCGCCCAATATGAGGCGAAAGCAGCTTTCGGAGATCCGTCTCTTTACATGGAGAAGTACTTCCAGAACGCCCGTCACATCGAGGTCCAGGTCATTGGCGATACAAAAGGCAATGTTGTCGCCTTGGGAGAAAGAGAATGTTCAATTCAGAGGAAACACCAGAAGTTGTTGGAAGAAACGCCATCCCCCTTCGTTGACAATAAACTCCGCAAAAGAATCATCAAAGCGGCCCAGGAAGCCGCGTATTCCATTGGCTATCAGAGTCTGGGTACGTTCGAATTCCTCGTGGATAGCGAAAAAAAATTCTATTTCATGGAAGCGAACACCCGAGTGCAGGTGGAACATCCCATTACGGAGGTGGTTTACGATATAGACCTTATCAAGGAACAGATCAGGATCGCCGCCGGTGAAAAACTATCCTTTTCTCAAGACCTCCAGATAAATGGGCACAGCATAGAGTGCCGGATCAATGCCGAAGACCCGGATACCTTTATGCCCTCAGCAGGAAAGATCGAATTTCTCGTGCTTCCCGGAGGACAGGGAATTCGCGTGGATACAGCGGCTTATCGGGGATGGACAGTCCCCCCCGACTACGACTCTCTGCTCGCTAAGGTTATTACCAAAGCGCCAACCAGGAAAGAAGCAATCCAAAAGATGGCGACCGCGCTGGAGATGACCACAATCGTAGGGATCAAAACAAACATCCCCCTCCATCTCAGCATTTTGGCCAATTCAGAATTTAAGAAGGGCAACTATACGATCCAATTCCTTGAGAGCTTTCTCTCTAAGAAAACCACATGATGTGAAGCATGAAATGTGACCCCATAACCATTATCTCCCTATGTTAACTGCAGCTCATCACAATAATTTTTAAGCGCTCTTTTACGTATTTTGTCCTATCTCTTAAGATCGATCAACCGGATATCAACTGTATATTGGCCGGAATTATCCCCCACAACATTTTCATTGATCCCCAAGAAAAGCCGCCCGCTGATGGGCAAGGAGACTTGCCTGGCAGACCCGATAAAAAAGATCTTCTCGATTTCGTTTCGCTTTTCTTCTCCCGTTTCTTCATCAACTTCGATGGAGATGAGGAGCACCACTTTTCCGATCAAGGCGCCTATATTCATGTCCTGTATGGGCTGCTGGACGGTTTTCAGATCATATCCATCAGGGCCGCAGTAAGCCATGGGATTACCGACCTGAAGGGAGATTCCCCCAGATGCAGACAAAAAGAGCATCTGCTCTCCCTCCACATTATAACCCGTGTCTGTCCACTGAACGTTGCTGGGAACAGTAAGGCGGTACACTCTTCCGGAAACAAACCTCAATCCTTCGGATTCCTGGTCTCCTCTCCCCAAAGTGAATGAAAAAACCGCGAGTGGTGCCAAAAAGAGGATCGAAAATTTCCTCCGGTTTTTTTGTCTCTGCTCACATGATATTTGATGTTTTTTTTGTCTCATGGTTGTTTGCCCAGCTTGAGAACCTGGATCATCTGTGTGTGTATCAGTCCGTTAGAGGCAAGGATGTCATTCCCGTAAATAGTCAATGTTTTTCCTTGGAAATCGGATACACGCCCGCCCGCTTCTTCAATGATCAGCACTCCCGCAGCGACATCCCAAGGGCTCAATTTCAATTCCCAGAATCCGTCGAACCTTCCGCAGGCAACATAACAAAGGTCCAGAGCTGCAGAGCCGCAGCGGCGGATAGCCTGAACGCGCGTGGCAAAATTCGCAAAATGGTCGAGGTTGTTCACCTCACTCTCTCGGACATCATAGGGAAAACCGGTTGCTAGAAGGCTCTTATCCAGATCATCCGTGGATGAAGTGCGGATCTTGCGCCTGTTCATCATGGCTCCTTTTTCCAAGATAGCCGAAAACATCTCTCCCCTCATTGGATCATAAATAACGCCGCAGACGATTTTCTCCTTCCATTCCAACGCAATGGACACACAGAATACAGGAAAGTTATGGGCATAGTTCGTTGTCCCATCGATGGGGTCGATGATCCATCGGTAATCCGAACCCCTTTGCCTTTTGAGGTCTTCCTCGGCAAGAAAATCATGCTCCGGAAAACACGCAGAGAGGAAAGAGAAAATAATTTCCTGAGAGCGTCTATCAAAATCAGTCACAAGATTCACAGCCCCTTTGTAAGCGATCTCTCGAGCAGCATCGATATTCTCACGAAGCATATCGCCGGCCATTTGACTGGCTTCTTCTGCGGCCTTCAAGGCATCTTCCCATTCCATAGCTCCCACATCTTATCAACTCTTGTTCTGTGTCGCAACCTTTTCTCGAGGATAGGAAGCTTCCTCAGAACCTGATGTCACAAAGAATATTACGTTGCTAAGTGTTTCAATTGTGTGGTGAAGAAAACCCTGTGAAGGGCTGGATGGTCTGCAAGAGTGTTGATCTCTAAATTCTCAGGCTATCGAAATGCTTTTATGACTCAAAATAATGAATAGGAGAGTGCATGAAAACTTTATGACGGGCAGTCAGGCCCTGGGTCTGATCAGCCGCGAACAGCGCAATCAACCTTGAATAAATCTCAATAAAAAAAGTATAATTTATGACCATATGATTGTGCGGGTGGAGATTGAGGCAGGAGCTTGAGTTTCAAACCCCAAAAACAGATGGACTTGGTGGACTGAAGCATTTAAACTTTTTGCCTTTTGTAACGTAGTATACTATGATATTTTCCTCTGAGAGGAACCGAAAATGAACGAACACGCCAACTTGAAAAAGAAGAAGAAGAAAGCCTTAGTCATTCGTACGCCAAAGAACAACTCCGGAGGCAAGAAGAAGTATTTCATAATAGCGGCGGTTTTGGTAGTTTTAGCTATCATCATTTTGCTCAATTTCCGGGCTCAGCGCGAAAAAGCCATCACTGTGACGATTGAAAAAGTCGAGAAACACAATTTGACTGCTGTTGTTTCCGCTTCTGGTGAGGTCAAGCCCAAAAAAAGCGTGAACATCAGCGCACACGTCTCTGGAAGGATCGTGAAGCTCGGCGTCGAAGAGGGACAGAGAGTCAAGAAAGGCGATTTCCTCTTGAAGCTGGAGTCGACACAGTATGAAGCCAATGCTGACCGAGACCGAGCTGCCATCCGGATCTTCAGAGCCGAGCTCATTAAAGCAGAGGCTCAGCTCAAAAAGGACGAAAGCTTTTATGCACGACAACAAAAGCTCTACGACGAAAAGCTTATATCTGGCGAGCAACTGGAAGCTGCAAAGACCACATTCGAGATCTCTAAGGCACAAAACGAGGCTATTTTGTACCAAATCAAACAGGCTCAAGCCTCTCTAGAGAGTACTCTAGATGTGTTGAGCAAAACGGTCTACAACTCTCCTATCGACGGAATCATAACCAGCTTGAGAGTGGAAGAGGGGGAGATCGCCATGATCGGGACGATGAACAATCCAGGCACAGTATTAATGACTATCGCAGACCTTTCAGTAATGGAAGTTGAGGTCGAGGTTGATGAAACAGATGTCATCGGTCTTTCCCTGGGACAACAGGTAGATATCAGCATCGATGCTCTCCCCGACCAAGTTCTTCAAGGGAAAGTAACAGAGATCGGCAGCTCCGCCCTTCAGAAGGCTGCTTTATCCACAGAAGAATCAAAAGATTTCAAAGTCGTTATTACGCTGGAGGATCCTCCTGAAAGCCTCAAGCCAGGGCTTTCCGCTTCGGCGGATATCATCACCGCCGAGCGAGAGGATGTCCTCGCAGTTCCCATTTCGAGCCTCGTTCTCAAAGAAAAGGAGAACGTGGAAGATAGGGAAAAAGATGTCCAGGAGGAGGGCGTATACGTCATCAAGGACAGCAGGGCCTCGTTCCAATCTGTCGAAAAAGGGATCATGGGTGAGATGATGGTCGAGATCAAGTCTGGTCTTGAAGAGGGACAAGAAATAGCCACCGGCCCATACAACGCTCTCCGTCAGCTCAAAAACGACACCCTGATCAAAGCAGAGAAAAAAAGGCAGTAAACTCCATGGAAGCAACAAACAATGCCGTCATCTGGGTCAAGAACCTCACGAAAATTTACCAATTGGGAAAACAGGAGGTCCGAGCGCTCTCCGGCGTGACCTTCAAGATCATGCCCAATGAATTCGTGGCGATCATGGGGCCTTCTGGTTCGGGGAAATCAACACTTCTCAATCTTATCGGGTGTTTAGACACGCCCACAGAGGGGGAATACTACCTGAGTGGAAAGCTCGTCAGCGCCCTCAGCGAAAACGAGCTTGCGTACATCCGCAACAGTGAGATCGGTTTCGTTTTCCAGGTTTTTAACTTACTCCCAAGAGCAACGGCCTTCCATAACGTTGAGTTGCCTATTATTTACAAAGGAGAGGGTAAGAAAGAAAGAGCCTTAAAGGCACAAGAAGCCCTGAAAATGGTTGAGATGGACCACCGTATGCACCACCGCCCATCTGAGCTTTCAGGTGGAGAGAGGCAAAGAGTTGCTATTGCTCGAGCCCTTGTGAATAATCCCTCTCTGCTTCTGGCTGACGAACCCACAGGAAACCTCGACTCAAAAACCGGCCAGGAAATCTTGAACCTCTTTCACAAGATCCACGCCAAAGGGAATACCATTATCATAGTGACCCATGACATGGACATCGCCCATCAGGCCCAAAGAATCCTTTTTGTTAGAGATGGGGAGATAGAAAGAGAAGAAAGGAGAGGAGTATAGCATGAATTTTATAAATCGATTTTTCGGCATCTTTCTCAGCCCTCAGCAGACTTTTAAGGCCCTTGCGGAGAAACATGTTTGGATAGATGTTCTTATCGTGCTTCTTATCGCTATCGTTCTGTTTACACATCTGACTATGCCCTATACATTGAAGGACACTGCACAGCTTATGGAAAACAACACTAACCTCAAGGAAAGACTGGGGGAAGAACGTTTTGAACAGACGATGGAGCGTGTAAGGAATCCCTCGGAGAGCTCGATTTTGATCCGTGTATTTGTGATCACGCCCCTCACTCTGACTATCAGTTTTCTTATCGCCAGCCTCTTTCTGCTCATTCTCGGCCGCTTCTCAGCCACAGAGGGAAAATACATTCAAGTCTTCTCGGCTTACCTCCATGCCAATCTGATCGATAAGATCTTGGGCAATGCTCTTAGGTTGTTCCTCATAATAAGCCGAAAATCGATCTTCCAAACTTCGACGAGCTTGGCCATCTTCTTCCCCCATATGGAAGTGACATCTCTATCCTATGCCATGCTGAGTCAGGTCGATTTTTTTCAACTCTGGCTTTTTGGTGTTTTGAGCTTTGGGCTGTCATACATTTTCAAGATCGAACTGAAAAAAGCGCTGTTCATCTCTTACGGCTTCTGGCTCCTGAAAAGCGCTGTCAACGTGGCTATCTTTCTCGTCAGCATGAGCTTTATGGGATGATCTCAGACATTCAAACGTAATGCTGTGATCCTATAAGGAGCAGCCGCGGATATGAGTTAAATGACATCCGGAAAGCCCCAATGGGTGATCTGGAAAATGAAATCCCCCTCATTTTGCTCCGCCACACAAGCTGGCCATTCATCAATGCTATCCATATCCGCGCCTTCAAGCGTGGAAATGTTTCCAGTCTGTAATATCAAGATTGACATACACATCATTCATTTATAAAGTAAAGGACAGGTGATCCCAGAAATGGAACAAATTTGGATGCACGGCAAGTTCGCAGAAATGCACTTCGCACAGCTCCTTCTGCACATCTGGAAAACAGAAATGTCCGGTCGTCTGGAAATCACAAAAGACGCCATTGAAAAGAGTGCTGCGTTCCACAAAGGCCAACTGGTCGTTGCCAAAGATGTTCTCAACGAGGCGGCTTTTTGCGACACTCTTCGCAAAAAAAAGGCCCTCGACTTAACATCTCTTAAGAAATGCACCCAACATGCACATGACCATAAGATCTCTCTTCTCAAGACACTCACCGAGCAGGCTTTCATCTCCCCTCCGCAACTGTGGGACTATCTGGAAGAACATCAAAAAGCGGACCTTTTCCCCGTATTCGACTGGGATCTGGGGGAATATTTTTTTGACACAGAAAAATCCGTACATGAACACAAAATTCTTCGCAAAATCTCAGCACCTGGTTTCATTTTTGAAGGCATTCGGCAGATGAGCAATGCAAAACTTCTAGATTCCCTATCTCCGGATGAATCCAAAGCCGTTCAGAGGCTTTTGCCCGATTTCCCCGAGCCAATCGATCTCACCCCTCCAGAGAAGTATGTGCTCTCTCTCATCGATAAGCCAAGAAGCCTGAAACAGATCTACACATTGAGTGAGCTGGGAAAGAGGGATACGCAAAAGATTTTTTTGGGCATGTTCAGTCTAGGTCTTGTGGGCTTCCCACAGGAGAAAAAGCCCGGCTATGCTTCTTCAGAGATAGCAAAATCCGAGATCTATCGAGTACTGGAGTTATTCAACGAAAAATGCTCTTTTATATTCAAGTACATCTCCAAGGAGATTGGCCCCGTCGCCCTAAACATCCTGGAGAAATGTTTGGAGGATACAAAACCAGTCCTTTCTCCCATATTCGAAAAGGCAAGACTCGCCCCTGACGGAAAGATAGAGACAAACACTATCCTTAAGGGAAGTATATCTCTATCGGGAGAAGAGTTCAGACTCCAATTCCTCAATGGACTCAATGAAATTCTGGTTGCAGAAGTCCTCGCGGTCAAGAGAACGCTGGGGAATGAACATGAATCAACTCTTATCAATTATCTCAAAAAAATCGGCGAATGGAACTGAAGAAAAAACAGATTTTGGCTCTTTTGGTGTTACTCACTCTTCTTGTTCTGTTCCTGCTCATCAAAATTGGATTTTAAAGCGAAAAATCTATTGATTCTCTGCGGGCCAACGGGAGTGGGCAAAAGCGCTATAGCTGTTCAGATCGCCAAGGCATTCAACGGTGAAGTGATCAGCTGCGATTCCATGCAGGTCTACCGGGGATTTGATGTGGGAACAGATAAGATTCCACCGCATAAGCGGGAGGGCATTGTCCATTACCTCCTTGATAGTGTTGATCCCTCCATTCAGTTCACAGCCGCAGATTTTGTCAGTCAGACTCTGAAAGCCTTGCAGTCGATACGAAGGAAAAGAAAGTTTCCGATCATCACAGGAGGGACAGGACTCTACTTGAAGGCTCTCATCGACGGCCTTTTCCCCGGGGGAGAAAAAGACCCCCGAGTTCGGCAGAAGCTCGAAGTGGAAGCTCAGAAAAAGGGTCTGGAACATCTACAGAAAAGGCTCGAGCGTATCGACCCGGTATTTGCCAAAAAAATCGGTCCAAACGACAAGGCCAGGATCATTCGCGCTTTGGAAGTATACACCTCAACACAAATACCCATCAGTGAGCACTTTATAAACACCCGTTCTCCTATCAAGGATTTTCATGTCATTCGAATTGGATTAGAATTAGAGAAGAAAGAGCTTTATCAAAGGATCGAAACAAGAGTTGACAGAATGTTTGAGCAGGGCATAGTGGAAGAAGTGCAGAGACTTCTCGATTCGGGAGTAGACGAGATGTCTCCTCCCTTCCGGGCGCTTGGTTACAAACACGTTCTGAATTATCTGAAAAAGGAACATTCTTTGGAGGATACGATACGACTGACAAAACAAGATACCCGTCACTATGCCAAGCGACAGATGACCTGGTTTAGAAAAATGCCGGGTATCCGCTGGTTCTCCCCCCACGATTTCTCCTCCATCTCCGATTTCATATCAAACTCTTTGGTATAACAATGGAACAGGCCATACTCGTCCACCTCGCCACCACAAAGCAGGAAAAACTCGAGGCCGAAGAGTCCATGGAGGAATTGGAGGGTTTGGTCATAGCAGCTGGTGCCGAGGTTGTGAAAAAGATTTTCCAATCCCGCAATAAAAAGAATCCAAGATTCCTCGTGGGCGAAGGCAAAGTGGAAGAGATCATCCAGCAAATGGACGAACTTCAAGCAGATCTCATCGTCTTTGACTGCAATCTGACCCCCATCCAGCAGAGGAGTCTGGAAGACGAAATCCGTGGAAAAGTTATCGACCGCACCCAATTGATCCTTGACATATTTGCCCAGAGAGCCCAAAGCAAAGAGGGAAAACTCCAAGTGGAACTTGCCCAGCTCAACTATCTTCTTCCGCGCTTGACGGGAAAAGGCCAGGCATTGTCCCGGCTTGGAGGGGGGATCGGCACGCGCGGCCCCGGCGAGAAAAAACTCGAAGTGGACCGGCGAAGGATTAAAGATAAAATAAGCACCATTAAAAAAGACATCTCAAAGATCCAGAAAAGACGTCGAGAACAGCGACGAAGCCGGAAAAAAGGGATCACTCCCGTCGTTTCCCTGATCGGATACACGAATGCGGGAAAGTCAACCCTGTTCAAAGCTCTTTCTCAAGAAAAAGTGCTGATTTCCCCTCAACTTTTTGCCACGCTAGACCCTGTGATCCGCCGGGTCACTCTCCCCGATGGACTTTTTTTCTTCTTGAGCGACACCGTGGGTTTTATTAAAAAACTTCCTGCAGAACTGATCACAGCCTTCAAAGCCACTCTGGAAGAGATCAAAGAATCTGACTGTCTGTGTCATGTCATCGATATCAGCTCCGCGCACTGCGAAAGCCAGATAGAATCTGTCAATAACGTGCTCTCTGAGTTGGGTATCTCTGACATCCCCATAGTCAAAGTCTATAACAAACTGGACCTCATGCCTGACGAGGCTCAACTCCTCAAGAGGAACGAAAACACAAAAAGCCATCGTGTCTATGTCTCGGCAAAAAAAGGAACTGGGATTCAGAGTCTCAAGAGGATTTTTCGTGATGTTCTTTTCCAGCACATGCGGCTTTTTTCTGTGCGCATTCCCAAATCCCAAAAGGACATAATTAATTCTTTCCCAAAATGGTCAGTTGTGCTAAAAAGAATAGATTATGAGGACTCATATGATCTTGAAATCATGGCTGACCCGAAGAATATGGTCGACTATGTGTCTTATATAAAGAGAGGAGACGTCAATTGGTGAAAAGAATCTTTTTCTTTATCATATCTGTAACCCTGTTGTACTGGTCTTGTGCTACCTATCAGCCGCCCCCGCCAAATCTGTATACTGGAGAACTGCCCCAATCTCTCGTAACAGAGCTCTCTCTCGATGAGAGGATCCTTGTGGAGGATGCATGGAAGAGCATACGGGTGGGAAATGTAAATAATGCCCAGAAAATCATTGACACACTCGGGTCTGAAAATCCTTTTTATTATGTGGGAATGGGTTATGTGGCCTACCTTTTGGGTGACACCCAAACAGCCGAACAATATTTCAAAGCTTCTCTTTCATATTATCCAGAAGTGGACCTTGCCCATTTTGGCCTTGCTTATATCTACCAAGATTCCAATAAAGAGGACAATGCCTTTTCTGAATACAGGGAGATCCTGAAAAACGACCCAAACAACCCTTGGGCAAAACCTCAATTCGAAGACATCAAGACAAGAATGACAGGTGAGGAATTAGCGGATGCCAAAGTCTTTCTCGCCGCCGGAGATACGGAGAAAAGCAAAGAGTCATTCCTAAAAGCTCTTTATTATTCTCCTGAAATTACAGAGGCGCATCTTGCTCTTGCTAAAATTTATAGAGACGAAAATAACTTTCAAAATGCCCTGATGCATTTGAGAGCAGCCAGGGCTAACGAACCCCAAAACAAGGATATTCAAAAAGAGTATGCTGACACGCTTTTCCAGGCGGGAGATCTCAAGAATAGTCTTGGTGTCTATGAAAATCTCTCGGCACAAAATCCTGGAGACCAGGAAATTCGAGACCGATTAGAAACAATCAAAAACAGGTTGGGAATATTCGAATTGCCAAGCCAGTATAACGCCATACCCGCTTCTGAATCTGTGACAAAAGAGGACGTGGCTGCACTCCTGAGCATCAAGTTAAAAGATATCCTCGATGAACCATCAGGAAAGCCGCCCATCATCATCGACATCTCCACCTCCTGGGCTTCCAGATTTATCTTGCACACTGCCTCTTTGGGTATTCTCGATGTCTACCCCAATCACACTTTCCAGCCCAAAAAAATTATCACTCGCGCAGAGATGGCAGAAACTCTCTTTCGGCTTATCGAGCATTTGAGGAGGAAGGGATACAATTTTATCCAACAGATCCCCCCGAACAAGATCCAAATCTCTGATGTCTCTCCCAGCAATTACTACTACAGACCGATATTGCTCATGGTTTCTTATGATATCATGACGCTCTCTCAAGAGAGAGCTTTTAATCCAGACGAGGCCGTCTCTGGACGAGAGGCTATTAGGCTTCTGGATCTGATTCTGGCCTTGATACAATGAATGAGCGGATCTTCACGATTCCGAACTTTTTCAGTGTACTGAGGGTAGGTCTCATTCCTCTCTTCCTCTATACCATGCTTCAGCACGATCCGCGCGGTGCTCTTGTTATCTTTATTCTCGCAGCATCCACCGACTTTCTGGACGGGATCGCAGCGCGACTTTTGAGGCAGAAGTCAAAAATCGGAGCACTCCTCGACCCTGCAGGGGATAAACTGCTCATGACATCAGCCATGATCGCTTTGAGCATTCCCTCTATAAGCGCCCCCAACGTCATCCCCGTCTGGCTGGCAGTCGTTGTCATCGGAAGAGATCTTTACCTCGTCACAGGTTCGTGGGTGATGTATAAACGCATTCACCAGACAACATTTAAGCCAATCCTTTTGGGAAAAACGAGCACAGTCTGCCAAATGAGCGTTCTTATCCTTGTCCTATTCTTCAATGCGAATCGTTCTGCTCAGCCCATCCTGCTCTGGCTCTATCTGCTGACTCTTGTGCTCACGATTTTTTCCGGGATCCAGTACACATTCATCGGGCGCCGGATTTACTACACAAAAAAGAACACTCAGTAAGTCCATTCTGTCTTATCCGTCTTATCTGTCCTACCTCAAATTTATTTTCACACACAACAAGATGGTGGCAAATTTTTCGTTTTGGAGATCCCCTGTTGGTGCACTCGGGCATCCCAGTCATTGGTTTGAAGCGTCTCCAATCAGGGGAAAGCTAAGCGCTTTTATCGATATAACCCTTGACCAGAGTGCGCCAAATGATCTTAAGATCCAGAGCTAAGGACCAATTCTGGATATAGTAAAAATCATAGTCGAGCCTTTTATCGATGGGCGTGTCCTGTCTGAGCCCATGGACCTGTGCCCAACCCGTGATGCCCGATTTGACCTTGTGGCGAAGCATGTACTTGGGAATTTTCTCCCTAAAATCGTAAACGAAAATAGGCCGCTCAGGGCGAGGCCCGACAAGGCTCATCTCGCCTTTCAAAACATTGAATAACTGGGGAAACTCATCAATGCTGTATTTCCGGAGAAACCGGCCGATTCCAGTGATCCTCTCATCATCGGGTTTACACATCACAGGACCAGTCCTCTGCTCTGCTTCGGAGATCATTGTCCTGAACTTATGGATGGTGAATTTCCGTCCATCCAGACCCATCCTCTCTTGGTTGTAGATCACCGGTCCTCTGGAAGTTAGCTTGATCAGTAGCGCAACCAAAAGAAGGACCGGCAAGAGAAGAAAAAGCAGCAACGCAGATGCGACCCGGTCAATCAGGCGCTTGACGAACAGTCCCACACCTCGCATGGGCGATTCGTCGATGGAGATCACAGAAAAGCCATCTAGGTCTTCGATCCTTGCTTTGAGCGTCAAAAAATGGAAAAGATCTGGAATGATCCTCACGTTCACGGCAAATTTATTCACTATTTTAAGCGTATTCAGGATCTCCTGGTAATTCCGCAACTCCAACGCCACATAAACTTCACTGATATCGTTCTTAGCCAGAATGTCTTCGAGTGCAGAAACCGGCCCAAGGACTTTGATGCCTCCGTTTATCTGAACGTCCACGCCCTCTTTCAATTCATTATCCAGAAATCCTTTGACAATAAAACCCAGATCTTTGTAATGAACGAGTTTCTGCGCAACAACTTTGCCCATTTTTCCAGCCCCGACGATGAGCACATTCTTCAGGTTATAGCCCTTGGCATACCGTTTTTTCACCATGTAATATATCTGGTTTCTGAAAACAGATATGACAACGACAACAGCAAGAAAGTAGACACCCAAAAAGCCGTGAGAGATCTTGAAATCCATACGGAACAGAGGAGCTATGCCTTGGCTGTAGGTGTACAGATAGTTCAGTATGGCTAAAACGAATAGGATAGAAAGTAGAGCGTTCAGCACGATGAGGAAAAAATCATCGATCTGGGTTCTCTTAAGTCTCGTCTTGTAGAATCCTTGGGTGTAAAAAATCGCCAGATGCGCGACCAGGAACAGAGGGAAAATATAGATATATTGTTTGATAGGCGGAATTCCCTTTGCAGGGTCGACTGGAATAATATACAGATAAAACCGAAATAAATAGGAATAAAAAAAGGCGAGCGTTATCCCGAAAATATCGCTCAAGATAAAAAATCCGATCAGACCGCTTCTTTGCCTTCTAATCATAACCGGCTCTCATGCTCTACCCATTTCTGCTGGAGGAAGGAAAAGATTTTTTTCTTAAACTTTTCTCGGGAGAATTTTAGGGCATTGGCTCGTATTGTCATTTTATTAAAAGTCATGCCCTTGAATTTGTCAAGCGCGGCGAGAAGGCCGTCACTGGTGGGCTCCTCGTAAAGAAGCCCTGACTCTTCGGGCAGAACGGTTTCCCCTGCGCCCCCACGTCCATAGGCAATGACGGGCACTCCACAAGCCTGGGACTCGAGAGAATTGATCCCAAAATCCTCTTCACCGGGCATGATGAGGGCCCGGGATTTTTGGTAAGCCAAGAGAAGGTCTTCCGAAGAGACTGATCCTAGAAACTCGATATTCGCCTTCGCACTCTTTTTAAGCTTTTGGTAGTCAGGCCCCAGTCCGATGATCTGCAGGCGTTGACCCGTTCGGTTGAATACGTCTATGGCTCTGTCTATTCTCTTATAAGGGACCAGTGCGGAGACGATCAGGAAATAGTCCTCTTCAATTTCTCCGGGTTGGAAGAATTCCGTGTCTACAGGTGGATGAATAACCTCGGCAGACCGTCTGTAATACCTGACTATCCTATCAGCCACAGTTTTGGCATTGGCCACAAAGTGATCCACTCTGTGAGTGGAGGATTCATCCCAGATGCGGAGACGATGGATGACGGAAGGAATGATCCTTTTGGAAAAAAACCCAAGTTTTTCCGGAGAAAAATAGGAAAAATATTGGTTCCATGCATACCTCATAGGGGAATGGACATAACAGACATGAAGAGCATCGGGCCTGGGAATAGTCCCTTTGGCTACACAGTGAGAGCTCGAGATAATAAAATCATACTGTTGAAGGTCGAATAGCTCAACGGCAATGGGGAACAATGGAAGATAAAACCTGTATCTTTGGCGTAGAAAAGGCAGATTCTGAACAAAACTCGTTACAATCCGTTTGTGTTCAATATCCGGAATCTGACTTCCTTTAAAATGAAAAAGAGTGTGGATCGGAGCGTCTGGATACAGCTCAGCAAAGACTTCCAGCACTTTTTCTCCACCTCTACGGCCCGTCAACCAATCGTGGACTAGGGCAACTTTGGGACTCTTCATCGAGCTTGATTATAAAAAGGCCCCTTCTTTTTGTCAATCAACCTAAGCATTCCGGCATCCGTGATCATATGAACAAAAGTTGCTTTATTGAGTGTCCCAATTGGTGATTGCGAAAACACTCTCAGTTTCCCCTGCAAGGAAACTTCGCTCGGTTCCGGGCTTCCCTCACATCTCCTCCCGGGAGATGCACCATGCCCGTCCAGCCCTTCACACGGTTTTCTGCGCCACACAATTGGGACGCTCGAATGTCACTCGTCACGGATTCAGGGATGCTTTCTCAATCGACAGAGAGTCTGAGATAGAGGTCCTGGGTCTTCTGGACCATTTGGGAGAGTGTGTACTGTTGGCGGACGGAATTCTTTAAGTTTTGCCCGAGTCTGGCGGCAAATTCTCTCTCTCGGAGCAATCGGATCACAGACTGGGCCAGTTGGTTGGAATCCATGACGGGAACGAGAAGCCCGGTCTCGCCGTGTTTGATAAGCTCTGTCACTCCCGCAATCTCGGTGGCGACGACCGGCTTTGCAAGAGCAGCGGCTTCCATCAGAGAGTATGGCAAGCCCTCCCAAAGTGACGGGAGAACGAAAACATCAAAGCGGGATAGAAGCGATGCAACATCTTTTCTCTCTCCCAACAGTTTGATTGTATCTTCCAGGCCGAGTTTTTTTTTGAGCTTTTGGAACTTATAGAACAGGGAGCCACCCCCAATAATCCATACCTTTGCGTCTGGAATGGCCTCCTTGATTCTCCCGGTGGCCTTGATGAGATAGGGCAATCCCTTCTGCCGGTGCAGGCGTGCGACGGTACCGACGATGGGTTCTGAAGAGTCAAACTCAAGCCCTTCCGTCTTTTCTACGCGGAGGGCCTCTGCTTCAAAGACATTAAAATCGATACCATTCTTGATCACGACCTGCTTGCTCTCGGGAACTAGCTGGAAGCGTCTGCCCATCTCTCGATCTGCATCTGAGACAAAAATGACCGCAGCTGAGAAGCGTGAGAGTTGCCGCTCCAAGTATATGAAAAGATACTTGAGGAAAAAATTCCTGTAATGGAGATAGTGGATGCCGTGAAGCGTGTGCACGACATGGAGCGGATGACCACATTTGCGTGCAGACCAACGCCCGTAAAAACCTGCGACGCCGCCATGTGTATGGAGAATGTCAAAATTTTGGGAGCTCAGGAGGGATACAAGGTCTTTCACAATGTGTTTTCGAAAACACTTGCTGAAGGCGATCGGATAATGGGGGATCCCTTCCTCCCTTAGAGCGTCGGCTAAGGGCCCTCCTCCACGTGAACAGACAGCAATATCAAACGTCTCGCGGTTTAAAAATCTGGCGAGAGAGAGCAGATTGATCTGTCCCCCTCCCAGAAAGGGCCTGTCAATCATCTGGAGGACTTTGATCTTTCTCATTTATCCCTCAAGAGTCTCCGTAGAACTCGTCTTTCGTTCATGTCCGGAGCACCTCTCAAATACCCGCATCCGAGGCCAAGGTTGAAGTTGACCCACAGATATAGGCGGAGAAGTGTAAGTGCTGTCCGGGAATTGTGCTTTTGATAAAAATACAGCTGGCTTTTTCTGTAAAAATAGCGACCGAAGAGCTTCAGCCCCTCAGTGCTGGCTCCCCCCACATGATAAATTCTTGCCCGGGGAAGATATTCCAGAACATACCCTTTTTCTCTGATCCTGACACAGAGGTCGATATCTTCAAAATAGAGAAAAAACTGCTCATCAAAAAAACCCACCTCATCCAGAACATCTCTCCGCGTAAGGAGGCAGGCCGCACTCAGCCATCCGACCTCTCGTTTATCGCCCCCTTTTTTAAGGCGCCACCGGTAGTAAGGGTTCAACGCCAGCTTTTGAAACACTTCGCGGAAAAAACTCACCTTTGTCCCAAAAGAGACCTGGATACTGTCCTTTTCGGATAAGAGTGCAGGTCCCACTCCGCCGATCCTGCGATTGGACTTCAACTCCTCCAGAAGATATTGAACGGCTTTGGGTTGCAAAATTGTATCTGTATTCAGGAGGAGGATATATTTCCCACGGCTTTCCCTTATCCCCTGATTGTTTCCCCTGGCAAAACCCACGTTCTCAGTGTTGGTGATGAGCCGCACTCGAGGAAAGTTCCTCCTGACCCATTCAGGACTTCCATCGGATGACTGGTTGTCCACCACAATGACCTCGAAAGGAATACCTTCCATAGTGTTGGTCAAGGAGGATAGACATTCTCCGAGATGTGTTCGGTCGTTGTGATTCACTAGAACAACAGAAAGCTCAGGCGCTTTCTCCGCGCTGTCCAATGCACTCCTCCATGGCACGTTCAATCTTTTTCACCTGGTCGATCAAGCCAAACCTTTCCCCAACAGTTCGATAACCCTCTTCGGCAACCTTTCTATAGGAGTCTCGATTATCGAGAAAGGACACGATCGCGTTTTCGATCTCTCCGATTTTCCCTGACTCCAAAAGGAAGCCGTTTTTTCCGTGAATGATGATCTCTGCGATCCCCCCTGATTTGGCTGCAATGACAGGGATTTTTACAGACATTGCTTCGATGACCGTTCTGCCGAAAGATTCTGTACGTGAAGCCACAAGCAGGCAATCCATCAAACACAGGGCGCTCAACACATCTCTCTGATAGCCGGCAAAAACCACGCGCTCCTCAAGACCCTCTCGCACACAAATCTCCTGCAACTCTTTGAAATACGCCTTTGATTTCACATCGCCGACGATCAAAAGCTTCAGCGACCCCCAGTCTTTTCCAATTCTGCTCAGGGCACGGATCACTTCTCGCTGTCCCTTCTCTTCGCAGACTTTGCCCACCATCCCGATCACAATGTCCCGTTTGTCCAAATCCCATTGATGCCGCAAGATTGTGATTGCGTCATCGTTCCTTTCGGAGATTTCGATGCCGTTGTAGACCAACTGCACATTCTCTTTGTCAAAAAAGAATGCTCCGCTCGCCTGGGAGTTCACCAGGATCCTGCATGAAAAGCGGCTGATGAACCGGGCTAACGCTTTTTGTCCCCATATCCAGCAGATTTGGGGGGCCTCTCCCCCAAGGATTTCATGAATGAACCAGACATGCGGAACGTGCGTAATTTTTGCGGCCAAGGCTCCGGTGAAAGACGCGCTGGAATTGCTGAACACAAGGTCGACCTGTTTGCGCCTAATCCAGCGCACTAGCCGGAAGAGGGCTCTCATGTTCCAGATCCAAGCGAGGGGCTGCTTCCACGTCTTCCCCCTCTCTGTAAGCCACCATTTTGCAGGAAAAAGGACAGCCTCAATCCCAAGTTTTTCTGCTTCTGCCAAAAGAAGGCCTGGCCTTGGCACGATCAAGAAAGGATAGAATTTCTGTTTGTCGATCCTCTCTAAAGTCTGGAGAAGCATGAGCTCCGCCCCGTTAAGCTCGGAAGTATGGGAGAGAAAACAAATTTTGTTCACTGGGCTCCCATCAGGGACCGATAGATGTTCAGCGTTTTCTCTGCGGTGGTTTTCCAGCTAAAATCCAAGACTCTTTTTTCCCCTTTCCTTACCAGGTCCCTTTTTAAATCTTCATTCCTTAGAACACTCATGATCTTTTCCGCCATGTCCATGGATTGATCCGGGTCGAAAAAGAGGGCGGCATCCTGACAAATCTCAGGGAGGGCAGAAACGCCGGAAGCAATAACCGGAGTCCGGGAACACATGGCTTCAAGAAGAGGCAATCCAAATCCTTCGCACAGGGACGGGAAGACAAACGCCGTGGCCGATCGGTAGATGCTCCTCAACTCACGATCTTTCAAATACCCTGTCAACCTTATCCATTGTTGGAGACCACACGCGTCTATCTCGGCTAACACGTTTGCGGAGTCTCTGCCTCTTCCCCCCACAAGGACAAGCGGGATCTTTCCGTATTGACTGTGGACTATCTTCAGGGCTCTGATCAAACGACCGATGTTCTTCCTGGGCTCGAGCGCGCCGACATAGAGCAGGAAGGACGACGGCAGTTTGAATCCGGACCTGATGCTGTCCAGCTCTTCCTGCGGGACATTTCGCCAGAAATCATGATCGATTCCCAGGTGGGTCACATGCACCTTATCCTTATTTATGGAAAACCTTTTCAAAACCTGCTCCTGAGTAAATCTGGAGATCGTGATAATCCCGTCCGCGTCTTGAAGGGACTGCTCAATTCTTGGCGTAAATACAGTTCTCGACTCATCGTCACTCAAGTGGGGGTGCTCCATGAAGCACAAATCATAAACAGTCACAACCTTTTTTCCACCAGAAGGCAAAGCTAGGGGTGTGGCTGAATGGGTCAAATCCAGACGCGTCCGAAAAAAAAGGTCCATTGATGGCCAGCTGAACTTATTCCAGAAATAATTGATCATCCTGACCGGGTAGCGAAAATCCTTGAATCTCATTTTCGCGAAAGGAGGGACCTTTTCAGGCTTGAACCGGTCTTTCCATGAAGACGAAAACAGAAAATACTCATTCTCTGGATCGATCTTTGACAGAGAGAACAGAAGGTTCTTGAAATAGATCCCGACGCCTGTTTCCTCCTTCAAAAAAGGGCGCACATCATAGCCTACCCGCATTTGGGGCTAATGTATTCTCTGCACGAGGAAAAGTCAAGGCTGGAAAGGCTTGCTTTGTCAGGTGTGCGGTGGTATGATTTTTCTCAATCGGAAAGATTTCATGAAGGATTTTGAAAGAATCTCCAGCCGGATCGATACCTTCCGTGATGAAATGATCGACTTGCAGATAGAACTGTGTGCGCTTCCCGCTATTTCTCCCTCCAGCGGCGGAGAGGGCGAGGCTGCAAAAGCCGAAGCTCTCCTTCGATACCTCAAGATAGGCGGATTCGAAAATATCGCTCCCATCAAAGCCCCTGACCTGGATTCTGAAGCTGGATACCGCCCCAATATTTTAGCCTACTACAGAGGAAAAAATTCCACAAAGACGATCTGGATTCTCAGCCATTTGGACGTTGTCCCTCCAGGAGAGTTATCCTTATGGAAAGGCAATCCTTTCAAGGCCTGGGTCGAGGAGGGAAAAATCTATGGGCGAGGGGTGGAAGACAACCAACAGGACATGGTGGCATCTCTTTTTGCCATAAAAGCACTCCAAGCAGAAGGATTAAAACCCAATTATGATGTGGGCATCGCGCTGGTCGCCGATGAGGAGACGGGAAATGACAAAGGGATCCATTATGTTTTGAAACATTCCAACCCCTTCCGCAAACAAGACCTTATCATCGTTCCCGATGCGGGAAATAGTGAGGGGACGATGATAGAGATCGCAGAGAAGAGCATCCTGTGGCTCAAGTTCAAGACCTATGGAAAGCAGGCGCACGGGTCCACGCCCGAGCGCGGCATCAACAGTTTTCGTGCGGCCTCGTTCTTGGTGACAGAATTGCATAAGCTCTACCAGGTCTTTGACCATAAAGACTTCATCTTCGATCCCCCGATATCCACTTTTGAACCCACAAAGAAAGAATCCAATGTTCCCAACATCAACACTATTCCCGGCGATGATGTGTTCTACATGGACAATCGCATTCTCCCACATTACAACCTGGAAGATGTGGAAAAACAGATCAAAATTGCCATGGAGAGGGTTAGAAGAGACTTTCAGGTGAGGATCGTTATGGAGCAGGAGCAGAGAGCACCCGCAGCCCCTCCCACATCTCCCGAAGCGCCTGTCGTTCAAGCCATTAGAAGGGGTGTCAAGAAAGTCTATCAAAAGGAAGCGAAGCCCATCGGAATAGGAGGCGGGACGCTGGCCAGCCCCCTTCGCTGGTCAGGTTTTGAAGCCGCCTGTTGGTCTAAGAATGAGGAAACGGCCCATCAACCCAATGAGTACTGCGTGATTGATAACATGGTGGGGGACACCAAAGTCTTTGCCCACATTTTCTTACAGCCATAACCATCAAATTTCGTTTGGGAGCAGCACGCATGAATGAATATATTCTCGTGATCTCGACCGTCCCCAGTGAAGCAGAGGGCAATGATATCGCTCAGAAGATCGTTACGGAAAGGCTTGCCGCTTGTGTGACAGTGAGCTCAGCAAATCAGTCATTCTATCGGTGGGAGGAACACATATCCCATGATCAGGAATTTATCCTGTTCATCAAAACCAGGGCCAGCCTCTTCTCAAATCTGGAAAAGAGGATAAAAGCCCTCCATTCGTACCAAGTCCCAGAAATAATCGCCCTCCCTATTCTTGCAGGGTCCAATGAATATTTGGACTGGATCTCACAAAACACGGGTTCGTGAAACGGTCGCTATCAAACCCCAAGAGTCCTTTCCTCAATACAACATGGTCCATGGTCCATCGCTTATTCCTGCTGTGTTCATCTCTGGATCATTGATCACAGATCAGTCCACAAGGCAGTGAGGGATACGATCAAAACATGTGCTGGGCGACTCGGATGGTGTTGAGATGGATAGCCACAGTATCAGCAACATCAAACGCATACCCGCCAGCTAGGAGGATGACCATCGGAATGTTGAGCTTACGCGCTTCTCCGATCACGATGGCCCCTCTCTCTTTAAGGCCCTCCATAGTTAGCGTCAACCCTCCCAATCGATCCTTTTCATAGGGATCGGCCGCAGCAAGATAAAAAATAATATCTGGATGAAACTCTTTATACAAACGGGGAAAGTGGGACTGAAGAGCGGGAAGGTATTTCTCGTCTCCCTCTCCTGACCACAATCCTATATCTAAAGAACTCTCCGGCTTATGGGCCGGATAGATATCCATCTGGTGGATCGAAAATGTGAACACGTCATCATTGTTCAAAAAAATAGCCGCTGTGCCGTTCCCTTGATGCACATCACAATCGACCACCATCGCCTTCCGGATGACTCCCTCATGCCTCAGTTTTTCGATCGCGACGGCCACATCATTCAGAACACAAAAACCCTCTCCATGGTCAGAGAACGCGTGGTGGAATCCGCCTCCGATATGAATGGCCATCCCCTTTTTGAGGGCTTCCTTTGCCGCAACAATAGTCCCCCCAACGTTAAGAAGCGCAAACTGGAAAAGTTCTGGCGAGTAGGGAAGCTCCAGGGCCAGCATCTCTGAATGTGAAAGCTTGCCCGTTCTCAGTTTTTTGATATATTTTGGGGAATGCACTCGAAGAACATCGTCTTCCTGAGCAGGATGAGGCTCTATGAAACTTTCTTTTTTTACTCCCCAAGATATCAGCCGTTCGTAGATAAGCCGGTATTTCTTCAGGGGAAACACATGGTTTCCGATGTCAATCATCCAGTAGGCATCACTGTAGACAAACTTGAACGGGAATCTTCGTCTTCGGAGGAGTCTCAAAAGTTTCCTGATGTTGACCATGCATGTATTACATATCAAAAAAAAGGGCAACGGTAAACACTATTCGTAGCGGCTTTGCAGCCGCCAAAGCAGGAAGCATCCTTAAATCCGTGATGATAGATGTCTCGAATGATCGGATTGGAGATTGCGAAAACACTTTCAGTTTCCCAAGCGAGGAAACTTCGTTCGGTTCCGGGCTTCCCTCACATCTCCCCCTGGGAGATGCACCGTGCCCGTCCAGCTCTTCACACGGTTTTCTCAACCACTCAATCTGAGCATACAATAACCTAAAAAAGCATTTATGCCATCACGGAAATAAAGATGCTTACGCCAAAGCGGAAAAAATTGAAACAATTCTTGAAGTGTGTTAAAAGATGAATGAATTTAAAGCTTCATTTTGATAATGCACACATAGATGCCACTACAGCGGGAGTTCCGATCGAGACGCAGCGTCGACCTGTAAGGCATAGGCCGTTTTTGTGAAAAATCTTTGTTTGGAAAGGAGTTTTGAATGGGCCTAAAAAAATTCATCATCAATCTTGCCCCAACTCCTCTCGTTAAGCTTTTCGCCGGTCCTTATGTTGCCGGAGACAGCATCCACTCCGCTGTGGAAACGGCGCACACGTTATGGAAAGAGCGGCACCTTTGCTCGACCATAGATCTTTTGGGAGAAGAGATCGAAGTCGATGAAGAAGTTCAGTACACGGTCGGGGTCTATGAGCGGCTTATCGATAGCCTTGGCGCGCAAGAGTTTGCCACGCTCTCTTTAAAGCCCACGCAACTGGGCAGTCACAGGGGAAAGGATAACTGTCGAGAGATCATTGAGGGGATTGTGGCCAAAGCGGAGCAGCGGGACATAAAGGTCACGCTCGATATGGAAGATCACACTCAGACCGACATGACTCTTGATATCTTCCGGGCTTTAATCAAAGACCATCCGACATTCGGAACGGTACTCCAATCCCGCCTCTTTCGGACAGACGAGGACATCCGATCCATTAGCGGTTTGAACGCCCGCATCCGCATCTGTATCGGCATCTATAACGAGCCGAAGGAGATCGCCCTCCAGAACAAAGCCGATATGAAGGCAAAACTCCTCGAACAGCTGGAAGTCTTGTTCAAAGAGGGGCATTATCCTGAAATCGCGAGTCATGACAAAGCTGTCATTAGGGAATCCGTCAACATCGCCGAACGTTTGAACATAAAAAAAGACCGGTACGAAGTGCAGATGCTCATGGGTGTGCCCATGCAGACTTTTCAAGACGAGCTTATCAGAGAAGGCCACTGCGTGCGGCTCTATGTCCCTTTTGCCGAGAAATGGAAGTACGCCACAGCGTACTGCAAAAGACGGCTGGATGCCAATCCGGCAATGGCTGCCTACATCCTGAAAAACATCCTGCACAAAACAATCGGCAGACGCTGATTCACGAAAGGTGCGAGTCGTAAAGCCTCAGCCCCTCTGGATCAATTTTCCATAGATTCTCGGTCTTTCAAACCTCATAGAACACATATTGCCGGCGTATTTCCTTAACGATCAAG
This sequence comes from uncultured Eubacteriales bacterium, assembly GCA_964406575.1. Taxonomy (GTDB): domain Bacteria; phylum Acidobacteriota; class Aminicenantia; order Aminicenantales; family Aminicenantaceae; genus WTAW01. The sequence continues at coordinate 51,036 of CAYOSH010000002.1, read as the reverse complement.
ACTTGAACATCACTGGATCAAGAGGGCTTGTTCTCTGAAAGTGTGACTTGAGCAGCAGCCAGACGGGCAATGGGAATTTGATAGGCAGAACAACTCACATAGTTCAGCCCGATCTTATGACAGAAATAGATCGACCGCGGGTCTCCTCCGTGTACGCCACAGATGCCCACCTTGAGATCGGGTTTTGTCTTCCGCCCTTTCTCCACGGCCCATCTCATCAATACTCCGACCCCAGGCACGTCCACAGTGGAAAAAGGATCGTCCTTCCAGAATCCATGGGCCAGATAGTAATTGATAAAACTGGCTCCATCATCTCGAGATATGCCAAAGGTCGTCTGAGTCAGGTCGTTGGTTCCGAAGGAGAAGAAATCCGCTTCCTTGGCCACTTCATCGGCCGTGATGGCGGCTCGTGGAATCTCGATCATGGTTCCGACGGTGTATTCCAATTCGACATTGTATTTTTTTATCGTCTCTTCAGCGATCCTTACGATGATCTGTTTTTGGTCGGCCAGTTCCTCCACGGACCCGATGAGAGGGACCATGATCTCGGGAAAGACTTTCCCCCCCTCCCCGGCCAGTTCACAGGCTGCCTCGAAGATCGCCTGTGCCTGCATCTCGATGATCTCCGGAAAGGTGATGCCCAAACGGCATCCTCTATGGCCGAGCATGGGATTGAACTCGGCAAGTGCTTTGACTCTTTCCAGCACTTTTTCGAGTTCCTTGATGTGTTCCTTGTCCTTAGAACCGGAAGCTTTGAGCTCTGTGAGCTCCACCATCAACTCCTCTTTCTTGGGCAAAAACTCATGGAGGGGCGGATCCAATGTGCGGATGGTCACTGGGAATCCCTTCAGCTCTTTGAACAACTCATAAAAATCCTTCTTCTGGAAGGGGAGCAACTGCTCGAGGCTTTTCCTCCGTTCTTCCTCAGTCTCTGCCATGATCATCTGTTTGATGATCGGAAGTCGCTCTCTCTCGAAAAACATGTGCTCCGTACGGGCCAACCCGATCCCCTCTGCGCCAAAGGAAAAGGCAGTCCGCGCATCCTTCGGGGTATCGGCATTTGCCCGGACTCTCAATTTCCGAACCTTATCCGCCCAAGAAAGAAGCTTGTTGAAGTACTGGAAGGTCACGGATTCCTCGGGCGCCAATTCTCCACAGACAACCTGGAGGACTTCCGAGGGCCTTGTGGCGATCTCCCCGTGGAGCACTTCACCGGAACTTCCGTCAATGGAGATCCAATCGCCCTCTTTAACCTTCTGGTCACCGACTTGGAAATATCCTTCTTCTTCATTGGGCTTAATAGCGCCGCATCCAACAATAGAGGGCTTGCCCATCTGTCTGCCCACAATGGCTGCGTGGGAGGTCATACCCCCCGTGGCGGTCAAGATTCCCTGGGCGGCACTCATCCCGTGGATATCATCGGGGGAAGTTTCGTCTCTGACGAGAAGAACACGCTTACCCGCCTCTTTCCAAGAAACCGCTTTATCTGCTGTGAAGACCACCTGTCCCGTGGCTGCGCCCGGAGATGCGGCAAGTCCCTTGGCCAGCATCTCATGTTTGCTTTTTTCTGCCACATCGAAGACAGGATGCAGAAGCTGGTCCAAGGCCTCAGGCTCGACCAAAAAGAGCGCCTTCTCTTGCTCGATCAATCCCTCTTCGACCATATCCACGGCGATCCTCACCGCAGCCCAACCCGTCCTTTTTCCGTTACGTGTCTGGAGCATGTAGAGCTTTTTCTCCTGAATGGTGAACTCAAAGTCCTGCACATCTTCGTAGTGCCTCTCCAAGCGCGTGGTAATCTCTTCCAATTCTCTGGAGGCTTCAGGCATTTTTTCTTTAAGATCCTTTATTGGAGACGGCGTTCTTATGCCTGCCACAACATCTTCGCCCTGTGCGTTGTACAGGAATTCCCCGTAGAGCTCCTTATCCCCGGTGGCAGGATTCCGCGTGAAACCGACACCCGTGGCGGAATCCTCACCGAAATTGCCGAACACCATCATCTGGACATTCACCGCTGTTCCCAGGTCATGGGAGATATGATTCAATCGGCGGTAAGTGATTGCCCGCGGGTTGTCCCAGGATTTGAACACAGCGGAGATCGCCATGAAGAGCTGCGTTTTAACATCTTGCGGAAAATCCCTCCCTGTCTGATCTTTAACCCGCTTTTTATAAGCTGCAATAACCTCTTCAAGGTTCTCTTCAGAGAGTTCAAAGTCGTTTGTGATGTTGTTTCGACTTTTAATTGCTTTGAGGATTTCTTCAAAACTCTTTTTGGATATTTCCAAAACAACATCCCCAAACATTTGGATCAGCCGTCGGTAGCAATCCAGGGCAAACCGCCTGTCTCCGCTTTTTTGCGCCAATCCTTCGACAGCCTGGTCATTAAGACCCAAGTTCAGTATCGTATCCATCATCCCGGGCATTGAAAATTTGGCTCCGGAACGCACGGAAACGAGAAGGGGATTCTCTATATCTCCGAATTTCTGGCCTGCTGCATCTTCCAGCTTCGCCAGATTGTCAAGGATCTCTTTCTCTATTCCAGCTGGAATCTGATTTCCTGATTGGAGGAAAAGGTTACAGACATCCGTGGATACCGTAAAACCAGGAGGTACCGGGATCCCGATCCCAGCCATCTCCGCCAGATTCGCACCCTTTCCACCGAGGGAATCTCTCATGTCCTTGTTGCCTTCGACATTTCCAGGCGCGAAAGAATACACATATTTTTTATCGTTCATTCTCTTCTCCTGAATAACGCTAAAGAATTAAACATGAAATATACATGCAACACTTCCAAAATTCAAGCTTCTTCACATTCTGGGTAGCCCTTCCAAATCCGTGATGGGAGCCATTCGACTGTCCAAATCGGTGATTGCGAAAACACTCTCAGTTTCCCCAGCGAGGAAACTTCGCTCGGTTCCGGGCTTCCCTCACATCTCCCCCATGGAGATGTGCCATGCCCGTCCAGCCCTCCACATGGAGTTATCCACCACACAATTGCGGACACTCGGATATCCCCTCGGATATCATTAATCAGGGATTTGGAAATGCTACCCACATTCTGCATCTTCTATTTTCGCCGGTGTGCTGAAAAACAACTGGAATGAGAACAAACATCGATCAAACACAGGAATCTTTCAAATGAAAAAACCTCTAACCAACTCTTAAACACACAGCTTGGAAGGATAAAGCTTCCGCGAGAGACGAAATGATCTGCGTTCCGGTCTCAGGGAGATGCGGATTCATGGTTCTGTTTCAGAGACGAAACAAAGATATTCAAAGTGAGATACAAAAGGATTGAATCTGTGAGCAGGAGAAGAAAGTCCACGCGTCGGCCCAAGGAGCCAAAACACCCGCACTCCACATCAATCCTCCTCAAAATGGTGGCAGTGATCAACACCAGAAAGGCCACCAATAGACCCGAAAGGACCAAAGAACTTGTGGTGCGAAATATTCCGAGAATCACAAGAACGCCGCATAAGATTTCAATCCAGGGAAGGACAATGGCTATCACAAATGATATATCCCGGGAGAAAACACGGTAGTTGGCAATATCCTGCGCAAATTCCAGAGGGCCCAAGATCTTCAGAAGGCCTGCCCAGATGAAGACCCCTCCAACCACGAGACGAAACACCCACAGGACAGTCTTATGACAGATCATTTTTCTTAGATGAGGGAAGCCCAGCGGTTATCCATTCGTTCCATCCTCCGAAGAACACACGGATATCTTCAAACCCCTGTTCCGCAAGAGCCTTTGCAAGAAAGATGCTGGATTGACACTCATTTCCGTCACAGTACACGACCAGGGTCCCATCGCGGGGAAAGGATAACTGTCCGTGTACAGTTCTCTCTCCCCCCTCAAAAGGAATGTTGATGGCGTCCAAAATGTGTCCCTCGAGAAATTTCACTTCCGCTCTGCTGTCGAGAAAGAGCACATCGCCTCTCATGAATAGGTCCTCTGCTTCGGCGAGGCCGATAAACTGTATAGAGGGAAAATCTTTGGGTGAAAGAAAACTTTGATTGAAATCTCCGTTAAGGTATTGTTTGACCAGAGACAAATTCGCAGACACCCCGATAACAACACTCAAACAGACAATCACCCCCAACTGAAAAACGAATGCTTTGAACCTCATCGATCTCGATATCTCATCGGCCGTTTCGTACAAACGACTTCTCCGACAGTGAAAACCCGTGTCCTGGGATCAGGGAAAAAGAGAGAGATATTTGGACAGCCCTGCCTTGAACACCTTAATGGCTCGTTTCAGGTCAGGCTCTTTCAGCACATAGGCGATGCGAATCTCATCCTTGCCGCGGCCGGGTGTGGAATAAAATCCTTGAGCGGGGGCCACCATGACCGTTTCCCGATCGAGCTCGAAATCCGTCAACATCCAGCGGACAAAGTGCTCGCAATCTCTGATGGGAAGCCTGACGATGATGTAGAAGGCGCCCTGAGGTTTGTGCATCACAATACCTGGAATGTCTTTGAAGCCATCGTAGAGAACATCGCGTCTTCTCTGGTATTCCTCCCGAGTCGCCTGGAAATAATCTCGCTCCATCCTATAGGCTGCCAGAGCACCCTTTTGTTCGATCGATGGTGGGCACAGCCTTGCCTGAGCGAATTTGAGGACCGCCTGGTAAATATCTGAATTTCGTGTCAGAACCGCACCCACTCGAGCCCCACAGCAACTGAACCGCTTGGAGATGCTATCCACAACAATGACCCGGTCTTTGATGTTCTCGTATTCCAAAAGGCTTTTGTGTTTCGCTCCATCATAGACAAATTCCTTGTAGACCTCATCCCCGATCAGGAACAGGTCATGCTTCTCCGCCAAATCGATGACGCGCTGGAGTTCTTCATCGGTGTACACCGTCCCGGTAGGATTATTCGGAGAACAGAGCAGGATCGCCCGGGTTTTTGGAGTGATTTTCGCTTCGATCGCGTCGGCGGCCGGCAGACGGAATCCGTCTTCGACATGTAAGGGCAAAGGCACGATCCCGACGTTGGCGCAGACCGCATATCCATTGTAATTCGTGTAAAAAGGCTCGGGGATGATGATTTCCTCTCCAGGGTCCGCCACCACACTGAAGGAAAAATGAATGGCTTCAGACCCGCCGATGGTGATGATCACATTCTCAGAGTTCAGAGGAATGTTGTAACCGACAAAATAATCGGCTATGGCTTGCCTCAGATCTAGGAATCCCTGTGCAGGTCCGTAGCTGAGAACTTCCTCGCCGAAATTCTTGATGGCTTCCCAAACGGGTTCAGGAGTTGTGATATCGGGCTGTCCGATGTTGATGAAATACACATGGATGCCCCGCTGGATGGCATCATCCGCATAAGGCTTCAGCTTTCTTATCGGTGACTCCTGGATAGCTTGGCCTCTTTTGGATATATTCATATGAGCGCCTCCAAGTCTACAAACCTTACCTGAATGATTCAACTGAAAAAAATTATTCCAGAATGGTCTGGAGTTGTCAAAGTTTTTGTTGCCATGGAAAACATTATCTGATATTTTTCTTAACGATATTTTGAAACAGATATGAGAAAGGACTCCCTGGCCAGGATCACACGCAAAGAAAGCTGGAACAATTATTTCCTCCTCTCTTTTGAGTCTCCGGAGATCGTGCAAGAGGCCCAGCCCGGTCAATTTCTCATGGTGCGCATCAACACGGACACTTCCCCCCTGCTGCGCCGCCCTTTCAGCCTATTCTCTGCGGAAGACCAGAGCGGCGAAATCTTCTTCCAAATCACTGGGCTGGGCACGCGACTGCTCAGTGAAAAACGAGAAGGGGATTTTATCGACATCATCGGCCCCCTCGGTAAGGGGTTCACTGTAGACAAAGACATCCATCAGATTCCATTCGCTCTCATCGGGGGCGGACGGGGCATCGCTCCTCTCTATTTCCTTGCCCAAAAACTCAGCAGAGCGGGTGGCGTTGTTCGAGTTTATTATGGGGGTAAATCCACAGGAGACCTCCCCGTCAGAGAAAGATTCAGCAATGTGGACTTGTCGCTGACATGCACAACAGAAGATGGCTCTTTGGGAACCCGGGGGCAAATCACCGAAGCCTTTGAAGCAGATCTCGATAAAGACCTCTCTGTGAGCCGGATCTATGCCTGCGGTCCAGAGCTGATGCTCCGAAAGATCGCGGAGATAGCCGCCGCACAGGCTATCCCTGCTGAGATCTCCCTCGAATCAGTGATGGGCTGCGGGTTCGGCGCGTGCTGGGGGTGTGTAAAAAAAATACGAAAGGACGAAGGGATCGGCTGGCACAAGGTCTGCGAGGAAGGGCCGGTGCTTAATGCTGAGGATGTTTTCTGGGAGTGAAAGGATCATGATTGATCTTTCCGTTGAGATCGGCAGTCTTAAACTTAAAAATCCTGTTCTTGCTGCCAGCGGCACTTTCGGCTACGGTCTGGAATTCACCCCGTTTATGGACCTCAATAAACTGGGCGGTTTTGTGGTCAAAGGCCTCTACTTTTCTCCCCGGGAGGGAAATCCTCCGCCCAGGCTGGTGGAGACCGCAAGCGGTCTCATTAACGCCATAGGCCTGCAGGGCATCGGGGTCAAACGCTTCTGCACAGAGGTCCTTCCTCAACTCCAGGCCTTTCAGACAGCTCTGATCATCAATGTCTGCGGGGCGAACGAAGAGGAATATGCCTCTGTTGTTGAGTACTTGAACGCATACGAAGGGATATCCGCTTATGAGCTCAATATCTCCTGTCCGAATGTGGAGAAAGGCGGTTTATGCCCCGCACTGAAACCCGACTCGACATACTCGGTCGTCAAGCTTGTCAAAACAACAAGTTCTCGCCCCCTCATTGCAAAGCTGTCCCCCAATGTGTCGGATATCGTGGAGATCGCACAAAGCGCCGAGGAGGCGGGCGCTGATGCTGTTTCTTTAGTCAATACATTCCTGGCCATGGCCGTGGATGTGGACACCCGGCGGCCCAAACTGGCCAATGTCTTTGGCGGTCTCAGCGGTCCGGCTATAAAGCCCATCGCTCTGAGGATGGTTTTCCAGGTTGCCAGCCACATCAACATCCCTGTGATCGGCATCGGCGGCATCATGTCGAGTGAAGACACCCTCGAGTATCTGATCTGCGGGGCCAAAGCCGTTGAGGTCGGCACGTCGAACTTCATCGATCCTGAGGTCTGTCTCACGATCGTCGAGGATCTGGATCGGTACTGCCAAACGCATGGGATATCACGCATCGAAGACATCATAGGGACATTGGAATTATAAATCCGGACTCCGCAAAAATGGGGGATCGAAAACGGGGTCGGAGCAGGTGAAATGAGCACAACTGAATTGGCAAAAAAGATCATCATCGCCCTGGATGTGGATTCGGAAGAGGAGGCCCTGCTGCTTACGGAACAACTTCCCGAAGCAGAGATATTCAAAGTGGGATTGAAGCTGTTCACTGCAAGGGGTCCCACACTTTTTGCAAAACTTAAGGATCAAAACAAAAAAGTCTTTCTCGACCTCAAGCTTCACGACATCCCCAACACCGTCTCAGGCGCCGTCAGCGTGGCAACACGACATGGCATCCACATGATGACCCTGCATGCCTCAGGAGGCAAGGAAATGATGATGAGGGCAGTGGATGCAGCATCCGAAGAAGCGGCAAGACTGGGGATCGAGCGGCCCATTCTTGTCGGCGTCACTGTACTAACCAGCCTCAAAGCGGAGCATTTGCAAACCATCGGTATGGCAGCGGATACGGAGGCACAAGTGCTGAAACTCGCGCAGTTGGCGTTGGAGGCAGGCCTTGACGGGGTTGTCTGTTCTCCCCAAGAAATTGAGCTCGTCAAAGGGGAGTGCGGAAGGAAGTTTTTGGTGGTTGCGCCTGGGATTCGGCCGGCCTGGGCAGCCGCAAACGATCAAAAGAGGATTTTGACACCGTCACAAGCCATTCGCAAAGGTGCGGATTATATCGTTATCGGAAGGCCCATCATCAAAGACCCAAATCCGCAGAATGCATTCCGGAAAATCTGCGAAGAGCTCAGCCAGCCTTAGACGCTGCTCACAGCTCCCACAAGAAAAATGCCGCCCAGGATCATATTCACCACAAAAATGATCACGATTGCGATCACAAGGCTTACGAGAAAGTAAGCGAGCACTTTGTCCTGGGGAGTTTCCATAAGTGTGGCCGAAAATCCAAGATAAAGAATATAAAGACCGTAGAGACTTCCCAGAATAGCTAAAAATCCAAGGACAGGGATGAGATGGAAAATCCCCGCTACCCATGCGGCAGTCATGCTGAAAACAGACAGCTTCATCGCATTGATCTGATTTTGTTTGGATCCGAACGTGGAGGCCAAAGCATTGATGATAATCCCTAAAACATATGCGCCAACGAGAGCACCGATATACAAGAACAGGGCAAAAAAGAACGCTCTTCCAATCCCATATCTGACTGCGCCTCTGAATGGTATGCGGTGTCCGATCATAGCCAATCCGATGAATTGAGCAATGGAAGGAATGGCCGCCAGAATCATCGCATAAGACGTAAACAGTTGGGAAACGGAGGTGCTCTCCTCCTTGATTTTAACCCACTCGTCTTTGGGCTTTAACAGAATTCCTTGAACTCGTGATACTATATCCATCCGGTTCCTCCTTCAATCCTAGTCTGAGAAGACTATAGTATTTTTATTGATCCGTGTCAATTTCCTTGAGCTTTGTGTAATCATCCTTATTTCCGTGATAAGGGCATTAGATGCAAAAAAGAGGGAGTCACTGTCCTTATGAGTCGGATGGTGGTGGGTTGGGGGGTCTTCGACGAATATGGACTGTGACGAACCCCTGCTATTATCATTTGACTTGAGAGCATCACGGAAATAAGGATGCTTCCGAGCTTTGTTTAAACCTTCCCCCAATCGTCATGATATGAGAATCTTCAACTCTAGAGCGAGATCCAAATGTGGATAAAAAAACGATTGGAGGCGCGGGTCGGATTCGAACCGACGAATCGAGGTTTTGCAGACCTCTCCCTTAGCCACTTGGGTACCGCGCCATCTTTCTTTTCGTGAGCATTCGAAAAAAGATTGTAAATGAAAATGAAGTTTTTGTCTAGCCGGAGCTTCCTGGCATCTTAGGCAAGCCTATGCCAGTATATCTGCATTCCTGTGTATCGTCAAAGGGTCTAACTCAAGCGAGGATATCGCAGAGCTGGGAAGCATTTCCAAATCCGTGATCGAATGGACACAAGTGGCATTATTGAGCGTCCCAATTGTGTGGTGGAGAAAACCGTGAGAAGGGCTCCATGCGGGCATGGCACATCTCACAAGGGAGATGTGAGGGAAGCCCTGATCCGAGGCCTTGTCCGTCTGAGCCATATGGTGGTGGGTGGGAGGGTCTTTGGCGAAGACGGATTGGGACTCGAATCAGAAAATCAAATTCACTGGATCCGCAGCAGTTTGGGAACAGGTCCGTACTCTGTATGTTTTCGCAATCACCAATTGGGACAGTCGGGTAGCAGTCATCACAGATTTGAAAATACTTACTCAGATCTGATTTTCTTTGATTGTGCGTTCCGATTTTCTTATAATATTAGGTTTGAAAAGGTGCGAATTCTCAAAGACCTCTAATTTTGCAAGGTCGAAGCACTTTCCATGCAAAGCCGATCAGAGTATAATGGACTTCAGTCATGGATAATCTCAAACTGAGTTCACTGGAAAACAAAAATTTTGAGCGCACTGTTGTGTCTGTCGGAGATCAGCAGATAGGTTCGGGTTTTACTATCATCGCAGGTCCCTGCACCGTGGAGACCGAGGACCAAACGCTCGCTGTGGCACGCGCCGTAAAAGAAGCGGGTGCCCACATCTTAAGAGGAGGGGCTTTCAAGCCCAGGACATCCCCGTACTCATTCCAAGGTTTGGGGCCCGAAGGTCTCAAGATCCTAGCCCTTGCACGAAAGGAAACCGGCCTGCCAGTGGTCACAGAGATCATGGACACACGCCATATCGCGATGGTCAGTGAATATGCGGATATGTTCCAGATCGGCTCGAGAAACATGCAGAATTTTACTCTGCTCAAGGAAGTGGGGAGAACCGATAAACCCGTACTGCTGAAAAGAGGAATGAACGCCACCCTCGAAGAATGGATCAACTGTGCAGAGTATATTCTCTCCGAGGGAAACCCCAATGTGGTGTTGTGTGAAAGGGGGATCCGCACATTCGAGACCTACACCCGAAACACCCTGGACCTGAGCATCATTCCTGCAATGAAGGAAATCACCCACCTTCCCGTGATCGTCGATCCCTCCCATGCCACTGGCCGGGCCAGTCTTGTGGAGAGGATGTGCCTCGCTGCCGTCGCTGCAGGCAGTGACGGCCTCATGGTTGAAGTCCATCCTGATCCGCCTGAAGCCCTCTGCGATCAGGAACAACTTCTCACACTGGAAGAATTTAGTGGACTGGTGAAAAAGATATACAAAATGCACGAAGCGATGAGCACCATCCTGACTTCTTCCTCCTAGAGAGAAACAGGAGTGGATATTTCTGAAATACAAGGGCAGGCTGGGATCTCCAAGATCTTTGTCGGCGAGAGCATCAAAAATCTTCCCCGATACCTTCCTCCCACTCAGTGCATCATCATCACGGATACGAACATCAAAAATCTCTATTTTCATCTCTTCCCGAACTTTGAACTCATAGAACTGAAAAGCGGTGAACGGTCCAAAAACCTCGAAACCGTCAAACACATCTATACCAAACTCCTTGCGTGTGAGGCAGACCGTTCGACCTTTATTGTGGGCATTGGAGGCGGTGCTGTCTGCGACCTCACCGGCTTTGCATCTTCGACCTACATGAGAGGATTGGATTTCGGATTCGTCGCGACATCTCTCCTTGCTCAAGTGGATGCCAGTATAGGCGGGAAAAACGCGGTCAATTTCCAAGGATACAAGAACATCGTAGGAACATTCAATCAGCCTCGCTTTGTGATCTGTGATTTAGAATTGCTCAAGACTCTCCCGCAGGAAGAGATCCTCAATGGGCTGGCGGAAGTTATCAAACACGCCCTCATAGGGGACTCCGGCCTTTTTTCCTTTTTGGAACATCACCACGAACAAGCATGGACCGGCGATCGGGCCTATTTCCAAAAGGTTGTGCGAGATTCCATCGCTGTCAAAGCCGCTGTCGTGGAAAAGGATGAACGGGAGACCGGAGAGCGCCGCGTCCTCAATTTCGGCCACACTCTTGGCCATGCCATCGAAAAAACCACAGATCTCTCCCACGGCTATGCGGTTAGCCTGGGAATGGTCTTTGCCATCCGATACTCGAAAAAGAAAAAAATGCTCGGCGAGGAAGAATCCGCGAGGATCCTCTCCCTTTTAGAAAAAATGAGACTCCCGATAGCGAGTGCATTCGACAAATCAAAAGCTCTGGCAGCTATAAAAAAGGACAAAAAGAGAGAGGCCGGCCGCATACACTTTGTTTTCCTCAAAAGCATCGGCGTTCCTGTTGTCGAAAAAATCACTTTTGATGAACTGGGGGCTTCTGTCCATGATCTGTGTTAGCATCGCAGAACGTGATTTCAACCGATGCAAAGAGGCCCTGATGGATTCTAGGTTCGCAGAACTCCGGATCGACCAAACGGATTTTACCGAAGCCGAGATCCAGAAACTCTTTGCTCTTCCGGTGGATATCATCGCCACCTGCCGCCCGGGTACAAGGAGTGATCCAGAGAGAGAGTCCCGCATCCTTGCAGCCATATCCGCCGGGGCTGCATACGTGGATATCGAACTTGAGGCGGATCAGGGCTATCATACATCAATTTTGGAAACTGCCCGAAAACACGATTGCAAGATCATTGTGTCCCATCACAATACCGATTTCACGCCGCCGAATGACGAATTGGAGGACATCCTCGACCGATGCTTCGAACGGGGAGCGGACATCGCCAAACTGGCGTGCCGTGTCCACTCTTCCGTCGATTGTGCCCGCATTTTAGCCCTCTACCAAAACACAAAAAACATCATCGCTTTCGGTCTCGGCAAAAAGGGAACGTTCACGCGTGTGTCCTCTCTCTTCCTCGGAGCCCCATTCACATACGCAGCCCTCGCTGCCGGGAAAGAGACTGCAGACGGCCAGCCCGACAGGCACCACCTGGAACGCATTCTGGACGCCCTGCGATGATAGAGACAACGAAGATCTTTGCGGTCACAGGAAAGCCCGTATTGCACAGTAAGAGTCCCATCCTCTTTAATTCGCTTTTCCAAAAGGATAAGGAGAATGCTGTGTATATCCGGGTCTCGGCGGAGCAGGCTTCTGAATCCCTCACCTTTTTTAAGGAAATCGGCTTGTCCGGGATGAATGTCACTTCTCCCTTCAAACAGAGCATTATGCACATGTTGGACTCAACCGATGACACAGCGGCCGCGATCGGCGCAGTGAACACAGTGGTCCAGGACAAGGGAACCCTGAAAGGCTTTAACACCGATCATCTTGGAGTCATCTCATCGTTCAATCAGCATGCCCTGCGATTGAGAGGACGCCGCTGCCTCGTGTTGGGGGCCGGTGGCGCTGGAAAGGCTGCTGTGTTCGGACTCGTTAAGGAAGGGGCGGACGTGACAGTGGTGAACAGGACTTACGGCAAAGCTGTACAAACGGCAAAAACGATGGCTTGCAGAGCTGCGCCCTTGGATGACTTAAAATCTCTTCTTGAAGCAACGGACATAGTGCTATCCGCACTTGCTCCGCGAGTCAATCCCGTCCACAGAGAGTGGCTGCGCCCCTCACACGTCGTCTTCGACGCAAATTATCCTCTTTCCCCTTTGAGTGAAATGGCTTTATCTCGCGGCTGCACAGTCATTAGGGGTGATGAGTGGCTTCTCAACCAGGCAGTTCCTGTTTATAACCTGTTCACGGGAAAGGTCGCCGACAGGATGCTCATGAAAGACACCCTTTCTGATGACTTTAAATCCGAGAGGATTTGTGACAAGATATCCCTGATCGGTTTCATGGGATGCGGAAAAACCACCGTTGGCCGGATACTCGCGAAAGAGTTGCAATATTCTTTTAAGGACATCGATACCTTGATCGAGGAGCGTGAGGGACAGACCATTGCTCAAATATTCCGCACCCAAGGTGAACAGTATTTTCGCTCCAAAGAGAAGACCATACTCTCTGAGATCCAAACAGACAAGAACGTTGTTTATGCCTGTGGAGGCGGGATCGTCCAGGATTCCGCCAACCGGAAAACTCTGGCCCAGAACTCACTGGTGGTTTGGCTCTATTCCCCGCTCGAAACCATTCATCAAAGGATCACCCCGGGCTCAAGGCCTCTCCTGAATGGTGATGGGCAAGGCGAAAAGCCCGGTATCCTGTTCACTCAAAGAATCCCCTACTATGCGAAGACCACAGATCTGGTGGTGATCAATAACACATCCCCAGAGAAAACAGCAGAGAGAATTCATGAAGAAATGCATAAATCCTTCGCTGATTGAGGGAGAGATATTCGCTCCTCCTTCAAAAAGCGTTATGCAGAGGATGACAGCAGCAGCCCTTTTAGCTGAGGGGAAAACCACAGAGATCTTGAATCCTTCCTCCAGCGCAGATTGCCTGGCTTCCTTAAACGTGGCCCAAACGCTGGGGGCAGAAGTCACTTTTCAAAAGGACCGGGTTGTTATTCGAGGGGGATTAGCTCCTTCCGTCAAGGAATGTTCCTGTGGTGAGTCCGGGCTGTGTGCCCGAATGTTCACTCCGATCGCTTCTCTTTGGCCAGGCGAGCTCATTCTTCATGGCGAAAGAACCCTTCTGTCCAGACCGATGGGCATGATGGAGGCCCCTCTGCGAGACCTGGGTGTCTGCTGCACGACCCATAATGGATACCCCCCCATAACAGTTCACGGGCCATTGCAGGGGGGAAAAACCGAAGTGGACGGATCGATCAGTTCCCAGTTTCTGACCGGTCTGCTAATGGCATTACCCGTGGCGGAAGGGGATTCCGAACTCCTGGTCCAGAACCTCACGAGCGCTTCCTACCTCGACATGACCTTAAAAGTGCTCGACTCCTGTGGCATCCTCATCCAACGCGAAAGTGATATCCGGTTTTTTATTCAGGGAAACCAAACATATTTTCCCCGAGCATTCACTGTGGAAGGCGACTGGAGTGGTGCGGCATTCATACTCGTGGCCGCAGCCGTGGGAGGTCAGGTCTCTGTCAAAGGCCTTGACGTTCAATCTCCCCAGCCGGACCGAAAAATTCTCGAGATCCTCCGTGACGCCGGAGCGGTCCTTCGCGCTCAACCAGATGTTGTTTACGTCCGGAAAGCGGAGTTGCGATCATTTGAGTTTGATGTCACAGACTGTCCGGACCTTGTGCCTCCTCTCGTCGCTCTAGCGTGTTCTTGTCAGGGAAAGAGTCTCCTCCGTGGTGTTGAACGGCTTCGATACAAGGAGAGTGACAGACTTTCTGTGCTCCAACAAGAACTGTCAAAAATGGCGATCGACGCGAGGATTCAAGATGGAGCCCTCGAGATCCGAGGAGGAAAAATCCAGGGCGGAGTGGTCGATTCCCACACAGACCACCGGATCGCCATGGCCTTGGCCGTTCTGGCGATCAATGCCGAGCAACCGGTCACCGTAGAAAATGCCGACTGTGTGAATAAATCTTATCCCGAATTTTTTGAGGATTTAGCCTCAATAGGAGGAAAAATCGATGAATAGTTTTGGCCGGATCTTTCGCGTCAGTATCTATGGAGAATCTCACGGGCCTTCCCTGGGTATCATTGTGGACGGATGTCCTTCCGGTATCCTCCTTGAAGAAAAAGACCTCGAGCCAGATATCCAGAGGCGGAACCCTCCACTCGAGGGGACCACCCCCCGGAAGGAAGACGACCGACCCCAACTGTTGAGCGGAGTGTACGGAGGAAAAACCACAGGATCACCCATCCACATGATGTTTGCGAACACAAACATCGACTCGGGTGTTTATGAAGCCTTCAAGGATGTTCCCCGGCCTGGTCATGCGGACTATACCGCCAGGAAAAAATTCGGAGATTTCCATGACACCAGAGGAGGTGGCCACTTTTCGGGCCGTCTGACACTCGGGATCGTAGCCGCAGGGGTCGTCGCAAAAAAAATGATAGCCCCCATCTCCATCCAGGCAAGACTCACAGAAGCTGGAGGGAGCACCCATATTCAGGAGGCCATCAAAAGGGCACAGAAAGCAAAAAATTCTATCGGCGGTATCGTGGAAGGTAAAGCGGTCGGAGTGCCTGTGGGTTTGGGAGAGCCTTTCTTTGACTCTGTGGAATCTGTGCTGAGTCATATCCTCTTCTCTATCCCGGCTATAAAGGGAGTTGAATTCGGTTCCGGTTTCCGTTCGGTACAGATGACCGGAGAGGAACACAACGATCGGATCATCGACAAGGACGGGACAACAGAATCGAATCACTCTGGAGGCATCAACGGCGGTATCACAAACGGCAATCCCCTCCTGTTCCGCGTGGCTGTAAAGCCCACAGCCAGCATTCCGCAAATGCAACGAACGATCAACCTCAAAACTGGACAACTCACCGATCTGGAGATTCAAGGACGGCACGATACCTGTATCGCTCTAAGGATGCCTGTGATCGTAGAAGCCGCAACAGCCATAGTCCTGGCAGACTTAATGCTGCTGGAGCAGCGAACCCCCCGGATCGAACCATCATCTTAAAATCCATGCGTTAAGGATGTGACATCATTCATCACGGTTTTGGATAGGCAAACGAAGATACTTCAGCGAGTTGTAGGAAACCGCTAATCTGACTATAATAAAACCATGATTGCACGTGCAGAACCTGGAATCTGCGATAAAATTTTCTTGAGCGCTCTGCCACGCAGGAGCGGAACCTTCCAAGAACAACTCGAGGACTGTCTGAATGTTTTGGCTAAAAAAGCGGGTGATGCGAGCCAGGAACTACCGAACGTCCTTATGATGACCTTCTTTATCCGTGCCAAGGATAACAGAGCCTATTTTCAAAAAAAAGAACTGGGTTTAGCCAAAATCCAAGAGTTCTATGGATCAAATTTTCCGCCCGCGAGCTTCGTAGCCCAATACCCCGAAGATGGAAGAGAAGTGGCTCTGGATGCCATTGTCCTCTCGCATCCCGGCAATGGAATTCCCCGTTACAAAAACTGTGAAGGTATCCGTTACACGGTTGTTCAGTCTCCGCAGTTCACCGAAGTCTATGCTGCAGGACTTTCGGCCAGTCACAAACAGTCAGACACCGCAAGACAGTGCAGAGAAACTTTTGAAATTTTGAAGAAACTATTGCACACCGAGAATATGGATCTTTCTCACATTATCCGGCAGTGGAACTACCTTGAAAAATTCTTGGACATTCAAACCGGAAAGCATGGGGGCCGGCAGAATTACCAAATATTCAACGACATCCGGTCGGCCTATTACGCTCAAGCAGAATTCCCGCACGGATACCCGGCTTCCACTGGAATCGGTATGTTCGCCGGTGGAGTTGTCCTCGAATGTATCGCCATAAAGCCCTCCTCCGAGGTCCTCATCAGGCCCCTGTCCAACCCACTTCAAAAAGATGCTCATGCCTATTCCCAGGAGGTCCTGGTGGGGGATGCCAGCAAGAGCCTTGAAATAAAATCCCCTCCTCTATTCGAGCGGGCAAAAATCATCGCCCAAGGGAGTTCAGGGATCATTTTCGTTTCAGGGACTGCTGCGGTCAGAGGACAGAACACGGTCTCCGAAGAGGATATCCGGAACCAAACCGCGGCCACGATCAAAAATATCAATACACTCATATCCGCGGAAAATGTGTTATCTGCAGGAGTGGATATCGGCGTGAACTCTTTCCCACTCTCTCAATTCAGGGCCTATGTGAAAAGAGATCGAGATCTCCCTGCAGTTAAGAAAATATGTGAAAACCACTTCGGTAACGCCGCTTCGCAGTATGTGATATCGGATGTCTGCCGGGAGGCGTTGCTGGTGGAGATAGAGGGAGCTGTTTGTGTTCCTATCCAAGGAATCCAAAACCGCAAAGGTGGATAGAATGAAAAGTTATCATGGATACCGATTGATCGTTTTTGCTCTGCTTTTCGGTCTGATAGGATTTGTTGTAAAAGGGCCGGCCAATCCGCAGCAGTCGAACAGCGAGCGCATACTCAAAGCTTGGGATAAAAATCGCCCGACCGAGGGGTTGGCCATCGAATATCCCCGCACTGGGACTTTGTTCCCTCCGGAAATCATCGCCCCGACTTTTCTATGGAAAGACAAAACAGGCAACGCTGATTCCTGGCTGGTCGTGGCAGAGATCGAAAATGAACCAAGGATCGTTTCTCCGGTGGTCACGCGACAGGAGTGGAGGCCTTCACATGAGCAGTGGGCTGTCATGAAGAGGCTCTCTCTCGGAAAAGACATGCGCATCACTGTACTGGGAATCAGAGGAAACGATCCCGACAATATCGTTGTGCAGGATCACGTTTCCATCGGGATTTCCCGGGATGAGGTGGGCGCATCCATTTTTTACAGGGACGTCCCCTTGCCATTTGAGTTCGCCTACAAAAACCTCGACACCATTCGCTGGCGGTTGGGCGATGTGGCTTCGGAGAGTCCGACAACAATCATTTTGAAAGACCTTCCTCTCTGCGGCAACTGTCACTCCTTCACTCCCGACGGAAAGACATTGGCCATGGATGTGGACTATGCCAACGATAAAGGTTCCTATGTCATCACTTCTCTGGAAAAAAACACCGTCCTGACGCCGGAAAAGATCATCACCTGGAGCGATTACAGAAAAGAAGATGGAGATTTGACCTTTGGTCTGCTTTCTCAAATTTCTCCAGATGGGCGTTATGCACTGAGCACAGTGAAGGATCGCTCCATATTTGTGCCCATAGACGATCTGACCATTTCCCAGTTGTTTTTTCCTCTCAAAGGCATCATCGCTGTTTATGACCGTGATCAGGATAAATTTTGGTCACTTCCTGGAGCAGACAACGCCGAGTATTGCCAGAGCAATCCCAACTGGTCTCCCGACGGCGAATATATCGTCTTTGCCAGGGCTCCAATGTATCACTCCAAAGTCGCCGAATCTTTCAAGCAGGCCGTTCTCCCCACTTCTGTGGCTGCCGAATTCATCGAGGGCCGTCGCGGCTACAAATACGACCTCTACCGCATCCCGTTCAATAATGGAAAGGGCGGGAAAGCCGAACCGATTCCAGGTGCCTCCGACAACGGGAAAAGCAATTATTTCCCCCGTATCTCCCCGGATAACCAGTGGATCGTCTATTGTCAGGCGGATAACTTCATGCTGCTCCAGCCCGACAGCACACTGTACATCATACCTGCCGAAGGCGGAACGCCCAGACGGATGAACTGCAATCTCTCTCTTATGAATTCCTGGCACTCCTGGTCTCCCAACGGCAGATGGCTGATCTTTGCCTCCAAACATCGAGGTCCATACACGCAGCTGTACATGACTCATATCGATGAAAATGGAAACGATACGCCTGCCGTTCTGCTGGAGAATTTTGTCCTCGAGGAAAGAGCCATCAACATTCCCGAATTCGTGAACATCCCAAAAAGCGAATGGGCCTCTCTGGTTGATGAATTCACCCAGGCGGGAAATTACTACCTGCGGATCGGAGAGGATAAGTTTTTCATGCAAGATTACGAGGGCGCCATTACCGCTTACAATACGGCTCTGGAGCAGAATCCTGACGATCCAGATATTTTGATCAAACGCGGTGAAGCCAAATCCAGACTCAAAGACTTCACGGGCGCTCTCAGAGATATGGATCGAGCCCTCAATATCAATTCCAGACAGCCGATTGCATATAAAAAGCGTGCAGATGTCAAATTCGATAGGGGAGATTTCAAGGCTGCATTGGCTGATTATGATGAAGCCATCCGCCTCAATCCCCAGTATTGGGAGGCCTATGACAGACGGGGCAACGCCAAAATTCAAACAGGAGACGCAGGTGGTGCCCTGGAGGATGTTAACAGGGCCATCGAGTTGAAATCGGATGAAAGCGCCCTCTACGGCAATCGTGCACTCGTAAAAACACTGTTGAAGGATTATCAAGGCGCGCTCGAAGATTGCGAGACTGCCATGGAACTGAACCCAGGGCACGCGCCATATCATAAAGCCAGGGGAGATATTAAACTCGCACTGGGCGACACACAGGGTGCGATCGCGGATTACACAAGAGCCCTAGAGATAAAGCCTGACTTTGCGGAGGCTTTTGAGGGAAGAGCTGGGGTGTTTTACGCAACCAAAAATTTTTCCGAGGCCTTAAAGGACCTGGATCAAGCGATAAAAATCAAACCCGATAACTTCGAGCTCTACAGCAAACGGGGCGATATCAGATATGAATCCAAAGACATCCAGGGAGCCATAGGCGATTACGACCGGTCTATAGGGCTTAATCCCGATTTTGCGTTGAACTATTTCAAGCGCGGTATGGTCAAGATCGTCACGGGAAACAGAGAAGAGGGATGTGAGGACTTGAATAAAGCCGACCAACTCGGCTTCAGAGGAGCATTGGAACAGATCAAAAAGTACTGTAACAAGTAAAAGCGATATATGAAAAGAAAAATCCGTCTGACTTCCTGTTTGTCGCTGGCTTGCTTTTTTCTTTTCGGCATACTCGCTGTTCCTCTTACGATATCCGGAGAGGCGGAAACAGAGGCCCGTCAAAATCTCCTTCTCATCACCATCGACACACTCAGGCCTGACAGGTTGAGCTGTTATGATAGCACTCATGTTCAAACCCCGAATATCGACCACCTTGCGCGGAAAGGGACACTGTTTTTCAGAGCATTTGCCAATACTCCAACGACCCTGCCATCCCATGCGAGTATTCTCTTGGGAATAACTCCGCTCCAACATGGAATCCACGACAATTATAATTTTGTCGTTCATAAGGAACTGTTGACTCTTGCTGAACACCTTAAAACTTTTGGTTACTCTACAGGAGCCATTATAGGAGCCCATCCACTTGACTCAAGATTCGGCCTTGATCAGGGTTTCGACACATACGATGACGATTACGACAAACTGAGCTCACAAAAGTTTGCCCAGGGAGAAAGGCGGGCCCATGACGTCGCTAAAAAGGCAATTGAATGGTTGAAAAGCCAAAAATCCCCCTGGTTTTTGTGGACGCATTTTTATGACCCGCATGAGCCTTATAATCCACCAGAGCCTTTCAAGGAAGAATACAGAGACAGGCCATATGATGGGGAGGTCGCTTCTGTGGATTCAGAGCTGGGAAAGCTGCTGGATTATATGAAGACCTATAACTTGTTCAAAAACAGCCTGATCGTCTTGACTTCAGATCATGGAGAATCTCTGGAAGAACACGGAGAGAGAACGCACGGTTATTTTGCGTACAACTCGACCATATGGGTGCCTTTGATCATTACCGCACCCAATGGAGGCCAAAAGGTCGTGGAGCAACACGTCAGCCACGTCGATATATTTCCAACAGTCTGTGATATTCTCAAAATTCCCAAGCCTCCATTTCTCCAGGGGATCTCCCTCCTACCTGCACTCAATGGAAAGAACCTGCCCGAGCGCCTCCTTTATTTTGAATCGCTGTATCCTCACTACAGCCGGGGCTGGGCTCCGTTACAGGGTTATATTTCCCACAATGAAAAATTCATGGAATCTCCCATACCGGAGTTGTACAACATTGCGCAGGATTTTCAGGAAACAAAAAATATGGCCAATGGAAGTAATCTGGAAGGCTACAGAAAAAACCTCAGTAAAATCCTTCAAGATCAACCTCGCCCGGATGAAAAAAGTCTCAGAAAGAGGGTCGATAGAGAATCCCTGGAAAAATTGAAAAGTTTGGGATACATATCCGAACCTTATGTCTCCACAAGGAGAGCTTACGGCCCTCAAGATGATATCAAAACATTGCTCCCCTATCATCGAAAGGCCGAAAAAGCCCTGAGCCTGTATAATCATGGAGACATCGATGCGGGAATTCAACTTCTTAAGGAGATCCTCACAGAAAGAAATGATGTGGATGTTGCCTATATTTATCTCGCAGGCATCTACGACGCCACCCGAAAACCAACAGAAGCATTGGGCATCTTTGAGTTGGGGCTAAAAAACCTGCCATCCAGCTACAGGATGCTCACTCCCTACGTTGATTTGCTCATGAAAGAGGGGCATTACAGTGAGGTCATCAAGGTGATCTCATCAAAACATCTGCTTCCCATGGAGCATGATTCCGAGATATGGAGCGCTCTGGCACAGGCCTATGAAAAAGAGGGTGATCTGGATGGGGCCATTGCGGCCTATGAAAAGGCTAAGACAATAGATAATGAATATGTCCGAATTTACAGCGCTCTTGGGGAAGCTTATTTATCTCGCTATTTAAAAACAAAAGACAGTATGGCTTACGAGCAATCCGTCTCAAATTTCAAGAAGGCGATTGAGCTCGATCCGACACATGTCCCTGCTTACAGCGGTTTAGGTGACGCCTATGGTCAAGCCGGAGATCTCAAAGGTGCTATCTCCGCTTGGGAAAAAGCGCTCGAATTAAATCCAGAGCAATACCTGTTGAATTTCAATCTGGGCTTGGCTTACTACAATTCAGGCAACAAGACCAGGGGTCTTGAGTATTTCACTAGCCTAAAAGAGAAACATTATTCTTACCTCTCCCCTAGGCAGAAGCAAGCATTGGACGACTTGATTCAAAGATGCAAGCAGGAAAATCGATAAGACTATTTTTGATCCCTTCAAATACTTGGGATTTGCAACACATCCTCTCGATTTTCGTGGGGCTTCTAACAAAATAGGGCTATCTGTAAGGATTGTTTCTAACGAGATGAGGTGCTATAATTTTTAAGCACCTACGATCATGAAACAATCAAAAAAATTTAAAAATAAAAAGAACGCCCCCCTTAAAAAAATAGACACAAAGACAATCAAAAAAATATTGGATACCTATTTACTGCTATTGTGCGTCTTACTTATCGCAAGCACATCGTTCGCCTCAAAACATCCTCGAACCCCTGCAGGAAGCAGTCCAAGCCAGTCCAACCTGCTATTGATCACGATCGACACGCTGCGCGCTGACCGCGTGAGCTGTTTTGACAGCAGTCATCTAAAGACGCCGCACATCGATGCTCTGGCTACAGAAGGGGCTCTATTCACCCGGGCCTTCGCCAACACATCCACCACGCTTCCGTCTCACACCAATATCCTGTTGGGCGTATCCCCTCTCTATCATGGTGTGCATGAGAACAGTTTTTTTGTTGTCCATAAGGACTTTCTGACCCTTGCAGAGCATCTCAAAGCCGCCGGATATGCGACCGGAGCTTTCGTGGGTGCTTTTCCTCTGGATAAAAAATTCGGGCTGGACCAAGGGTTCGATGTCTATGATGACGACTTCGGCCACAGGAGTTCATCGAAGCGACAAGAGCTGGAGAGGAGAGCCGAAGATGTTCTCGCTAAGGCGTCCCAGTGGATAGAGACGCAGATCTCCCCATGGTTTCTCTGGGTCCACTGCTATGACCCACATGACCCGTACAGCCCGCCTGCTCCATATTCAGAACAATATGCACAATCTCCCTATGACGGAGAGGTGGCTTACGTCGATGCGGAATTGGGAAAATTTCTGCTGGGTTTAAAAGAGAGCCAGCGATTGGAAGACACATTTGTTGTCTTCACCGGAGATCACGGGGAATCGCTGGGACAGCATGGCGAAGTGACCCACGGATTTTTTGCATACAATACGGGCATCTGGATCCCGCTGATTTTATCGGGGCCGGGGATCAAGCCAAGAAGGGTGGAGCAGCCAGTCAGTCATCTGGACATTTTTCCGACCGTGTGTGACTTGCTGAGCCTGGAGAAACCGAAGTTCTTGCAAGGCCAATCCTTGGTGTCGACCCTGAGAGGTCGGAAACTCCCGGAAAGGGCCATTTATATTGAATCGCTCTCCCCTTATTACAGCATGGGGTGGGCTCCTTTGCATGGATTCATAAGAGGTGGATTCAAGTTCATCGAATCCCCGATTCCTGAGCTTTATGACCTCAATAAGGATTTTGTTGAGCAGAAGAACCTTGCTCCAGAACAGGACATAAACACATTCCAAAAGCAGCTCTCGGAGATCATCGAACGGAATACTTCTTCCCAGGCCTCTCAGTCCAGGAGCAGGCCGGATAGAGAATCGCTGGAAAAATTGCGCAGTCTGGGATATATCAGTGGCTCCGATACCGCCGAAGCGAAAAAGAGCTACGGCCCTCCGGACGACATCAAAACTCTCCTGCCCTATTACAACCAAGCCACTGAGGCCATGACCTTGCACCAAAATGGTAAGACTCAAGAAGGAATCGAAATCCTGAAGACCATTATTTCCGAGCGAGAGGACTTTGACATCCCTTATGCCCACCTGGCAACACTTTATCTTGAAGGCCAGGGAAAAATGGCCGAAGCTTTAGAGGTCCTGAAAGTGGGGTTTACTCACAATCCCTCCAGCTATGAAATCTTCTATAAATACGTCAACTTCCTGATCAAAGCGGGCGCAAACGAAAAGGCGATCGAACTGGCGACTAACGTTCGCTTGCGTCAAATGGATTATGATCCCGAGATATGGACAAATATCGGAGCCGCCTATCAAAACACGGGGGATTTCGCTATGGCTCAGAGAGCCTACGAACAAGCGCTCCGAATCGACCAGCGTTATCCCATCGCCTACCGCAATCTGGGATTGATGTACTTATCTCTCGCGTTAAAGAACAAAGACACCAGTGCTCTGCAGGAATGCCTAGAAAACTTTAAGAAGGCGATCGCGATCGACCCGAATTATGCCGACGCCTACGCAGGGCTGGGAAACGCCTATCTTCAGACAAACAATCTGGAAGGAGGGATCTACTGCCTTGAAAAATCCCTGGAGATTCAACCCGACCAGGGTCCGCTCATTTATAATCTGGGGATGGCCTATCTCAATAAGGGTGACAAAGAAAAAGCGCTTGCTTATTTCACTCGCTTTAAAAAGGAGTACTCCCGTCTGCTCCCACCCGCAGAACTCAAAAATCTTGATGACTTAATCAAAAAATGTTCAACCGGTCAATAGCCGCAAAAAGTCCCGTATTTCCTATTCCGTGGTCACGAAGATGAGTGAAAAAAGCTGGAGCGGACGATGGGATTTGAACCCACGACCTTCTGCTTGGCAAGCAGACGTTCTACCACTGAACTACGCCCGCTCAGTCGGAAGCATAAATTGTGCTCGATTAAACTAACAAAAACACTGATTTCTGTCAATACTGCAGAACTGCCGCGTATGGGAGTGGCGCTGGAACAGGATTGAGAGAGTCGGAGGCATGGAGTCTTTATTTATCTGGCAATTGCTCAATTTTTCGGACCACAGCTTTTATCTTATCCAATTCTTCCGCTGACAGATCATCGGCGAAATCTCTCAAGTACTGCCGGAAGTACTGGAGGGCTTTGGATTTGTCTCCGCTGTTCAAATAGGCCAATCCGAGGTTGTACACGGCTAGCTGGGAATCAGGCTCGATATCCAGGGCCTTCTCAAGGCAGTAGATACCTCCCTTGAATTCACCGGATCTGAGATAGACCACCCCGAGAGCGATGTAGGCATCCGCAAACTCGGGGTCCAATTCGATCGCTTTTTTATAGCTCTCCAAAGATCTTGTTACGGCTTTTCTATCCTTGTGGTTAAAACCGATCCACTCATACAGCTTCCCGTAATTGAATTGGGTTAAGGGCAAACGCCTATCCATGGAAAAAGCCTGCTCTAAGGCCTTCATGGCGCCATCGGGATCACCGGAGTTCAAATGCGTCATGGCCAGCAGATTCCATATCTTGGGGTCGTGATCCATTTCTTTAAGGTAATGGGCCTGAAAGAGTTCCAGCACTTCAGCGAAGCGCTCACTCCTCACGAGCAAACCGACGTATTTGGAGAAGATCTCGTAGCTCTGAGGATTTATAGATAACCCGGACTTCAGGATGTCAAAGGCCTCTTGCTGGCGTTTTTCATTGTAGAGAATAATAGCAAGATGAACATAGGCAAGGCCCAGGTCATCTCTTTCCGTTATGATTTGTTTGAGAGCATCTATGGACGACTGAACCCGACCCTCCCTGTAGAGCCTAAAAGCTTCTTCCGCCCTGTTGTGATAAGGCAGGAGGACCTTGACGTCATCTCGAGGGCTGTAACTTTTCCGGGCACTGGACGCGACCGAACCGCCCGTGTACCCCAGAGCCCGCAGTTTTTCCAACGATTTGCTATCCAAGCTCTTCCCAGACTTTTCAGCTTCAGAAGAGGTATACTGCTCGATGATCTCGCCAAGACGTTTTTTGAAGTCCTTCAAATCCCGCTTTGAGGCCAAATTTTCTGTCTCATCGAAATCTTTATCCAGGTCATACAATTCGGGAATGGGCGAGTCGATGAACTTGAGATTGTCCCTGATGAACCCCTGCACCGGCGCCCACCCCATGCTGTAATGTGGCGCAAGAGACTCAAAATAAAGTGTCCGCTTAGGAGCGCGTCGGCCTTCAAGTGCCGGCACCAAAGATCGCCCCTGCAAAAACTCAGGTGGTTTGAGCTTTAATACATCACAAACAGTCGGAAAAATATCCAGATGACAGACCGGATGATCCACGCTCCCCGGCTTGATCCCCGGGCCTGTAATAATCAGCGGGATCCAGATGCCCGTGTTATAAGCGAAAAATCCATGCGTCGTTTCGCCATGCTGACCTAACGATTCGCCATGGTCACCTGTAAAGATCACCAGCGTATCCTCCAGGAGACCTGACAGCCTCAATTCCCCGAAAAATGCACCCAGGACCTCATCCACGTACGCGACCTCCCCGTCGTAGGGAGATTGCGTGTACTGCTCCGCATAGGGAGCAGGCGGTGTATAAGGGTCATGGGGGTCATACACATGAACCCATAAAAACCACGGGGACCGCTGAGACTTCACCCATGGCAGTGCTTTAGCTATGACATCTGCAGCTCTCCTTTCTATCTCCATTTCTCGTTCTGAACTCCGATGGCCGAAGTCGTCGTCATAGACATAGAAACCCTGGTCCAAACCAAATCTTCTGTCCAGTGGGAAGGCTCCGACAAAAGCTCCGGTCGCGTACCCGGCAGCTTTCAAAAACTCAGCCAGGGTGAGGAAATTTTCCTGGACGATAAAATGCTGGTTGTCATGCACACCATGATATAGCGGAGATACGCCCAGAAGGATATTGGTATGAGAGGCCAGTGTCGTCGACGTATTCGCAAATGCGCGGGTAAACATCACGCCCCTCTCTGCGAGGCTATCGATGGATGGTGTCTCGACATGCGAATCGTCGTAGCAGCTCACTCTGTCTGCACGCAATGTATCCACAGTGATCAGTAGGACATTGGATACTGCCGCGGGCGCCCCTCCTGTTGTGAATAGGCTTCCAGACATCAAAAAAAAGATAAACGCGAAGGACAGACAGATAACTGCATTCAGAAAAAAAGAATGGTTACGTTGCAGCTTACTCATACCTTCTCTCGCTTTTTTTAATGGAGATATCGAATTTTGTCAAGCGGATCAACTTTTCTTAAAAGTGCTGTTGCCTCAGACTTTTCTGACTATTTTGCTCACAATCACTTAAAACACACAAAGATCAATCCTCATCTCTCATAATCTTGGATTTGATCAAATAATGGAAGTAAAATTCCAAAGCGTTGGAGTAAGGCACTCCACTCAATTGATCATTTGACGAGTCAGTCTGGGTTAAAGAGCTTATCGCGTGGGCCGGGTCATCACAAAGTCTCCCATCCTGATGGCATCTCTTGCGGAGAGAGCCTTGACTGTGCAGGTTCTCTTTTGCACATCAACGATGACCACATTTCCGAATATATAGAGAGGCGCGTCTTTTTCTTCTTCCCTGTAGATAATCAATTGCTGTCCTACTTGAACACCAGCGTCCTCTCCGAGGTTGAGAATTGCCCAATACCCCGTTCCTATCTGGTTGAAGTCTGTTTCCAGATAGATGACATGTCCGTCCAGACCTTCGACTCTGTGAGGGGGGACATTGTATCCGAGGTCTTTGCCCAACCGGCTCTCCTTCTCCTCATAGGGCATAAGAAATTGACCTTTCTCTACGGGACCGCATGCCTTCTCTATGCGGGCTGAAGCCCGTGTGTCTTCTAAGTCAACGATACGCGCCCTTCCTCTCATGATTCCGAGAGGGCCGTATCCGTCGATATCATGCGCGAGCTCAAATATCAAAAACAGTTGCCCGGTCTCCAAACCGTCATTCTTGCCCTTGTTCACATAGACAATCTCTCCATCTGTGATCATCTTCCTCTCCCAGCCTCTCTCTGCTCCCAGGATGCGCATTTCTGGGGCTGGGTCATCCATAACAAAAATGGAACAGTAGAGGTCTGTTTCAGAGAGAAGTGCGTAGATATCCTGGTATATTTTCGCTTTTTCTATTTGGTAATCTTCCTGCTGCTCTTGTTCCTGATAAGGTTTCTCGCTCACAGGCTCTGGGACTCCTACCTCTACCTTACGCAAGGATATGTTTCCACATTCTTTTGGCATGATGAATTCATACGTTTTATTATCATGGACCGCATTAAAGGACAACACGGGCAGAGGTTTCTCTCCTGCCCACTCAAGGTCCTGAGCCAGCTTGATACTGCCGCCTGACCGGAAGAGCATCCATTCCATCGTATCGCCTATGGCCAATTCTGTTTCCATAAAGGCAGACTGTTTGACCTGATCGATAAAAGGAACGTACAGCTCACCATATCCGGCCATATTGAATCCGCTCTGGATGTCAACTGCATATTTGTCCACAAGGAGCTTCATCGCTTCCGCCGGATCAACCACGTCCTCGATGTCGGCAAATTTATATCTCCCGATCTCTTTGAGCTTCTTTGTTTCTGCAAAAGTGCCTAGAGAACACACAATGAACACTCCGATGAACAGAATGATAAAAGGTTTGTTTTTCATCCCTGCCTCCTTTTGGGTACTAAATGGAACGTTTCATTCCTGAAAGAGAGTAGAAACACGACAATCGATGCAAGAAAGAGTATCTCCTTTTTTGGGAAAGCTAATCCCCTCTTTCTTTCACCCTTTGCCAGAATAGTCTTCACCAATTTTTTACCTATTATATTGAGTCGGACATGCCCTGTCAATACTGAAAACTGCCATTCATAAAAGCAGCCGATACTTTAATTACTCGTAAATCATAATGACAGATAGGAACGGTGGACATGGGAAATCGATTCCTATACAATAAATTTCGACGGTTATCGATGAAAAAAACAAAAATTTGCATTCTCTTTGGCGGACGTTCCGCCGAACACGAAGTCTCTCTTGTCTCGGCCCAATCCATCTTCAAGAACCTCGACCCGAATACATACGAAGTGGCATCCCTTTTCATCAATAAAGAGGGAAACTGGAGGATCGTAGATTCCCCCCTTCTCAAACAGGAAGAGCTCAATCTTGGACCATTCTCTTCCTTCCTTCCCTGGCAAGAACATCCACAGCAACACGTCTTGGATGCGGAGCTCTATTTCCCGGTATTGCACGGGCCTTACGGTGAGGATGGGACGATCCAAGGTTTTTTCGAGATGGCGGATGTCCCTTATGTGGGGGCGGCGGTATTGGCGTCCTCTGTGGGAATGGACAAGGCTGTGGCTAAAGCGCTCTTCAAAGCCCAAAAATTACCCGTCGTCGACCATATCACGGTGAGGGAAGCGGACTGGGATCGCCATCCCAAGGCCATTCTTGACCAGATCCCGCAGGTGCTCTCTATCCCTTTTTTCGTCAAGCCGGCAAATTTAGGGTCGAGTGTGGGGATCACAAAAGTCAAAGATTATGCAAAGACTTCTCAGGCCATTGAAGAAGCCTTCAAATTTGATAAAAAAATCCTCATCGAGGAGGGAATTCAGGGCCGCGAGCTGGAATGCAGCGTCCTCGGCAATGATCTTCCCAAAGCATCAATGCCGGGAGAGATCATCCCCTTCAACGAGTTCTACGATTATCGAGACAAATACATCGACGGCAAAACATCCTTCAGGATCCCCGCCGACCTGCCATCAAACGTTGTTGAAGACATCCAAAAGATCTCCATTGAAGCTTTTAAGTCAATCGACTGTTCGGGTATGGCGCGGGTGGATTTTTTCCTCCAAGAAGGAACGGGAAAAATTTATCTGAACGAGATCAACACTATCCCCGGCTTCACTGAGATCAGCATGTACCCGAAACTGTGGGAGGTGAGCGGCCTGCCGTTCCCGGAACTCCTTGAAGAACTCATCACCCTCGCTATGGAAAGATACGACACAAAAAAAAGAGGGGAAAGGAACTTTGCTCGATGAGGGTCCTGGGAATAGACTACGGGGACAGAAGCATAGGCATCGCTGTGAGCGACAGGCTCCTCATTGCTGCCCACGCCATCGGCCGCTATCAAATCAAAAACAGGAAAGCAGATGCCGAATATTTTAAAACTCTGGTTGAACAACACCAAGTTTCCGAAATCGTGATCGGTCTTCCGCTTCAAATGGATGGGAGTGAAGGCGCCCGGGTAAAAAAGACGAGAGAATTTGCGGAGTGGCTGAAAGGCATCCTAGGGTTGCCGGTTGTGTTCTGGGACGAACGCCTCACAACCAAACAGGCCCTTCATGTTCTTCAGCAGCAAAAGATGAACGGCCGGGAGAAAAAGAAATTCAAGGACCAGGTGGCGGCAACGATCATCCTCTCGGATTACCTGGAAAGCAAGAGAGAGAATTCCCATGTTCCTGAAAATCATTAAAAGAGTGCTCCTTGCTGCGGTTGTCTTTGTACTTCTTTGGGCCAGCTGGTTTTCCTTTGAATTTGCCATTCCTCCAAAACAGGAGGCAGAGGAAGTCACCTTTGAGGTCGAGGCAGGGGAATCAGTCAAGGATATTGCACATCATCTTGAAGATCAGAGTCTTATCCGCGCGAAGTGGGTGTTTATTCTCGGATACAAGCTTTTTTTCTCTAAACAAAGCCTTAAGTCCGGCGAGTACGTGCTCCAGTTACCGATCTCTGCAAAGGATGTCCTGGTCCTCCTCACCAAAGGAAAGATCAAACTCTATCCGATCACCATCCCTGAAGGTCTGACACGCCGGGAGACCGCCATCCAACTGCAAGCTTCCCTTTTTATAGAGCCAGAAGAATTTCTCAGGGCATCCGCCGCTAAAGACCTCATCGCCGACCTGGACCCGGAAGCTAAAGATTTGGAGGGATATCTTTTTCCGGAGACTTATTCTTTTCCAAAGCACACCGGTGCAGAGACGGTGGTCAGCGCCATGGTCGCCCAGTTCCGGAAAGTCTTCGACGAGAGATGGCAAAAACAGGCTGAGGAGATCGGCATGACTGTTCGAGAGGTTGTGATCCTCGCCTCTCTTATCGAAAAGGAAACATCCCACCCCGAAGAACGAAATCTGGTTTCAGCGGTTTTTCACAACCGGTTGCAAATGGGCATGAAACTCGATTGTGATCCCACGATCATCTATGTCCTCAAAGAGGAGGGGCGATTCAAAGACCGGTTGCGGACAAAAGATCTCAAACTGGACAGTCCCTATAACACATATCTTAATGGAGGTCTACCGCCCGGCCCCATCGCCAACCCGGGGAGCGGAAGTCTCGAAGCAGCTCTCTATCCTGCGGACGTCGATTATCTCTACTTCGTATCGAAGAATGATGGGAGTCATCACTTCAGCCGTTCTTTTCGCGAACACCAAAATGCGGTCATCAAATACCAAAAATCGCGGTGAAATTCTCCGATCGAATAAAAGAATAGTAGTAGAAAAATTAATTCGGTTCTGCTATAGTATTTTTTTAATTTTGTATATCATCAGAAGCCAAAATTTGAATTAACGCATGATGAGAAATCCGTGTGGTTTTCTCAAGGAGGAATCATGAAAATCAAAATGACAACATGCACGGTTCTTTTTGCAGGACTTATTTTGAGTTTCATCCTGGCCCCATGCCTTTGCGCACAAGAAGGACAGGAAAAGAAGAAGAGTGAAACCATATACATTCCCAAGGAAGTTAAACAAATCATTCAGGCAGGCATGGAGAATAGAGAGGCACGATTGGACATTCCCTTCACCGTGTTCCATTTTCTCTATTTGCCCGCCCGCCAAAACATGCACTCCGTTTTTTTCTTTAGAGTGAAAAATTCAGACCTGGGCTTTGCCCCATTAGTGCCAGCTGGAGGGACCCCCGAGAAAAAAGAAGCGGAAACAGCAGAACCCACACAAGAGGAAGCTCCTGTTAAGCTCCAATCCAAGGCCCATTGTTTTCTTCAGTTCAATCAGCTGGATGGCCCCTTTACCAAAGAAGTCTACATTCCCGTCGAACTCCAAGCAGATGGGGATTCTTACGACCCGGATAAAGAAGAAATTTACACAACGGGATACCCCCTTCCACCAGGAAAGTATTTACTGTCCATGGCGATCACTTCATTTGAACTGGACAAGATCGGCACACAGTATTTCGAGTTTACCCTCCCGGATCCCGCGACTTTCACAGACACTCTAGACACAACTCCCATCTTTTTTACCAAAGAACTCAACAGAATGTCATCTGCCGAGATGAAGGTTGAGATTCACAAAGGCTATTTTACCTATGCCGTACTTCAAATAACGCCCAACCTTGAGAAAGTCTTCACAGTGGGAGAAAACCTGGATATCTTCTTTTTTATTTTTGGCGCTCAGCCCAACGAAGCCGGCACCTTCGACATCGAAGCGAGTTACACAGTGAAAAAAGAGGACCAGGACGTCATCAAGTTTGCGGGAACAAAGTATGATGCACCCATAGTCAGTCAGCCTCTGCCTCTGAAAAAGACAGTCATCATCCAAACACAGGAAGGTGACCAAGTGTCCGAGAAAAAAGAGACCAAAGACTTAGATCCAGGTTCATACACATTGAATATCGAGCTCAAGTGTAACGTTTCTGGAAAGACAGGCACAAAGAGTATTGACTTTACGGTAGAGACCGAATAAGCCGGGATCAACACCATTTACGCATTATAAGATTCTCAATCAAAAGAGAAACGACCGCTCTTTAAGAGAGAAAAGGCCTTTGGGTTGTGGAAATGCCGGCCCTCTTCATTTATTGAATCTTTGGATTCGTGAGGGAGAAGCAGTCCGAAAGGATGAAGTCGAATCTCATACATAGTCGAACCTGGAGGATCGGGGAGACTTGCGTTTGAGCTTGAAGATTAAGGCCCGATCCGCTATGATTATAAAGGTGTATTTATGAGAAAGTGGATATTGGCTCTGCTACTGGTTTCCATGGCCCTTCCGCCTCTCTGTGGAAGTGTACAGACCAAAATAAAGCCCGAAGAACTCCCTCCTGTATATAAAAAATGGCTGCAAGAGGAGGTCGTTTACATCATCTCTCCCAAAGAGAAAGACATTTTCCTCCAGCTGCAAACGGATAGGGAAAGAGAGATTTTCATCGAAGCCTTCTGGAGGATCCGGGACCCGAATCCCTCAACCCCGGAAAATGAATTCAAGACAGAACACTACCGCCGGATCTCCTATGCGAATCGTATGCTCGGCCGAGGTACTCCCGTCGAAGGATGGAGAACAGAAATGGGGCGCATCTACATCATCCTTGGAGAGCCAAACACGATTGATAAGTATGAAAACGAGACCGAAGTCATGCCCATAGTGATCTGGTTCTATCAGGGGAAGGTCGATATGGGACTCCCGAATTCCTTCAACATCGTCTTCTTCAAACAGGAAGAATTCAGCGACTGGGAGATATACAGCCCTGTCATGCATGGGCCTTATAAACTCTTGCGATTCTATTCCGGTGACCGCATCGATATCCAATCCGCATACAGACAACTGTACCAATTCAATCCCCAAGTTGCCAAAATTTCCATGTCCCTGATCCCTAATGATCAAACAAGCTTGACTATTCCATCCATGGCTTCGGACATCCTGATATCCAGGATCTTCGAAACTCCCAAGAAGGTCGATGATGAATACGCAGAAAAGCTTCTGAAGTACAAAGATATCATCGAAGTGGATTACACCGCGAATTACATCGGCAACGATTCCTTTGTTCAGGTCATACAGGATGAACAGGGCATGTTCCTCGTTCACTACCTTATAGAACCCAAAAGGCTTTCCTTAGAACTCTACGAGGGCTCTTATCACACAACTCTTGAGATCAGCGGCCAGGTGACCGATCCTGAGGGGAAGACCGTATTCCAGTTCGACAAATCATTACCATTAAAATTCAACGAGAGTCAATTCGATCAGATCAAGTCAAAGCTCTTCAGTTACCAAGACGCCTTTCCCCTGGTGGAGGGATCTTATAATTTCCATCTCCTGCTGAAAAACAAGGTGTCCAGAGAATTCACCTCATTCGAAAAACAGATCCTCATTCCATCCACGGTTAAATTCCAGATGAGTTCTCTTCTTCTTGCCCACGGTAAAAAACAGTCCCCCTATACCGGCCAGATCAAACCATTCAAGGTGAAAGACCAGCAGGTATACATATCCCCCAAGAAAGACTTTTCCAAAGAGGAAAACCTTCACGTCTACTTCGAGCTTTACGGAGTGCCGGACGGGATTCGGACGGGAGGAAAGGTCAAGGTGACCATCTCCAAAAGCGATGCTGTGATTCAGGAACAGTTGAGAGAAGGCGTACAGTGGCCTCTAGACGACAAGTTTCTGATCTCATTCCCGCTGACAGACATGGCTCCCGCAAATTATGGCGTAAGGGCATCTGTCCTGAACGGGGACGGAACTGAAGTCCTCTTTGAACAGGAGTTCTTCTATATCTCTCACCGCCTCTCGCTGCCTCGACCCTTTATCAGCACAGAATTGCTGGCCCCGGCTGACGATGCTGTTTATGACTACATATTGGGCGGACAGCACTTCAACAAAGGCCAAATCCAGACAGCAAGGACTCTCCTGGAGAGAGCCTACCGGAAAGAACCGCTGAACTTTCAATATGCCCTCGGGTATGCCCAGGTCCTCTTCCAGCTCCAAAGACATCAGCAAATCCTGGATGTCCTCACGCCCTTTGTCCAGAAAGAGGAGCCAGAGCATGCGGCTTACAACCTTATAGGAAAAAGCCATCAGACTCTTGGTCAGTACGCGCAGGCCATAGAGAACTATCAGGCATACCTTGCTTATTTTGGGACGAATCTAAGGGTTCTGAACGATCTTGGCGAGTGTTACCTCCGCTCGGAAAATCGGGAGGCTGCTCTGGTCGCCTGGAAAAAATCGCTCGAGCTGGAGCCCAATCAGAAAGAGATCCAGGAAAAAGTCGACAAACTGGAAGGAAAAAAAGAATGAGAAACATAAAACATACATTGAGGGCGTTGACCGCTCTTGCTCTTTTTCTGGGAATGTTCTCCTGCGCATCCATGGGCGGAAAAAATCTAGACCCGGAGAGTCAGGAGTTCCTGTCTACTGTCCGGTATATCATCACCAAAGACGAAAAAAAAGCGTTTATCAACCTCCCCCCATCAGAAAGACCTGCCTTCATCGAAAATTTCTGGAAAAAGAGAGACCCGGACCCAGAGACTGAGGAGAATGAGTACAGGACTCAATATTCCCAGCGCATCGAAGAGGCCAACATGCTCTTCAGGGACGGATTGGGCGAGGGATGGCTTCAGGATAGAGGACGGATTTACATCCTGCTCGGACCCCCCGACACTCGCCAACGATTCCCCAGAGGTTACAACATGGGGGATTACCCCACAGAAGTTTGGTACTACGGTTTTTACCCCATCATTTTCATCGACCTGGATTGGAGCAACAACTATGAGCTCGTCAAAGGCAGCGCTTACAACCTTGCCCAGATCATGAAAACCCAGATGGCGTGGAAGCCTCGAATTCCCAAGGACAAGATCGTCTTCGACACAAGCGGTGACATCGAAATACACAAAGAAGGAGACCGCCAAAAAATTCTTCTGAGAATCCCCTACAGGAATATCTGGATGAAGGCCGAAGGCGAGAATCTGGAAACCTCCATTAATGCAGAGGTCAAAATTGCCGATGCCGACACGCAGACAAAGGTATGGGAGTTCACAAAAGCTTATAAAATATCGTTCAAAGAATCGGAACTGGAAAAAATGTACGACGCAAATTATGTGATCGAAATTCCAGCACAGCTTCCCGAGGGGAATTACACGATAGACGTGATTCTGGAGAACACCACAGACGCCAAAAAAATCGCCAAATCATTAAAGTTTAGTTTATAGAGTTTGGGCGTTTATGGACAATACAGTAAAGCCAAACCATACACGATTGAACAAGGGTGATCATTAAGAGGGAGGGATCAATGACCCAAAGAAAACGTATAGGCTGTATCATTTTATCGGTGATCGTTTTTTTTAGTTTTTCTTTCCTTGAAGGGCAGGTGAGGGGTCTTGCCAGAATTAGCGGGAAAGTCCTCGATGAAGCCGAAAACCCGATCCCCAACGCAACAGTCAAGGTGCAAGCTTTGGAAGTGGGTGGAAAAAGGACAGAGGAATTTGAAAACACTTTGACCACGGATGAGGAAGGCGCCTGGAAATTGGCCGGATTACCCAGCGGTTTCTTCAAGATCACAGTCTCCGCTCCCGGGTTTATTCCCTTATCCAAAAATGTGGAGGTCAGTCAGATCAACATCAACCCCCAGATCATCCTTCAGTTGAAAAGAGCGGAAGAGTTTATCGGCCAAGACTCGGATTCCTCAGGGATTTTTGAAGAGGGAAATGCCCTGTACGAACAGGGAAGATATGATGAAGCGATCGTCTCTTTTCTGGACTTCCTCGAAAAGAATCCCATGGCATACCAAGTCCGCTTTAACATCGGCAATTGCTATAGAGAAAAGAATGAGCTCGACAGCGCTCAGCAAGAATTCGAAACTGTCCTCGAAATGGCCAACGCGGAAGAAGGACCGGAAGCTCTCAAAATTCAGGCCAAGGCCCTCGCCGCCATCGGAGAGCTCTACGTGAAGAGGGATGACATCGAGAAGGCCCGGGAATGCTTCACCCAATCCCTCGACCGTAATCCTCAGGATGAGATCCTTGCATACAACGTGGGCGAGATCCTTTTTTCAAACGCAAAGATGGATGAAGCTCTCGAATACTTCACTATGGCAGCGACGATCAAACCTAGTTGGGCGGATCCCTTTTTGAAATTGGGGTATGTGTACCTGAATAAAACAGATTATGATAAAGCCAAGGAAAGTTTCAACAAATTCTTGGAACTCGATCCTGATCACCCCCAAGCTCAGAGCGTCAGAGGCATCCTCGACTATCTCGAGAAAATGTAAGTTTAAAATCTTTGCTTCCCCCTCCATAAATCCACAATTCTGTAACCTGGATTATTCACGAGCTGATGCCAACCCATCCTACAAACTCACAACTCTGATTACCCTGAATTATTCATAAAAAATGTCGATTAAAAAAAAGACATTGGATATTGGATGATCAGCGTGGCTAATAGGAAGAATTAAGACAATTGTGAATATATGTTTGTTGGAATAAATATCGACATTTTTTTATGAATAATTCAGGTAAATAAAAAAGCCCCTCCTCCCGGGTCGGGAGGAGGGGCTTTGAGCGTCTATCTTGAATATCTACAGCAGCTTAGAAGATGAACTTGAGTCCGAAACGGACGTCGATCCCATCGGTATAAGCGTAGGGCTTCAGGTAACGAGGATCGAGCTGAACGCCCGCTTTGGCGACTTCCGATTTGTACTCGTAACCAGCAAGCAATTCCTCATCTGAGAGAACAATCCCCTGCCGGTTGTAGTAGGCATATTTCCTCATCGCGATCCGCTGCCCGAAGAGGTTGGAAACGTTGACGTTGAGCTGGACGGCGTAGCTTGTGCCGAGGCTGAGGTTGTATTCCGCGTAGAGATCTGTTCGCATCAACATTGGCGTTCGACCCTGGTCGAAACGTCCCACAGGATAATAACCCTGCATGCTGTTCAAAGAAAGCATTGTGGATACAGGGGTTCCGCTCATGAGATAGGAGTAGAATCCGAATGTGAGGCCAAAATCAAAGGTGTAACTCCCGTAGAGCTTGAACTGGTGAGGCCTGTCCGTGGGAAGGTTGCCCGTTGACTGGCTCAGATCCTCTTGACGGTGCAGGAACCAGCCATCAAAGTATCTCTCCACGTTAGGCGATTGCCGTCCGAATTCATCGGAACTGGCCAACCCTGAGAAGTTGCCCCACAAATAGCTCCAGGTGTAGTGCAAACCCGCCATCCAGTTGTTGCTGTACCGCTTGTCCACACCCAAATCCACAGAGTGGTATTTCCTCTGGGCTTTCGGACAATCTGGCCACCCATTGCTATGGTAAAGGGCATTGATCCAATCAGAGCCGGGATTGCCGTTGAAGTACTTCTCGCCTTCAGGTGTCTGGATGCCGATGTCTTCGATGGCCCAGCGGATGTTGTTGTAGAGGTAGCGCACGGTCAGCGAGAGATCCTCTCCGACTTTTCTCTGGAGACCTAAAGAGATCTCGTTCTTGCTGTAAGGCTTCATATCCGGCTGGGTGGTGTCGAAAGAGGGAATTCTCCAGTTAAGGCTCTCGATGTAGACAAAATCAGGCGCAAGGCTCAAATCGGGGTGGGTTGTTTCCGGAATTCTCCAATCCTGGGTATTCATGGCGTAATAATGGGAGATCCATTTGAATCCACCGTAAGAGCCGTTGGCCATTTCGAGCTTCATGACGTCGTAGTAGAGTCCATAACTACCGAACACTTTTGTGGAGTTGTCCCCGAAAAGATCCCAAGCAAAACCGATACGGGGAGCGATCTTGTCAGCGAAGGAAAATTTGATCGGAGGATCCTGATACTC
>CAYOSH010000002.1:0-13165 GCA_964406575.1 uncultured Eubacteriales bacterium | reverse complement strand
TCCTGGATATCTTTTTGGGTCTGATAGCCGTCGGTGTAGCTGTAGTTGGCCCAGTAGGTTGGATGCTCTTCAGGGGCACCGGTTCCGATGTTGGATCTCAGAAAGTAGTAACGCGGCTCACTGGGTCCCACAAGCTGTTGCGTGTCGATCCTGAAATAACCTCCGTTAATGCCGATGAACAAGTTATCGGAGACGATCCAGTCGATTCTTCCACCAAACGTTTCGCCAGGATAGTTGAATCCAAAAATGGGGTAGTCATACTCACTGGGGAGTGCGGATGTGCCAGCCAGACTCATCAGCGCGCCTCTCCATTTGTAGTAATCGTTGATGTAGCTGGCGCTTACACGGAATCCGCCTAAGAGGGCTGTCAGTTTGGCCTGGCCAAAATAACTTGTCTCCTTCTGGTTTGTGGTGTAATCGTTGTTGTCTGCAAGGGATGTAACGGTCCTGTCGGTGCTGGTGAACCGGGGCATAAAGCTGGCAAAAAACCACAGCCGGTCTTTAAGGATGTATCCGCCGAGACCTAACCCGACTTCATACCGGTTCCACGAGTCCTCAGGATAGTCAAGGTACTCTGCCGTCACATCATCACTAGGATTAATACGTAATACTTGATAATGCGCAGCGTTTCCCGTACCTCCAGGAGCAGCCTGGAAAGAGTTTCCCGATAAGTATCCAGAGAGCTCTCCGTGGAATTCGTTCCCGCCGGAACGGGTGATGACGTTGATGACGCCACCCATGGATCCCCCGTGCTCGGCTTCGTATCCAGAGGACTTGACCTGGACCTCTTCGACAAATTCCATGAGCACACGTTGAGAGGATGTACCGGTGTACATGCTGGTGGTGTCCATGCCGTCGACAAAGTACATGTTCTCAGAACTGGAAGCACCGTCCATCATCTGTCCGCCACCGATATTCTCATCGTTGACTCCGGCGGTCAAGTTGACGATCGAAGTAAAATCCCTCCCCTTGGGGAGTTTGGCGATCATCTCTTTGCCGAAGTTGGTGGTCGTTCCGCTCTTCTTGATGTCAACGACAGGGGACTCACCGATAACCGTCACTTCCTCTTCCATCGTCGCTTGAGAAAGAGCGACTTCAAGATTGAAGGTTCTTCCCAAACGAACGAGGATTCCCTCACGGATCAACGTTGCGAATCCGGGGAGCCTGAAGGTGACCTGGTAGGCTCCAGGGCTTAATCCGATGAGACGGAATCGGCCCGTTTCATCCGTGATGGCCGTGGCCACACCGGGCTGAGCAGGGCTTCGTGCCTCAACAGTGACGCCTGGAAGGAAGACTCCGTCAGTATCTGAAACCGTGCCGACGAGAACTCCTGTCTGTTCTTGAGCAATCACAAGGCCTGAACTCAGGATCAATAATGCTGCAAAAATGAAAAAAAGCCTTTTCATTCATTCCTCCTTTTTAACCCCAAGAAATCTTGAGGTTAAAACCCATAACTTCGGGAATGAAAAATCTCATTCCCCCTAATCCCTTATCATTTTGTTCTCTCTGTTATGCCACCTCCTTAAAAAGATATATTATTTCCATCTGCTATTCATAGAGCAAAATCCATGCCAAGATGACCCTATTCTTAATTTGTTTATTTTCAATAAGTTAATAATTATCCACAGACATAAAAATCCAAATATTTGTATCCAATCCAAAAAATTGGAATTTTTGGCTTCAGAACATGTCCTTCTTGATTCGTCTGAATATTTTAAAGCAAACTCTGAATGCTGACGATTTAATCCCACAGAAGATCACGGAAGACGCAGTTAAACGCCCTAATTCTTCCCGAGGGCTTCGAGGACCGCTTTCTTAAATTCGGGATTAACTTCGGCTCCATTATCTTCGGCTTGATCCAGATAATCCAAGGCTTTCTCATACTGTTTGACCTGGAAATAGAGTGCGGCAAGGTTGTTGTAGGCGTCGCCATACGTGGGATCTATTTTTATGGTCTCCTGGTACTGATCGTGCGCCTCCTGGAATTTTTTCATCCTGAAATAAATATTGCCATGCAGATAAAAGTAGTCCGCAGGAATTTCTTCCTCGGAAGGGAGAGGCCCCTTCAGTTGTGTATTGATATTTTCGAGCTGTTTCTTTATGTCATCGATCTTACTTTGGAGCTTCTCTTTTATCTTCCCCTCTTCCTCTGCATGTTCCGACTTATCGGGGAGGCTGATTATTTTCTCCTCCAG
This sequence comes from uncultured Eubacteriales bacterium, assembly GCA_964406575.1. Classification (GTDB taxonomy): domain Bacteria; phylum Acidobacteriota; class Aminicenantia; order Aminicenantales; family Aminicenantaceae; genus WTAW01. Next base: position 10,970 of record CAYOSH010000002.1, on the reverse strand, counting down.
TTCTTTAATGGTATTTTCAAGTTCCAGTTTCTTCTCCTCCAGCTTTACCTTGCTCACCTGCGCCATTCTGATTTTCATCTTAACAGAGAATTTGTAATTCTCCTTGGCACTCCGGACATGATCCAAGGCCTTCTCAAGATCGCCTTCTCTGTAGAAAATTTGAGACAGGAAGAAATGGGCATCTGCGTGTTCGGGAAGCTTCTCCAAGATCTGCTCAAATTCTTTCCTCGCTTTTTTGTAATCTTCCCGTGCAAAAAACAGCTTCCCCTTTTCGAAATTCTTATCCAGAGATTGATACTTCTTAAACAGCTCCATTTCATCCCGTGTCATATCTTCCTGTCCAAAGCTCAACACGCCTAAAACAAACACAAAGATAAGCATGAGGATGGGGAAAATTGGATCTCTTCCTCTCATTCTCTTCTCCAAAAAAATGAACTTTCAGTTTCCATCTCTATTTTAACCCACAATCCTATTCTTTTATATAATAATTATCAAATCGATATTCAAGCGTGGAAGTATCATAATTTCCGTTATTCTGCTCTGGGTTGTACAGAATTACAAAATTGTTCTCAAGACCTGGAGGGAAAATCGACTGAATTGAATGTATCTATCAAAATCCAGGGTTGACAACATTTGACATTTGTGTCTGCGATGGGTACATTTGAGTCAAAGGGTCTCATGGAGGGAGAAATGGCGAAAGCATTAAGAGCTTTAATCCTCATCACTTTAACAGCATGCGTATCTTCCATATTTTTGCAATCCCAGGAAGAAGATACGTCTGCTATCCTCAATAATTCGGAATGGGCGGTTGTGACACTGGTTGTGTATGATTCGGGAAAAAAGGAAATCGCCCGGGGAAAGGGAGTCATCATTTCTTCCGACGGGTATATGTTGACCAATTATCACCTCATTTGCCAAGGAGTTTCGGCAAAAGTGGAAATCCCTAAACGCACCAAAAGCGTCAAAAAAGTGGAATGGGAGGATGTCTTTTCCCCCAGCGTTGATATGGAACGAGAAGTCGGCGGCAAGAAGGAGGCTCCCAAAGGAAAAGAAGAGGATGTGGAGGGCATTGTAGCTGTTGACAAAGACTTGAATTTCGCACTGCTCAAAATAAAAGGCAGCGGACATCCCTCTGCACCGATCGCCAGTTCTGATCAATATGCCATCGGTGACAGGAGCCTCGTTGTGATCGATGCCGAAACCATCTCCGAAGGGAGCATAACCAATGTCAGCGAGCTCTCCGGAACCAAAAAGATCGCCCAGATCAGCATCACTTTTCCGGAGAACATGAGCGGTTCTCCAATTTTTAATGCGGAGGGTCAGCTCACAGGTGTCGCTTTCAGTTTCGGAGAAGTCTCGAACCTGGTCTTCCCTGCCTCCTACGCTATCCCCCTAACTGAAAATAAAAAGGTGACGCCACTCTCAAAGTTTGAACATGAAAATTATTTTGCCACACCCGAAGGTCTTTATATCAAGGGCCTGGCTTATTCTCTTGTGGACAACTACGCGAATGCACTGGGTCTCATCGAAGAATCGATACGATTGCAGCCAAACAATCCTGAAGCGCTCAGCCAACTGGGCGTGGTCTACAGCAAATTGAACCAGTATGAGAAGGCCGTGGAGGCATACACCCAATCGTTGAACCAGGATCCTGACAACTACAGGACATCTTACGGATTGGGAATCGCCTACATTAGACTCCGCAAGTACCAGGACGCCATTTCTCCCCTTCAGCAATGCACACAAACAAATCCCAATTTTCCGGACGGTTATTATAACCTCGGACTCGCCTATCAATCGCTGGACCAGCTGGAGAACGCTGCCCAGGCCTTTGAAGAGTTTGTAAAGATCAACCCTGGACCGGCCTGGACGGGCCTCAATCAGCTGGGTACGATCTACATGAAACTGGAGCGGTATGACAAGGCCATAGAGGCATTTGAAGAAGTCGTCAAGACCAACTCTCAAGACCTCAAGGCCAATTACAGCCTTGCCTATGCCTACGACCTGTCAGGCCAGTATGAGAAGGCGGCTCCCCTCTACAGGAAACTGGTCCAGCTCAACCCCAAAGATGCCAAATCTTACTACAGCATGCTCTTCCGTCTTTACGACAAGGCCGGAGATTATGAAAATGCGGTCACAGTCAGTCAGGAAATTGTGGACCAGGCGCCCGAGGACGCGCAGAACTACTACAACCTCGGCTATGCCTACCTGAAAAAAGAAGACCTGGAGAACGCATTGGCTGCCTTCCAAAAGGCTCTGGAGCTCAACCCGAATTTTGATGTCGCCTATTCGCAGATCGGGTTTGTCCATTTCAAGCTGAAACAATACCAAAAGGCCATCGACGCACTGAACAAGTACACAGAACTAAGCCCTGACAATCCCGATGCGTACTATCTCATCGGAACGAGTTATCTCCAACTCAAAAAGTACGAACAAGCCCTAAAGCCACTCGAGAAATGTGTGGAACTCAAGAAAGACCATGCCTACGCCCACTACAACCTCGGCATCGCCTATTATGTTCTCAAGGACAAATTCAGCGCCAACATGAAAGTGGATGTACTCCAGAGGCTCAATCCCGAACTCGCCGCGAAACTAAGGGATATCATCAGCCGATAGTTCTGAAGCTCCTCAATACCTTATCCCTTTAACTCTGAATTTTACCTTCATTGTCACCTCACTCCTGAGTTTTCTCAAAAAAGTTCAAATCATGGATCTTTTGATTCCATAATACTCTGGATATGCGTTTTAAGCTCAGGGAGTTGATGAAAAATATGCGTCTATAAAAACAGAGAAAATAGAATACAAAGATTGATTCTAAAAAAGTTTCTTAAGACAGGGAAGTTAGGCTTTTCGATTTAAAATGAATCGTTAAGTTTGGGTTACCAACCGATTCTCAGAAGCTCGGTGCCTGTCCATTGGAGCTCCGCTGTCCGTGAATTCCAGGATTGCTCCGTTACCTCAACATTCGTCGTCAGAAGTGCCGTTTCCCCCGGGTTAGCGGCATCGTCGACATAAACAGAAAACTTGTGTCCGATTCTGTGCGCTAGGATCGTGGCGGTGATGCTCGATTGGGGATTTACGAGGTTGCTGCTGGAGGGCTGTTCCGTCTCAAAATAGATGTACACCGCACGCACTTCCTCCAAATTCCGCAGTGTGACAGTGATGTTCCTGGACTCTGAATTCGCCGAAGTATTTTCACTACTGCAACAAGAAAAAGATATGATCAGCAAGAGAACGCACAGGGGAAAAATGAACCGATATACTTTCATTCCATCCTCCTTCAAAAAACTTATACCATGGAAAATTGCACATGTCAACGGAGAGTCATCTTTTTATCTGCGTCAACAATGCCTTCTTAAACGACCGCTACCAACCCACGGGCACGATCTCTCCGCCAGTCCAGTGAAGCTCGGCTTCCCTGGAATCCCAGGACGTCTGCGTGACTCTGACATTCAGCAAGAAAAAGGGGAGGCTTCCTGGCTTGTTCTTGGCGACATAGACGGTGGCGATGTATCCTATTTGCAGTGCGAAAACCATGGAGATGATGCTCTCTTTGGGAAGCACAAGGTTTTCTTCACTCGGCTCTCCTTCACCAATGTAGATATGCACCGCATTGACAGCATCAAGATTTCTGATGGTCACTGTGATCGTTCGAGGGTTCGGAGTGCTCGTTGGGTTGTCACTCCCGCACCCCACCAAAAAAATCGCCACAAGGATGCATCCAAAAATGGACCGAAATAGGTTCATCTCACCTCAACTCAATCAAATCCAGAACAAAATTCTACATGAAACACGAATAAATTGCATTAAACTTTTCTTTTCCTTGAAATGGAAATTTTTATACGATAAACTTGAATCGGCCCTTCATGAAATTTGTTGCCGACCTGCACATCCATTCCAAATTTTCACGGGCGACATCCCGCGATATGACGCTGGATTCCCTCGCTTTTTGGGGCAAAGTGAAGGGGCTATCCCTAATAGCCACAGGTGACTTCACCCATCCCGAATGGCTCTTCCTGGCTAAAGAAAAGCTCGTGTCTACAGGGAACGGTTTTTTCCAGCTCAAGAGCATCATCCCCTCACTCAACGAGCATCTGCAGGCTGTCTCCCTTTCACCCAAAGATGTCTCCTTTATTCTCTCCACCGAGATTAGCTTTATCTATTCCAAGAAGGGCAGGGTCCGGAAGATCCACATCCTTCTCCTTGCTCCGGATTTCGAATCCATCGACAAGATCAACACCCGGCTCTCTGGGATCGGCAACCTCCGGTCAGACGGACGCCCCATCCTGGGCCTGGACGCCAAAGATTTTGCCAAAATAGTTGCCAATCTCTGCCCGAGGTGTGTGGTGATCCCCGCTCATATTTGGACGCCTTGGTTTTCCCTTTTCGGGGCCAACTCGGGATTCGACCTCATCGAAGACTGCTTCGAGGAAATGACCCCTTATATTTTTGCTCTGGAAACAGGACTCTCTTCAGACCCCGCGATGAACTGGCGCCTCTCACAACTGGACAAATACACTCTCATCTCCAACTCTGATGCTCATTCCCCCTCAAAAATCGGGAGAGAGGCCAATGTGTTTGACACGGAGTTCTCCTACGACGCCCTTGTTCAGGCGATAAAGCGCAAGGATCCTGAAAAGTTTCTCTATACGGTTGAATTTTTTCCGGAGGAAGGGAAATATCACTATGACGGCCACAGAAATTGCAACACCGTTTTTTCTCCTGAGGAGACACTCCAGCATAGAGGAATATGCCCGCAATGTGGAAAAAAATTGACGATCGGTGTGATGCACAGAGTTGCAGAGCTCGCAGACCGGGAGCCCGGCCAGCTCCCTCCTATGAGAATCCCGTATAAAAATCTCATTCCGCTGAATGAGATCATAGCCCAGGCCATCGGAAAAACGCCGGCATGCAAAAGCGTCTGGGAGATCTATTTTCGCTATATCCATGAATTCGGGGATGAACACAGGATCCTTACAGAAATCCCCATCTCCCAGCTCATGCAACTGAATTCGGAAAAAATCGCTCTCGGCATCGATCGAATGAGAAAAGGCCAGGTGAGGATCCTCCCCGGTCATGATGGGACTTATGGCATCATCAACCTCTTTGACGAGGAATCATCCGCAGATGCCTGTCAGCTCAAACTCTTCTAACCTGCACTCTTCATAAGAACTGCCGATACCTGCTGTTATAAACATAAGACTATGCTATTCCAAAAGCTTTATTAATAATAATCCTGGCTATCGCCTTCCTTTTATCCCCAAATATTTATGCGTTATCCTTAAATATTTATCAGCGATAAAATTCCCTTCAGCGCCGATCCAGCCACCCCAACTTCATGGGCCGACGCCTCAAGCTTAATGTTAGGGTTTGGTGGGTTAGCCTCTACTCGTAAATAATCCATGTTCTGCCTGAAGTTTTCACAAAAGCTGCCGATAATTTCAATTTCTATGGTAAAATAGCTTTTTTATAAATGAAACTTTTGTCATGAAATTAAATTTTAAAGACAACGAATTCATCGAACACTTCCACCTCATCTGGATGGCGGTCCTGGTGGGATTCATTGCCGGCTTAGCCTCTATCCTGTTCAAGCTTATGATCCGCTTCTTTCAAGACATTTTGTGGAGAGCCCCTAACATTCTTGCCGCTGTCCAAAAACAGCCATGGTATTTCACCATCCTCATCCCTGCGGTAGGAGGATTGCTGGTCGGACCTCTGATTTACTACGGCGCCAGAGAAGCAAAGGGTCACGGCGTTCCAGAGATCATGGAAGCTCTGGTCTTCCGTTCAGGAAAAATTCGCAACCGGGTGGCAGTGGTTAAAGCGCTGGCTTCTTCGATCTGTATCGGCTCCGGAGGCTCGAGTGGGCGGGAAGGCCCGATCGTGCAGATCAGTTCCAGCCTGGCCTCAACCATCGGTCAATTTTTCCGAATCAAAGGAAAGGGGATGCGAACACTCGTGGCCGCAGGTGCGGGCGCAGGAATCGGTGCAACGTTCAACGCCCCCATTGCAGGAGCGCTTTTTGCCGTAGAAGTCATCCTCGGAGAATTCGGGGTGTTTGCCTTCAGCCCGATCATCGTGGCATCCGTAATCGCCACTCTAACCTCACGCTTTATTGCTGGAAACTTCTCTTCATTCACTGTACCAAAGTACACGTTGAGCAGCATGTGGGAGATCGGTCCCTATGTGCTTCTGGGAATTGTGAGTGGTTTCGTGGCCATATTGTTCATTGAAATCCTCTATTTTCTCGAAGACAGATTCGACAGACTCCGAATGCATCCTCTCATCAAACCCGCATTGGGAGGGCTTCTCGTGGGAGTAATCGGCCTTAGTTTTCCTCAAGTATTTGGGGTGAGCTACGAAGCCATGGATGCCGTGCTTCTTGGCCATCTGGGGCTGTGGCTGGCGCTTGTGCTTGTTTTCGCCAAAATCCTTGCCACCTCTTTGACGCTTGGCTCGGGCGGCTCCGGCGGGATCTTTGCGCCCTCGCTCTTCCTGGGTGCCATGACAGGAAATGTCGTGGGCTCTGTCTTCCACAGTGCTTTCCCGAATTCGATGTCCTCACCGGGAGCCTTTTCGCTCGTCGGGATGGGCGCGGTGCTGGCAGGCGCGACGCACGCGCCGATCACAGCGATCATTATCATCTTTGAACTGACAAACGACTACAAAATCATCCTCCCCTTAATGCTTTCCTGTATCATCGCGTCTTTCATTAGTGTGGGCGTACACAGGGGCTCTATCTACACCATGAAACTCCGCCGCAGAGGCATCTTTTTCAAAGAAGGACGCGAGGTGAACATATTGAGGTCCCTTCCAGTGAAGGATTTTATCAGTCACGATTATCAGAAATTCTTGAACACAGAGCATGTCGGAAGGATCGTAGACCAAGCCATCAGCGGCAAGCACCATGCCTTTCAGATCGTGGACGGAGAGAACAATTACATCGGATGTTTCGCTCTAAATCAGTTGAAAAAACTCGTCCTCCAGAAAGAGCTCCTGGATTCTCTCGTCATCGCCGAGGATATCTCTGTTCCCGGAATCCAGCTTGAATATGAGGACAACATGGAGAAGGCCATGAGGATCTTCGGGAGGGAAGATGTGGCAGAGATCCCGGTCCTGGAAGGGAAAAAACTCAAAGGTGTGGTCAAAAGGAAAGACGCCATCGAAGCATACAATAACGAGATCATAAAAAGGGAAGCGACATCCGGGATCGTCGAGAAGCTGAAGTTCGGCCAACCAGGAAAGACCTTTGATCTAAGCGCCGGATACAAAATCATGGAGATCGAAGCCCCATCGCTTTTTTGGGACAAAAGCTTGAAGAACCTCGACCTCAAAGCCGTCCACAGGATCGATGTCCTTATGATAAAAAGGAAATACCCGCCAAAAACCATCACAATCCCTTCAGCCGAGGAGGTTATCCGTGAAGGGGATATCCTGATCATCGCAGGACAGGAAGAAAATATCGCCGAGATCTTCTATCCTTAACACAGCAACCGAAGCATTCCCAACACCGTGGGAAGGAAAAGTGTGGGAAACGGTCCCCCCATTTAGAAAGCGTGAAATCCCAAGACTTTCCTATTATTCTTTTGAGCAATCCCCGGTTGAGACACTCGGATATCATTCAAATGAATTCAGAAATGCAGGCCTCAGGGATGGGAAACATCCTTATTTCGGTGATGCTCTCAAGTCAAATGATAATAGCAGGCGTTCGTCACAGTCCATATTCGTCAACGACCCCCCCACCCACCACCATCCGACTCATAAGGACAGTGACTCGCTCTTTTTTACGTCTAATGCCCTTATCATGGAAATAAGGATGCTTACGTAAGGGTGGATTTCTTGACAACCCGGAGATGGGACTATATATTTATGTTTTAGACGTCACGGAGGCCATGATGGATATTGAAATGAAAATCAAAGGGCTAGTGGTTGACCCTATATCAAAGATGCCCATTGTTGTTCTTGAAGACCCGAACAGCGAGCATATGCTTCCTATTTGGATCGGCGTTTTTGAAGCGAATGCCATCGCCCTGAAGATGGAAAACATTTCAACACCGCGTCCGATGACTCACGATCTCCTCAGAAACCTGCTGGAAAGATTCGATATTCCTGTCGAAAAGATCGTGGTGAACGATGTCAGAGAAAACACTTTTTATGCGACGATTTTTTGCAAATACAATAATGACATCTATGCCATCGACTCAAGGCCTTCGGATGCTATTGCCCTCGCCCTCCGTATGGATGTACCCATATTCGTTAACGAGGATGTCGTGAAAAAAGCGCACAGCCTCAAATTCGACGAAGACCTTGAGGATTCAGAAAAACTCAAAAAGTGGTTGGAAAACTTAAGGCCCGAGGATTTCGGGAAATACAAGATGTAAATTAAGTTCAATCCTTTCTGGCCCTTTTCCACTTTTTCTATCGCCACACCCATAGGGGATCCCTGACGGATGTGAACGCATCCCTCAAACAGACGCGTGCTTGAAAGCTAAAAAAGACTATTTTGAGGCGGGAGGCAAAGCATTACGTGCGCAACGAAAGGATCAGGTAGACTCCGATCAATCCAAAGATGAGGTTGGGCCCCCACGCCGCCAAAAATGGGCTGAGATAGTTCACATGTCCAAGACTTTTGAATATCCCGATGGCACCCCAGTAGATCATGACAATGCCCATGCTCACCCCGATGCCGACCAGGGTCCCCTTTTTCCCCATGGAAAAGGCAAAAGGGATCCCTAAAAGAGTCACGATGAAAGTGGCCAAGGGAAATGAGGTTTTGTGATGGAGGTCGACCTTGAACCGGGTGGTTTCAAAACCCTTTTCTTCGATATTCCGGATGTATCGTCGGAGCTCGCCGTAGCTCATCTGGTCAGGTTCTTCCCACTCTTTCAGGAAAAAGTTTTTATCCTCCACCCCGGGAAGAATCATTTCTTCCTTGGTCTCATACTTCACAGGTCTGTCTCTGTCAAAAATTCTGTACCAGGATTTTGTCAACAGAAGAGTATTTCCTTGGAGATACCCTTTCTCAGCGAAGATCCTCCTCTCTAGCATCCATTTTACGGCGTCGATTTCGAAAACGGAGAGGTGATTAAAGGCCATAGCTTCTTGATCCAAATAGCTGTAATTGTAGATGCGGTTACCTTCCCGATTCAGGACCCACCGGCGATCGAGATGGCGATAGGATCTCGCAGGGACATCGATGATCTGATACCACACCTCCTCTGCCTTTTTGTTCGAAAAAGGAAGAATATTCTCTTGGAGGTAATAGGAAAGAAAACTGACCACGATCCCCATGAACAGCAACGGCGTTATGATCCGATAAATGCTGATCCCGCAGGCTTTCATGGCTGTGATTTCGTTGAATTTGTTCAAAAGCCCCAAGCTTAAAAGTGCCGCAATCAGTGCCGAGACCGGAAGAACATAATGGACAAACTCGGGCATTTTTAGCCAAATAAAATGGAAGAACAGGCTTAGGGGCTTGTTGTGTTCATAAACACTTCCGATCCGTTCAAAAAATGTCACGATCACAAATATAAAAAGCATGCTGAAAAATGCCATTCCAAAAATAAGCAGGTATTTTCTCATAATGTACCGGTCGAGAATATTGGGGAAGCGCAGGGAAAACGGAAGGCTGTAGCGTGAAGTTTTGATATCCTTAACTTTTCCAGGAATCTCCTTATCTTTTTTTCGGCGAAACAATCTGAGCAGAGGAACAAAAAAAGAGGATTCGTTGACGGATTCAATGAAGAGATAGATCCCTATGACCGCGAACAAGATATTAGGCCCCCACATGCTCACGAAAGGAGAAATTTTTCCGTCCATGGCCAGCTGTTCACCCGCTGTGATCAAGATATAGTAGACGAGTATGATCACAATGCTGATCGTGAATCCACTCATCCTTCCTCCCTTCCTTGTGGTGGCACCCAAAGGAAGACCGAGAATGGCAAAGATCAAACAAGCAAATGGCAGGGCAAACTTTTTGTGAATCTCCACCCAATGAGAAATGAGGTCCCGATTTTTGTTCCGGTATTGAGGAGATGACTTTTCCTCCTCTGAGAATGTTTCAAGCTCTTCAAGGATTGATTTGGCATCATGGTTCAGTTCTTCGATGTCCTTGTCCCTCACATGTTTTCCACCCGAGTAACTCGAGACAATATTTTGCACAGGGAGATTCTCTTCGAACGTCTTGAATGTGGTCACTCTGTATTTGATCGGTTCATCCAGAGGATAGGAGTGGAGCACTCCATCGGTGAGCGTCAGGGTGACTTTCTGGGCTTCTTGATGGAAGTTCAGGGATCCTCTTTTCGCAAAAACCACCCGTGGCTCTTCCCGCGGTTCGGAAAAGTAAATGAAAAGGTTTCTCCAATCGTTGTCCTGAGCGATGTCCTGGATATAGAGAACCATGTTGGGAATCGACTCGTTGAACGTCCGCGGCTTGATATTGAGCTGTACTTTGGAAAGAACGGACTGCAAGAACATCTGCCTCCATTTATAGTTGGAGCGAGGCGCAAGATAAAGCGTGAGGGCTGAAGTGATTACAAACCCTAAAACAGCGAAAAAGAGAATCGGCCTGATGATTCTTTTGTGTCCAATCCCCAATGTCTTGAACGCGATAACCTCAGAATCAGAGGAAAGTCGGCTCAGGCCGGCCAATATGCCGACGGCTACAGACATGGGAAGGGTGAAGGCCAATACAGAGGGCAAAAGATAAAAAAGCAAGGAAAGCACTACAGACAAGGAAACGCCTTTAGTGATCAGGATCTCGGAAAGCAAAAGGATCTGGTTCATCAACAGAAGGAAGGAATAGACAAGAAGCCCGATGAGAAACGGGGGTAGGATCTCTTTGAGGATATACCTATCAAATAGCTTGAACACCTTCCCAAATATACCATATTCCCCTTCCGCAATCCATTCCCCAATGCTTCTGGCAAAAAGTGCGGTTATCCCGCAATAGGGAGGCCGTTTCCCAAACG
>CAYOSH010000001.1:0-257389 GCA_964406575.1 uncultured Eubacteriales bacterium | reverse complement strand
GACACTCGTATTTCTTTCATCACGGATTTGGAAAAGCTCCCCGAGCGACATATAATATGATTCTTTAAGATCACTCCGTTGTATAATAGACAGTTGTGCTGCATTCCGGGCATACCATAACAAACACAACTTTAATTGAAATGAATGCACCAAAGGACAAAATCATTCTCAGGGGCGTGCGGGTTCACAACCTAAAGGCCATCGACCTGGACATCCCCTTGAATCAACTCATTATCGTCACCGGAGTCTCCGGGTCAGGAAAGTCTTCGTTGGCTTTCGACACCCTCTATGCCGAGGGCCAGCGCCGATACATCGAATCTCTATCCGCATACGCACGCCAGTTCCTGGAACGCATGGATAAACCCGACGCCGATAAGATCGAAGGGATCACTCCGGCCATCGCCATCCAGCAGAAAGCGGTCACCAAAAATCCCCGGTCCACAGTGGCTACGGTCACAGAGATCTATGATTTCCTGAGAGTATTGTACGCCCGGATCGGAACCGTCCACTGCCTGAGATGCGGCAAAGCCGTCCGGAGAGACACCATCGATTCCATGATCGAAACCCTGTACAGGCAACCAGCAGAGACCAAAATCTGGATCTCTTTTTCCTGGCCGCGAGAGAGGGGCCTTGAAAAGCTCAGAAAAGACGGTTTTTCACGCCTTGTTGAAAACAACACAATCCTGGATTTCGACGAAGCAGACCTTGAGAGAGATACTCATCTGGACGTGCTCGTAGACCGGATGACTCTGGACAGAGAAGAACGGGAACGACTGGCCGATTCACTGGAGATCGCCATGGTCAAAGGTGAGGGCAGGGCCAAGGTTCTCACAGGAAAAGGACGAAAATTCTTATTCTCAGATCGGCTGGAATGCAAAACATGTGACATCCTGTATGAAGACCCTTACCCCAACCTTTTTTCCTTTAACAGCCCTCAGGGAGCCTGCCCCACATGTCATGGCTTCGGAGACCTTGCCGTTTTTGATGAGGATAAGATCATTCCCGACAAATCAAAATCTCTTGAGGAAGGGGCTATCGAGCCGTGGACAAAACCCGTATCCCGGCATCGCATGAGGCGTTTGCTCGATGAGGCGCAACGTAGAGGAATCCCGACGGATATCCCGTTTGAGGACCTGACAGACGAGTGGAAGGAATTCGTTTTTAAAGGGGAGGGCCGGTACAAAGGCGTCTCGGGCTTTTTCGACCGCCTCCAAAGAAAAAAATATAAAATCCAGGTGCGCGTTCTCCTTGCGCGTTACAGAAAATACATCCCCTGCCCGGACTGCAAACACATGCGCTTGAATCCTCAGGCGCTGAGCGTCAAGGTCAACGGTCTCTCCATCGGTGAGGTGACACGGAAAACGGTCCGGAAGGCAGAGGATTTCTTCAACTCCTTGAAGCTGACCGCATTCGAGAAACAGGTGGCAGAAAAACTTCTCGCCGAGATCCGGGAGCGACTGATATTTCTCCTTGAAGTAGGGCTGGACTATATCACCCTCGACCGTATGACATTCACCCTCAGCGGCGGAGAAGCCCAGAGGATCAACCTCGCCGCAGCCCTGAGCACATCTCTCGTGGGCACGCTCTTCGTGCTGGATGAGCCAAGCATCGGACTCCACGCGAGAGACAATCACCGTTTGATCGAGATCCTGAGATCACTGAAAGAGGTGGGGAATACGGTGATGGTCGTGGAGCACGACCCCGAGATCATCAACTCCGCGGAGGCTATTATCGACCTTGGACCAGGGGCGGGCGAAAACGGGGGACGGGTGATGTTTTCCGGAGCGATGCCCCAATTTCTCAAGTCCTCACATTCCCTCACAGCCCAGTACATGAGGCACGAGAAAAGGATAAAACCCCCAGAACAAAGACGCAAAGCGAAGGAGTTCATCACCATCACGGAGGCCCACAAACACAACCTCAAACATCTCGATGTGAATATCCCCTTGCATACCTTCACCTGTGTGACGGGCGTTTCAGGATCGGGTAAAAGCACCCTGCTCTATGACATCCTCTTCAAAGGATGGAACGGCCAATCCACGGATGGATTCAAGGACATTCAGGGAAAAGATCATGTGGACAAGATCATCATGGTCGACCAATCTCCGCTGAGCACCTCTCCCCGGTCCATTCCCGCCACGTACACCAAGGCCATGGATGAGATCCGGCAACTGTTCGCGCAAACGAGAGAAGCCAAAGCCCTGGGATACAAACCGGGATTTTTCTCCTTCAACACCGATGGAGGCCGGTGTGACGAATGCAAGGGGGCGGGACAGCAGATCATCGAGATGCAGTTTCTTTCAGACATCGTCCTGACATGCGAGACCTGCAAGGGCAAACGTTTTAAGGGCGATATCCTCGAAGTCAAATACAGGAGGAAAAATATTGATGAGATCCTCCAGATGAGCATATTCGAGGCCGTGGACTTTTTTTCGGATAACACAAAAATCTACAAAAAATTGACGCCTCTCATCGAAGTGGGGTTAGGATATTTGAGACTCGGCCAACCCACAACCACCCTCTCCGGGGGTGAGCTCCAGAGGATCAAACTGGCCTATAATCTCGTCCATGAGAAGAACAAGAATATCCTCTATCTCTTCGACGAGCCGACGATCGGACTTCATCCCGATGATGTCGCTGTCCTCCTCGACGCCTTCCAAAAGCTGGTCGAGGAGGGAAACACCGTTGTGGTCATCGAGCATAACCTCGATATGATCAAATGCGCAGATCACATCATCGACCTGGGTCCTGAGGGTGGGGAGCGAGGCGGAGAGATCGTCACCCAAGGACCTCCAGAAGCCGTCATCCGATCCCAAAAATCTCATACAGCACGCTACCTGAAAAAATATCTTGTTGAAAAAAAATGATACTCTAAGAGAGGGAATACTGAATTGAGCTGAGATATGCGTATGCCCGGGGATTCATCGCAATAACTCAAATGATACTATCAGGTTTTATTATTGGAATGAATCTACGCAGGAGCTTTTTCTAAACTGTCAATAAGATTTACAGACTCAATCGCCAACGATGAGGAGCCTCAAATCCATGACATTGGTGAATGTTGGGCCGGTCATGAGCAGGTCGCCCAGTGGGTGGAAGAAATGGTAAGAATCATTGCGGCGAAGGAAATCTACAGGATCCAGCCCGAGGGACTTTGCACGAGTTACAGTGGTGCCATCGGCGAGCGCGCCTGCCGCATCCGTCGGACCATCCGTCCCATCCGTTCCGCCACTCAGCACAACAACATCCCTCACACCGTCGATAGCGATCGCCGCAGCAAGAGCGAATTCCTGGTTACGGCCCCCCAATCCCTGTCCTTTCATGGTGACTGTGGTCTCTCCGCCGGATATCACACATGCCGGTTTCCGGACCGGCTGATCGGCTTCTGATATTTCCCTGGCAATGGCTGCGTGAACGAGGGCGACATCTTTGGTCTCCCCTTGAATGGAAGAGGACAAGACCATACTGTTATATCCTAGCTCATTGGCCTTGTGCTGAGCTGCTAATAGAGCAAGCGAATTGCTGGCAACGATCACATTCTGTGTCCTGGAGAACACAGGATTTCCGGCCTTCGGCGTTTCTTCGATAGCTCCTTTGGCGCCGCTCTGAAGATGAGAGAGGACGGCCTCTGGAACTTTGCCCCGAATCGAATACTTTCCCAGGATCTGCAGACAATCCTCAAATGTGCTGCCATCTGGAACTGTGGGGCCTGAGGCGATGCTGTCCAGATCATCTCCGATCACATCAGACAGCATCAATGTGATCAGCGTCGAAGGATAGGCCAATCGAGCCAGCCTTCCCCCTTTGACATGAGAGACATGCTTCCGCAGAGCGTTCACCTCTTGGATCGTGGCCCCACACTCTAAAAGAACCTGGGTTAATCGTCTCTTCTCATCGAGTGAAATCCCTTTAGCGGGGTAGGGTAGAAGCGCTGATCCCCCACCAGAGATTAAGCACAGAATCAAGTCCTGCTCGCCGGAATGCTCGAGAATATGGACGATCTCTCGAGTTCCGCGCAAGCCCGCCTCGTCAGGGATAGGATGGCCCGCCTCGTTCAGGCGGATCACGCGCAACGGCTTGACGTGTCCATACTTGACGTTTACCAGTCCGCCTTTTATACGATCACCGAGGATTTCTTCAACTGCGCTCGCCATCGCCGCCGAGGCCTTTCCCGCCCCCACCACATAGACATTTTTATACGCCGCGAGGTCATAGGCGTGGCTGTCGACCACCAATCCATTGTCTTTGAGGTGAAGGCATTTTGTCACAGCAGTTGCTGAGTCAACAGCGCTAAGCCCAGCGTGAAAAATGGTTTCAGCATCCTGTCGCAATTGATCGACATTTTTCATTCGTTACACCCCGAATGGTTTATTTCCGCCATATCATTTCTTCGCAAATTTCGCCCGGCTCGATCTCGCCTGGATTCTACCGC
Organism: uncultured Eubacteriales bacterium; assembly: GCA_964406575.1. Taxonomy (GTDB): domain Bacteria; phylum Acidobacteriota; class Aminicenantia; order Aminicenantales; family Aminicenantaceae; genus WTAW01. The sequence continues at coordinate 252,957 of CAYOSH010000001.1, read as the reverse complement.
AAGTCTTTGGGCTGACCCGTGCACGAAAGGACATTGCTCCACAGCCTCCCATGGGGATTGATCTGTTTCCGTTCGGATACGGCCAACGGGATCGGCACATGTGTGAACTGGTGGTTCCAGTAACCCACAAGCATGTTCGTCCTGCCCGTCATCGCGGCATGCACCGCATTGTGCCCCAGAACAAGCCCGAACGCGGAATCACTCGCGTTGGCCGGCACGCTGCGGATGAGATAGCTCGGGTCGATGTATTTTAAATTGACGTCTGTGCCTATTTTTTTGAAATAGCTCTCGATCTGATCCCTGAGGAAAACTCCAATGTCTCCCAGTTTAAGGTTGCCCGATGCATCTCGATCCTGTGACCTTTTCATCAGGTTCTGACCCGCTCCCTCTCCCACCACAATAACCGCATGTCCTCGGGCTTTCAGTCTCTCCTGCAGTGCCTCGAGGAAACGCTCGAGGGAAAAAGGCACCTCAGGCACCAAACAGAAGTTGACATCGTTATGTGCCAGAGATGCGTAGGCGGCGATAAAACCTGAGCATCGGCCCATGAGCTTCACCAATCCCACTCCGTTCCTCGCCCCAAGAGCCTCTGTGTGCGCACCGTATATGGCCGTTCTCGACTCGGAAACAGCCGTCTCGAAACCGAAAGATTTTTCCACATAGGAGATATCGTTGTCTATGGTTTTTGGTATTGCCACAACACCGATCTTCACCCTCCGCCGAAGGATCTCTTCGACAATGGCCTGAGTTCCTCTCAAGGTTCCATCTCCTCCGATCGTAAACAGAAGGCCCACATTCATTCGCTCAAGGGTGTCGACCATCTCAGCAATATCTTGCGGCCCGCGTGAAGAGCCGAGGATCGTTCCGCCGTACTTGTGGATCTCATCGACCACATCGGGATCCAATTCCAAGGGAGTGTGGCCGTACTTGTAGGCCAGTCCTTCAAACCCATAACGATAGCCGAAGATAGTTTTCACGCCGTAGTGATAGAACAGGCTCATGACAATCGCGCGAATGACGTCGTTCTGACCAGGGCAGAGGCCTCCGCAGGTGACGATCCCGCACTTGAGCTTAGAGGGGTCGAAAAAAATCTTCTCTCGAGGCCCTGCCATCTCGAAGCATGGAGGCTCCTTGCAAGCTTCAAAGAAAGGCTTGATCTTTCTGTAGTTCGAATGATAGAGCACGTGCTCTCCATCGTCCACATAAGGAACCCCTGTCATGGGAGAAGGGATGCGGCATTCCCCTAAAGTCATTATGGATAAATCAAGGTTATCTCTGTCCATTCTCTCCTCCTTGACCCGAATCTGCGATAGCCAGCTCCATGAAAAATCCCTTTCCCAGGATAACTCTGCCTATCCCTTGTCCGCACTCCCCAAGACGTGCTCGTTCTTGTATTTGATCATGGCGATCAACGCTTCACGGGCAGGGCCCAGGTACTTCCGGGGGTCAAACTCTTTCGGTTTTTCTGCGAACACACGTCGTATCGTCCCAGTCATGGCCAGCCTGCCGTCGCTGTCGATGTTGATCTTACAGACAGAGGACTGGGACGCTTGCCGCAGTTGCTCCTCGGGAATACCCACGGCTTCATCGAGCCTGCCGCCGAACATGTTGATCATCTCGACATACTCGGGAATGACGGAGGATGCCCCATGGAGTACGATGGGAAAGTCCGGAAGACGTTTTTCGATCTCTTCGAGTATGTCAAACCTCAGCGGCGGAACCGTTTCGCCCGGCTTCAACTTAAATTTATACGCTCCATGTGAAGTGCCGATCGAAATGGCCAAGCTATCAACCCCTGTTTTCGTCACAAAATCCTCCACTTCTTCGGGCTTGGTATAGTGGGAAGCTTCGGCAGAAACATCTTCCTCTATCCCGGCAAGCACGCCCAATTCCCCCTCAACGGTGACATCCTTGGTGTGGGCATAATCCACGACCTGCCTTGTCAGCCTGACATTCTCTGCGTAAGGAAAATGAGACCCATCGATCATCACAGAAGAAAAACCGGAATCGATGCAGGATCTGGCGATCTTGAAGGTTGCACCGTGGTCGAGGTGGAGCGCCACAGGGATGTGACCACCCAAACTCAAAATCATGGCGATTGCCCCATGGACCATATCCGGCAGCATGGCCGGATGGATGTACTTGATGGCACCTTCCGAGCACTGAAGAATGACCGGGGACCGGGATTCCAAGCAGCCGATAACGATGGCCTGCAGTTGCTCCATGTTGTTGAAATTATAGGCAGGAACAGCATATCCCCCTTTCATGGCCTTTCTGAACATCTCTCTCGTGTTGACGACTCCTAAATCTTTGTACGATCTAGTCTTCGATTTTGATCCAGTCATAGATATCTCCTTCGAAAAATTCTCATACTCCCCTTTAACGGCCTTCCGGCCAAACTGACCGTCGTGAGGCTCGGCCAACCGTCAAACCCTCCCTTCGTTCAAAATGAGTGAAGGAATTTACTTTGCCTTTCCTTGTTTTTTCACAGCCTCCATCGCCCTTTTCACCGCCTCATGGTCGCCGATGTAATAGCTCTTTATCGGTTGGAGATCTTTGTCGAGTTCATAAACCAGAGGAATCCCCGTCGGGATATTCAGGCTAATGACCTCCTCGTTGCTGAGTTCGTCCAGGTGTTTGACGAGAGCGCGGAGGCTGTTTCCGTGAGCGGATACGATCACGCGCTTTCCCTCGAGGATCGCCGGCGCGACAACATCTTCCCAGTAAGGAAGGAACCGCTCGACCGTGTCTTTGAGGCACTCTCCCAGCGTTAAGAGGTGCTTAGGCAGCATCGCATAGCGCGGATCCCTGCCAGGATAGCGCTCATCATCCTCTGTCAGCAACGGGGGACGGACGTCATAGCTTCTCCTCCAGAGAAGCACTTTTTCCTCGCCATATTTTTTCGCTGTCTCCGCTTTGTTCAATCCCTGCAAAGCCCCGTAATGACGTTCATTCAACCGCCAAGACCTGTAGACCGGAATCCACATCAAATCCAGCTCGTCCAGGGCCAGCCACAAGGACCGGATGGCCCTTTTCAACACGGAGGTGTAGGCCACATCAAAAATATACCCCTCTTCTTTGAGAACTTTACCGGCCTCCACAGCCTCCTGGATGCCTTTTTCATTCAGATCCACATCTGTCCAACCCGTAAAAAGGTTTTCCTTGTTCCAAACGCTTTCTCCATGGCGGAGCAAAACGACCTTAAACATGGCAAACTCCTCTTCTCATTCATACATGGGAAAAGACGCTCTCCCTCTTTTCCCTTTCTGCTGCTTTTGAAAAAAGAAAAACCGAGGAAAGGATAGAGGTTTCTCTTCCTCGTAAAACCGCTGAATTTTTCTTTTACCACAGGACATTTCTGGAGTCAAATCCTCAACCCATGAGCCCTGCCACAGCCGCTCCGATAAGGGGAGAATCGTCCACGCGGATAAGCTCATAAAACACGTGTTTCGGACCGAGGATCTTCCCCAAGTATCCCTCGACCAGGCGGGAAAAATCCTTGATCTTGGTGTAGGTGGAGCCATCCACGTTCACGCAGACAGGACGCTCCCGGGATCTCCCCCCTTTTGATTTGATTATGGCCGCACCGATATTGATGGCTGCGAGGAATGCCGCCCGCTCCACAATGGCCGAACACAGATGCAGGGCAAGCATTCTGTCTCCGGCAGAGGTCATCTTCGAATTGACAAAGATTCCTTGAGTCGGGTCTCTCAAAAAAACATCCAGATCCACCGTTGAGAGCGCCTTTTGGGATACAAGCCATTGTGTCGCTTCCCGGGAAAAGAGTTTTTGCTCTGCGGCTATTTTTAGGGACGTTAAACACAGTCCTCCGAGATACGCTCCAGAGATCATTTTCTCAAATTTATATTGACCTCTGTTCTTCGTCAATCGGTCAAACTCTTCATCTATAGGGCTACGAGGACATTTGCTGAAGTTACCCGATTCGGTGTTAATGGGCTGAGATTTTTCAGGATCCAGATCTTGGCGCTTTGTGATGTTCCGATTGTGCTCGACATAAGCCGTGTTCGTGCCTGTTCCCAGGATAAAACCGACATAGGTATCGTACCTTTGGGATGAGTCGATGCTCTTTCCTGCCATCAGTGTCGCGACCGTATCGTTGAGAAGCGTAAATTTCAGCTTGTACCCTTTTCGCTCCAACCTGTCGAAAATGTTTTTGCCGATAAACTCACCCACGACTTCGGGCGCCTGGATCTCTTTCGTCCAGGAAAGCAGCCTACCATCACGACCCGGAGATATCTCTGCAGGATAGGAAAAGCAAAATCCCACAGAATCAGCCTTATCTGCTAGTGGCCGTAGGAATTCTACAAACGTGTCAAAAAACTCATCTTTGCTCAATTTCTCTACGCTGCCAGGCATCTTGTGTTGGGTTAAGTTGCTGATTTTGGGATTTCCATCCCGATCGAACACGACTTTTGCCACACGGAGGTTGGTCCCTCCTGCATCGAGAGCGATAACAGGCTTAAAAGCGACGACCGGTTGATCGATCCTTATAAAAGTGGGTATCATGGCCAGTGAACTTTTCTTCCCGGCGAGTCCCAAATCCATCTCTGATAGAAAATCATCGAGCACAGCGTCAGGGGCGATCTTGTCGACACAAAGACTGTTGTCGTATAAAAACTTGAAGGCTATCTCTTTTGGCGTACACATCGATCAATGGCAATTATATCACTTTCTTCACGAATGCACCTGCGCTGGATTTTGCATCCCCACAACCCCAGAAACGCAGCGGGCATCTTAAACCAAAGATCTCAAAGAATAAATAAGGGGACTGTCCCCTTTTACGCTATTCGTAACGGAGGCAGTCGACGGGATTTGCGGTAGCGGCTTTGACGGATTGGAAGCTTACGGTGATAACAGCGATAACCAAGGCAAGCGCACCCGCAAACACAAACATCCAGATGTGCATCGATGTACGGTAGGCGAAGTTCCGGAGCCATAACAAAGACATGAACCAAGCGATGGGCCAGGCGATAATGTTAGCCAGTGCGACCCACCTGACGAATTCTTTGGAAAGCATCAGGACGATCCCCGGAACCGATGACCCAAGAACTTTACGAATGCCGATCTCCTTTGTACGCTGCTCCGCTAAAAAGGACGCCAGCCCGAAAAGCCCAAGACAAGACACCAGGATAGCGAGAAGAGAAAAATATTTTACGACAGAACCTGTTCGTTCTTCAGCATCATATAGACCGACATAATCCTCATCGAGAAACCGATATATGAAGGGAAATTCTGGACTGAACTTTTCATAGACATCTTTGATTCCAGCAATTGTCCGGGGAAGATTCTCAGGACTGATCTTTGCAAATATATAACGATAACGATGGGGTTCATCATTGTAACTCTTGTGGAAAATGATCAAGGGCCCGCTTCGCCAGTAAAGGGGCCAGTAGTTGAAATCCTTGACAACACCTATGATAGTGGCCTGCTGTCCGCTGTGTGAAAGCCGCATCCCCACTGGATTTTCCTTTCCTATGATTTCTGCAAATTGTTCGTTGATCACAATCTGCCCGGATTGGAGAGAGTTTCCTTTGGTAAGCTCTTCCGAGAAAAACCGGCCATGAGCCATCTCTACCTCGAATGTTTTTATAAAATCACAATCGCAACAAAAATACCGGATGGAGGGATTCGTGTCTTCACTCTTTCCCTCCCACTCCCAGTTACTCCCGCTGGAACCAAAAAGAAGAGGAGTGCGCGAAGTCAACGAAACATTGGAAATGCCCGGAACTTTGAGCAGCTCCTGCTTCGCCGCATCATAGTGCTCGTTAAGGGGGCCGTTCAGAGGGACATACACAAGGTGATCTCTATGGAAGCCCAGGTCCTTATTCTGCATATAGTCCAGTTGTTTATAGACCACTAAAGTCCGGATGATGAGAGTTATGGTGATCACAAACTGGAAAACAACGAGAATCTTTCTGAGAATCGACTTTTTCGACCCAGCTCCGGCTGACTCCTTCATGATCTTTACCGGCTGGAAGGATGACATCATCAGGGCAGGGTAACTCCCGGCTAAAAGTCCTGTAAGAACCGCAATCCCTAAAAGGCCCAAAACCAGAAGGGGGTTATCGCATACATTCAAGCTCAGCGTTTTCCCTGTGAGACCACCAAAGACCGGAAGAAGCAAGAGGACGCAAACAACGCTGAGACATAGTGAGAGGAAAGCGAGCAGGACCGATTCACCGAAAAACTGTTTGATGATGTCGATCTTGTAAGCCCCGGTGACCTTCCTCATCCCGATTTCTTTGGCCCGCACCCCAGATCTGGCCGTTGTCAGGTTCATGAAATTGACACAGGCAATAACCAGCACAAACAGCGCCACCATGGACAGCATCCGCACTCTGAGGATACGGCCTCCACCGGTTCCCAAACCATGCAGATAGATCTTCGTGAATGGCCAGAGGAAGGGTTTGACATCATCCCCTGGATAATCCTTATTGATCCTACCGGTGATCTTGCTGCTGAAGACCTCGGGGGATACAGTGTCTTGAAGCTGGAGATAGGTCGTGAAGGAGAGATTTGACCACCTGTCCAGGAGCTCAGGAGAGTCCCATAGTTCTTTCAACAAAGTAATAGGTACGAGACAATCAAATTGAAAGATGGAGTTGGGCGGCACGTTTTTAAGCACACCCGTCACTGTAAAATCATATGTGTTGTCCACCCGGATGGTTTGACCGACAGGATTGTTCGTCCCGAAATATTTCCGGGCCATCTGTTCGGATAAAACAAGCGAGTGCGGATTTTCAAGGGCCGTCTCAGCATCTCCTAAGATCAATGGAAAAGAAAACATCTGGAGGAACGACGGGTCCACAGCCTCTACTTCCTCCCTGAACTTATTGTCTTCATATGTGAAATAAAGGGCATGGGGGCCATTGCAAAAGCGAACAGAGTTTACGATCTCAGGATATTCATTTTTCAACGCAGGCCCTAAGGCTGAAGGGGTTCCACTCGATGTGGCAGTACCGCTACCGTACTTAATATGAGTGGCCACGATGTAGAGGTTTTTTCTCTTTGTGTGGAACTGATCATAACTCTTCTCGTCCTGGACCCATAAAAATATAAGGATACAACAGGTCATTCCCACCGCCAGGCCAGCGATGTTGATGAACGAAAATCCTTTGTGTCGGGTGATATTCCGTAATGCCACTTTCAGGTAGTTTTTAAACATCTGGACGCTCCAATACATCGAATTCAAAATTTTTGCCGGGATCAGCTTGAGAACCTGACCCCAGTACCACATTCTGGCAAAATGAAGTCCCCGATCTTTCGTCAGAGAATTGTAAAACTCCTCAAAATCTCCGACAGGCGTGTCCCACGTGCCATCGGGTAAGATCCGCCGCATGAGCCATTCGGCCAACTTTGGCGGTTCGTGATGTGATCTTGAAAAACTCACCTTAACCTTCTTCAATCAAATCTGAGATCCCTTGCCACATCCTGTCCTGCACGTTCCGGATTTTCTGCAAGGCTTTTAATCCCTCACGCGTCAGTTGATAGATCCGCTTGTGACGTCCCCCTCTTTCGGGAGTGGCATCAGAAAGATAGGATTCTAGGCATCCCTTCTTCACGAGACGGTCCAAAGGCATGTAAATGGACCCGAGTGACAATTTTTCTCCCGTGATCTGGGAAACCTGCTCATGAATGGGCAGGCAATAGGCGCTTTCTTTGAGCCGCCATACAGCCAGCAGGATCAACTCTTCAGCCCTTGTCAAAAGGTCCAATCGCTCCTCCTAAGATAAATTCAGCTTTTTCGTAATAGATTCGCAATAAACTCTGTATAAAATGTTTTGCACCCTCTGAATCATTTGTTTCAAATTATTAGGATTGCTATATACATATAGACGTAAACAGATAAAAAAGGTTGGCAATTTTTTTATTCTATTGAAGGGCACCTCAACAAACGAGGCGCGACAAAGTCACATGAAGTGCGTCAGGGTTGCTCAGATTTGGCGATGAGGAGCGATTGGGGATCGAGCTTGAGCGGTAACTCTCCTAGAGAGAGACATTCATGGCACTTTATCAAATTGAGCCGCACAAATTCTTCCTTAAAAGCCAGAGTGATCAAGACGGCGATTTCATCCAAATACCGCTGAAGAACGACCGGCACACCCTGTTCATCAAAGAGCGGCTCTTCTCCTCTGAGTGATGCGCTGAACCACACCTCTGTGCCGACTTTGATGGCAAATTCTCTGAACTTCAGCAGATCCTCAGGAGTTCCCAACGAAAAATCGTATCCATCAACAATCACTGTATGGGGAGCAAACTGCCCAAACTGGACCATCGCCTCAAGGCTTTTCAAGACCTGGTCCGTGTTTGCTCCATCCTGCTTGAAATTCATGATGACGCGGTTCTTTATGATCTCGTCATGGACGTCTATCGATCCCTCCAGATCACGCGTTTTGGCAATCTCTTTAAAGATATCCTCATACCATTTGATGATATAGTCCACCCGGCTTGCATACGACACATGAATGACAGGTTTGTTCTGGAGCAGCTTATCTGTGGCGATGTGGACAAGACAGGCTGTCTTTCCCACACCCTTCCGGGAAGCCAGGATGGCGATGTTCCCCGTGCCTAAGCCCCCCCGGATCGACTCTTCCAGAACCCTCAAAGGACTGCGTTTAATGAGTTCAGTTTTGACCATAGAACTTAACTCCTTAATGACTGTGCTTCTGACTTTTTATCTCGTCGAATTTTGTTTTTAATTCCTCAGAGATATTTGCGGGCACTCTCCTGTACTTCAAAAATTCCATCGTGAATTCCGCCTTTCCCTGGGTCAGTGAGCGGAGAGTTGTCGAGTAACCGAACATCTCGCTCAGGGGAACCTCCGCGTCTATCCGGGCAAAGGTCCCATCTTCGACAGAACTGACAATGATTCCCCGTCTCTGATTGATGGTTGCAAAGATGTTTCCCACAAATTCCGAAGGACCTTCGACAGAAACCTTCATGATGGGTTCGAGGATATGAGGTTTTGCTCTCCCGTAAGCCTGCTTAAAAGCATGCCTGGCAGCCGTACGGAAGGCAATCTCTGAAGAATCGATGGAGTGGGCCTGACCATCGACGAGAGTGACTCTGACACCCACCACAGGAAATCCGATCAAGGGCCCCTCCTTGAGCGCTTCCTGAAAACCTCTGTTGCAAGCGGGGATGAATTCCCTGGGGATACGTCCCCCTTTCACCTCATCCATAAACTCATAGTTCCCCTGACCCATGGGTTCGATATGACCGATGACGCGGCCGAATTGGCCAGCCCCCCCGGTTTGTTTTTTATGGGTGTAATCAAATTCGGCACTCTGGCCGATTGTCTCTCGATAAGCCACCTGTGGTGCCCCTGTTTGTACCTCCACCTTATACTCCCGTTTCATCCGTTCCACATAGACATCCAGATGGAGCTCTCCCATCCCTTGAATGAGCGTTTGGTTCAATTCGGGATCGACATGAGTGCGGAATGTGGGGTCTTCCCTCGTGAATCGTTGCAGTGCTTTAGCCATATTATCGGACGCCTTTTTATCTATCGGCGTCAAGGCAAGGGAGATCACGGGATCAGGAACATAGATGGAGGACATGGACAAGTTGAGCCCTGGCTTCACAAAGGTGTCACCAGAGGCGCATTCGATTCCGAAGAGGGCCACAATATCTCCTGCCCCGGCCTCATCAATATCCGCCATGCTGTCCGCATGCATCCGGATCAGACGACCCACCTTGAACGTCCTTTGAGAGCGTGTGTTATAAAGCGCCTCTCCTCTCCTGAGGCTTCCCTGATAGATCCGGATATAAGTCAACTGCCCATACTGCCCCTCTTCTAGCTTGAAAGCCAAGGCCACACTGTCAGCATCCGGATCTGCCTCCAGCTTGATTTCTTTCTCCCCCTGATCCAAATCGATGGCAAAGTTTTCGACCTCGGAGGGATCAGGAAGATACCTGACAAAGGCATCCAGCAGGGGCTGAACACCCTTGTTCCTGTATGCAGATCCCATAAAAACTGGCGTCAGACTGTTCGATATAGCCCCTTTTCGCACCGCATCATAAATAAGCTCATCTGTCACCTGGTCTTCAAAGATCGCCGCCATCAACTCTTCCGAAAACATCGAGACGGCCTCCAGCATCTCCTCCCGCTTGGATTCAGCCTCATCGCTCAAATCCGGAGGGATGCCCTCAACACGGACGATCTCTCCGGAAGGGCCATCAAAATAAAGCGCCTTCATGGTGACGAGGTCAACCACCCCCTTGTGGTTGGATTCAAGGCCAATGGGAATCTGCATCAACACGGCATTGCGCCCTAGGTCTTTGACCAGTTGATCTTTGACTTTATACGGATTGGCTCCGATCCTGTCGCATTTGTTTATAAATGCGAGGCTTGGGACTTTATAGCGTTTAAGCTGACGGTCGACCGTAATGGATTGCGACTGCACCCCGCCCACAGAACACAGGACCAGGATAGCGCCGTCGAGAACTCTGAGAGAACGCTCCACTTCTATGGTGAAATCCACGTGCCCGGGTGTGTCGATGATGTTTATCGAAAAACCGTCCCATTCCACATTGGTGGCCGCCGATGTTATGGTGATCCCTCTTTCCCTCTCTAATTCCATGGAATCCATGGTGGCTCCGATGCCATCTTTTCCCCGGACTTCATGGATCCTGCGTATTTTTTTGCAATAGTACAGGATCCTCTCTGTCAGTGTGGTCTTGCCGGAGTCGATGTGCGCACTGATACCGATATTCCGGAGTTTTTTCAATTCGATCTTCATCTGTCTCTAACCTTCATGGCTGATTGCGTCCATCAGAGTATGCCCATCTTCTGGGGATATAAAATGGAGGAGTATACGCCAATGTGTGGACCAATTCAATCCCTGAACTGAATATTATAAATGAAAATCGAACACAACTCCACTGGCTGATGCAGGGTCCGTTTCCCAAACTAATCTTTCCTGCGCTGTTTATTTTCTTCAAAAGATGTCTGTATAATACACGCATGTTGGTGCTTGATTTTCAACAGGAAGCCCATGCTTTCCGTAAGGGAGAAAACTCATGATTCACACGATGTTCCAATACACCATTCGCAAAGACAAGATCGCCGAAGCCAAAAAAGCTATCGACGATTATGCAAATTCTGTGTATGACAATGAGCCCGGAGTTCTGACTTTTGACGTCTTCTCAACCAAAGACGATCTCACCGATATACACCTGGTCACCTGCAAAGATGAAAAGGCCAGAGAAATTTTCGACAACGCTCCCTACAGAGTCAAATACCTGGAGGCTTTCTTCGAGTATTGCGAGACTATTTCGCAGGCAAAGGAATTAAAGCTCTTAAAATCGAAACGATCGTGAGGAATTAGACGTGAGGACGTCTCAAGGGAGAGGATTTAAAAAAGCGGGAAGGGATAAAAGCGGGAGAAAAAAACGGTGGGATCAAAAACTGGTTGAGGGATTGGCTGACTCGACAGGCAAAGGCCATCTTTACCAGCCAATCCCTAAGTTTGATGTTGGACCTCTTCATTTTTGTCGGCCTGGTGATCTCAAGCTTTTCTTGTTCTGGTATGATCAGAGGCCACATCTGTTTTCGCAATCCAGTTGGTGATGATCTCGTATCCGGCCTGTTTTCCCACTTTGACCATATCCACTGCAGGCCCAGAAATCAAACTGAATGCGGTCAGGCTGATAACAATAGCCGCTAACAAGATCAATGCTTTCTCTATGAGTCTCATTTTTTCCTCCGTGTTATTTTTTTCTTTCATTTGTCTAACCACCCTCTTATATAGCAATAAGCGTGCCAACCTCTGTTCTCCTGGGTGAATAAGAGAAATTTGGCGCAATGCCCCAAATATTCTGTCCGTGCACAGGACAAAAGATGTCCGTTATCGGACAGTATAATTTTAAAAGAAGTGCCCTGCTCAAACAGAGTTTTCAGGTTCTTAGGTTGATCATTTAGACCATCTCAAGTCCTGAAAGAAAATGAATTACGGGTTATTTTTTAGGGATTTTTCTCAGAATTTTTCTCTACAGAAGGCCACTGGTGACCTTTTACTCTATAAAAAATGACGATCATGGCCATCGTCATGACAATAAGACCAACATTGATGGTCAGGGCCAGGGACGCGCCGAAGAGGAGTGCTCTTCATTTTGCTTTCCTGCTGGGAAGCTCCAACCAAAGTTTTCCATATCCGTATTCATTTATGACAACTTTTATATTGGTTATAATAGTGGAATTCTAACGCGAACAGCTTGCGCAAAAGTGAAAACATATGCGCGATATCAGGATAATTTTGCTTTGGTTACGAGAATGGGGAGGATAGCATGGGAAAGAAACTTCTTCTGATACTTCTTTTGATCGTTGGAGCAGTTTCTGGCTGTCGATCCGATAGAACAAAGACACCCCCCGAACAAGAGTCTCTGGCCGCTATAGAAAAATTGCACAAAATAGATCAAGAAGCTTCAAAAAGAGGTGATTTCGATACCCTGCTCACTCTAATGACAGACGATTGTGTTCTTCTCCCTCCGGAGCGGCCTCCCATTAAAGGTAAGGATGCCATCCGGGAATATATTCAAGGGCAAAAAGAGCAGCTTCACAACATCGAGATCACCGAATATTCCCATGATTTCCAAGAGATCAAGATCCTGGGCGACTGGGCCTATGAATGGGGTTATTTTTCCAATGCGGCCAGAGCTGCAGGAGAAACCATCCGGGAAAGAGGAAAACTGTTTCGCATTCTCAGGAGACAGGAGGACGGCGCATGGAAAGTGTCCCGCTCCATCTGGAACAATGACACAGCACAGGATATGGGAAAGTAGCGATCGCTCCCCGAACTGAAATATCGACTCAGAACCGGAAGCGCAAATGGTGGGACTGTTTCCCAAACAGTCCGTTCAGGGAACGGACCCTAAATCAGAAAACAAATTGGTGTTGAGCTTAATTCTTTAATGCGGCGAGCCTCTTCCTCGCATCATCAATTTCCACTATTTTAGGATCGACATCCGTACATTCACAAAAGATTCAATATAAAGCTCTTTCATACTAAAATTGTATTGTTAACTGGGAAAGCAAGATCTAAGGCCTGATAAAAACAGCAGCCTTCAGAAAAAATTTTAACATCCGGTCCCCTCTGAGATAGCCATTTTGGATAGCTCCTAACACATCCCAACAGACACCTCTCATCAAAAGGTCACGCTGAAACCCAAGCGAAAGCCCGAATCTCCTCCTCTTTGTATGGGATAGACGACTTCAGAATAGAGGATCCAAAACCGCGTGCCCAAAGTGATGTATGGATATTGGTAGGCATGGTTCCGTGAAAACTGAAGCCCGGTGCCGCCATAAAACCAGAATATCCAGAACTTGCGAGGGATCATATATCCGGCGCCTACCTGGAAGTAAATGTCATTTCTATCTCCAACATAATCCAGGTTCGTCGTCAGATAAGTGCTGCTGGCCACACGGTGTTTATATCCCACACTCGCCGGGTGGATCACGAAGGAAAAGGTGATGTAATTATCCGGCAGTTGCGGTTTTTTCCCATGAGCGAACATGTTGGACCCGCCAAAAACAAAGACAACAAATGCCAAGATTGTGATCGTTTTGTATTTTTTCACTGTACCCTCCGATCTGTCTCCGATTGAACTTCCTAGATATGTGAAACACCCGAGGACGCCGAAAGTGTCACAAAAAGAAAGCGGATGAATCGCAAAGAAAATGGGGCTCTGAAAATTCTGAATTAATGCTGACGTATGTATTATCTACATTTTTTGTAACTCTTTTTACGGATTTTCCGTATATATAGATTAGGAGGCTCTCATGAAAGACTTGACTCTGTACGAATCGATAATCCTACTGGCGATTTTGAGGCTCAAAGATAATGCCTATGGTGTTACGATCAGAGAAAAGATCGAAGACATCGCCCGAAGATCTCTCTCCTATGGAACACTGTACAGCTATCTGGACCAGATCCACAGAAAAGGTTATGTGAGCAAATCTATCGGGAAGCCCTCCCCAGAAAGAGGGGGAAGACGGAAGATCTTCTACACGCTCACCCCCGACGGTGCGGAAGCCCTGAAAACTGCCTATAAACTTCAGAAAGTGATATGGGCGGAGATGGCAAAATGAGCTGAGGATTGGATATTAACGAAATGAAACAGAATCCCCTAAAACCTCCAAAAATTGCTACATGGATCCTCACACATACGGCTACAACCACTGAGGATGTCTCCCTTCTCGGCGACTTGGAAGAAGGATACCGGATCCGAGCCCAAAAAAACAACCCGACACATGCCAATTTATGGTACTGGACCCAAGTCCTGGCATCCATTCCTCCTTTTGTAAAAACATCTCTCTATTGGAGTTTAGAAATGATCAAAAACTATTTAAAAATCGCCTGGCGGAACTTTCAAAAACACGGTGTTTTTTCATTCATCAACATCACCGGACTGGCCATTGGCATGGCCTGCTGTATTATGATCCTGCTCTGGGTTCAGGATGAGTTGAGCTTCGACACATTTCACACGAACCGGGAAAACATCTACAGGGTCGTGGCGGACTGGGAAAAAAATAGCTGGAAGGGCATTGAAGCGACACCCGCTCCTTTGGCACCAGCCATTGAAGAACAGATTCCCGAAATCCAACAGGCAGCCAGATGCGCTCCTCATTCAAGGCTAGTCTTCCGTTACAAAGATAAGGCGTTCTATGAGAGCAGAGGCCTGATTACAGACCCTTCCCTTTTTGATATCTTTACATTTCCTTTTGCGGCAGGGGATCCGAAAACAGCGTTTAAGGAACCTACTAACCTTGTGATCACAGAGTCAATGGCCCATAAATATTTTGGGAATGAGGACCCGATCGGCAAGACCATCCAGGTGGAGGGGCAGCTTGCCACAGTCACAGGCGTATTGAGGGACATCCCTCATAATTCCCATCTCCAGTTTGACTATGTGAGTTCATTCGAGTTCATCAAAGAATTCACTAATTATGGTACAACATGGGGGGCTTACAACTTCGTTACCTATGTTTCTGTCGACGACAGGGCCAATTGCCAAGAGGTTGCCCAAAAAATGATCGCCGTCGCTCTGAAGAACGAAAGCCCTCAAGTCAAAGAAGGGCTCCAGTTCCGGTTGCAGCCTTTATCCGAAATCTATTTGGACGCGAGGTCTTATCAGTCTTCTACTGTCACACTGGGAGATGCCAAATATGTTCTTCTGTTTACGGTCGTGGCTTTCTTCATCCTCTTGATCGCCTGTGTCAACTTCATGAACCTCTCCACAGCCCGCTCTGCCCTCCGGGCCAAAGAGGTGGGCATGCGCAAGACCGTGGGGGCGCGCCGGTCCCAGATCGTCAAACAATTTTTCGGAGAATCC
Organism: uncultured Eubacteriales bacterium; assembly: GCA_964406575.1. GTDB lineage: Bacteria > Acidobacteriota > Aminicenantia > Aminicenantales > Aminicenantaceae > WTAW01. The sequence continues at coordinate 237,603 of CAYOSH010000001.1, read as the reverse complement.
CTCTTATTGACTTCTATCTCGTTCCTTATTGCACTGGTTCTCGTGTCTCTTTTTCTTCCTGCCTTTAACCGGCTGTCCGGAAAACAAATGGTTCTCAACGGCACAGATGCTTCACATCTTTTTATTCTCCTGGCTGTCGTTCTTTTAACCGGCATGATCGCTGGCAGCTATCCCGCAGTCTTTCTCTCGGCCTTTCAGCCAGTGGCAGTCATGAAAGGTCTTAAAGAGTCAAAGACCAAAGGCACCTCTTTCCGGAAGGTTCTTGTCGTTGTTCAATTTTCGCTGGCGATCATGCTCATTTTCGGCACGACGGTCGTTTCCAAACAGCTCCATTTCATCCAAAAGGCCAAACTCGGTTTTGACAAAGAAAATATTGTCCATATCCCCATTAAGGAGAATATTGGAAAAAAATACGAAACCGTTAAAAACGAGCTGTTGAAAAATCCGAACATCCTTTCCGTATCGGCCCAGAGATACCCCTTTGCGGAAACCACCTGGCGAAGCTCTGGTGTTTTTGACTGGGATGGAAAAGACCCGGAGCGGCGCGTCGATCTCGTATTCGCCGGGGTGGATTATGACTTCTTCGAGACCCTCAACCTCGCGATCAAAGAAGGCAGGTCCTTCTCCAGAGAGAATCCCTCCGATGAAAGCAGAGGATACATCCTCAACGAAAGCGCGATCAAAGAAATCGGCCTGGATTCTCCTGTAGGGAAACGTTTTGCCATACAGAAGAATGAAGGCACCATCATAGGAGTCGCAAAGGATGCGCACTTCCGTTCCTTCCACCACGCCATCGAGCCTCGAGTCTTTTATATCGACGATATGTCCCACGCAGAAGATGCGGGGCTTATGCTGATCAGGATCCTTGGCGCAAAAACCGAGGAGGCATTGTCCCACATCGAGTCTGTATGGAAAGACATCAATCCCGTTTCTCCATTTGAGTATCATTTTCTGGACCAGACATACGATCGTCTCTACCGGTCGGAAAAAAGGATTGGAACAGTGTTCAACTCCTTCGCGGCACTGGCGATTTTCATTTCGTGCCTAGGATTGTTCGGATTGGCTTCATTCACGGCCGAGCAGAGGACCAAAGAAATCGGAATACGCAAAGTTTTGGGCGCATCTGCATCCAAGATCATCGCGCTTCTCACCATGGAATTCACCAAATGGGTGCTGGTATCGAACCTCATCGCCTGGCCCATCGCCTACTTTGTGATGAAAAAATTGCTCCAAACGTATGTTTACCGTACGACGATCGGAATCGATATATTCATCTTTTCCGGGTTGATCGCCCTGACGATTGCCCTGCTCACGGTGAGCTACCAGGCCTTCAGAGCCGCACGGTCCAATCCTGCAAATTCGTTGAGATACGAGTGACCTAGATTAGATCTTTAAAATCGAAGGCCAGCGGTCGGAGACAGCTCTCCTTTTTCAAAGGATTATTCAGTTGAGTTGAATAATCAGTCGCATAAATTGTAGAATGAAGTGTTATATTTTTCCCCAATATATACTCAAAATTTGACGTCAAAAGAGGTGCATGGTGAGAACGAAAATTATTATCCTGTTTTGCGCAATAGTTCTTTTCCAATACTCTTATGGTAATAAAGAAGAGGGTAAAGGGATTCAGAATAACTCCACTCTTCATGTGCTGCATCCATCTCCTTCGACAGTGGCCTGGGGACACTATTGGGCAAAGACTCCGCCTGTATTGCACATACATTCGGGCGACCGGGTGGATGTACGAACACTCCATGTCGGCGACCCAGAAAGACTAGAAAAAGCAGGACTTCCCCCAGAAAAAATCGAACCAGAGCTCCGGGATATTTATCGAGAAGTGAAGGACAAAGGCCCTGGTGGTCATATCCTGACCGGGCCGATCTATATTGAAGAGGCCGAACCCGGCGATGTCCTGGAAGTGCGTATTCTCTCTATAGAACTGGCCATTCCATATGCCTTTAATACATTGAGTCCGGAGAGGGGATTCCTGTCCGGAGAGTTCGACTCTGCCGTGACAAAAATCGTCCCCCTGGATACGGAAAATATGGTGGCTCATTTTGCTGATGGGATCGAGATTCCCCTGCGTCCGTTTTTCGGAAGCATGGGAGTGGCCCCACCCGAAGATGCCGGACGAATCAACAGCGCCCCGCCCTGGATCCATGGGGGGAACCTGGACAACAAAGAGCTGGTCGAAGGCACTATTTTATTTCTGCCAGTTCATGTGAAAGGAGCGCTCTTCCAAGTGGGAGACGGCCATGCCGCCCAAGGCAATGGAGAAGTGGACATCACTGCGCTGGAAACGTCCCTTAAAGGGAGATTGCTGTTCTTTGTCCATAAAGACAAACACCTGGAGTGGCCACGCGCGGAAACCCCGACTCACTTTATATCGATGGGCACAGACGAAGATTTGAACGAAGCTGCAAAGATCGCCGTCAGAGAGATGATCGATCTTTTGATGACGGAAAAAGGACTCAGCCGTGAGCAAGCGTATATGCTGTGCAGCTCAGCCGTGGACTTTAACATCACTCAGCTCGTCGATGGCAAACTCGGCGTCCATGGGATGCTCCCAAAAGAAATTTTTGTTCATTAAAAGTCCCTAAGGGAAAATGGTTCCTCCATCACATCATAAAAAACATGTGCTCTTAGTGGAATTTGTGATATAAAAGATATCTTTAAGAAAGATACCCAAAAAGGAGGACAAATGACATTCAGAAGGCATTATTCCATGCAGGTGGCACTCGTGTTCATCAGTGTCTTCATTTTGGCATTACTCACTTTTTCATTCCAGAAGAAAGAGCAGAAGCTCATTCACTCCACAGATCCGGCTCTCCGCTTACAGTGGTTCGACCAGCACGTGAAGATGAAAGCAGATTCGCCATTCAAGGAGATGAAATGGCAGCATCTGGGGCCTACGAATGTGAGCGGCCGTTGCACGGATATCGCAGTGGTCACTCCCAAGGGGAAGCATTACACGATATATGTTGCGACCGCGTCCGGAGGTGTGTGGAAAACAGGGAACGAGGGGACCACCTGGGAGCCGATCTTCGACCAAGAGGCCTCTACATCCATAGGGGACGTAACCATTGCTCCATCGGACAACCAGATCGTTTGGGTGGGGACCGGTGAAGCCAATATTTTCAGAAGCTCTATGGCGGGGAACGGCGTGTACAAATCCATTGACGCTGGAAAGACCTGGCAGCACATGGGATTGACAGGCACCCACACCATCCCCCGGATCGTCATCCATCCGGAGAATCCCGATATCGTCTACGTGGCCGCTTCCGGACACGAATGGACCGATAACGCAGAGCGCGGTGTCTACAAAACTGTAGACGGCGGCGAAACATGGAGCAAGGTTCTTTATATCAACGAGAGAACAGGGGCCATCGACCTGGTTATGGACCCCACTGACCCAGAGACCCTTTATGCGGCCACCTGGCAAAGGATCCGGCTGAAATGGAACGACCCCAGGAATTTTGAAGGTTACGCAGAGAGCGGCATTTACAAGACCACAGACGCCGGCCAGACCTGGACACCCATCAATAACGGCCTTCCTGAGCCCAAATACAGGGGAAGGATCGGGATCGACGTGGCACGGTCCAACCCGAATGTGATCTACGCATTTATCGATAACTATGAGCTCGCCCGGGCAGCGGATCCGGGCGAAATCGACTCTTATGGACGGCCTTCCAGCGGCTATATCAAAGGTGCAAGCGTGTTCCGCTCGGATGATAAGGGGGAGAACTGGAGGCTGATGAGCGGCCTGGATGAGAAGACGAAGACATACATGGAGCGCCACTCGGCCACTTATGGCTGGGTGTTCGGCCAGATGCGCGTGGATCCCAACGACGAGAACACCATCTACACGATGGGCCTCGCCTTGAATGTGTCCAACGACGGCGGGAAAACATTTCGCCGCTTGCGCGGGATGCACGGCGACCATCACGGCCTGTGGATCGACCCTGAAAATTCCGACTACATCGTCAACGTGAACGACGGGGGCATCGTCATCTCTTATGATCGAGGGGAAACATGGCGGCAATTCACCCAAAACCTTCCCGTCTGCCAGTTTTTCAACATCAACTATGACATGGATGATCCATTTCATGTGTATGGATCCATGCAGGACCACGGAAGCTACAAAGGGGTGGTGGATCTCAGTCGGGGCAGAGACCAGATTCCGGCCGTAGACTTTGAAAGGGCGCCGGGAGGAGAAGGTTCGAGTCACGCCATCGACCCCACCAACTCGAACATCGTCTATTCAGCTGGATTCTACGGCCACATCGCGAGAACGGACCTGAGTGTCTCTGGTGAAGAGGGCACCATTCAAATCCTGCCCAGGATGTACGAGAACGAACCTCGTCTCCGGGGACAGTGGGTAGCCCCGTTTATCATCTCGCCCCACAATCCCAACATCATCTACCACGGCATGCAGTATCTTTTCCGCTCCCGAGACCGGGGAGACACATGGGAGAGGATCAGTCCAGACCTCTCCTACAACATTAAATCGGAAATGGGGGATATTCCCTATCAGACACTTTTTTCTATTTCCGAGTCTCCGCTCAAGTTCGGCCTGATCTACGCGGGAACAGACGACGGTAAGGTCCATGTCACCAAAGACGGCGGCCAGAATTGGCAGGAGATCATGGACGGCCTGCCCTATAGAAAATGGGCCTCCAGAATCGTCGCCTCTGCCTTTGGCCTCGGAACGGTCTACCTAACACAAAATGGAAAACGCGATGACGACTTTGCACCCTATATCTGGAAATCTACCGATTATGGAAAAACCTGGCAGGACATCTCGAAGGGCATTCCTTTAGGGCCGGTGAACGTCATCAGAGAGGATCCCTCAGATAAAAATATCCTTTATGTCGGGACCGACATAGGTGTTTATGTATCGAAAGATGCCGGAGCAACATGGGATGTTCTGGGCGGGAACCTGCCCTCAACCTTCGTTCACGACCTGATCATCCATCCCAGAGACAACATCATCGTGATCGCCACGCACGGCCGTGGCATGTGGGCGATGGATGCCGAACTCATCAATAAAAAGGAGGAGAGGAATCGCAGCCGTATCCGAAGATAAATATCATAACCCTTTTGTTTATCTAGCGGTGACGCCTCCAATCTGAGTCTTCATAAAAGTGCTCCAGCTCGTTCCAGAATTCTTTCATGTCGCCCGTCATGATGATCATGTCCTGTAATTGGCCCGTAGTGTCGCGCACATAATCCGGAATGATGTGCTCTTCATACAGCCCCAGTTTGTGACAGATGGCTCTGGCTGCCTTCTGAGGCCTCATGATCCTGACCACGATCTTCTCAACCTTTTCCTGGGCGGCAAGATAGTACAATTCTCTCAACATGATCGTGCCCAATCCTTTGTGTTGGAATTTTTCGGCGACGATGACTCTGAGTTCACCTTGGCCTTTACGCCACTCTTCGGTAGACAGTTCAAAATTTCCGTCCGCAATGATCTCATCGTTGTGAAGAGCCACTAGACGGAAAAAATTCCCCGATTCTGTCTGTTTGATCCTTTTCTCAACTACGTCTCTCTTTGTAACATCCACTCTGAAATATTTTTTATCGCTTTCAGGAAGTTCGGCGTAAAAATCCATCAGGCGGTTCAAATCATCCAATATTAATTTTCTAATAATGACCTCTGTGCCATCTTTTAAAATTTCTGTCTTTTTCATAGGTCTATCACTCCTTCCTCAAATAATTGTCCACAGATATACGCACTTAATATTTAGCTTCCTGATTAGCCTGAATAATTCATAAAAAATGTCGATGCTAATTTCAGCTCAAGCAATATCAATCATACTGGATACCACTCATGATGTACAAGGGTTTTCCATTGAGCATCTGTAATGTTCCCTCAATGAGTGGACATCCCCAAAACAATTATATTCACCGATCGAGTGCCCCATTTTCTGATTGCAAAAACGGCCCAATGAGAGCGCAGTTCTTTCTCAAATGATATGATCTCAACGCGCTTAAGGAAATGCTCTTGGCTGAAGCCGCTGCAGGAAACGCGTTCGCGACGAAGTGAAGATAAGGAGAGCGGTCCAGATCAAACCGAAACTGATCAGATGTGTTGTCGTGAACGGTTCCTTAAAAACAAATATCCCCAAGATAAGCGAGATGGTCGGAGCGAGGTACTGGAAGAAACCTACCATCGAAAGCGGTATTCGCCGCGCCCCCCGAGCAAACCACACCAAGGGAACAGCGGTTACAATCCCGGACCCCAGGAGCAGAAGGTGCGTATTCATAGAGGCCCCAACGGTAGCGCTTTGCCCTTGAGCAGCGAGAATGATCCAATAAGAAATGGCGAGAGGTGAAAGGACCGCCGTTTCTGCCGTCAATCCTGTGAGGGACCCCACATGGGAGATCTTTCGCAACAGCCCGTATAAGCCGAAGAGCACCGCCAGAGATATCGCGATCCAGGGAAAACGTCCGTACTGGAAAGTCATATAAGCCACTCCCAAAATCGCGAGAGAAAAGGCGACTTTTTGCCAGAACGTGAGCCGCTCCTTTAGAAATATCATTCCCAGCAGAACACTGATCAGGGGATTGATGTAATACCCCATGCTGGCTTCGACAACATGGTCGGCATTGATCGCCCAAATATAGATGAACCATACAGCACCAATGATCAGAGCGCTGAGGATGCTAGACGTTCTGTTGCGTTTGTGTGCGTAGGATCGTTTGAGCTCCGGCCAGCGTTTTTTAAGCGTGATAAAGAGAGCGAGGAAAACGAACGACCAGAAAATCCTATGGGCGAGGATCTCTCTTGCAGGCACATGATCGAGAGCCTTCCAGTAAAGAGGAAGAACACCCCAGGTAATATAGGCAGCAAGGGCATACCAAGTGCCAACGGTTCTCTCTCTTTTATGAACATCCATCGGAACTTTCCGCTCAAAAAACTGTCAAACGAAATACAATGAACAAATCAGCGATATTAAATACGCATACGAAAATCTTTTCAAGTGGTTTTCGACCGGGGCACTCACTGTGGCCTTTGTTATTTCCTCAACCACCGCTTCCAGCATGTCTAGGGAAAAACTCCATTTGGCAAAATGTTCGGACGCCAGAGGAAATCGAGATGACCGTCGGGAATATTTCTCCGTACAAAGTGTATAAAAGTGTGAGGGAGAGGGAAAATGATGAGAATTAAAATCAATTCCAACAAGGAGGTAGAAATGTCAAAAAAAATTTGGTTTGGAATGGGGATGTTGAGCATTTTCGTCGGACTCGTACTCTTCATGAACGCATCCCTGGTCAAGGATTTTGGGGTTATCAAAGGTTATGTCTATGATACCCAAGGTGGCGTTTTGGCTTGTGCTATTCTGACAGCCAAGAACATCTCGACAGGTCATGAATCGAAGACGATATCAGACCCAAGCGGATATTTCATCTTCCAAAGCCTGGCATTCGGCACTTACAAAGTGAAGGCCGAACTGCCCGGGGCAAAGAGTATGGTCCTGCGAGCTGAACTCTCTGCAAAACATGACACTGTCAGCTTAATCTTCAAGCTCGAAGGAGTGCCCGTGCTCGATGAAAATGAAGAAGTGCTGGTGGACAAGAAGATGGCCAACCCTGTTGTCGGCGCCGTTTACGGCGGTGTTACGCGTGATGCCAAAAGTCAGGCGCCTTACCAGAAGAGTCCATCGGAAGCCATCTCCCCAGGATCCCATTTCAGTCCGTTCAACACCGAGGAATACGACAGGATCTATGAGAACATTTTTCTCGATGCCCTGAAGAATCCTCTCTCCACTTTCTCCATCGATGTGGATACAGCATCCTATGCCAATATCCGGCGGTTCATCAACGACAACCAGTATCCCTACAAGGATGCGGTGCGGATCGAAGAGATGATCAACTACTTCGCCTACGACTATCCCCTGCCGACAAACAAACATCCTTTTTCGATCTATACCGAGATCGCGGACTGCCCGTGGAATCCGGACCACCGGTTGATCCACATCGGGCTTCAGGGCAAAATGCTGGAATCTAAGCAACTCCCGCCGAGCAATCTGGTGTTTCTGCTGGATGTCTCCGGGTCCATGGAGCCTCCCGAAAAACTTCCCTTGCTCAAAAAGGCCTTTAAACTCTTGATCCATGAACTGGGCGAGAAAGATAGGGTTTCGATCGTTGTTTATGCCGGAGCTGCTGGTCTCGTGCTGCCGTCAACTCCTGCCAACCAGAAAGATAAGATCTTGTCTGCCCTCGATCGTCTGAGCGCAGGAGGATCGACCGCAGGCGGAGCGGGCATCCAACTGGCCTACAAGGTGGCCTGGGAAAATTTTATTCCGGATGGTAACAACCGGATCATTCTGGCCACAGACGGCGACTTCAATATCGGTGTATCCAGCACGTCCGAGCTTGTGCGGATGATCGAGGAAAAGAGGGAAAAAGGTATTTTCCTGACTATTTTGGGCTTCGGCATGGGCAATTACAAAGACGGCCGCATGGAACAGATCGCAGACAAAGGCAACGGCAACTACCACTACATCGACAACCTCCTCGAGGCAAAAAAGGTCTTCGTCAATGACATGCGTGGCACGCTTTTCACGATCGCCAAGGATGTCAAGATCCAGGTGGAATTCAACCCGGCCAAGGTAAAAGCCTACAGGCTTATCGGCTATGAGAACCGCATGCTCAAAAAGGAAGATTTCGACGACGATAAAAAGGATGCAGGAGAGTTGGGGGCGGGCCACACGGTCACCGCTCTTTATGAGATCATTCCCTACGCGAGCGAGGAAGAGGTTCCGGTAGTGGGCGACCTCAAATACCAGATGGTCAAAATAGATCCCAAAGCTTACAAGAGCAAAGAGATCCTGACCGTCAAATTGCGATACAAAAAACCCGACGGAGAGAAAAGTCAGTTGATCGAGATGCCTCTGGCTGACAAAAATATCGCCATCGCCAAGGCGTCTGAAACCTTCAAATTCTCTGCGGCTGTCGCAGAGTTCGGCATGCTCCTTAGGGATTCTGAGTTCAAGGGAGAGTCCTCATACGAAGCAGTTCTCAAGCTTGCCCAGGAAGGCAAGGGCCCGGATAAATTCGGTTACAGAACAGAATTTATCAAGCTCGTCGAGATGTGCCAGCTCCTGGATACCGTGAGCAGCAAATAATCTCGCAACACTTGGGTGGCGTTTTGGGGACACTCCTCCAGACGCCACCCTTTTTATCAATATTCTTATACATGATCCATCCTCTGGTGAGCTTGAAGCGTCTGTTCTTCGATAATATCCTTCCCCTCCCCCTATCATTAAAGATGAGCCAGCCTCTGTGCATTCGGAAGACTGGACAGAGACGATAAGCCAGGAATTCATGTGATTTACTTCGTTTTTGATTCATTGCCTTGATGAGCTAATTGTGCTCATCTTCAGCAGAAGGATTAAGATATCAGTGGTCAGAACTTTGCCAAAAATATTCGTGGTATTTCTTATCGTGCTTAGAATATAATCACTCTAATTCGATCAAGGAGGCGAATATCATGAAGCTAAGCAAAAAGAATGTCTCAATCATGATCGTTATCTTGGCGCTTCCGGCACTCGCCGGGGCGAACGGTCTGAACTTGAACGGCCTCGGGTCGCGAGCCCTGTCCATGGGCGGCGCCTTCGTCGCCGTGGCCGATGATTTCAGCACTATATATTGGAATCCAGCAGGGGCGGCTAGTTTCATGCGACCGATAGCAGGTTTAAATGTATTCGATCTTATCCCATCGGAGACGTACCAATACGGGACACCTCCGAATTACTTTATCGACGCTAAATCCGAGCCGGCCCAAGTTCTAGGTGGGTTGGTGTCCTTCTACCAGCCGATCAGCTCGCGCGTCGTGGTCGGCTTCGGGATCTCCACGCCCTCCGGAATGGGCGGGGAATGGAATGCAGAGGGTCTCGCTCCGTTTTCAGGCGGTATTCTTTATAAATGGTTCGCTACAATCGGGGTGCTTTCCTTTTCGCCCCTTGTGGCCGTCAAGATCAGTGATATTGTTTCGGCTGGATTGACTTTCAACCTAAACTATGGGGTGTCCAGAATGAGCACGATTGCCGGCGTCTACGAGCTGCCCGAAATGCCAGGGATTCCCGTTGACCTGGGCCAATATGAAGAAAAAATGGGTGGCTGGGGTTACGGGGCGACCTTGGGAGTCTTAGTAGCACCGAGTTCCACTTATCGGCTTGGACTTACAGTGAGAACCCCCTTCACTATAAAGTTCAAGGGAACCGGTATTACTTCACATTTTCCGTTATATGATGTCTCCGGCACGTCGGATATGGAAAGGGAGCTCACCTGGCCGCTTTGTATTGCGGCTGGAGTGGCCGTATGGCCGATATCCCGGTTACTCGTAGCGGTTGACATCCAGTGGAGCCATTGGTCGACGCTTGAGAGGAATATAACTCTATACAAGGATCCCTACTGGGCACAGTTTTGGGGAGCAGAGGGATATGACGACATACTCATGGCCTGGGAGGATAAAATCCAGATCCGTTTTGGTGGGGAATATGCCTTGAGCCCGGTCTTGGCCTTGAGGGCGGGTTATTGCTACGATCCTGCACCCAGCCCGGATAAAACTATGAATCTACTGTTGCCCAGTTACACTTATAACACGTTCACATTAGGAATCAGCACCATTGTATCCGGCTGGAAGATCGATGCAGGCCTGGAGTATATGAGCGGGAAAGATCGGATCATCGAGTACAGCGGTTATAACGACCCGGGAACTTTCGGGATGCGGATGATCATCCCGAGTATTTCAGTGAGCTTCGAGTTCTAGAGATTTATGCGGTCCAAAGCCGGTAGAAACACTTTGCCAAAAGGATCTTTTTTTGTCCTGGGATTCGGAAGCTTCCTTTTTTCCTTGATAGTCGCATTAAATGGAAAAATGAACGAGCCAGTTTCCCTAAGAGTCGAATGGTGATGGCTGCGGGGTCTTCGACGAATATGGACTCTGACGAGCTCCTGCTATTATCATTTGACTTGAGAGCATCACGGAAATAAGGATTCTTACTTGGGATTCCCCGTTTTGACTTCGAATTTCTCTCTGTGATAGAATAGTTTAACTTCGATTTACGGGATTATTAAATAAACAGGAAAATCTTGCCAGACCGACCTTTTCCTCCCCCAGATAAAACATTGACCACACCCGGTCCAGGAGGATCTTCTCCTTCCACTTCAGGTTCAGCTAGAGGATTCCCTCCAGGGACAGTTTTCGTCGGCCGTTACCAGATCGTCAGCCCTTTAGGACAGGGCGGGATGGGGATGGTTTATCGCGCCGAAGACATCAAATTAGGCCAACCGGTCGCTTTGAAGTTTTTGCCTTCCGGGCTATCGAGCGATCAGACCATGCTCCATTACCTTTATGCCGAAGTGCGCAATGCCCGCCAGATCTCCCACCCCAATGTCTGCCGGGTTTATGATATCGGAGAGTACGAAGGAAGGCATTTCCTGTCCATGGAGTATGTGGATGGGGAAGACCTGGCCTCTTTGTTAAAACGAATCGGCCGGCTTCCGGCCCAGAAAGCTCTCGAGATATCCCGAGAGATATGTGCGGGTTTGGCCGCCGCTCACGAGCAGGGTGTCATCCATCGCGATCTCAAGCCGGCAAACATCATGATCGATGGTCGTGGCCAGGCCCGCATCATGGACTTCGGCCTGGCCATCAAACCTTTCGAACGCACTCAAGCAGAGGATTCCGCTGGAACGCCAGCTTATATGGCGCCCGAACAACTGGCGGGGATGGGAACTTCTGTGAAGAGCGACATCTTCTCGCTGGGGCTCGTCCTTTATGAGCTTTTCACCGGGCACAAGGTCCTTGAGGGTGTGTCCCTGGAGGAGATCCGCCGTAAGCAGTTGACAGAGACTCCTCCGCCTCCATCTTCCTATGGCTTGGATATCGACCCAGAAATCGATCGTGTGATCACGCGCTGTCTAGCCAGAGATCCCGCTTCTCGTCCGGGGTCCGTCCTCGAGGTGGCTGTCGCTCTCCCGGGAGGCGATCCCCTCAGGGCCGCCCTGGCTGCCGGACGAACACCGTCTCCTGAGATGGTGGCCGCCGCGGGAAAAGAGGGCAGCCTTGGCGCTTTGGCCGCCTGGGGATTGTTGGGTCTGTTCGTTGCCGTTCTTGTTATCGCCGTCGTCCTGGCCCCAAGGTCCATCCTTTTAGGAACTCCGGAATTCAAAAAAAGCCCTGATGTTTTAGCTGAGCGGGCGCGTGAGATTTTAGGATCCATCGGATACACCGAATCGCCCAAAGACAGTGCCTACTGGTTCGAAGCAGATGAAGACCTCATTTATTGGCTTCAACATAATCAATCAAAAATCTCATCAAGACCACAGATCCAGGAACTGGAAACAAGGCTGGTGAGGTTTCGTTACCGACAAAGCCCCAGGCGTCTAGTGCCTAGCGGTAATCAAGGTTTTATCCGGGAAAATAATCCGCCTTTTAATGTAGCCGGGATGATCGGCGTCGATCTCGATTCCCAAGGCCGGCTGCTTCGATTCATGGCTATTCCCGCATCCGCTTCAGTGAACGAAGAATCAACCGCGGTCCCAGACTGGAGTGCCTTGTTGACCGCCGCAGGCTTGGAGATCCAATCACTCTCTCCAGTTTCTCCAAAAGGACTGCCACCCCTGGCTTTTGACCACGAGCAAGCCTGGACGGGAACTCTCAATCAACAAAGGCCTGTACCCATCCGCGTTCTTTCGGCTTCTCTCCGAGGGAAGCCGGCATTCTTTGAGATTCAAGGCCCCTGGTTAATTAGAGCTGCTGCAACAAACCTCCAAACCCGGTGGACTCAGATGATTTTTCCAGCCATATGGTTCACTACGGTCCTTGTGCTCTTGCTATTTGGGATATATCTCGCCCGCCGCAATATCCGGATGAAGCGCAGCGACGCACGGGGAGCATTTCGGGTCTCCATTTTTATTTTTCTGACATTGGCTTCTGCCTCGGCCTTATGGGCTCACCACGCTTATAATTCTTTTAGCGATTTCATGTGGTGGATCCGGGGCGGTATGGCTTTTTTTCTCTTCGATGCCGTCTTCATGTGGATTGCCTACATGGCCATGGAACCAGCCATGCGCCGGCGCTGGGCAAAATTGCTGATATCCTGGAGCCGATTCATGTCGGGACGCTTCCGCGACCCGCTGGTCGGACGTGACATTCTGATCGGGTGTATTGCCGGCGCTATAACGGTAGTGCCCGTGTTCATATTCAGAGCTTTTCCTGCGTGGATGTTCCTGCCGGGTGAATGGTCGGCCCACATCGAATTGAACTCCCTATTGGGTTTTCCTCAACAGCTGGGAACGGTCCTCTATATCATCGGCCTGACCGCATTCTACGGAGTCGGGTGGATGATTGCGATGGTCTTCTGCCACGCCGTCTTTAGAAAAACCTGGCTGGTGGCCGTCGTATTTACTTTTTTTGGAACGGTGACCTTTCTGGTTGGAAGCTCGGGAAGTCTCACGGAACAGATTTTGACCGGCTGCATCTTTTCCGCATTAATTGCCGGCCTATTGCTGCTTTACGGATTTCTTCCGGCGGCAATTTCCTTCTTTATCTATAATATCCTGATGAGAATGCCCCTCCGGCTCGATATTCCGGGCTGGTCGTCAAGAGGCTCTTTATTGACATTGATCGTTGTCGTTGCCATCACCCTCTATGGATTTTACACCGCTTTCGGCGGCCGCCCGATATTCGGCCAGATTGAGCACGGAGAGTAAACTGTGTCCCCACAAACGGCGGGGCAATATGCTTAAGTATACATGCATATGCCTGTAGCTAATCAGCAAATTGCAGTTGGGATTGACCATTCCTTTTCTTTGGAGACACTGGCAGGATCACTTGGATTTGACCCGGGCGAAAAGTCCTGAATATAGCCCCGGCGTTAGCTGTTAGAGGGAGTCTTTTTTAACAGATTGAATCAGCGCTTTGAATTCAGCACTCTTCCTAATCGGATCAAAATCGCGGTCCTCCTCCAGCAGATGAAACTCGTCGAATTCCCGGGCCACCGCAGATTCAATATACTTAACAGCCTGTTTGGCGTTTTTTTCCAATGCATAGGCACAGGCCAGGTTATAGTAGAGATATTTAGGGTTTCGTGGGATGTATTCATACACCTCCAGAGATAATTTGAGGAAGAGAATGGCCGGTCCTGTACGTTTATCCGTTAAAAACTGATCTCCGCGGTGCCTGCAGTGCATCCAGCAGGCAAAAAGAATCCTGCTGGCCATCAGGCGCCTGTCAACATCCTCGGAGCCAGAAGCCTCGCGCTTCAGCTTATCCAGCTCAACCTCCCGGAGAATCAGCGAAAAATCTTTTCTTTTCAATGTCTCTTCTTCGATTTGATGATAGATCCTGTTGAATCGGAGAAATGTTTTCTCTTCTTCCGCCCGGATCTTCTCCTCTTTAGCCAGGGAACTTTTGTATGATTTAGATCGAGCTAACCTCTCTCTTGTTTCTCTGAGCTCTCCTGTGTCCAGCAGATTGGAATATGTATTCAGAATTTCATCATAAAGGCTGAGAGCCAGCCAGGGATTCTTCCCTTCCAAGGACTGACCCAGTTCCATTTCCTTCCTGTAAGCGCTCTCTATCATGGAAAAATCTCTGGCTTTGAGGTTCTGTCGCATGGCCTGGATTTCCATCCATTCCACCGCCCGGATGCACTCTTCTTCCTGAGGCCATTCATGGCCGCCTTCAAAGAAGAGGAAGCGGTGAGCCAGGGAGGCCCCCGAAAGAGATTCCCGCAGAAGAAGCATCTCCCTGTAATTGCTGTCCTTTTGTCCCGCAATGCCGCAGTAGGCGTAGGTGCTCAGTTCGTCCGGTTTCTGTCCCTCTGCGATACCCGCGCCGCATCCAATGACGCCGGCAGTCCGCCGGCCGATCATCTTTGGGAATAGAGCGGCTGCTCTAGCTCCCCCGGAAAAACCGGCGCTGTAGGTCCGTTTTCCATCCAAAGAAAACCGGGCATGGGTGTCAGTCCACATGGATACGGCAGCCTTGATAATGGGCTCCCAGGGCCCATTGTGTGCATTGTTCGATCCAACAACGATATACCCGTACATCTCCGCAGCCGCCTGGAATTTCTCCACGGCATTCCGTCCGCGCGCACCCGGATCAAAGGCATAAATGATAGGCCAGCACTGCTGCACCGAATATGAAGTCGGCAGATAAACGGAATAACCTTGATCGGGATCCATTTGACAGATGAGATGATCGATGATCTGTCCTTTCGGGTAATCGATATGGTTAAGTCCAGACATGGGACTGCAGATGAGAAAAACCGCTGCAATCAGCAAACTATAATGACCTGCATATCTGTTAAACATAATAATAACCTTGGTATTTCGCTTGATATTTCTTTCTGATGGCTGATCCAGGGATTTTTATCATCGTTTCGTCTTCGACTGTTTTATTGCAACAAACATACCAATACTCTCTCCAGGTCGAGAACAAAATAAAATGGACTGGCCTGTAAAATTATTTAACATTTTTACCATCTTCCGGTCGAATCATTCCTGCAAATCATTCAAAATAGACCATTCGCTAGAGCAATATCATTCTGGGTATGAAGAGGTAATAAAAAATATCTGACTTCTACACACTTCCGCCCTATATTTGGGAGATGCGTTGGGTACGCTTTTTGATTCGTTGACCTTGTCTGTTTGGATGTGATACTTTTATTACAGGATGTCAGCAGGTGGAAATTGCGGAAAATTGTGAGGAATTTGGCGTAATTCTAAAAAAGGAGTTCCCATTGTTAAAAACGAGACAATACAAATGGATCGCAGCCTTACTGTCCCTCTTATTTTTGAGCTGTGGGAAAAGCGTTGCGAACACCAGATCCTTATCCGGTCGTTTGATTTATGAAGGAGATCATTCAGGAAGCATCATTGTCAATCTGTACAAACTGTATACTTCCTCTGAAGGGCGGATCTTGCCGCTCACTAAAGCAGATATCTATGCTGATCTCGACCCATTCCAAAGTTTGGAGCTCGAAAAACCGGGCGACTACACATTTGATCGCCTGATTCCTGCTCATTACTCGGTTTTGGCTTTTATCGATACCGACGGAAATGGTGAAGTGGGATTCGATCCTCCCGAACCTTTCGGATGGTTCACATCGACTCCGGTTGGGCGCTGGGATCCGATCGATCTCACGCAATCCGATGCGACCAATTGTGATTTCAGGCTTCGTGTTCCTACGATTTTTCCGAGGGAGAAAAAAATTATCGAGCACGGAGCGCTCAGGTGGAAGCAGGGGCTCCCGGTTTTACAGCTCTGGGGAACGGCAGAGGAACGGGGCTTCGCCCACGGGTATCTTGTGGGAAGACAGATCATCGATTTCTTTGAATTTTACATCATCGAAGACAACTGGGGATCGGCAAAGCGGTATCAAGACACTTTCGTTCCTTTTCTTGAGGGGCACCTCAACTGCCCCTCCGAATTCCTGAGAGAATGCGATGCCGTCATCAAAGGCATGCAAAAATCGGGATTGGATATGCGGGTGGAAGCTCTGGGGCGCGATTTTACCCGGACCGATCTCTTGGCCATCAATGCTTATATCGAGAGACGAGCGGCTTCTCCAGTGGCCTCTCCATCGTCCTGTACCCAATTCGCCTTCTGGGGATCACAAAGGAAAGGCAGAGATCACAACGGCGGTCTTATCGCTGCCAGGAACATGGATGGGGAATGCGATGTAAGAAAAGTCACGGTTAGCCATTTTCTCGTTTATGCTGTGGATCCCTCTGAATCCGGCCATAAACGCTGGATTTCGGCCATGTGGCCCGGTTTTGTCGGCACCATTTCAGGCATCAATGAAGAAGGCCTTTACTCCATGGAAAACGCCGGAGCCTCGGGTCCTGGACCCGTTCCTAACTCCGTCGTTCCCTGTTCCTGGATTCAGCGAATCATTCTAGAAAAACAAGGTGGAGATGCGTCTCCTGAGAGTGTTCTCCAGATGATGAAGCCTTTTATGTGTTCAACGGGCGGTATCACGGCAGCCGGGTCGATTATCCTTTGGGCTGTACCCTACAAGGGCCAAAAATCACCCGCCTTTGTTTATGAGGGAGGCCGCACCGGTTTTGCCACACGAACGCCCACAGACGTTAGACCTGTCAATTCGAGCAACATTATGGCTTCAAATCATCATCTTGTTTATGGCTTCGATCCAGTCCGACCCCACGAATCCCTGGGAAGTTCGGTCTCTTTTTCTTCACGCTGGAGGTATGAGACGGG
This sequence comes from uncultured Eubacteriales bacterium, assembly GCA_964406575.1. Classification (GTDB taxonomy): domain Bacteria; phylum Acidobacteriota; class Aminicenantia; order Aminicenantales; family Aminicenantaceae; genus WTAW01. Next base: position 220,364 of record CAYOSH010000001.1, on the reverse strand, counting down.
CATGCACACGCTCGAAGCATGGTCTCGCCAAGGAAAATCCTTGGGACGCGATGAAGCAATGAGACTCCTGCAACAAGTGGCTAATGGCACGACTGAATATTCCGTTATCTTTCTCGCGAATGAACGCCGCATTCTCATAGCTGTCGATGACCTGAAGACCGATATGTGGGATGCGCCTTACATGGAATGGGCTGATTTTCATTTTGATGAACTGTTCGAAAAATAGGTCACCTGGTTAAATCTCTACCGGTGGATATCCGAAAGGTCAAAGGACAACAAAACCGTGCAAAGACACTTCTTCCTTGGATGATTTCAAAGGACACGAAGATCTGCTCAAAAACCGGCAGTTTCTAGAACCGCTACAAATGATGCTGTCTGCACGCCGAACTTTGCCAGAGCGGCGATGACGGCAAAAACAATGATCAGGACGAAGGTCAAACTGGCAACAAATTTAATGATTGCCTCATCAACGTCAGATTTCCTCAGGATTTTATGTACGATCTTGCGCGCGATCCCAGCCACAATGCGGCCACCTCCGCCTTGTATTGCTCAACTGGAACTCCTGATGGCAGCCGAGGGGCATGATTCGAGACTCGAAACTATTTTAAACTTTATTGTTTGGAGGTTTCTACGGATTTACTTCGCTTTTTGAGTCGTTGACCTTGTCGGTTTGGATGTAATCCTTTCATTTCAGGATGTCAGTGGGTGGAAATTGAGAAAAATTGTGAGGGATTTGGAGCAAGAGCAGAAAAGAAATCCCTATAAATCAGATTCCCAGCCCTCACTTGAAGCTCATGCGCAGGCCTAGCGACCACTCGGCTGTCGGCGCCGGCTGGTAAGAGTTCCCGTCCGGGTCGGGCTCCGTGAATCCGTAGTAGAGGACGTTGAAGATGTTGCGGCCCGAAAGGATGAGCTCCAGAGGCATCCCCTCGAACTCGAACCTGTACGCGAGGCGCACGTGGACAAGTGTGTACGGGTCCGTGCGGCCGTATCCGTTCTCGAGGATCCTGTTCGTTGAATCGACGTACCAGGCGCTGACGTATTCGAACCCGGCCCCGGCCGTCAGGGAGCGAGTGACACGATATTCCGTGTCGGCGTAGAGCTGGTGCTCGGGAATGTTGGGAAGCCACGTGTCCGTGTAGGTTTCTCCGGTGAGGGTTTCGACGGTGTCATACTTGAAATGGGAATAAGTGTAGGCCAGTCTAATGATCAGGGAGTCAACGGGGAACCAAGCCAGGGACGTTTCGAGACCGTATCGCTTGGTTGAGCCGACGTGGCCGTAAAACGTTTCTAAAGGCCGGTCGACGATTCGGTAGCGGCCGAAATCGTTCCTCGTCGCTAGGTGGAAAAGGGCGATGTCGTAGCTCAGCGACTTACCAAGCGATCCGCGCATCCCGATCTCCTCGCCACTCGACGTGGCCGCGACGAGCGCGGTGTTGTACCCTCCGAGTGCGTACGGGTTGTTGACCAGTTCCTCGGTCCCGGGAGGCAGGAATCCTGTGCCCCAGCTCGCGTAGAGGCCGAAATCGGCGAGCGGATTCCAGGTTACTCCGATCCGCCCAGTCGCTCTCTTGTAAGCGACATTACCGGACAGATCGACGCCGCCGGCCTGGAGATGGTCGTCGAGCTCGTTGGTAATCCGATCGTAGCGGCCGATTGCCGACACTCCCCAGTGCTGTCCGATCTCGAGCCGGTCGATGACGAAGATCCCCGCACCGGTCTGGGTCGTGGTCTGTTCGGACAGGATGTCCGGCCCTTCCACAGCGCCGCCGAGGTTCGGGTGCTTGAGCTCGTCAAACGACTGCCAGGCGTAGTCGACCCCGGCGCTGAGGTGGTTCTTGAGGCTTCCTTGGACGGACTTGTGGTTGATCTGGAGAGTGAACCCGGGGAGATCGAAATCGCGGTGGATCACAGAAGACGGAACGGATTCTGTGTACTTCGTGTGACGGTAATAGACTGTCACCGCTAGGTCGAGGTTCTGGTTGAGGCCGATCGAACCGACGAGGCCCCCGGTCGCACGCTGGGTCTTCTGGTATTCGTTGAACGTGTACGAGTCGGGGTTGGCCTTACGTCGCAGGACCTTAGGATCGGCGCTGAACCAATCGAGGTTGAGGCCCTCGGGATTCTGGTTGAAGAAGTCCGTCCAGCTGAGGATGGCCGTGATCTTCACGGTCGGGCTGAGGGTAAAGGCGAACTTGCCGCGGGCGTTGTCCGCCTTGTAGGCCGACTGATCGCGATAGCCGTCGCCTGTGAGCATGGAGCCCGCGATGTTGTAGTTCATGATACCGACCGTTCCGCCCATCTCACCCAGGCCTTTCTTGAGCCCGAAGGCGCCACGGAGGAGGTAGGCGTTGCCAGACACGGGATCGGGCCCTCCGTCGCGGCTCAGGACGTTGATGATTCCTCCCGACGAGCTGCTCCCATAAAAGGCCGCCGCGGGCCCGCGCAGGACCTCGACCCGCCTCACCGTGGCCCAGTCCACGTCGTAGAAATCGGATACATAACCGGAGGGGTCGTTGAGCGGGATGCCGTCGACGATGGTCCTGATTCCGCGCGTGCCGCGCTCGGTCAGGATACCCTCTCCGCGGATCGAGAGGTGGACCCGCTCTCCATCGGCCTGATTGTCGATCTTGACACCGGGGACAAGCTTCATCACCTCGTCGATACCGATGGTCCGCGGTATCAATTTGAGGACGGAGGTTTCGACGACCGTGGTCGCGGCGGGATTCTTCTTAAGCGGAATCTCGACGCGCGGTGCCGTGACAGTGATCTCGACATTCGTCTCCTTCTTGCCGGGTTCTTTCTCCTGAGCTTGCTGCCCGGATCTCTCCTTCGCCGCCGTTTCGCCGGATTTCTGCTCCCTGGCCGGATCTTTTTTCGGGGCGCCTGAGACTGTCGCGGCCCGGACGGCCGCTCCGGAGAGAAGGGAGGCCGTGACGAGAAAGACGATGATTCTGATAAGTGCCGATGAATTCATTCGCGTTCTCCGCAATGATACGAATGAGTTATTAACTTAATGAATAAGAGACAAATATCTTATGGCCTCCATCCTGAGAAAGCAAGTCGTTTCGCCGGGACTGACAGAGTTCGAGGTTTCCGGGTCCCCTTGACTCCCGTCGCGGATTGTGTCAATTCTTTGTTGATGCATGGATGGAGCTTGAAACAAAAGAATCGAAAGTATCATGAGATTCTCGACATGAACACTTTATCTTATTTTTCTTTAATGGCCCAATTTTCCTTCTCTTTCGTAAGAAGAAATATCGATTTATGGCCTGGCTTAACGGTTATCATAATCTCTAAAGGTTCCGGTTCCAGCAATAGACGAAGTCTGTAGCTTCCTCCCATGACTCTGAGTGGTTTCCCGCCCACGAAGCCCTTGCCTTTTATTCCTCCTTTTTCATCAAGGACTATATATTCAATCTGCAATGTCTGCTGGAGCGAACTCAGCAATTGCTGAGAGTCTTTGGCATCCAGATAAACTCCCCCCGTGGATTTGGCGATAGTCTCCAATTGTTGTCGGGAGGCCGCCTCTTTAATATCAAAGCCCACGATATGCACCTTAAGCCCAATCCCTAATTTCTTGAGAGCCGGAGCGATAGAATTTATATCCCCGTGACAGCTCTCAATGCCATCGGTAATGAGAATAATGCTCCCATTGGCAATTTGTTCAAAATCTTTTCCTGCTTGAAGAACCGAATAAACTAGTGGGGTTTTCCCTTTGGGCTGAATTTTATTGATGCTCTCGATGAGTCGATCTTTGGCCACTGCTCCAATCCCGACAACCAGCTGGGTGTCTTGGCAGGCACGTTTATCATTGAGAGGATAGCGGTGACCATAAATGCGCAGACCAACATTCATTTCGTCCGGAAGTCCGTTGATAATTTGGTTGAGGACCGACTTGGCAATTGCAATTTTGCTTTCTCCTTCAATCTGGCCCCACATCGAATTCGAGGCGTCCAGGATCAACTCTACATTCTTTGTCGCCTGTTTCTTTGCCTCTTCCTTGAAAGCGACCTCAACCAGTCCAGGCATTTGGATTTTTTCCCGCATGTAGATCGGGACATGGCCACAACAGAATTCAAGCATTAAGGCACCCAATGATGTTGAGTAAACCCCCATTCCCGCTTCGTTCTGCTCGCTATCCCAACTGCCATCATCATTCTGATTGTCGACAAGGAGCCGGCACATCCATGTTTTCCAGATGCGCCAGTCTTCACCTCCTGCTTTCAGCATTGCCCTTGTGCCGTAATACCAATAATAGAAAGGCCAGCCTTCCCCGGGTTCCTCAATTGCCCAGAGAGGAGGGTTGTTTTGCATAAAACGCAAAGCAGGCGGGATGAACGGGTCATCGGGGTATCCGCACAATTGCAACCCCAATGCGCCGATACCCGTCCGGGCACAGCCAACACCTCCTCCTCCAGGCTGGTAGGTAAAAGCCTGTTCATCCTTATCATAACAGGCTCTGAGGAAATGAGCGGCATTTGACAAAGACCATTCGGGTATTTCAAATCCTGCACTCAGAGCACCTTTAAGGGCTAAAATTTGCCAGCCGGAGACTGACATATCGCTCTCCGTGCTATCCGGATCATAACGCCAGCCGCCATAATAATCCGATTGATCATTTATAGGCCCACCGAGTAACACAGGTTTATGCTCCGTATTTTGGACCCGTAGGATCAACTGAAGCGCATCCTCTATCATTGGCTCCAAATTAAGATCATTATCATTGACAATCGCCTCAATTAAAGCCAGAGTTGCGATGGCATGCTCGTACATTGTGCTGTAAGCTGAAGCAATCAATCCTCCATAATAAGCTCTCTCTTTAGAACCTGATTCATAGTTAGAACTGGGAAGATATTTGCTTTTAAGAAAGTTTACGGCGGCTTTAATATTTTGAATATAATCTTTCTGGATACACTCAGCACCTAGAAAAGCCATCAAGGCAAGTCCGGATATACCAATAGCCGATACGTTTGACGACCATTCTCCTTCCTTCAATTGTGTACGAGCCAGCCCATCTAAGGCTTTAGTTAGGGCCTTATTTACTTCCTCTGGCGTTGCAGGAGGCACAGTCGGCTTACCCGCTCTTAAAGTATAAGCTGTCTCTGTATTAAAGCCGTAATTGTTGACCATAATGTAATATTTGCCAGGCTTAACTTTCATCCTAACGATCATCTCTTTCTCGTCTATTTCTCCGTTATTTGCTTGCTTAAGTTCTCGGCCATCAGCATCAAGTAATTCAAGCAATAAATCCACTCCATCCAGAGCAGACAACTCAACAATCAATATATCCAAGCCAGACTCTGGCACTGTAACTGCATACCAATCTTTGTCTGTGTCAGGATAGGCGAACCCTTTGACTACTTTCCCTAATTTGATTTTATTAGCTTGTTCTAGCTCATCATTCGGCTCGAATTCTTGGTCCTCCTGCCAGGGGCCGAGGAGTTTGGTGCTGAGCAAATATTTATCTTTTTCATTCTTCTGACGACCACCAACCTCAATATAGTAGATACCCTCAGTTACTCCAAAATTGATAATCGCCTCGCCCTCCCCATCGTCGCCTATATCTGATTCTTTAAGCTTTTCTTCTTTGTCATTGTAAATTTCAAGATAGGAGTTGACGCCAGCAACCCCGGTTAGGTCAATCCGAATGATGTTTTTGCCTGATTGGCTGACCACAAACTTATACCAATCTTCATCATCTTCGACCTGGAAAAGTCCCTCAACAGCCTGGCCCAGACGGAGTTCATTAGCATGGTCCCGTTCATCATTCGGCTCTGATTCTGATCCTGACTGACTCCAGGACGATAATGGGAGGCAAATGGATAAAATCAGGATTAACAATCCTAAAACAGGATACTTGACTTTTGCCAGATTCTTAGACATTGAAAAAACCTCCTCATTTTCTACGAAGTCACACATAGATTATTTTTTTAAAATGTTTTCTTTGGCTTGTTGCATGGGATTCTTTTCCGAAGGGCTTGGACTTTTTTTAGCCCTAAAATACTCAGGCTTCTCTTGAACAGTCCACACATTATTGCTCACATCTACATCAGCGGTCTCGAGAAAGGGGTCCAGGGTGATATGACGCAGTTCTTTTTTTGTGACGAAGATTTTCTTCACAGCATCATTGGATCTGCGCCATATCTCGGCAGGAATCCTTTTCATTTCTTTTGAACCGTCCGAATATTCAAATTTCAAGACAACTGGCATGACCATCCCGCCGATATTGGAAAAAGCGACTTCATAATAGTTAGAGCCTGCCTTGAGCAAATCTATGTCCTCTTCTGTAAGTGAGGCAAGGTATTTTTTATATTCTTTTTCATCGAGAGCAGTGACCTCGAGAGGGTCATATTCATCATAAAAATCAGCCAGGGATTGATCTTTTTCCAATGCTGTCTCTTTGATGTCCTCTTTATTGCGGATGTTGCTGATAAAGCGCCTCCTGTTTAGGTTTTCAGCCTCGTATTCTATAGATTTCGCCAAATGTGGCTCCATCGTGTTTATTTTGTACCACTTCACATTGTCAATGGCCAAATCCACATGATCGATGCCGAAAAACCATCCCCGCCAGAACCAGTCAAGGTCTATGCCAGAGGCGTCCTCCATGGTGTGGAAAAAATCAGCGGGAGTGGGATGCTTGAACATCCACCTCTGTGCATACTCTTTGAAAGCAAAATCAAACAGTTCTCTCCCCATGATTGTTTCCCGAAGGATATTGAGTCCTGCGGCTGTTTTGGCGTAAGCATTACTCCCCGCATGTAAATCAGAGTCGGGACTCGACATAATGGGCGATAAGCTCCTTCTGTCGCTTTTCATATAGTCGATCACAGTGTAGGCCGGGCCCTCCCTTTCTGCAAAATTTCGGTCCCATTCCTGTTCTGCAAGGTATTCCATAAAGGTATTCATTCCTTCATCCATCCATTCCCACTGACGCTCGTCGGAATTCACTATCATCGGGAAGAAGTTGTGCCCAACCTCATGGATGATCACACCGATAAGGCTGTATTTCAACCGCTTGGAGTATGTCCCGTCCGGCTCGGGTTTGCCGCCGTTAAAGCAAATCATAGGATATTCCATCCCTCCGCCTCTTCCTATTAAGACTGATATGGCTTTGGGATAGGGGAAGTCGAATGTAAATTTCGAGTAAACCCTCAATGCATGGGCGACGGCGTTGGTTGAATATTTCTCCCAGAGAGGATTACCCTCTTTAGTGTAAAAAGACATGGCGAGAGGCGATCGCTTCCCCAATTTTACTGCCATGGCATCCCATATAAATTTCCGAGAGCTTGCAAAAGCAAAATCCCGTACGTTTTCGGCTTTGAAGACCCAGTCCTTCTTCGTATCTGCGTGTGATTTTTCGTTCTGAATGGCCTCCGCTTCAATGACAATCAAAACAGGACTTTTAGTCGTATTATGAGCCTTTTCAATCCTGGATCGTTGAGCGTCTGTGAGCACCTCATCAGCATTCTGTAAAATTCCAGTTGCTCCTACGATATGGTCTGAGGGGACGCTGATTTTGACCACATAATTCCCAAATGGAAGTGCGAATTCGCTGCTCCCGAGGAACTGTTTATGCTGCCAGCCTTCGGTATCGTTGTACACGGCCATCCGCGGGAAGAACTGGGCAATTGCAAAAACATAATTTCCGTCTTTTTCATAATATTCGTATCCAGACCTTCCACCGATTTTCATTCTGTCGTTGATGTTGTACCACCATTTCACGTTAAAAGAATATTGCGAATCTGGATTTAATGCATCGGGGAGGTCAACTCTCATCATGGTGTTTACAACACGGTAATGCAAATCTTTGCCATTGACATCTTTCACATATTCGATTTTAAACCCCCCATCAAAATCATTGTGCAATCTATGGATAGAACGGAATTCCATCGTATCTGATATTCGGCCTGTTTCGGTCTTCTTCGTTATCGAGTCCTTGGCACGCATGTTCTGGTCGAGCTGAAGCCAGATATACGGGAGTTCGTCAGGAGAATTGTTAAAATACGTAATGGTTTCCGTTCCGTATATCCGCTGTTTATTCTCATCCAGTTCAACCGAGATATCATAGTCAGCCCGTTGCTGCCAGTATTTTGGGCCCGGGGCACCACTGGCTGTCCGGTATTCATTGGGAGTGGGCAGCTCCTGATAAAGCTGCCGGAACTGGTCCGACCGATCCATTTTCTGAGCCAATACGACCGGAGCATTCAGAAAGAAAAAAGACACAATCAAAACCAGGAAGATACAAAGACGTTTTTTAAGCATTTAAGATACCTCCATAAAAAATTTTATCACCACACATGAAATCCATGATATGCGAGAATTCTCCTGGACAGTCATGAATTTATCGAAATGCTCCCAAGAGACATCATTCCATGGAATACAAAATAAGGTGAATATTATATTCCTTTTTTTCTTTAATATTCTAAATTTTTTTAGCGAAAGCTTTGCAGGATCCCCCGCGGCTTGCTGCGTGGGAGTATCACTCAGGGAGGAGCATTTTCAAAACTGTGATAGCAGGAGCCTCAGTTTCGGAATGAAATGAGGAATAGAAAAGCACAGAATTTGCAATGATCAGTACGCTTTTTTGATTTATTATTATAATGATGTTTGATGATTTAGCGATATCTTTCTTCATAAGATGGTCTCAACAGAACACAAAAATTCAGCTTTCGTCTCCAGGAAGAGCATCAAAAAACAGCCCTGGTTCAGAGTATTTATCAAGAAGACCGTTCTCGCTCGTTACCGCAAGTTTTTGCTGATATCGGGCAGAATCAATTCCTCTTGACCTCCCCTATCATTTCCGCCAGCAGTGGACTCTTTTCACAGCGGACTGGGCGATTGGCTTCTAAAAACATCAGCTGCGACACAAAACCAGGCGCTGGCAGCAGAGATGCTGGAAGAACAAACGCGCCAGGTCACACAGTTACTGCCCTTTATGAAGTCATCCCCTGTGCGGGAGTGAGGAAGAGGTCCCGGTTGTGGGCGACCTCAAATACCAGGTGGTCAAGATAGATCCCAAGGCTTACAAGAGCAAAGAGATTTTGATCGTCAAATTGCGGTACAAAAAACCCGGCGGGGAGAAAAGCCTGCTCATCGAGATGCCTCTGGCAGATACAAACATTGCTCTCGCCAAAACACTCGAAAATTTCAAATTCTCTGCGGCTGTCCCTGAGTTCGGCATGCTGCTTAGAGACTCGGAATTCAAGGGCCAATCCTCCTATCATTGCTTTTCCACGTCCCTTTGTTTATAGTTTTGAACGTGTGGACATTCAAATACATCGAGCATTCCAAAAGGATTTTTAATCATGACTGCTCCCCAATCATTCGAAGCTCCCCAAGTGGCAGTGGGTGCTATAGTCATCAACGATGAAAAGATCCTGCTCGTCAAACGCAACAAAGCCCCTCACAAGAACCTATGGGCAATTCCAGGCGGTTCGGTGGAACCCGGAGAGACCCTACAGGAAGCGACCGAAAGAGAGATCCGCGAAGAGACGGGCTTGACCATAAGGGCCAAGGAACCCGTTTACACTTTTGATCTGATCGAGCGGGATGAGAAAGGCGCTGTCCGCTTCCACTATGTCATCGTGGATCTCTCCGCAGATTACATAAGCGGAGATCTCCAGCCCGCTGATGACGCCTTGGATGCCCGGTGGTTCTCTTCCGCTGAACTGGAACACCTTCCAATGCCAGAGAGCACCCGAAACCTTCTGCAAAAAATTGGTTTTCTCTCTCCGCTTTAGATATAAGGACCTTTTTCCGCACGGCCCGTTGTAGGTTCAGCTCCCCACGCTGACCGATATGAGTTCCGTTCACCAAACGGTCCGTTCGGGGAACGGAACTTACAAAAGAAGGATTATGTCCGCCCATTCCTTCACACGGTTTTCTGCACCACACAATTGGAACACCAAATAAAGCAAAGTGATTTAAGTCCCCACCGTTTTGGAGAAGCGTACGAGTGTTGAGGAGATTTTGACTTCCCATTTTAGCTGTGATATAGACAGGAAAACTGGACTTTAGGAGAATAAATTTCAATGAAAAAAATCCGATGGGTGTTCATTCTTTTTTGGGCAGCACTCTTGTTTGGCTGCATATCAAAACAAAACACACAACAGAAAGCAGTCGAATCCATCACGGCTGAGGAATTAAAAGTGCACCTCAAGTTTCTGGCTGCGGATGAATTCAAGGGCCGGAACGCGCCATCACCCGAATTAAAGATCACCTCGCGATACATCGCCACAATGGTGGAGAGCTACGGCCTGGAGCCCATTATGCCGGCTGGATCCTATTTCCAGAACATTCCTCTGGTGGTAAGGACCATAGATCCCACGCAATCCCGCATGCGATTGATCTCAAAAACAGGGAGTCAGAGTTTTTCCTTTTCACATGATTTCGGCATCACTGACCGAACGTATCAGGATGTCCGCATTTCAGGAGATCTTGCCTTTGCTGGCTTAGGCCTGTCGGTCCCGGATCAGGGCTGGGATGATCTCAGCAGCATCGACGTCAAAGACAAGATCGTCGTCCTGCTCGATGTCGATCTCCCTGAGGCCCATCGCCTTCAAACCTCCGAAAACCGGAGACTCCTCAGGCGCAGAAGCCGCGCCCTCGGCCAGAAGGGCGCCGCAGCCGTACTGAGTGTAGTCAGCGAAGAGAGGGAAAAGAATTTTACTGAAAAGACATATCTTTTCGACACGACCGGCCGGGCACAGCTTGCCAAAGACCTGAAGACAGCCTGGATTGCACCCCAAGGCCAATCCTATCTGCTCGCAGACATCCGGCATTCTATGGCCTGTGAACTTTTGGGGATTTCTCTAGACGAACTTCAGGAGATGTTTACAGCGATCAAAGAAGGGGAACAGATACCTGCCCGTGATCTGCCAGGACGAAAACTCGAGATCACCATCGCAGTCAACTCACAAAATGACTTCACCTCCAATGTAATCGCCTGGCTCGAAGGTACAGATGAACACCTCAAGGATGAATATATCCTTTTCGGCTCCCACCATGATCATCTTGGCGCTCGAGAAGGAAAGATATTCAACGGAGCGGATGACAATGGTTCTGGCACTGTGGCTATGCTCGAGATTGCCCAAGCCCTCACCATTAACAGACCTAAACGCTCGGTGATCCTGATCTGGCACACGGCTGAAGAAAAGGGCCTCTGGGGGTCGCGCTATTTTGTAGAGAACAGCCCAGTGCCCGTAGAGAAGGTGAGCGCGGAGCTCAACATGGACATGCTGTGCCGGAATGACCCGAACAGCATCTACCTCATCGGATCGAATAAATTGAGCTCTAAGCTGGATGCCTCCATCCATAAGGTGAATGAGAAATACATCCACATGAACTTAGACTATACGTATGAAGACCCCAAACACCCGGAGAACTTCTTTTTCCGCAGCGACCAGTACCCTTACATTCAGTACGGCATTCCTGCGGTCTGGTTCTTTTGCGGGACCACAGAGGATTATCACCAGGAAACCGACACGGTTGATAGGGCCGATTTTGTGAAAATGGAAAAGGTTACTCGCCTGGTCTATTTGACCGCAATGGAACTGGGCAGCAGACCGGAAATGCTTGAGCTCGACCTTCACCCAGAGATCAAAAGCCGTGGAGAACACAACCTCGAGGTCAAATGGCGCTGATCCTGAATTGATTCTTATTTCGCAAACAACTGAGGCTCAAAATCAGCTAGAGCTCCATCTTTTGAGGATGACCCTTCCTGTTTTTTCCAACTTCCTACTATCAATATCGTATATTATTGTATTGGTTATAAAAATTTGAAGGGCATTGACCAGAAAATTTGGACGACTTAATTTGATAACAAAGTGACGTTTTCGGCCTTCAGATGTGTTCCATCAAGGGAAAGGTCGAAAATGGATCACACATTTCGGGAACAGAGAACATGGAGATCAACATCAAAGAATATTACACACGGTACGGACCGATGGTCCTCCGGCGCTGCCGCCAGTTGCTCCGCAACGAAGAAAAAGCATTGGATGCCATGCAGGAGGTGTTTACCAAATTGATGATCAGCAAAAAAAACTTGAAGGGAACCTACCCATCCAGTCTGCTTTTCCGGATCTCCACCAATGTCTGTCTCAATATGATCCGGGATCAAAAGAACCACCGCTCGATCGACAGCGACAGCGAAGACCTCCTGATCCAGCTGGCATCTTACGACGAGGGGGAACACAGATTGATCATCAAGGATATGCTGGAGCGCTTGTTCTGGAAAGAAAAACAATCGACCCGGGAAATCGCGACACTGCATTTTGTGGATGGAATGACTCTCCAGGAGGTTGCCGATGAGGTCGGCCTTTCACTCTCAGGTGTGCGCAAGAGAATAAGAGAACTCAAAGCGCGCATCAAAATCAAAAGGGAGATCTACAATGAAAATTGAACCTGTCAAAGACTGGGAACTGGAACGATATCTCCTGGGCGAGCTTCCCTCACCGCGAATGGATGAGATAAAAAAATTCTTGGACACGGATTCGGAACTCCGAATGAAACTCAATGTCCTCAAACGCTCCGATGAAGAGATCCTGAAACAATATCCCTCTGGAGCCGTAGTGCCCCACATTAAAGCCCGACTGGAAACAGAACAGGGGGGCCGGATCACACAACCGATCCTTCTCAAACGCCTGCTCTATGCGACGCCTGTTTTAGCTGCGGCTTTAGTCGTCGTCCTTATCGTTTTCCAGAATCCCGGAGGCCGCCCAACGCATGATATTCAGGGTCATCAGGGCAACCGGATCAAAGGGACCGAAACAGTCGATGTGTCCAAACCCCACATTCTTGTTCACCGCAAAATCGATGATGACGTCGAATTGCTGGAGAGTGGGGATGAAGCCAGTGCAGGAGACCTCCTCCAGATCGCTTATGTACCTGTTGGCGATGCCTATGGAGTGATTCTTTCCATCGACGGAAGGGGAGTGGTCACGCTACATTATCCTGAGACTGTCGACGAAGATCCAATCCTAGACCAAGCTCAAAGAACGTTGCTGCCTACGTCCTACGAACTCGACGACGCTCCGGGCTTTGAACGATTCTTCTTCATCACATCGAGGTCTGTGATCGATGTCCGAACGATCCTGAACAGCGCAAAGACACTGGCTAAAGATCCGAAAAGATCTGAAACGGCAGCCCTCGATCTGCCCGACACTTACAGTCAATATTCTCTTTTGATCAAAAAGGGAGACCGCAGATGAAAACGAAAAATATGATATTAATCATTTTATCAACTCTTTTTTTAAGTACAGGAGCACTCTATCCTGGCCATGTACAGAACAATACTGTGATCAAACGGTTTGCCATGGCCGTAGGTGCGAATAGCGGCGGCAAGGACCGCGTCCGTCTTCATTATGCCGTCTCCGATGCGCAAGCCATCCTTAACGTACTTGAAGAACTTGGTGGAGTGGAGGAGGATGATATTCTTCTCCTTGAAGAGCCCGATGTGCGGACTTTCTACACGGAGATAGGAAAGTTCCAGTCGAGAATCGAAAAATCCAAGGCCGAATACAGCCGGGTTGAATTCATCTTCTATTATTCCGGTCATTCGGATGAAGATTATATCCTGTTGGGGCATGAAAAAATCTCGTATGAAAACCTGAGAGACACGGTCAACGGCATTGATGCCGACGTCCGCATCGCCATTCTCGACTCCTGTGCTTCGGGCGCATTCACCCGGATCAAGGGGGGAAAGAAACGACTGCCCTTTCTGATGGACTCGGCCTATGATATGCGGGGTTTTGCAGTCATGACTTCGAGCTCTGCCAACGAGGCCTCTCAGGAATCCGACCTGATTCAAAGCTCTTTTTTCACTCATTATCTGATCTCCGGAATGCGTGGCGCGGCAGACATGAGCCAGGATGGCCGGGTGACAATGAACGAGGCCTACCAGTTCGCCTTTAATGAGACGCTGGCGCAGACGACAAAGACCATAAGCGGACCCCAGCACCCGTACACCGACATCCAGATGTCTGGAACGGGCGATGTGGTCATGACAGATGTCCGGAGAGCCTCGGCGATTTTAGTTCTCGGTGATGAAATTTTCGGGCAGATATTCATCCATGACAGAGAGGACCGACTGGTCGTTGAGCTCACCAAACCTCCTGGACGCAAGATCGAGCTGGGGTTGGAGCAGGGTGAATATCGTGTGATCAATATCCCCGAGGGCGGTGTTTTCGAATCGACCATCAACCTGAAAGAAGGGGCCGAATACGAACTGACTCCATCTGAGTTTGCAGAGTCCGACGTCGAATACACCACTCCCCGCGGACGGAGGGCCGAACAGATCGAAAAGCATACCGTTCTCCAGGGAAAATCCCATTACCAGATTTTCGGAGAGGTCAGCTCCAAATCCACAGAGGTCTATAACGATTACGGCTTACTGATGGGAGGGAGTCTCGGTGTGACCATTAACAGCGTGTTCTCCATTGGTTTTGCCGGCTACGGAAAGGCCAATTTTGACCCCGGTCTGCCCGGCTACGGAGGGCTCTTTTTTGCCTATAACTTTTCCCCCTCCAAGAAACTCCATTTCCGGGCTACAGCGCTGGCCGGCTCAGGGACAGGACGCTACGGGGGTGTTTTTTACATCTTAGAGCCCGGGTTAGAAGGTGTGTTGAATATTTCCCGGGTTGTTCGGCTCACGTTTGGTCTCAGCGTGCCCCTCACCGATAAAGAATACAGCGGCATGGACAAAGCCATCCTTAACGTGGGTTTCCAGTTCGGCAAATAAAAAAGTAAATCCGATCACTCTGTCGTTACGTCAACCTCGTCCATCCATAATCCATGGATGTTGCATCTTTCATAGGCTTTTAGCTTTGCAGGAATGGTTGTGAGCTCAAAGGTTGCCTCGGCTTTCTCATCTGTGGCTTGAAATTCCTTTTCCCCGAGCAGATTGTCTTCCCCATCCTTGAGCATTATGGCCATGATGTAATGGGGTTTGTCCGGATTCATTTCATGATTCACGGTTACAGTGACCGTTAACCCTGTTTCCGTTTTTTCATATGCGATCAGAGGAACATGGCTGTCCTCTTTACCTCTCCATGCCCCAGGGTCCGACCGGGTATAGACAACCTCTGCAGCCTCTTTAGCAGCAGGTTCTGCTTCAACGGCCGTCTTTTCTTGCTCCGCCTTCTGCTCTTTCTTGGCACATGCTGTTGGAAGCAAAATCAATGCCCCCACAGCAAACACCAAAAACACACCAAATACTAGACGATTTTTCATTCTCTCCCTCCACTCTTTTAAAATTATCCGCATTTTTTAATTTGACATAAATCCAACGCTGTTGCAACCCATATCTTTCGCAAATAAAAAAAGGGACTGTCCCCTTTTCTGTTTACCTCTGGAAAAAGGTGATAGGCCCCTTTTTTACTTGAGATATTTCTCCAACCACAGATAGATCTCTCTCCACCAGCGCACGTTGTTCTGGGGCACAGAAATCACATGCCCCTCGTCCGGAAAAACAACCAGACGTGATGGAATTCCCTGTCTCTGAAGCGCAGTGAAGAGCTGGAAACTTTCGGTCAAAGGGACACGATAATCCAATTCGCCATGTGTGACAAGAGTCGGAGTCTTGAATTTTTCGGCATGAACATGAGGTGACCATTTTGCATACAATTCCGGCTCGGCCCAAGGGCTCTTCCCCATGTCCCACTCGGGGAACCACAACTCTTCCGTTGCCCCATAAAAACTCACCAAATTGTAAAGGCTGGCATGACTGACAATACACTTAAACCTATCAGTGTGTGCCATGATCCAATTCACTGAATAGCCGCCGAATGAACCTCCGATGGCCGCTAACCGGGTGTCATCCACATAATCATAGTTCTCAAGCACATAATCCATGCCATTCATCAGATCTTTATAACAGCGGCCGCCATAATCCCGGCTCACCTGCTCGCGGAATGTGGACCCGTAACCCGAGCTTCCCCTCGGATTGATGAAGACGCCGACATACCCTGGAGCGCAAACGAGCTGAAATGTGAACCATGTGGTCATGAACCTGTCGGCCCACATATTCTGCGGTCCCCCGTGTATGGTTAACACAACAGGATATTTTTTTCCCGCTTCATAACCGGGTGGTTTTTGAATAAACCCATGGACATTGGTGTTCTCAGCGCCCGTAAACCAAAATTCTTCGAGTTTTGGAAGATCCAACTCCTTCAGAAAAGCCGCGTTCAAAGAAGTGAGTTGAGCAGTTGTTCCTTCTTTAACGGAAACTACAAAAAGCTCGTTTGGCATAAAATTGTAGGAACGCACACAAAGCAGGGACTTCCCATCAGGGCTGACATCGATGGGACCGTTATACCCCTCGCCGCAAATTTGATGGACAACGCCCTTTAGGTCGACACCATAGATCGAGCGACGCCCCTCTTCCCTGACAGTGAAAAAAAGACTCCGGCTGTCTGGGCCCCAGAGAATCTGCTCCACGGATCGGTCGAGAGAATCCGTCAATCGAGCGTGTCTGCTCTCTGTTCTGTCATACACAGCCAAGACTTTGCGATCGGCCTCATACCCCACTTTTTCCATTGCCGCGTAAGCGATGTACCGGCCGTCGGGTGAATAAATGGGATGCGTGTCAAGAGCAGGATTTGGTGTGATTTTTTTCTCATTCAGAGTCGCCACATCCACAATGAACAGGTCGTTATTCGTGCTTGTCGCGAGCATTGGATCTGTGTTCTTGACGAAGCATATCTCTTTTCCATCCGGGGAGATATCGAAGTCATGGTCGCTGGACAGGGATACCGGAGGCGTATCGAAATCCCCAGGCGTCAGGTCCTTCATCGATCCATCGGCGATCGTCACCAGAAACACATGATTTCGCTTATCGCCCAGCCACCTTTTCCACTGACGGAAGAGCAGCCGATTGATCGTTCGCGCCTCACATTTGGGCAGCTCATCTTTGGTCCAGTTCTCGATATCTGTTTTCCCTTCCGGGAGGACACGTGAGCCACATACAATATGTTTTCCATCCCGTGTCCATATAGGCAAATATAGGCTGGTTTTTGAATCTGTAACCTTTTTGGCCTCGCCGCCTTTGAGAGATATGAGATAAAGATTTGATACGCCATCCCTCGACGAAATAAAGGCAATGCGGCTTCCATCAGGAGACCATCTCGGCGAATGATCTGACTCGGGACTTCTGGTCAGTTGGAAAGGATCCCCCCCTGCCAGTGGCATCACCCAGATGTCACTGTTGAAATCGTTGGCCTTTAGATCGGGAACCGAAACGGTGAAGGCAATCCATTTCCCGTCAGGTGAAACACGGGGATCCGTGACCTCCTTGATCCGATAGAGGTCCTCCGGTGTCAGCGGACGTTTCGTCTCCGCATGAAGGCAGAGACACACAATCAGAATGGTCAAACACGAATAATAGATTCTTTTTCCCATTGTCTAACTCCTTTGAATGACCTGGGTTCCTTTACAACTTCTATCATCCCGATAATGAGATATCAAGAGAATGTTTATCAAATCAGCTCCATCGATCCATGTCCCCATACTCCGTACAAGAGGGAGGATTAAAAAAAGTAACACTTTTTCTTTAGCCTCGTATTTAACCATTGTGACATAGATTTAAGGAGTAAAGAAATGAACTGGACTCATCTTATATCGAAAAAATGGATTTTTATCCCTATCGGGATCGTGCTGGCTTTCACCTGGTCCTGCCGGAACATCTGCTGCGACAACGATAATGTGTATGGCTCCGGAGTTGTGGCGGAAGAGATCCGAGAAGTGGATTCTTTCCACAGTGTGGAGATCCTGGGAAGCTGCGATCTGTATTTTGTCAAAAGCGCAACTCAGGAACTCCGGGTTATCACCGATGACAATATCCTTCCGCTTATACATACCTGGGTTCGCCATGATGGCACATTGATCATCGAAGCCAACAGTAGTTACACAACACGCATCGGTGTCAAGGTCTACGTTTCCATGGTTGAGATTCGCGGATTTTCCATCACCGGAAGCGGGAACATCTACGGGGAAAGCCCCTTTTTTCCCCGGGAACTCCACTTATTGATCGCCGGGTCTGGCAGTATGCGGATGGATGCCCGCGCCCAAAAGGTATGGACCTCTATCGTAGGAAGTGGCCATATCCAACTTGCGGGAAGAGCCGAATACCATAATGTCACGATCGCCGGATCGGGAAACCTCGAAGCTCTTGACTTTCTCGTTTCATGCTATGACATCCAAATCCCCGGGTCGGGAGAATGTCACATCCATGTTGAAGATGTTTTAAATGTGATCATAGCTGGTTCGGGAAATGTCTACTATAAAGGCTCTCCTTCGGTCATCAACACAACGATCATTGGATCGGGAGATGTGATCCATCTCGGTTAAAAATCAGGCGCAGGAGGAGCAAATGAATATCAAACATCTGATTTTCCTTTTGATTGTATTCTTAGTCTTGGTAACCTTTCCTTTAGATGCGGCGCATTCTTCCGATCATTCAGCCATCCTTGTCTTCAATGAGGAGATATTCGGTAAGATCACTATCTTGGACGAGGGTGAAGACCTTGTCGTTGAATTGACCAAACCGGTTGGTCGGAAGATCGAAATAGGTTTGGATACGGGCGAATATCTGATCATAAATATTCCAGAAGGAAGAATCTTTAAAGCATGGGTCGCTTTGAGAAAGGGCACGCGCTTTGAGTTGTACACAGAAGACCTCACGCCGGAGGGTGCGGAATCACTCCAAGAAGATAAAAGGGAGCGTGAACCTCAACTCAGCGCAAATCAGCCTGAGATCCCCAGAGAGACGCTCCTTGGCGGCGAATCGTATTCGCATTTTTACGGAGAGTTCGGCACAAAGACCACAGACGTTTACGATGAATTTGCCGTTCTTGTGGGCGGTCAGTTAGGCTGGATTTTTAACCACTCCTTCTCTATCGGATTTGCGGCCTACGGAAGAGCTGAACATGAGGATGAGTATGAACATTGGGATTGCTATCGGGATTGCGATTATAGAGGACCTGCCTACGGCGGCATCACAACCGCCTTCATCTTCCCCCCCAAAAATTTGATCCACTTCAAAGTGGGCGCGTTATTCGGAGCTGGATATGCTTGGGAGCGCCACTTCTACATCTTCGAGCCCGAAATCGATATTGTCCTCAACATCTCCCAGATCGTGAGGCTTCAGGCCGGTCTAAGTTACCCCCTCACCGACAGGTCCGATAGCGGCCTCGACGATGTCATGCTCAATGTAAGCTTTCGCTTCGGGAAATAATATCAGAATCCATCGGATTAAGCTCGATGCTACGGGTGACAATGGCCCGATGGATAAAATGCTTGTTTTCCCCTTCGCACTGGATGTTCAAGGGCGTTTCCAGAAATGTGGCCGTGATCTCGGCTGTCAAGGCCGCATCTTTGGGCATTCGCAGCTTCAGTTGTAGCCGAAGGCTCTTCGGCGGGAAGCTGTACCAATACATCGTCACCCTCGAGTCTTTCCCATGCCTGTATTCCACGCTGCAATCTTCGACCGTGAGGGGGACATCGCCCTCGAACTTGAGATTGACCGTAAAAGGTTGCTTCTCAAATTCCAACAGCGCATCCACTTCCATGATCTTATCCTCTCCGTTACTTTCAGTTCGAAAGGTCACCTCGTCTTTCACCCAGTTCATATCTAAAGGCTGTTCGATCTTCAGGTGGCTATTTCTTTGATTCACGGTTTCCTGCCGGCCGGCGATGTCTGCACGGATCCTTTTGAGATAATCAATACTGACAAATTCCACGAATGTGCTGTTGTCTTTGCCATCGTATCGCTGATGAACCCGGACTTCCTGCTCCCACGTGGACGTGTAGCTGGGCAAAGTCATGAGATAGACGGAACAGAGAAGAATAAGAACAGCTATCGGAACAAGAGCCCATTTCAAACGATATCGTTTGAGCCCAAAAAGATCCCCCTTATAACTCCGGTATACAGCAGCAAAACCCAGCAGAAAAGGCATCATGAACAGGATCATGAGAAAGATCACTGCCCCCGAAAATATCAATTCTGCCAGAACGGATCTGAGCTGCATACCCATTTGAGCCATTCCCCTGTAGATAAACTCATAGAGCTGAGGGATAAAGAGGAGCCGGATCATCAGATAAGGAGACAGAATGAAGAGCACACCTTTGAGCCATCCCCACGGGACCAGACAGGCCAGGCTTAAAAGAAAAAGGCCTGAAGCGGGATACAGGGCCAACCGAGCATTGACAAATGCCAGGGCGATCAGAGTGAATCCCAAAAGATAAAGGGATGACCGGATCAAATAAAAGAAAGCATCCCTCCGCAATCGCCACCGCCACAGCACTTGCAAAGCCAGCCAGATTCCCAATACTGTAAAAGGAATGAGATAGAGAAGATGGGGTCCGGGGTGGGCATACCAATAGAACCGCTGTCCCTTCAGGAATTTTAAGATCCAATCCGATGCCGCAACCACAACCGCCATGATGAGGAGAAGGACCAGGAGTTTGGGCCAGGATTTCTTTATTTTTTTATCCTCTGTGAAGTCCTGGCGTCTTTTCCTAAGAAAAACCAGAGCAAAGATCGTAATGACAATGCTGATGAGAACAAATGCCATCATCATAACGGGAGGTATAAAGATGGGTTTTTCACCGAGCAGAAATAGCATGTAGTGCCCCTTGTTCGGTTCTGGTTGCTCACGGTCGAACCTCCTCAAAAGCTCGAGGATCAGATTCCCACTCCTCTCCAACCCATCGATCTTGAAATTCTCTACGGAATCATTCCGCGTGTGGATGGGAAACCTCACATCGCTCACAAAGGCGATGGCCGGAATTCCCTTCCGCATGAAGGGCTCGTGATCAGAGCCCGCACCCCCCAACGATCCGTTCAACGACTGAAAGTGTGTGGGATAAACGATATTCCGATATCCGAGGCTGTGATAGGCGTCGATACTCGCTGACACCAGCCACTCCGGGCTCTGGTGTTCCGTCGTATCGAGCCAGATCATGAGCGGAGAATCGTTGCTCGTCATATCGAGCTGGAGCATGAGCGCAACATTCTCCAGAGGGTAGTTCTCCACAAAGTAATTGGACCCTACCAGTCCGGATTCCTCTCCTCCGAAGGCCACAAACACGTATGTCGAATAATGGGGCTCTTGGCTCATCACCCGGGCGATCTCCAAAAAGGCAGCGACACCGGAGACATCGTCATTGGCCCCGGGTATCTCAGGACCCGCAGAGTCGATATGGGCGCCGATGACGATCTCTCGATTGGACTCTCCCTGGAGCCGGCCAATCACATTCCCGCTGTTTGTGTTCATTCCCCCAGAAATTCGGGTGCGAACGGAGTGAGGAATAAACTGCCATTCCACCTGACAACCGCACTCGGCCAAAACTTCAGCCGCATACTTCAAAGCCTCCTTTTCTTGAGGTGAACCCATCGGGCGGGGTCCGATCGTCCCTGCCATGTGTTTGATGTGCTCAAAGGCTTTTTCTTTGGAAAAATCCTCTGCTCCCAGGAAAGCAGAGATCATTAAAAGAGCAACTAAAATATATAAAATTGGTCGGTTTTTCAATGGGCCTCCTCTTTGACGCGTCATTCAAACGATTTTTTTTGGATGGGGTGATTCTGTTTACCCTTATCCTTGCCTTATATCACAGGAATAATCCGAAATCAAACAGGGGAGAGCGATGAATATCTCGCGCTAAAATCAGAGAAAGAAGAACTCCTTACAGCTGGGCGATACCAAGGCGAGACAAGACAAAACTTCGCCAGAAAAATGGGCAGTCTCCTAAGCTATCCGGAAACATATATCGGGAAGATTCTCACTGAAGATTAAAGCAAGTATTTATATCGACCCTAATTTTTCGGGGGCTACTCCATCTTGAAGAGAGAATCCTCCATTCCTGAGTTATACTTGATCTCAGAGACGGTCATAACCGCAAACTCTTCCCCATCCTGGTATATGGTCACTAAGTGAGGCGCTGGCATTCCATCCACGTCTTTGTAATCGGAGAAAACAACTTCTGTATCAACCTCGGTCCCCATCTGTCCTGTTGAAAGCTGTTTGGTTTTGTGAATGAGATGGCTGCCAGCATCAATGTACATGGTGACAACGTGTCCATCTGAAAAAGCCTGCTCGAGAACAAGACATTTGACCTCATCGACCGTTTCTTCACCCTTCAGTTTATACGTCACGCCATGTTTTTCTGGATAAAGCAAAACGGCATTTCCATACGTCAGGGCTCCTCTGCTGGCCTCCGCCTGCCTGTCTTCGGGGAGTTCTTCAGTGGCGCCTGACTGCGGATTGACCATCCAGCCCGTCTCACCATCAAAAGCGGTTGTGATAAGCATGCCCATAACCTCGATATCCTGACGGAACATGTTCGGCTCTTTATGGTAGATAGTCATCATACCTTGCATTCCCATCTGTGTGAGATCGAAGTTGCCGGAGATGGTGGTGTCTTTGATGTTCTCCAGGGCTTTTCTTCCGCCAGAGGCTTCGATCATCTTTTCAACAACACCCGAAGCATCCTGGCTAAAACCCGGAACAGCCGCAAAGCTCAAAAACATCAGACACACAAAACTCAGTGTAAAGATTTTCCTCATCCTAACCTCCTTTGTCGTTAATGCAGAGATTGTGTCATTTCGCATGAATAATCAAAGCTCCTTGGATCCAGCAAAAATATTCAGGCTAAGTATACCTATAAACTGTTCGCATTGGAATGAAAAAGGCATTTTTATCTCATTCCTATCTACAGCTTATGACCACGCTTTATTCACATTTTGTTCCCGCCACCCACATGAAGGACTTGCCCTGTGATCCAGTCCGCCTGTTTCGAGGCGAAAAAGACGACCGCATGGGCTATATCCTCGGGCATTCCGATCCTGCGCAGAGGATAGCTCTTTTCCAGGGATTCCACAATTTCGGAAGACATCCATCCGGTCTGGACCGCACCAGGGGATACGACATTCACCGTGATGCCGTAAGGCCCCAATTCGTAAGCGGCCGCCCGTGTGTAACTCTCCATAGCGAGTTTACTCGCTCCATAAGATACATTGGAGGGATGGGCATAGGCTCCATCTGTGCTGATGTTGATGATCCGTCCCCAATCGGCTTTTCTCCGGAAATGCCTTTGAGCGAATTCGCTCATCAAGAGAGCAACGGCTCTGCTATTGACAGCAAAGTGTTTGTCCGCAGAATCCGCCGATATTGTCTTCATCGGGTACTCCCCGGCAAACAAAGGGTGCTTGGCCAACTCTTTTCCGGGGATAAACGTGTCCAGTTGATCGAACGCTGCGTTATTGACGAGAATATTCACTCCTCCGAATGCATCCTCCGCTCTATCAAAAAGCTCTGGGATATTTTCGGGATCTGCCAGGTCTGCTTCCCAGCTCAAACAGATCCCGCCCAGATCTTTAATGGCCTGGATCACGGCATCTGCCGATCGTGTGAGTGTTTTGTAATAGAAGGCCCTGCCAGGTTCCATGGTTTTTTCGCTATCTTTGTCATCCACACCCCCATATGCAGAAGGCGATAGACGGAGATAGTTAATAAACACCTTGGCCCCTTCTTTCGCAAAAGCCACAGCTGTTGCAGCCCCGACGCCATGATTGGCTCCTGTCACGATGACGACTTTGTTTTTTAAGCCTGTGTCTAACATAATGAGTCACTCCCTGATTTTTTCCCTATCGGGTTTTAATCTCTAAAGGGTCCTTCTCTTTTTAAGATTTTTTCTATTCAGAATACAGCCCTATTTTATAATGTCCTGATCTTAAGTGCCAGACTTCTGCGTGCAGCAAGCAATCCAAAAGCCAAAACAGCATGTATGTATAATGTTATGGGAGTGTGATCGACAAGTAATGTTTGCTTTTTTTTGACAATTTCATTATGAATAGACTAAAAATACGCGGGAGGACGAACATCATGAAAAAATTCGGGCTATTCCTCACTTCATTCTTATGCGTTGTTTTCATTTCTCTTTACCCATGGATTCAACAAGAAGATCCCATAAAGATCGAAAAGGTTGCAGATGGTGTTTACTGCCTTTATGGGGCCGGAGGTAATATCGGCATATATGTGGGAGAGGAGTCCTTGCTCATTGTCGATGCGCAGTATGCCCGGACAGCCGATGCGGTGATGGCGAAAATCAGAGAACTCAGTCCCAAGGCTATTCAGTATCTGATCAACACTCATTACCATGGCGATCACACCAGCGGAAATCCCATCATCGGGAAAGGCGCTCAGATCATCAGCCACAAAAACTGCAGAAAATCCCTCCTGGCCGGATTGAAGCCCGAAGAAACGCCAGAAGGTATCGGGGCCCCTAGTAAAACCTTTGACACAGAAATGACGATCCCATTGGGAAAAGCAACTGTCCGACTTGTCTATATAGGTCCCGGACACACTTCTGGGGATACGATCGTCATCTTTGACCAGGCTAAAGTGATCCATGCCGGAGACCTTTTCTTCCACGGATTGCCTCCCTATATCGATGTGAAAGATGGTTCGGACACTAAAAACTGGGTTCGCACCATCCAAACACTTGCCGAACGATACCCGGACTTCCAGGTTATTCCCGGCCACGGAAAAGTCACAGACATGAAAGAGTTCGTCAAATTTGCCGACTACCTGAATGCACTCAGAAAAGAAGTCTCTGCCGCCATCGAAGAGGGCAAGACAAAAGAACAAGCTGTGGAATCCATCGACCTGTCAAGCTTCACCTACATTCAGGACCAGGGTGAGTTCCTGACGAAGAAAAAGAACATCGGATGGGTTTACGATGAGATGACCAGAAAATAAAGGCCGGAAAACAAAGGCATATTTATCTCGGTTTATCTGATCTTAAAAGATAAAAACACTCCAAGCAAATTCAGGACAATCTATTCATACCGGATCGAATCGATAGGATTAGCCTGGGCAGCCTTAACCGCCCGAAAGCTCACAGACAACAAAGCGACTGCAAGCGTCCCCAGTGCTGTCAAAACAAACATCAAAGGCGAAATGCCGATGCGGAAGGCAAAATTCTCCAGCCACTTGTGCATACTGAAAAAAGCAACCGGGGCGGCAACGAGGGATGCCACACAAACAAGGACAACCACCTCTCGCGACAGGAGGTAAATAATCTTCGAAACAGAAGCTCCCAACACTTTGCGGATTCCGATCTCTTTGGTGCGCTGTTCCGCGGTGAAAGAAATGAGCCCCACCAGACCCAGGCAGGCGATAAAAATAGCCAGTGCAGCGAACAGGAAAAAGATCTGCCCCATCCTCTGCTCGTTCCTGTAAAGATTGTCGAAGTCTTCATCCAGAAATGAATATTCGAAGGGCTGACCGCCGGTGAAGGTCTTCCATGTTTCCTCAATCCGGGCCAAAGTTTTGGAGATATTTTCGGTTCCGATCCTTACGGATGTGAAATTCCAGGTCGATGGAGATAGAGGACGAATGATCATCGGAAATATTTCATAATGAAGGGAATTATAATGAAAATCCTTGAGCACACCGATAATGGTGACAAACTCGCCCTCTTTGGCACCGCCGAACTCCTTATAAAAGCGCTTCCCCACGGGATCGGTCAATCCAAGCTCCTTGACTGCGGTCTCATTGATCACAACAGCAGAGGTCGCATCCGTCGGGATGTCTGGTGAAAAATACCGGCCTGCCACAATCTCCAAGTCCAGCAATTTTGCAAAATTATGATCTCCATACATGGTATGGAGGGTGGGAGTCTCTGTGGCTGGCCTCCCTTCCAGTCTGTGGCTGTTGTCGTTGAAATGCCTCCCCGGCAAACTCTCTGTGTCGGATATGACACTGATGCTGGGGTCCCTCAGCAGTTCCTGTTTAAATGCATCCGCCTCCTTTCCCAGAGCATCCGCCCTGTGGATGACTACAACATGTTCTTTGTTGAATCCTAATTGTTTAGTACGGACATACCGCAACTGTTGGGAAATCACAAACGTTCCAAAAAATATCCCGAAGGTCACGGCGAATTGAAGGGCCACTAGCGCACGGCGGAGGAAGACATTACCTTTGGAGTTATGCTGCCCGGAGCCTTTGACTGTACGGGCAGGCTGGACCGAAGAGAGGAAAAACGCAGGGTAACAGCCCGCACAAATCCCGACAAGAATAGCAAACCCGACAAGAACCGGCAGAACATAAACAGATTGGAAAAGATCCAGCTCCAGCTGCCGGCTGGTCAGATTCCGGAAGGGAGGCAAAGCAATGTTGACGAACAGAATGGCGAACACAAGAGCACACAGACTGAGCAAGACGGATTCACCCAGAAATTGCCTGACGAGCTGTTTGTGGCTGGAGCCCAGGACCTTACGCACCCCCACCTCTTTGGACCTGTGGGCGAACCGGGCTGTAGAGAGGTTCATAAAATTGATGGCAGCGATTAAAAGGATAAAAAGGGCGATCATCGAAAACACAACCACGTAGGTTTTATTTCCTTTTACGGACAGATAATCGACGACATCGCTATTGAGATGGATATCCGAGAGGGGTTCCAGGGAGAATCCGTAATAATTTTTTCCATCCTTTATGTATTCATCGTATGTTTGTCCCGTCTGGGCATAATTATGGGCACCCCAATGCCGTCTGCAAAAATCAGGTAATTTGGCCTCCAATTGGGGCCTGGCATTTCTGTCTTTGAGAACAATATATGTAAAATAGGTGTGGCCTCCCCATCCGGTATCAAAGGCAGTTCTGGTGGATATGATCGAGGCGATCATTTCATACTGAAAATGGGATGTCGAGGGACAATTCTCTATAACTCCCGTGATTTTAAAATCTCGTCCCTTGTCTTCGAACTTCAGCGATCTCCCCAAAGGATTTTCATTTCCGAAATATTTATGTGCAATATCTTTGGTGAGAACGATGGTCCGCGGCTCGACCAGAGCGGTTTTGGGATCGCCGAGAACGAAGGGAATTGTAAACACATCGAAGATGCTGGCATCGGCATAGATGATACCTTTCTCTAAAAAGAGATTGTCTTGGTATCGCACTAAGTCGTTACTAGGCCATAAGCTCAGTCTTACTGCCTGTTCGACCTCAGGCAATTCATTCAACATAGCCTGGGCCATGGGAGGTACTGTATAGGCACCCTTTTTTTCTCCCCCTGGATCGAATTGGGCAACGACGCGGTAAATCCGGTCCGCCTTCTCATGATGGCGGTCGAAACTCAGCTCATGAAGGACAAAGATTGCGATGAGGATGCTGGCAGCCATCCCTATCGCCAATCCCACTATATTGATACCTGAAAAACCTTTGTGCCTCCTCACATTCCGCAATGCCACTGTCAGATAATTTTTAAACATGGCTCCTCTCCAAGAGAATAAATTTGCGATGAATGAAGGGAAAGAAACAAGGATGAGCCGCCAATACAACAAGTGGGCTCGGAAGGGACCGTGCGAATCAACACAATCGGAGAATTCCTCATCGAAATCCCCCACGATGGCATCAGTTTCGTCCCTGTTGGCAATTTGACGGATCAGCCATCTGGCAACTCGTGGCAGATTTTTTTGTGTTTTGTTCATGTTTTCGTGTTTATCATGCCTGGACGTTTTTCATTCGAACTATTTTTCACCCAAAACCAGCTCCGATTCCTCATCCCAGAGCGTTTTTTTCAGCTCCATGGCTGCTTTTAAAGCCTCTCTTCCACGGGAGGTGATACGATAATAATTTCTGCTCCGGCCGCCCCGCATTGGGGTAGGATCACTGATCCTCTTTGTGACATGCCCTTTTCTACACAGCTTGGCCAGTATGCCGTACAGAGTTCCGTAGGGAAAGATCCGTCCTGTTCTTGCAGACACCTGTTTCCTGATGGTCACACCATAAGCATTGGCTTCCAGCTTCCAGACTGCCCACAGTATCATTTCTTCTGTCAATGTGAGATCCTTCATCCGATCACCTCTCACATATATGTACGTAAAATAGTACAAATGGTTGCCACTCCACAAAAAAATTTTATGAAAATAGATCCGCTTTTAGGCCAGTGATATCAGCGTCTCGGGATGTCGGCCAGAGAAAACAGCCAGAAAAAATGAGCTCTTCCGCTCATTCAAAAGGAAGAATTTGGGGACACTTCTTCATTTATGTCTTGCTGTGGATTTCCTGATCATTTCCTGCCGCTGGAATATTTGTTCCTGTGATGACGTTTAACAAAATTGATGGGGACCGGACGATCATCCGGCCTTCAGCTTTTCGCCGCAGTGGGGGCAGACTTTCCACTCCTCCTCCACCTTTTTTCCACAGGATGGGCAGACACCTTCCATCCGTGCGCCGCAATGGGGGCAGAAGACAAAATCCGCTCCGACTGATTTTTGGCAGCTCGGGCACGTCTTCATCTTGGACTCAACCGGCTGAGACGGCAGTGAATCCGAGCGAATGATCAGGTAGATCAACAGTCCGATCAAATTGCCGATGAACACGAGCAGCGCCCATAGCACACCGTTCATGCCGCGGCGTTCGGCATCACGATAAACCCAGACGATAACGAAAATCCATATGACCAAGAGGACAAAGGACAAAAAGGAAAATGAGGAATAGCGGAAAATGTGGGGACCGATGTAGAGATCATCCATTTCGGGGATATGAAAACTCCGGGCGACGCCTGTGATGACCCCAAAAGGAGCCAGGAGCACCGGCGTTATCCGCCACACAAACAAAAATATAATCGCCACCAAAAGAACAAGGGCTATGGTTTTTCCTGTCGATGTTGCCACGGTTAACCTCCTCTTCCGTGCCCTGAATCAGTTTCAGGACACAAGACCATATTTTTCAAATATAAGATGTTTTTACTCATTTATGCAGAACCTAAATGATGATTTTGTGATCGAAACTTCCGGAGAATTACAGGCGTGAAGAAAAGCATCGCTGCGTTCTGGATGATCAGAAAAAGGACCACAACGGCCGGAAAGGAAAATGTCTTTTCCAGCTCGAGGTCCCTGATGAGTGGAAGCAACAAGAATCCCGTGATCAGGATGAGAGAGGCAATAGCTGCCCAGACAAGCTTGGGTATTGAGTGATTGCGAATGCGACGATCTGATTTTTGTGGGGCACCACGTAAGGATTCCATCTCCGCAAAGCAGAGTTCTCGGGTCTTCTCTACGAGCTCATCGGGCAAAACAGGTCTGGATGAATTCCTCAAGCAAACCAGGACACCCTCCAATTCCTCTTGGAAGTGCGCGCATTTTGCACAAGAGGACACGTGGTCCTCGATGGCTCTTAACTCTTCCTGGCTCAAGTCGCTTTCAGAGGCGTCAATGATTAAACGCTCAATGTTCTTACATCGCATTTGACTCTCTCTCTTTTTGGATTGTAGGCGGAGAGCTCCCGGCGAAGCTTTCTCACCGCACGAAACATCAGGGACTTGACCGTACCAACGGGAATCCCATAGATCTCGCTGATCTCCGCATATTTCAAACCTTCGATCTCCCTGAGGGCGAATATCCCGCGCTGTTGTGCCGGCAAGCGGTCCATTGCCTGGGCAATATCCCGCCTCATGTCCATGCGGCCGGCTTCATCCTCCACATCAGGAATGCGGCTTCCAAATAAAAAGGAAGACGCGTCTTCGTCTTGAGCATGGTGTGATGCCTTCTGGAGAAAAAAAACACGCCTGATCCGCTTTTTCCGCAGCGTATCCCGGTGGAGATTCGCTGTGATCGTAAAGATCCAGGCTTTGGCACTTTGCTTTTCGACTTTTTTAGGCAGGTGATGCACAACACGAAGCCATGTCTCCTGGAATAAGTCCTCGGCCTCACCCCGGTTTTTCGTCAAATAACAGGCAAAGCCGAAAACAGCTGCCCTGTAATTTGCGTAGAGGTCGTCGAACTCTTCCTGGACATCACAATCGGGATTCATGATGTTTTCACCGCTTGTGGGCTTCACGGAGTTCTCCATTTTCTCTCATAATACAGAAGATAGGACGTTTTACACCCCGAAAAGTTCTACCTAAACTGAATTATTCACTTGAATTTCTTTATCTGTATCAAGTCCGTAATTTTTTTTATTTAATCCAATAATTATTATCCTTGTTCAACTCAAACTCGATGATACACTGAGGATCGATCTTAACATATTCGATTTCAGGAGCATCACTGAAATCGTACATAACAGTGTCTCTGACATTGTCCCATTCGCGGACCTCTTCGCTGTCATCCACGAAGTGGACTAGGATCGTCACCGGGAACCGAAGTGATCCCTCTCGCTTAATCCACACTGTATTATCCTCAACCTTTTCGACTTTAAAATCGAGAGTATGGGTTGTCTCCATGTACTCATCTAAAAATCTTTTTATATTCCTGCCGGTGATTTCGTCAATCACCTTATAAAAATCCTCTGTCTCAGGATGCTTGAATTTCCACCTCTGGAAGAATGTTTTCATAACCGTATTCCAAACTTTATCTCCGAAGTAATTGTTCAGAGTGTGAAGCATCAACTCTGGTTTGCAGTAGGTGAAAGTGAAGAACTCATCGCCGGGACGGTAGAGCCAGGAAGGCTGAAGGACAGTCGCTGCCTTCGGCCTGACAAGATAATAATTCCGTTCATGTTCCCTGGCCGTTCTTGTTATTCCC
This sequence comes from uncultured Eubacteriales bacterium, assembly GCA_964406575.1. Classification (GTDB taxonomy): domain Bacteria; phylum Acidobacteriota; class Aminicenantia; order Aminicenantales; family Aminicenantaceae; genus WTAW01. The sequence goes on along the minus strand of CAYOSH010000001.1, from coordinate 189,838 downwards.
TCGTAATTTTTTAAAATATATTTGCCATATCCGTACTCGAGCGCTTTGGTTGAAGCATAAGAGTTAATCCCTTCATCAATCCAGACATGATCTGTCTCATTGTTGGCCACCATGCCCATCCACCAATTGTGGCCAAACTCATGGATAGTCAGCCATTCGATGTACAGTTCGGAATCAGGAAGGCGCTCAGATTGGTAGACTTCGATCTTGTAATCCGCGTCAAAATTCCCCGTTAAGAATAAGGTAGGATATTCCATTTCTCCGGTATCCCTGTGTTTTGTATCGACCATCGTCACAATGGGATAGGGATACTGACCGTAATGACTTCCATAATATTCGAAGCAAATCTTTACGGCTTTTATGAAGCGATCGGCAATCTCGACATGATCGGGCTGGCACAGAAATCGTATCTCTGTGTCTTCAAAACGATCCTGGATCTCTACAAAATCAGGATCAGCACACCAAGCAAAATCATGCACATCTTCACAATAGTAGCGCAATCTTTTCCATCCACTTCCGAGGTTTTCCTCCTCGATTCGAACCCCCGTCGCCCCGACGATATATTCCTCAGGAACGGTAATTGTCACATCATAGACTCCGAAATCAGAGTAAAATTCGCCATTGCTGTGGTACTGGTGACAAATCCACTGTCCATTTTCATAAACTCCGATCTTCGGAAACCACTGAGTTACACTAAAGAAATTTTTCTCATACCCTGACCGGGATATCACAGGCGGCAGCTTTGTTTCGAAAGCGACGGATAGGGAAAGTTCACCACCCGGGGCTACAGGCTTCGGCAGCTTGACAGAACAGACTGTTTTGTCATCCACATTGCCGTCATCCGGTTGGATGTCAATCAAGCGAGGAACAAGATCCGGACCATCGGGAAGGTCCATCTTCAAAATCCTGCAGTAGCCCCAATGGCCATTGAGCTTCTCAGGAACCTCATTCATCTCAGTCAGGAGAGAGCTTTTTGCATCGCTGAAGGCATTCTGGTAGAGGTGGAACTGAAGCTCCCCAACAGGATTGTCGGATGAGTTCTTCCAGATTAATATTTCTTCCCCTGTAACGGTTTTCTTCCCCGGGTCAAACCGGCAGTCGATAGTGTAATTTGCAATCCTTTTGCTTAACGGTGGATCAAACATCTTCTGCTGTCCGAACAAAAGAGACGGTAAGAGGAAGATCGCTAGATAGAGTCTTTTCATCTTCTCCTCCTATTAAGAGAAATGGGATCTGTAAATCTTGCAGCGGAGTGTCCCGTATTATAACATTTTGGAATAGACTCGATTACAGAAAAAAGACGGGAATTTGATTTTTAAAATCACCGGGCTTTACTCTCATGGTTGCTCAATTTCCGCCCCCTGAATCCCTTTATAACCTATATCATAGAGAAACATTTTGTTCAAACACAAAGAAATTGGGAAAAGAGGAGACGAGTCGCTGACCATATTCCTGTAAATTGATGCCCTCTTTATGTTAATTCAGATAATTATTATTGCGATGAACCAAAATTTTGTATAGTATAATCAAATTTTAGGAATAGAGCCTTTGGAACCGTATATTTCGCCCATTACGCTCTCAAGGCTTCAATTTGCCGTGACGGCGATCTTTCATATTCTCTGGCCAGTTTTAACTATCGGATTGAGTTTCTTTATGGTCTTAATGGAAGCGCTGTGGTTAAAAACTGGAAATGATATTTACTATCGGCAAGTCCGTTTTTGGTCAAAGATTTTTATTCTGGGCTTCGGGATCGGCGTTGCCAGCGGATTGCCACTCGAATTCCAGTTCGGCACCAACTGGGCTGCCTTCTCTAAATTTTCAGGGGATTTTTTCGGAAATATTCTCGGATACGAAGCAGCAATGGCCTTTGCACTGGAAGCGGCTTTTTTAGCAATATTCATGTTTGGGTGGCACAGAGTTTCTCCCCGTATCCACCTCTTTTCAACAATTATGGTGGCTTTTGGTGCATCCCTCTCGGCGTTTTGGATTATGGCGGCGAACTCCTGGATGCAGATTCCCCAGGGAGTCAAAATTGTCGACGGGAAAATTGCTGTCACCGAGTACGCCAAGGCTCTCTTCAATCCCGACCTAGGTGTTTCATTCTCTCACATGTGGATAGCATGCATTTCCTCTACAGTTTTTTTTGTGGCAGGTGTAAGCGCCTGGAATATCCTTAAAAAGAAATACATTGGCTTTTTCATGAAGTCTTTTAAGACGGCCGTGATCATAGCCGCCTTTGCTGTACCTTTCCAAATTTTCCTGGGTGATATCTCCGGCCGGTTGATGAAAGAGCACCAACCAACCAAGTTGGCAGGAATCGAAGCGCATTGGGAAACCAATGAACCTGGTGCTGGAGCGGCTTGGTCTTTGGTCGCATGGCCCAATCGGTCAGAGGAAAGAAACGTGTGGGCCCTGAAGATCCCCTATGGTCTGAGCTTGCTGACGACGCATTCCCTGAAAGGCCGGGTCAGAGGATTAAAAGAATTTCGGCCTGAGGATCGTCCGCCCATAGTCCTTCCGTTCTATGCTTTCCGGTTGATGGTTTTGATGGGATTCATCATGCTTTTTTTAGCGTTCTGGGCCTTGTGGTACTGGTGCCGGGGACGACTCACAACCGATCCGCAGGCAAATCAAAAGATGTTTTGGACATTATGGTTATGGGCAATGCCTGGGGGATTCATTGCTACAGAATTGGGCTGGATTGTGCGCGAAGTAGGGCGCCAGCCCTGGATCGTATACAATCTGATGCGCACGGAGGAAGGAGCGACGGAACTCGCCCCTGCAGTTGTGGGTAGCAGTCTGATTCTTTATACAGTAATCTACGCGGCACTTTTGATATTATTTATCATATTTACACGCCGGATCATGATTGGAGGTCCTGATATAAAAGAATTACCGGCTGTGGACCGAAAAGACCCTGAAGCTCGGATTTTGAAAAAGGGAAACGCGGACGAGTGATGAATTCGTTTCTCCCGAACATCTGGTTTTTATTACTCGCTCTGGAGCTGGGATTATTCGTCAGCCTGGATGGTGCAGATCTAGGTATTGGTGTCCTGTCTTTGTTCGTCCGTGATCAGAAATACAACTCTGTAATGATGGCCAGCATCGGACCGGTCTGGGACGCCAACGAAACCTGGCTAGTAATCGCCGGCGGCACACTTTTCGGCGCATTCCCCATGGTCTACAGTGTAGCTTTAAACGCGTTGTACATGCCAATCATGCTTATGTTGTTCGGCTTTATCTTCCGGGCTGTGGCACTTGAATTCAGAGTACATTCGGAGAAAAAAAGATTCTGGGACATCTCATTCGGCGCCGGAAGTTTATTTGCCATAATCGGTCAAGGATTTGCTTTTGGAGGTCTTGTAAGCGGTTTGAAAGTCCGGGATGGAGCCTTTGTAGGAGGACAGTTGGACTGGTGTAACGGAATGTCCATTATCGTCGCTGCGGGTGTTGTGTTCGGATATTCTATGATGGGATCTTCCTATTTGATCATGAAGACCGACGGCAAACTACAGAAACAGTCTCGATCATATCTGATCATAGTCTCCTGTTTATCTTTCATCTTACTGATCACCTCCTCTTTGATGTTCTACTTCCTGCATGAACCCGTGCTTCAAAAATGGTCCACCGGTTCACAAAAGTTATGGCTCATATTGCTTGTCCTTACCGAGGCCCTTGTCTTTTTTTTACTAATAAAGAGCACGTTCCGGAGAAAAAACGATAGGATGCCCTACCTTTGGAGCAATGTGGTCTTTATAGTTACTTACCTTACATTGTTTGTGTGGGTCTATCCCTACATCGTCCCTCCCACGATAACAGCGAATGAGGCCGCAGCCTCAGGTTTGACTCTCACTTTTATGATTTTCGGCGTGGGAATTTTGATACCGGTGATACTTGTCTACAATGTTTACGTTCACCGAGTTTTTAAAGGAAAAGTCAATCTCTATGGAGATGATATTTATTGATAGGATATTCCTGAAAAAATTCGCGTTCCGTATGCTGCCAGGACTCATGAAAGTACCTTTTGGAGTGTCCTACAGACGTTGAGATAAACGAGGCCATCCCAAAGGGACACCGAAACATTTTACTCTTTGTTTTTTAAATAAGGAGAATAAAATTGTCAGAAGAACAGCATTTCACAGCTGAAGAACTCGCCGCTTACAATGGTCAAGCCAGAAAATCCGTCTTTATTGCCTATAAAGGCAGGGTCATTGACGTGACCGGTAGCAAGCTGTGGCTAAACGGCTTGCACATGATGCGTCATCATGCCGGAAAGGACTTAACGGATGAATTCAAGGATGCACCTCATAACGTGGACGTACTTGATAGGTACATTCAAGTTGGCATCCTGAAAAAAGAAGAGATCACGGCATCCGATAAACGCAAAATACCTAGATTTCTGGCCTGGATTTTCAATCGTTATCCGCTTCTGAAGCGCCATCCTCATCCTTTTATCGTTCACTTCCCCATAGTCCTGATGGTTTTGAGCCCTCTATTCACTGCACTCTATCTCATCACTGACACAAGAGCTTTCGAACTCACTTCTTTCCATTGCCTGGCCTGCGGACTTCTGTTCACCCTAGCTGCGATACCCAGCGGTCTTCTCACCTGGTGGGTGAATTATTCTGCACATTTTTTTAAACCTGTTATAATTAAAATCATTCTTTCACCGATAATGTTCAGTGTAGGGCTCATTGTTTTCATCTGGCGTTTGAAACATCCTCTCATTTTAGAGCATATCTCCAGTCTGGTCTTCCTCTATCTTTTCTTGCTCTTTTTGTTGGCTCCTTTGGTGTTGACCATCGGCTGGTTCGGGGCCGAGATGACTTTTCCGATACACAAGGATTAGAATTGCCCTGGGTCATTCCATGAGATATCCTAATGAGGTCCGATGCATCGCCTGCAATCCATGCGGCCGTGACTGAAGTGATCAAGAGGAGTAATCCATGAAAATCAATCTCACAATGTGGGGGAATTCTATAAAAGGAATGCCCAGAATAAGAAAAGAGCAATGGGGTCCCCTGGATCCTGTCTCTAAATGGCTGATATCGACAAGGGCTGCAGCTATTGTCATGACTCTGATTTCTTCCATGATTGCTGGAATTTTTGCTTTTCGCGTAGGCCAATTTAATTTTGGGTGGTGGCTTTTGCTGACATTCGGCCTGATTATGGCCCATGCTACCAACAATCTGCTGAACGACTTCATCGATTACATCAAGGGAGTGGATAGAGGCAACTACTTCCGAGATCAGTACGGCCCGCAGCCACTGGAACTCGGCCTGATGAGCAAAAAAGGACTGCTCATCTATGCGGCTTTAAATGGATGCGTTGCATTTGCAGTCGGACTGATCTTTGTTCATTACCGGGGAGGAGCAACGCTTTTGTTGATGGCTCTGGGGGCTTTTTTTCTTCTATTCTACACTTACCCGCTCAAGCATTTCGCTCTGGGGGAGTTGTCCCTGCTGATTGTATGGGGGCCGCTCATGATAGGAGGGGGGTTCTATGTGTTGACTGGAATGTGGAACTGGGATGTCGTGCTTGCCGGGATGCCTTATGCCCTGGGTGTGACAGCCACGCTTATCGGCAAACATTTGGATAAATTGGATATGGATAAAGCCAAGCATATCCGGACATTACCTGTCTTGATCGGTGAGCCGGGGGCTCGATATTCTGTATTGGCGATTATATTTTTCCAATATGGAATTGTGGTATATCTTATCCTCAAAGGATTTTTCAGCCCCGTAGTTTTTATCATTGTACTTGCGTTACTCTCCTATTTCAAAACCGTACTGCCGATGTATTTAAAGCCGAAACCTCCAGAAAAACCAGCGGGTTACTCCGACGAAATATGGCCTCTGTGGTTTGTAGCATCAATGTTTGTTTTTACGCGCCGTTTCGGATGGCTCTTTCTGCTAGGCCTGATTTTGGATACAGCATTACATCTCGTGGTGTCGTGATCTCAGTTTGACATCCCGCTATGGCATATTTTATAATCCTCAAGAATGGGACAAATCGAAGCCGGTGCATGAATGCTTATTCAGCAAGCGCAGTTGAGAAAGAAATTCCCATGAATTGAAAGGAGAAAAAAAGGATGAAGAAAAAGAGCGTTTCTTTCTTATTGTCTTTTCTCGTCTTAGCTTTTCTGATAGCGATCCTCATGCCTGCCTGCAAAGAGAAGGAAGGAACGTCACCTCAGGCTGAGAGAATCACCCTAGAGACCTTCGCCGCGGTCCTCGGCCAAGCTGAAGCTCAAACGTCCGGGATCACGGAGTTGCAAAAAACGGACCAGGGCCTTGTGGTCACCTACCATCTCTATCTTTCCCAACCGCAGGATTTCGATGCGCTTATCGGCAGCGACTTGGCCCCTAAAGTCGAGCAGCTCTACAAGACGTTCACATCCATCGACAAAGTCAAGTTCGCCGTCGAGACGCCCGATCTAGCGGAGACCGGCAGGTGGCAGCCATACTGCTCTTTTCAGATGACCAGGAAAATCTACAACCAGCTCAACTGGTCAAATCTTTTGGCTCACGACCTATTCAAGGTCTGCGAAGTCAGCTACGCCAGATAACCAAAAGGTCCTCGCGTTCCAGAAGATGAGTTGATGCCAGCCGGCGACGAACCGCAAGGGTCTCGCTTACATGTTCTTTGGAATAGGACGACCATTCCGATCATCATCGTTTAAAGTCAATACGCCCGAGGTGTTTTCAGCGGCAAGGTGCACACCGACATCATCCTGGACTTGTATTATTTCTTTCAGAACACTTGGATTCGAGGCAGCCAAACGCACTTATGATCGGCATCATCGACATCAGCCAGAATCCGGGGGGAATGAACGGAAATCAGGGAAAATCGTGAGAGATGTGGAGCGACGAATCATAGTCATTGTGAAAAAACATGTAAGAAAACCAGGTCAGGAAGCAGATTCTTTCAATTTAGTGGCCTTGACGGGACCATCATCATGTTGAACGGCTAGCCCATCGACCTTGCCATCTGCATCCACAAGAAAGCTTATCCAAAAATTCCGCGCCATGTCCAGATGATAGCCGGCAAACTTTTCCCTGCTCGAGGTTAAAGGCAGAAAAGGAATGGAAAGGTCAGGACCACGCACAGTAACACCGAAGCCCACAATTTTCGAGTCCCGCCAGACCAGGTCAAAATACAAGCTCCCTTTTTCCCCCCTGAACTCCACGAAGATCTGAGAGGATTTCTTTTCCTCTAGTCCAAAGGGAAGTGCAGTTCTTGAAAAAACTTCTTTGATCTCTCCCATCCTCTTCTTGTGCCTCTCCAATATCATCGGGATGTCCTCCCGAAAAAATCCCAGCATTCTGTCCCTGTCGTACAGAACCTTTCCGATTTCTTCAAAATCCCCTGCAAGGGCAGAACGAAAGACCTTTTCGGACAAATCTCTCAGCTGATCAAATGATCCTGTATCGGCTTCTTTGATATTGAACATCGTATTAACGGCATCCTGTCCATCTGGATTCACAAGGAGCGCACCGCCTTTGCTCTGAACTTTGAACTTTCCCCCACCCGAAAGTGCATAAGTTCCCTCATAGGTTTTTAATGTCTCTGGATCTGCATTTATGACAGCTGGAGGCATTGACACATTCCCGCCAAAAGCCAAATCTTCGATCTTATCTCGGACAGGTTCAAAGAGCGCTCCCCTCCCATAACTCTGATTGCAGAAGAGGATGGTCACGAGGCCTGCATCGATGTAGCGCCTCATCTCCGCGCTGTTGCCCAGCATACTGCCCCCATCGTGCTGGATGACCATTCCCATTTCTCTGTTTAAAACATCCCAGCCATATCCATAATCGTTGAGGAATGGGGTAAATATCTTTGTCTTCGCTTCATCGGAGAGGACTTTATTTCCAAGAAGAGCTAGATGCCATCTGTACATGTCCATCGTAGTAGAAAGAATACCGCCGTTCCCCAAGAGGTTCCAGTAAGGATAGGGTTTCTCGAGGGGTGTTCCGTTGTCCTTCTCTCCCACATACCAGTGGGCTAAGACCTTTTTCTCCCATGCGGGCATCCTGTAACCGGTGTCATTCATCCCTGAGGGCTTGAAGAGGTTCTCCCGGAGAAACTCTTCATAGCCTTGCCCGGAAACTTTCTCTATAATTGCGGCCAGGAGACTGTATCCTGCGTTGGAGTAAGAGAATTGTTCTCCAGGTTCAAACAGGAGCGGCTCTCCCAGAACTTTCCGCACAGTCTCATCCCGTAGGGCCTTCTCATAATCATCGCCGACTCCATCTACAACTCCGGAAGTATGGGTGAGGAGGTGATGCAGCGTGATGTCTTTTTTATCATCGGGAACATTGTCGAAATACTTCGAGATGAGATCGCTGCTCTTTAATTTTCCAATCATTTCTAACTTCATGATTCCTGCTGCTGTAAACTGCTTGGTGATCGAACCCGTGCTGAATACAGTCTCGGCGGTGTTGGGCACATTTTCAGACCGAATGGCAAATCCGTATCCCTTGTTCAGGAGGACCTCCCCTTCTATGGCCACAAGAAGTGCGCCTGAAAATCCAAAGGGCGTGATCCGGGTCAGGTAAGTATCCAACTTTTTCCCAATATCTCCCTTTACATTCTCTGCTTTTACGACTTCTCCCTCTGAGACTCCCTCAGAATACAAGTTACACTTGACCAAAAGAGCGATGATCACAAAGAAAATAGCAAAAAGCATCTCAGACTTTACGATTCTTTGAGACATGTTCTCCCTCCAAACAAAAAGCAACTATTCCTTTTAACTCTCGAGAAGAGAATGAAGTTGCTCGGCAGTATCTCAGCACAATCGACCGGACCTCTTATTATATGCATTTCCAAAGAATTTTTAATGGGAAAAGCGATAAAACTGGATTATTCACGAGTTGAGGTCGCTGAATCAGACAATGTGTGCGGAAGTATAACAGGAAGTGTACGATAGCGAACGATTTTTTGCGTGGTGATAGAGCGGTCACACAGACAACGGGAGGAATTGAGCCGAGACATCCAAGACAATGGACAATTTGGCACAATTCTTGGATAATATTAGTATTCAGGATCAGTCTAGGGCTGAAGGAAAAAGGCAACCTTTTTCACCTGAGTTACGTATTGTATATAGAGGGCTGAGATTTAACAGCTTTCATTTGAAAGAGGCCGAAATGGTACTGAGAGAAATTTTGGAAAAACTCAAAACCGATGAAACACCGATCTGGCTAAGCGACTGCAAAGGGGATTGGAACGCAAGAGATCTTTTGGACAGACTTTCCGAACCGATGCTCAAAAGACAAGCCTATTTCCAACCCGGTCTCTACATCGCTCTGATCAACGATGGCGGCTACCTTGGTGAAGTCTTGTACAGAGTGAAACAAAAAAATTAACGCACACACCTAAAGCTTTTCCATAAATTCTGGCATAATTGATGAGTACGTTTTTTTATGGGCTTAGTCGACGAGCTTGAATTTGAGCTTTCCCTTGAGCGGTGATACCGTCACTCTTTCATAAGATACCCAGACTTTGTACTCCAGATCTTGCGTTGTCTGGATCAAACTCAGGCCCTGAAAGACAGTACCGAAACCCACAGATTGTAAACACTTTATTGTGACATCGCGACTTTCTCCCGGCTGGAGCTGTGGAACAAGCACCGAACCCTGGCAGATTTCTTTATCCTCGCGGTGAAAGATCCCTCGGAGGTGGAGTCTATCTATGGCTTTTTCCGACAGATTGTCTATTCGAACAAACAGTGCCGGGACATAGACCACTTGGACTCCAGCCGGTCTTCCCAGGTATCCTGCTTCGATCACAGAGAAACGAACGTAATCACGTAAAAAACCTTCTTGAGCTTTGATCTTTTTTAGTTCTTTTTCTTGCTCAGCAGTTGGCTGGCTTACAAGAAAAGCAATGATGAACAGAATTAAACCCATGATGAGGACCGCACTCATCCCCAAAACCAGACTTCGTATTCTCTCAAAAAAACCTGCCTTTGGTTTCAGTGGCTCAAACGATATGGTCATCAGGATGCCAAACCTCCTTTAACATGAGCAGTTAAAGCCCCTCTAATTCCAAACCGCCCGCTATCTTTTCAGGATGTGTTTAGTCTAAATAGGTCCTGGCCCCAATATAATGACTCTTAAAATACCCAGTGGAAAGCGACTCCATGCGTATCTTTTTATCCTTTCCAGGAGCATGGATGAATTTGCCATTACCCGTGTAAATCCCCACATGGGTGACCTTTTCCCCTTGAGAAATGGCAAAAAAAACGAGATCTCCCTTCAGAAGCTGGTTCCGATTGACCGGGGACCCAGCACTGAATTGGTCCTTCGAGGACCTCGGCAGTTTCAACCCGTTCAGCTCGTAGACGGCCATGGTCAGACCGCTGCAGTCAAAGCCTTCTGCAGGGGACGTTCCTCCCCATGAGTAGGGAACACCGAGAAAACTTCTGGCTGTTGAAACAAGCTCATCACGTAAGTAAGCCTCCCCCTGAGTCACTCTTTTGGCCACGGCATATTCTTCCGGGCTTACGATATAAAATTCTTCGATGGTCCCGGCCGAAACAAGGCTTTCAGCCCTTTGCCGCGCCAATTCTTTTGTTGAAAAATCACCGAACCGAACCTTGTAGAGCCCAGACGGATGCAGAAAGTAATAGGCATCGAGGTTCTGCCTGTTCAGAGAAGCTGTGAGGCGGATGGCATTGGCCACCACAGTAAAAGCTCCAACTTGAATAGTGAACCCCAATTGAGTCAGTTCTTTCAGGGAAGGAACATGTTTTCTCGGGGATGGCGCAGGCTCCTTAGCGGGTGGAACTTGCTCTGGAGGTGGACCGATTTTCACCTCTTTCCTGCAGCTTGTAGCCAGAACAGCTAAAACGAGAACACAGACACAGCTTTTTTTCCACACGGGCCACATGATGGTTTTTTCTATAATACCTCAAAACAGAAGCTTTACCAACCTAGGAAGAGGGCGAATCATGTCGAGTTTTTCCCGATAAGATTCGCAATCGATCGCAGATTCAATGACGGTAAATGAGCTTTTCGTCTAGCTCATAAGTGTAGGGCAAACTGTTTTTCCACCCGTTAACAACGCGATAGCCCTCTGCATTTTTCTCCCCTTCAAAGCCAAGCACGATATTCAGGACTTGAAGGAATCCCGCCCCCTGAGCCTTCAAGGCAGCGCGTTTGCTCCGCCCCCCGCTACGGCAAATAAAGATCAGCCGGTCGTCTGTCTTGAACCGCGCTTTCACATCCTCGATAAATGTCTCATTCGGAACAAAATCTTGTTTCTGTTCATCCCAGAATGTCAGCGGAATATTATGAGCCATTTCCGGATGTTCGACAAAAACGTACTCGGCGATGCTCCGCACATCGACCAAATACGTGTCGGCCTCCTTAAGGAGCGCGAAGGCCTCATCCGGGGAAATGTCCCTGATCTCCTGGGATGAAACACAACACACCAAGGTTAAAACAGTAATCCAAAGGCATGCCATCTTTTTCATTGATTAGCTCCTTTCGCTGCGCCAAAGTCCCGAGGGTCTGCAGCTCCACATATTTTCGGGCCAGCCAGAAGAGCGTGTACCCTGCCGAACCATCCGTTCAGGCTCTCATAAGTTCTGATCCTGTAACCCAATCCCGTCAGGCGATGGAATGTGGAAGCCGGTAGATGAATAGATTCCAACCGTAGTTCCCCTTCATGAAGAGATAACCGCGGAAGGGACACCGCCTCTTCCAATGTCATCCCGTGGTCAATGACATTGACGACCGTTTGGACGATCGAAGAGACAATACGGTCGCTCCCCGCCGAACCCAAAACCAGAAATGGTTTATGATCTTTGAAAAGGAAGGTTGGCGACTGGCTTGTTTTTTCTCTCTGGAAAGGGAGGGGATCATCGTTCATATCATAACTGTAGGCGTAGAAAAAACCCAATTCAGGATTGACGACCTTGGACCCAAAAGAGGGCCCTATGGATTGCGTCAGCGCCACGGCATTTCCCTCAGCATCGATCACAGAGAGGTGGTTCGTCTCGCCTTCCTTTATTTCAGGCCTAATGGACACTGGCAACGCCCTTTCTAGGTCAATTTCTCTGACCCTCCGTAGGGCAAGCGCCTTGTCCACCTGCTGCCAGTCGGGGAGATTTTCATCGGCTTGCCCGATGTACATGGCTTGAGCCAGGATATGGATGTAGATAGGGTCAGTAACAACATAACTTGCAAGGTCAAACTCCTCCAAAATTTGCAGGATCTCCACAACAGACGCTCCATCGCATGGACCGCCACGGCTGATTATTTTATATCCCCGGTAATTGCCCTCGACAATTTCTCCTCTGCGAACCCGGTACTCTTCGAGATCCCTGGCACGGATCAGCCCTTTGTTGGCTTTCATATCGCTCACAATCGCCTCAGCCAATTGGCCCTGATAAAACACACGGGATCCTTCGTTAGCTATGATCTCCAAAGTCTCCGCCAATGTGGGTTGAACAAAAGTCTCGCCAATCTCAAACAAAGAGCCATCTTTTTTGAAAAAGTGTTGTGTTGTTCCCGGATAGAGCTGCAAAGACTTTTCATTGGCCTTGAAGGCCTCAACAAGGTCCTCCTTGACTGTAAAGCCGTTTTGCGCCAGTTGGATGGCGGGCTGCATAACAATCTTTAGAGGAAGTTTTCCATATTCTTTAACCATCTTTTCGATGGCAGCCGGGCTGCCGGGGACAGGACACGTTCGGTAGCCATGTCCGGTTCTTGCCGGGCCGAAGAAATATCCGGGAGCCTGAGTGGCGCCATCGATCCCGACGATGGTTCCACCCTTCAAGTGGATCAATATTTGAGACCTGCCGCCGAGGCTGCACATAACAGGATCTGTGACCATAAGCGCAAAAGCCGATGCGGCCGCTGCATCAATGGCATTTCCGCCCAGGCGGAGGATCGTGAGGCCTGCGTCAACAGCCTCCGGGGTCGGAGCCACAATCATGTCCTTTTCGGAGGTGGCAGCTTGCTGGGAGGCCAGAGAGGTAGCCAGTATCAAAAGAAATAGTAGACATAAACCTGACAGACAAAGCTTAAGGTTCTTATAAATCTGCATCCGCGAACTCCTTGTCAATTAACCCCAGGCTCCTTTTGATTGTGGATGAATCAGATAAGAGTATAGAGGAAAAGAAAAAGCATCCAAGGATCGAAGGATCTTTGGATGAATAAAAACCTGCTGGATACATTGAGATCGCCATCTAAATATAAATAGAAACTCCCGGCCCCGGATCCAGTCTGAGGATCAACCAAAGGGCAAAATAGAGGATCCAGAAGATCAAAAGAAAGAGGGAATAAGGGAGCATCAAGGAGATCGCCGACCCGATGCCTATATCCTGATCTTTGTTCCTGTATTTCTCAAGAAGCCCCAGGAGCATCGGCAGATATGCGGAGATGGGAGAAATGATGTTGGTGGTCGAGTCTCCGATCCTGAAGGCAAACTGCGTGATCGCCGGACTGGCGCCCAAATGGAAAAAAAGCGGAATAAATATCGGTGCGGTGATCATCCACTGGGTCAAACCGCTCGTCACAAAAATATTGAGCGCGGCGCACAGCAGCGCAAACAGGAGGAGCGCGGGCAAAATTCCCAGGTGAATGTTCTTGAACAGGTTAGCTCCGGACACCGCAATGATCTCAGTCAGGTTGCTTTTGTGAAAAAGATCGATAAACATGGAAGCGGGCAGGCAGACAACCAAAAATCCAGACACGCCAATCAATCCTTTTGCCATCATGTCTGGAACATCCCGCTGGCGACGGATTGTTTTTGCACCGATGCCAAAAGCGATACCGGCTGTGAAAAAATACACAAACAGGATAAAAATGATCCCCGAGATCAACGGCGATTGGGGCAGTAGCTTGCCTTCAGCATTCCTCATCAATCCATCGGCAGGAATAACCATGAGCAGAAGAACTGCCACAAAAACGGCGGTCGCTATGGTCGCATAGAGGATTCCTCGTTTTTCATTGCTCTTGAGTCTCAAATCCGTATGAACTGCCAAGTGCTTATACTCATCTGGGGGGTCATACTCTCCGACATAGGGCACGATGATCTTTTCGGTGACCACGGTGACCACAAGTGCGAGCATAAGTGTTGACCCCATCATGATATACCAGTTCATCAGCGGATGGACCGGAACATCGATGTTGAAGTAGCGGACCACGGATTGGGTGATCCCGGCCAGCATGACATCCGTTCCGGCAATGAACAGGTTCGCAGAATAACCTCCGTACGCCGCCACATATCCGGCGCACACCCCTGCGATGGGATGGCGCCTCAGCGCCAGGAATACGGCTCCCCCGATGGCAGGCGCGATAACGATCCCCGCATCAGAGGCCATGTTTGCACAAATCCCGACGAGAGCGAGGACAAATGTGATGAAATATTTCGGCGTTTTAAATATCAAGAGACGGATAACCGCAGAAAATAGACCCGCCTGTTCTGCCAATCCAACACCCAAGATCATGATTATGACAAAGCCAACGGGTACAAAATAAGCAAAGGTTTTAACAAAGTTCTCCATGATGGTTTGAAGCATATCCCTTTGAAGGAGGTTGACAACAGAGACGGTGCTCGGCTCGCTCTGCCCAGATGAAGGAGAAAAACCAAAATGAGTCACAGAAACTCCGGCCCGATTGAGAACATAGGAAAGAACAAATATCAGGACAATAAGGAAGATAAACAGGAAAAACGGGTGCGGCAGCAGATTCCCGACCTGTTCCACTCTGAATATTAGCTTTTCAAAACGAGTTCTGGATGATTTTTGTCCTTTGGAGATTTTTTCCGCCGGCATTTGCCACACATATACCATACACTCCAGAGCCGGTCAATTGTAAAAAACAGGGGATTCTTCGTACTCAGTGTTCCGCGCCACACGTATCCCAAAAAACCATCCTGCTCTCAGGGACAGAGTGCATTAGCCACTCAATATTTGTTCATTGGAAGGATCGTCTCTATTTTTTCCGTTTGGCGATATACTCGACCGTCTTAAACTCTTTGCCGTCAGGGCCTATCATGTACATTTCATACTTGAATTCATCCTCGCTGATGAATCTCGTATACATGGATCTGTTCGGAAGCGGGCCGCCAGAATAGCCTGCTTCGTTCGCTGTGAGATTTGGTGGAGGAATCAAATTCGAAATTGCAAAGCACCTCCACATAAACTCGGACTTTCACTACTATCCCGCGGACTCATTTAGCTCCATTAGAATCGGTTTGGAATTTGAATTTTAAAATCCACAGCTATTTAATTGGCATAGAAGAGAAGAAAAAGATCAACTGTCTTCTCGTCTAAATTCGTCGAACGTTTGAAGTGAGGTAACAACAGGTTGGAAAACCGCTAATTTTATATAACGAAACGTGGAGTCTTGGGATTGATCCGGCTGACGATCTCGTAGTTGATTGTTCCGCACAGAGAGGCCAAATATTCGGCTGAGAGTCTTTCCTCTTCCTGTTGCCCGAGCAAGACCACTTCGACCTCCAGTTGAACATCGCGGATATCCGTGACATCGACGGTGATGAAGTTCATGGCCACGCGCCCACGGAGCGGGGCTCTCTTCCCTGAGATCAACACATAGGATGCGTTGGACAGGTGGCGGTCATAACCGTCGTAATATCCCACGGGCAACACGGCAAGCTTTGTCGGCCGTGTCGTTTTGTATGTGCATCCGTATCCGATGAAGGCTCCCTCCGGGACGTCCTTTATCTGAACCACCCGTGTCTTCCAGGTAAGCACTGGCGTTATGTTCACCGGCTCTATCTGCTCCTTGATGCAGGAGAGATAGGTTTCCTTGGAAGGCCACAGGCCATAGACGCCGATGCCTACTCGTACCATATCGAAATAAGTCTCGGGAAAAAGGATGGTGGCCGCCGAACATGCCACGTGTTTGATCGGGATTCTGATGCTCTTGTCACTGAGACGGTCGATATACTCCTTGAACTTATCCAACTGGCTTTGAGCATAGTTGTGGTCCGTCGTATCCTCGATATTCGCAAAATGCATGGAGAGCCCCTCTGCCACAAGATAAGGATATTCCTGGATTTTCTGAATAAAGGGCAGCAGGTCTGACCCTATTATCCCCTGCCGATAGACTCCTGTTTCCGTTTTAATGTGAAGATGCGCTTTTTTTTGGAGAGAAGAGGTGATCTTTCCCAGTTCCTCCACTGTTTTTGTGTTGTACACCGTCAGGCGCAGATTATTCTCGACAGCTTTCTTTAAGTCGACGAGGGGAACATAACCGAGCAGGATAACCGGCAGATCGATCCCGTGCTCTTTGATCGCCAGTGCTTCCTCCAATGAGTTCACTCCCAGCCAATCGGCTCCGTATTCAGCCGCCAAACGGCTCGTTTCTATTAGGCCGTGGCCGTAGGCGTTGGATTTCACCACAACAGTCATTTTTCGTGAATCCCCGATCAGATGGCGAAACTGTCGGATGTTGTGACTGAACGCCGCTCGGTCGATCTCAACCCATTGGAGACATTTTTGTGTCATTATTACGGTCCTTTCATATCTCATATATCTCTTTTCTCATCAAGAAGCAAAAAAAAATGAAGTGTTCGGCTCAGACGCATAGAAGGTTCCGCTTATACAGGACCCATCTATACAATACAAATCCGCTTATCACAAAAAAGAATTGCCAACAGAAAAATCCGTATTAAAAAAAGGGGTCAGGCCCTCTAGTATTATCAAGAAGAAACCTGACCCCTGCTCGGTGATAAGGGGAAAGATCAGAATTCGAAATTGGTATCAGGTAAAGTCGTTCTGATCTCAAACTCGGAGAGGCGGTCGATCAACTTTTTCGCGTTCAGCTGCTTTTTTATCTCCTCGGCTCTCCTTTTGCTGAAAACTCCCAATTGATGTCTGTTCCCGTACTCATCATAAAGGTATAAAACTTTTTTACACTTTGCCCTTTTTGAGGCTTCTTCGATCTGGGCTTCATAGGCTATATTATGGGATGAAATCATTTTCATTTGCTCCGCACGATTTTTCAGCAAGAAACATGCCAAATGTTTATATAAAAATACCTATTTTGAATTTAGAATGGAGAGTTTGGAGCGAGGCTTAAACAGTTGATCGAGAGGCTTTGTCATTTCCCATAGATGATGGCCGAAACGAGTTCATCAACAACTGCAGAAGGTCCTTCGGATCAAATCACATACTTGTTCAGTCTCATGCCATCGGGAAGCTTGGTCTTCTCCTTGTAGATGTTCCAGTAATAGTCCTTAGCTTCGCCCAATATCAAATAGAGACCATGATCTTTGTCCGGGGTGTGCATCGCGAGGGCCTCCCCGATCTCATCCATCAGCATCAATTTTGCGCATCGATTCATGATCCCTGCCGTGCCCACACTGCACACACAGACCAATTCATCGGCTTGGACTCTTTCGATCAACTCTCCATACTTCATGTCTCTTTCTCGGACAGGTGTCCCCATTTCTTTCAGTATGGCAACAAGGCCCTGAATGGTGACCGAGGGAAGGATCAAGGGATTCTCTGGAATTTTAACAACTGCCCCGTCACGGAAGGCAAAGAGGCAACATGACGAATCCCATTCGGTGATCACCCTGTCTGTGAGCTTTTTATCCACCCTATCATCCAGGAATAGCGCTGATGCCGCATCTGGGAGGATCTTTTTGGCCTCGTCTATGGCCTTAACGCTCATCAAGTAGTTGATTCCCAACTTGAGACATCCTGTGTTGTTGGCCTCTACAGCACGGACCAGGTTGGGGACAACGACTCCGCTGAAAGGCTCTCCCAGATACCTGTCATACCGACAGGCCACAGCCCGGATCGAGGGTTGGGTGGCAAAGGTCACCCCGATGGACTGTTCTTCATCCACAGTGAAAGGCCGGAGGTATCCCTGAGCCCCCAGCTCGGTCATCTCCTCCAAAAAATCGCGCATAGATGGATCTTTGAAATATTGACGGATAAAAATATGCTCCATCTCTTCTGGCGACGGCACCAAATGTTGCTGACGCTCTGCCAGACAGAAGGCAATCCCCCGCTGGAAGCGCTCCAAATTCAGATTCCAGTTCAAAAAGATAACTTCCAAATGGCCCCTGCTATTTTTTTTACAGAAAAAACGGATGCCCTCAAAACAGAGAAACTGTGCGTAATGGATCGACCTCGAAACCGCATAGACTCGATCATCAGCATCAAAAAGATCGAAGCTTTTGCCGTCGAGCAGATACCTCATCTGCCTTGATGCCCATTTCACTCCTTCAAAACCGGCCATCGTTCGACTCCTTTCGTTTTTTAATCACAACGTCAAGAACATCCACTCCTTGGAATAGGGGACGCTGCTCATGAGCACCCCCTTGGCTATGGTGATAAGGAGGTTATCACTGGGATTGTAGCCGAATCCATTCTCCGGATCATAGAGCCCCGGCTCCACGCTGAATGTCATCCTTTCTTCGAGCACGGTCTTGTCACCCAGGGCCAGCCACGGAGCCTGGTGTCCTTCCATCCCCTCGCCATGCGCGGGCCTGTGGTAGATGTATTGGCTCACCCCGTTCTGGACCTGATATTTATGGATCATATAGGCCACCTCGGCACACGTCCTTCCCGCCTTGGACTCTTTTTCCTGAATGTGAACACAATCGGTGACGACCTGCCAGAGCTTTTCTCTGTGCTCGTTCCAGGGCGCGATCTGATAGTACCTGTAACATTCTCCACCGTAGCCACCGATGCGGACGACTCCCGATACCTGTAGGGCATCTCCTTTTTCCACTTTCTTATTGAAAAACTGGTTGGGATGGGGATAGGCAGTGGCCACACCCGTGCGGCAACCGATGCTGACAGAAATCCCCACGGCTGTGTGGGGTTTACCATCACGTTTGATATCCTTCATGATCAAGCTGACGCCATACTCCTCAGCAGCCCTTGCAATTTCAAAGTCTGTGACATCAGTACCCTTTTCAATAAGATAATCGCGAGCAAAGGCATGGATCTTGCTGAAATAATCCATGGCCCTCTGGGTGAGCGCAATTTCCTCTTCTGTTTTGACCATCCGCATTTTGAGGCAAATGTCGCTGATATCCACGATCTTTGCTTTAGGAAGAACCCGGGCCACTGTTTTCATCCTGGATGGAGGGAGTTCGGTGTCAATCCCGATCACCTTTTCGCCAAAACCCCTGGCATTCAAACCTTGGAGCAGCCACTCAAAAAGATCGACACTGTGTCCCAGGTCGAGCATCCCCAGGTTCGGGTAACCCCCTTCGGCATGGAGAAAGTCAAAATAATAGGCATTGTCCGTACTCCACCAGGATTTCACCAGGTCCCTGTCCAGGCCGGGATGATACCAGTAGAGGGCATCTTCCTCGACAGGAAACACGGCATAAAAAGGCCGCTCTGTTGTGCTGTGAAAAAGACCCGTGAAATAGATGATATTCCAACGCCCTTGAAGAACGATGACATCGATGCCTCTTTCACCCGCTTTCTCCCGCAAACGCCCGGCCGTCTTTTTATACCATTCAAGGGGGAGGCGGTCGAATGTCGCTGCTTTGGGATGATCGGGATTCTTGACCAACAGCTTCTCGGAATCCCCTTTTGTTTTCTGAACACCGAAGGACATGCGTGGGCTGCACAAGCCTAGCCCCGCCATTCCCACTCCTGCATTTTTGATAAATCGTCTCCTTGTCGTCTTCATTGTTAACTCCTCATTTGAGTAATTTCAAACATGGACTCCGATCATGAGTGATCCAGTTCCGCTCAGGAACTACGAACAGAATTCATGTCTTTCTCTTTGTGCAGCTCACAAAAAAGGCTGGAGCCGTCGACTTCCGTGACTACAGGGATGAGACCGAATTCCGACGCCAAGGTTCGAAATTCCTCAGCCGTGACTGTCGTGGCCCTAAATCCATCCTTGCACACAATAACACCCTCTCTGGTCGCCTCTTCATCGATCTCTCCGATCAATCCATGCTCGGATTGCAAGCGAAACCATTCGAGACGGTCCTCCCAGAATCGATTCGCATAGCTGGACAGAAGAACCGATCCCCCGGGACGGGTGACACGCAGGGCTTCGGCGAGCACCGCTTTTGGGTCCAGTTTGAATGCGGAGATCCCGTTTTGCACACACACCACTTTGTCAAACTGATTATCCTTAAATCCCATAAGGCCCGCATCCATAGCGCAAACCATAGCGTTGGGCACACCCTGACACAATTCTCTATGGAGACGAAGGCTATCCAAAGAAGTGTCGATGCCAGTGGCAAGCCTAGCTTTCTCAGCCAGCATGAGGAGCACGCGTCCGTACCCGCAGCCCAATTCAAGTACTCTGTCTGTTGGCTTGATCTTTCTCAGCACAAAATCTACCTCGGCTTCGAGATACTGTTTGATCCGGGGCTGTGCGATGGAATAACACAGTTTTAGCCTCTCCCCTGAAAGTTTTTGAGAGTAATAGCTTTTTTCCCTGTCAACACCGACAGGTGGTGTTTTTATTCCCTTGTTTGAACCTTTTTTTTCTTCTTTTCGCTTCTTCTTTTTCTGGGGAAGCTTGATGACAGTGGTTCCGGCGATCTTATCGTGCATGGTCAGGCCCTCCGTATCCCATAGCACCTGCCAGAATCCAAGGCTGGCAAAAAGGGCTGAACAGGCATAACCATGCGTGCGCTCGAAGGCCTGGTACCACCCCAAACGCCTGCACTTCCCACGGTCAATGACTTGGAGTCGAAATACCCTCTTTCCCAAAGTGCGGCCGCCGAAACGGAAGAAAAGGACAAAATAGATGTACCCGATAATGAATTCCCTGAGGATTTGCATCTCTTCGGGCTCTTCCTGGATTTCCGTCAGGCCAGAACCAAATTCTATGAGTATATCCTCATAGAGAACTTTGATCTGGTCAACGGCCATCCTTCTGGCCCGCTCATATTCATCCGGGGGAAGATGTTTCTCAAGTACTTTAAGGTAGGACTCTTTGACTCTCTTAGAAGCATTTGCTCCCGGCCCCAGGCGAATCATCAGAGATTTTCCTTCTTTGATCGATCGTTTAAACTTCGTCACCAGGCCCTCTTCATGAGTGAAGGGGACTGCAACCTCGCTATAGGCCACATAGAAAGCCAACGCCAAAAGAAAGATGAGAATGGTGTCGAGAGCAAAAGCGAACAAGCGACGGGAGAAACTGGCCTGGTCAGGATGGGCTTTGTATTTGGGAAAGCGGAAGATCTTTCGCCGTGTTTTTACCATCTGTCCTTCAAACCTTCGAGCCCTCAAGCGTTGCTTTGCTTATATCATAGCCCCAACATGCGGTCAAATCGCGGCATCCCAAACATGTTCATACGCTCTCATGAATCAGGAATACGGTGGAGGTTTTTTCCTCAAGTAACTAACTTTGACGCATCCAGCCCGCTGTGTGTTGAAAGAAGGTGACTGAGGCGGCTTTTTTGCTGGAGGAAAAACATCGAGTCTGTTATTTTCCCAGCGATGAGGCGTACGTATTGAAAAATTGAACGATCCCCGGGAAAAAGGAATCCAGATTCGGGTATTTATCACGGTGAGCTTCGTACTCACCCAAAAGGTTGGAAAGGTCTCTGACCCAGAAAAAACTGTTTTGTCTCTCGCGGATCATCTGCCGAACCGCGGCAGGCCATGAGTGTCACTGAGCCATACGCCGAGAACGCAGGTGAGTTCCTCCTCCAGCTAAAATGTGTCCGCTCTCATTATCCTTAAAGGAGCAAGTCTGTGTCAGGCCCATCGAACCGAATTTATCCTATCCTGAGTTTCCAATAAAAATCTCCAAAATCCAGGACATTTTATTCATTCAGACCGCCTTGATTTCAGACCAGCGTTATTGAGTCAAAACAGAGGTAAATCCAGCCAGACACATTCTGTGAGATACAACTATTTATGGTCCGCCATTGTCAGATGAAGATATCACTCGGTTGAAAAAACTCCGTTGAACTCCGCTCCTCAGAAGAGATCGAAATCTCATGCCCGTAGAACTCTTATTGAATGTCTGCGTAACATAAGGTAGTGTTGTGTGTTGTATTCGACAAGGGCTGAAACTCATGAAAGGAAAAGTGAATCATACATGAAGACAAAGATCGAAAAGAAAAGGATCAAGATAAAAAAAATCATGAATAAGAAATCAGGAGCACTCTTCCTGTGCTTCTTCATTTTCTTTATATCCTCTGTGACTATCTCCGCCCAGCAGAGATATCCGGGAGAAACCTGGAAGCGGGCCGCAAAGCCCGAGGATCTGGGCTATTCCTCGGAACGATTGGAAAAGGCCAAAAAATTTATCGAGGATCTGAATACAGCTGCTGTGGTCATCGTTGTGGACGGAGTTGTTCTCGATCAGTGGGGTGAAGTCGCAACTAAATACATCGTCCACTCTATCCGTAAGAGCTTTTTAAGCGCTCTTATTGGAAATTATGTGAGAGACGGAAGGATCGACCTGGATGCTTCGATGGAGGAGCTCGGTATCGATGACACAGAGCCTTCTCTCACCACGTTGGAAAAAACAGCCAGGGTCAGAGATCTAATCATGGCCAGGTCTGGAATATACCACGATGCGGCCGCTGAATCGCCGGGGATGAAAGCGCTGAAACCCAAACGCCACAGCCACAAGCCCGGGACTTTCTGGTATTACAACAACTGGGATTTTAACGCAGCCGGCACGATATTCGAGCAGCAGACAAAAAAAGACATCTATGAGGCCTTCAAAGAGGACATTGCCGATCCCATCCAGATGGAGGACTATACCCCGGGTGACGGGATAAAATCAGGAGTCCCGGAGTCCATCCATCAGGCCTACCACTTCCGGATGACAGCCAGGGATATGGCGCGATTCGGCCTCCTGATGCTTAGAAAAGGCCAATGGAAGGGGAAACAGGTCATTCCCGAAGATTGGGTCGAAGAAAGCACCCGGCCCTATTCAGATGCCGGATTGTATGGCTCGGACGCCTACGGATACATGTGGTGGGTCGCAGAGGACGGGCACAGATACAAACACATGCCCGGAGTGAGTTTGAAGGAGGGGACTTATTCCGCCAGAGGATACGGAGGCCATTACATTTTCGTGATCCCCGACCGCGACATGGTCGTCGTCCACCGGGTGAACACCTACATAGCCGGCAATTTTGTCTCCGGAAAAGATGTGGGAACCTTGCTCCAGCTCATCTTCGATGCACAGCTGGATTGATTGCTATCGTTTCGCTTTGTCGAATCCCTATGTGGACGTGGTCATCACCGCACCATCCAAGGCACAACAGCTCGAGGAGAACTTGGCCGAAGTCGCCAAAGGCCCGATGACAACCGAAGAGCTGGAGTGGATGCGGCGCATAGGAGATTATGTCTATGGACGAAAGAAAGGCTGAGCTGCCGTGTTCAATACGGGGACTGAATCCAACAGTCGCATCTTGAAATTATCAGCAGTATCAGATTTTTTCACAAGTGCTCCTCAGAGAAAGTCTTCATTGATTCTGCTCTAATCCACAGGGATGACAAACTCATCAGCTGAAATGATTCGAACAAATTTTGGCGATCCGTTTCGTCAGGGCCATTATCGTCAGGATCGGCGGCGCACCTAGCGCTTTGGGCAAAAGGGTAGCATCTGCAACATAGAGGTTCGATGGAAGCCTGTCATGATGAAAAGACGTCGCTTCATTAACTGTCAAGGGGAGCATGCCTCCAGGGTGGCCTGCGTTTAAAGAGCCAAGAAAAATTTTCTCCCTTGTTGCACCCAAACGGCAAAGAATTTCTGTACCCAGCGCGACACCCTCATCCAGTCTTTTCCTGTCCTGCGTGTTGAGGTGCTTTTTGACACGGTTCCTCGATATTTCCCCCTTGTTGCTATCAGCCATCTTGATCATGAGGCTCAAAATATTCCGGGCGGGATATCTCCAATTCCGGTTGAAAAAGAAACTCAAGTGGTCGAAGTAGGGAGACAGGATAAAATGCTCTTTGTGGATGACAAAAGGCATCGGAATTTCTCGATTCTGACAGGCGTCTTCCCATTCTGTGGCCACACACAGCACTGGGTCCACAAAAAGACTGGGTTCGCAGCTAATCTTTGAATTCTCCAGTATGACAGGGGTGGCAAAACCTCCAGCGGAGAGAAGGACAAGGTCTGCCGGGTAGAAGCGTAAGCGCCCATTCTTCCGGGCCTGTACGCCCACCGCCTTCCCATTTTCGATAACGATTTTTTTGACATCAGCACCTATAACTATACAAGCGCCCTTTGCAACGGCGATATCTAAAAATTGGCGGCTGTCCCATTTCACCCCATGTTGGCATCCCAGGACACACTGCCCGCAACTCAAACAGCGACTGTAGTGGCCGAACTTGGGTGTCGGCTTCGGAGCGAGGCCCATCTCCTCCGTGATCGCGAACAGCTCTGTGGTTGTCTTGTGCCATTTAAGACTGTGATCGGAAGTCACGGGAACTTCTTTATAGATCTCAGCAAACTCCTCATCCAATTCGATCCCCAGCTCTTTTAGATCATGATCAAGACGAAGGGCATTCCCAGTGCAAAGAGTTGTCGTTCCTCCCAGTCCCTCGCCCTTCACCAGGATCATCCTTTCTTCCGTCCTGCGCACTCTCATTGCCGGAAAAAGAGCCTGTATCGCTCTCTCATCGAAGAGCAGCCCCGTTTTTTTTATCCTTTCGATCATCCTGAGATTCCAACTGAAAGGTTGGAATGCCTTTCCCTTTTCCAGGACTGTTACATCGAAATGCCCCTGCAACTCTTTGGCTGCAGTGGCACCTCCCGCACCGCTTCCTACAATAATGACTTTTTTCAAAATGTGTCTTCCTCAATCTTTAAATGGGCTTTGCAGCAATCTTTTCCCTCGGTTATCCTCTCCACAAATTCCAGCTTCATTCCCCCAGACAAACCGGCTGCTACGCCTTCGTCGAGGGACGACATAATCTCGCAGGTTTCCCTGGAATAGTAGGAACTGAAAAAACACCGCTCGATGAAAACTTCGCCGTCCGGACATCCGCAAAATTCGATGCCGAGAATCCTGTAGAGAATTCTGCTCGTTGTCATTACACTCCTCAGGTCTGTGATGTGGAAGCTTTTCCTGAGCGACTCTCCCAAATAAACTGCGTTTTGAAACAAGCGCTGTTTTATTGCCTCAATGTCTTTTCCCTGGGTTATGGCTTTTTCCACCTCATCTCTCGTGAAAACGGCATATTTCTCCAATATTTCTTTATAAGACATTCTCTCTGTAGGCGGCACTTCGCAACGGAATGCATCGGCTGTCAGAGCAAAAAGTTCACGCAGCTTTTGTCTTTTCACGGAAGCGGGAATATAAAACCGTAGAATAGTCTGGAGAAAATTCATGGATTTGTTTTTTTCAGTCTCGAGTAGAATATCAGAGCAATCACTCCTATCAAACCGTCCACAAAAAAATTCGCCAGATATATCAGGTATGGCCGATGAAAAATAAAGAAACACAGCGACAGAAATGAACTGGCCCATTTGCCGTGGGTCAGCAAGAGAGGATAGATTGCACTAGTTGGGTGGCGGTACATCATGTACGCTATCAAGGTCACCATATACATGTATCCGCCGGTCAATATCAGAAAAAAATCGACCCCTTCCGTAGGCGAAGGGGAAAATCCCAAAATATCCGAGATTATATTGAAGAAAGCCAACACTCCATCGGCATAGAAAAGGAAGAGCAGTCCAACAGCAATAAAAGTGAACACAAAGATAAGACTGATAACTCTGTACCATCTCATGAGGATCTCTTACCTGTAATATATCCGGAAAAACTCAGGAAGCTCGCCGAAACAGACATTGCTCATAATCTCTAAAGATGTTTCTTTTGTGAGTTCCACATCCTGACTGAACCTGTCCCTGAACAGCTTATAGTTATTATTGATAAAACAACAATCCGAAGATTGAAAATATCGACTCATTTCATGGAAAATTTGGCTCACGGGCTTCTCCCTGACATTCCCGAAAGTCATAGGGGTAAAAACACAGGGGCTCACCTCTCCAAATGCATCGACATAGACCATTTTATGCCCCGCATTGCATCCAAAGTTTTCTCGCCCTTCAAAATGACCGAGATAATTGACTGTGATTTTACCCTGCTTGTTATAGCGGTCTTGGATCTCCATCATTCCCAGACGATCGTCCTCGGAGAAAAGCTGGTCGTCTGTCCAGAAGGCCAGCACAGATGGCTTGGTTTCACTGAGCCACGCTTCATGGACTTCCAGCTCGATCAGAAACTCCAGTAATTCTTCCACCTCGTTGTGGGAGAGCATCTCCTTAGAGATCACGGCAGAAACCCCAACGTGCAAGCCATCTATTCTCTTGAATATCTCGATGGCCTCAAGCGCAGTCCGGAAAGCCCCCTTACACCTCCGCACCCGGTCGTGCTCTTCCTCCCTCCAGTGGTCCAGGCTTACAGACACAGAGAACATCCCAGCCATTCTCAGATCAGAGGCCAGTTCTTCAGTCAATGCACTTCCAGTGGTAAACATCTTGACAGCGATGTCTTCCCCTGCGCTTTCGGTGATCCTGACAATATCGTCATTGAGGAGCGGTTCTCCGCCTGTAAAGCCTAGCCAGACCACACCCTCCCTCTTTAGATCCTGGATGACCTCAATGATGGTATTCGTCTCCATGATTTCGCCCTTCCTGTCTTTGTTGTAGCAGTATTCACAGTTTTGGGGGCAGGCATTGGTCAGTCCGATCTGGGCATGAGAGGGTCCTTGTGTTCCTTTCCTGAGATGTACATCGACAAAGCGCGAATACGCCTTGCTGTTTAAAGGAGGAAGATGAGAATGAAGGATGAGATTTGTCCCGATATTGATGGCGCTAAATTTTTTCAGATACCGCAACATGAACCGGTTGATCGGGGGTCTCACGAGAAGCAGATTGGGATCAGCCAGGACAGTTTTCAGAACAACGTTTTTCATCGTTATATTCTTTCCTTTCATCCGTACCTAATTCTTTTACCACAAAAGAGTGTTGCTATCCACTGATAGACTAGAATTTGTGTGGATTTCTCCGCTCTCCGATTTCACTTTTCTGATACTGGACTCAGCCAAATTTCAATCGGATCTTCCATAGCCGGGCTAGCGGAGATCGGAGAGGAAGCCGATCTGTCCCTTTTTTCCGCCAATCAGAGTATAATACCTGAGTCCAGATTTATTATCGGAGAATTCCATGGAACAATACAGTCTCGAGGCCATCCGTAAACAGATCGTCGGGAACAACCTTCTTTTCGATACCCCTTTCGGGGAGCGTCATCTGCTCTACGCCGATTACACAGCATCGGGCAGGTGTTTGCAAACCATCGAAGAGAAGATCTGGAATATCGAAAAATCCTACGCCAACACCCACACAGAAGACGATTACTCAGGAAAATACCTGACAAAACTCCTTCACCAGGCAGAAACGAAAATTAAAGAGCTGGTGAACGCAGGCCCCCACGGAAAGATCATCATGACAGGCTCAGGCACAACCGGAGCCTTGAAAAAATTGCAGGAGATCATCGGAGTTTATATTCCCCCCGTTACTCAGGAGCGGATCAACCAATCCATAAGGAAGGCTGCTGCGACAGAAAATAAGATTCTGGAAAGGATAGAGAAAGAGCGGCCAGTGGTTTTTATCGGGCCCTATGAACATCACACCAACGAATTGATGTGGCGCGAAGCTTTTGTAGAGGTAAAGGTTATTCCGTTCGACAAAAAAGGTCAGATCGACCTCGAAGTGCTCGAAAGTCAACTGGAAGATGCAAAATACAAACACCGGATAAAGATCGGGTCCTTCTCGGCAGGTTCCAACATCACGGGTATCAGGACTCGCGTGTATGATATCGCCAGGGTTTGTCACAAACAGGGGGCTCTTGTGTTCTTCGATTTTGCCGCTGTGGCTCCGTACGTGGAGATCGATATGAACAGGGACGAGGAGTCCTACTTCGATGCGATATTTTTCTCGCCCCATAAATTTCTCGGGGGACCGGGCACCAGTGGAATTCTGGTCTTTAACGAGAACATCTACCGCAAGGACCTGCCTCCGACCACCGCCGGTGGTGGCACAGTCCGGTATGTCGGTTTTCACGGGCACGACTTCGCGGAAGACATCGAAACTCGAGAGAAAGCAGGAACTCCCCCCATCCTCCAGGGGATAAAGGCCGCCCTAGTCCTGGACCTCAAGGAAAAGATCGGGATCGACATAATCGAAGGCATTGAATCCAGGTACACGAAATATTTCTTATATGCCCTTCGAGAGATCGACAACCTCACAATCATCGGTGATGTGGCCCCTTACAGGAGGGTGTCCATCATCTCCTTCAACATCAAGCACGTAGACAAGATTCTTCACCCCAAGTTCGTCACCAAGCTCATGAACGATCTCTTCGGTATCCAATCCAGAGCGGGGTGCAGCTGCGCGGGGCCTTACGGCCATATTCTGCTGGGCATCGATGATGAGACCTCTGAAAAATTCAGGCACTTGATCCTCAAGGGCAACGAAGGCATCAAGCCCGGGTGGGTCCGCGTCAACATCCACTACACCCTGAGTCAGGATGATATCGATTATCTTATCAATGCCATCACTTTCGTCGCCCGATATGGGCATCTTTTCCTCCAAAAATATGCCTTCGACATGAAAACGGCCGAGTGGAACTACATGGCGTTTGTGGATAAAATTCCGCAATTCTCCGTCGACAACGACTTCGCTCCGAAAACAGTCCACATTGAAGACCTGCCCAAGCTGCGCAAATCATACCTCGATCAGGCCTTGCAGATCGCATTGGATTTGGAAAAACAGCAAGAAAAACCTTTCGTACGGGATGAGGAAGACATCGAAGAGCTCAAGTCCTTCGATTACATCCACAGGGCTTAGTTTCCCTCAGAATGTTTTTCCTGAGCCGCGTGTGTTTAAAATCTTGGCGGACGCTCCTCTGTGATCAGCATCCACAAAGGAAGAAATCATCCCCTTGGAAACATCCCAATGATCCGTGTGGAGGCCACCACGGGCAACTCTCCTGTGAAGAAAAAGGCCTGCCTTCCTCTGTTTAAAATTACCGCATAAAAAAGGAGTGCTCTGTGCCTTCTTCGCTCCGGTCTGTGGCCGGAGGGGGCTCCGGGGAGAGCGCAGAAATGGCATTCCGCAGCTCCGGAGTCATATCGATCTCCAATGACTTGATCGAACCATCAAGCTGATCCGGATTTCTGGCTCCAATGATGGGAGCGGTCACCACAGGATGGCTGGCCACCCAGGCCACAGCCAGGCTTGCCGGGTGACAGTTGTGCTTTGCAGCCAATTCCATGAATCGCTCCGCTGTTTCCAACATCCAGTCCGGACCATACCGTGTTGCGTAGATCTTGCTCTCTATAAGACGCCCTGAATCGGGCCTCTTCGCCGAACTGTATTTCCCTGATAGGAGGCCTCCACCCAAAGGACTGTAGGTGATGACTCCCAGATTTTCCGATTGGGCCATGGGAAGGATCTCCACTTCAGCCTGCCGTTTAACCAGGTTGTACATGGGCTGCAGGCAGACAAACCGCGCCCAGCTCTCTTTATCCGATATGCCCAAGCCTTTTGCAACCTGCCATGCAGCAAAATTGCTGGCACCGGTATAAAGGATCTTGCCCTGGTGCACCAGGTCATCCAGAGCCCGGAGCGTCTCTTCCAAAGGGGTGCAGCCATCAAACCGATGGATAAAATAGATATCTATATAATCCGTAGAAAGCCGCTTGAGGCTGTTTTCAACAGCCGACATGATGTGCTTGCGTGAAGCGCCTCGGGCATTCACATCGGTGCTGGTGGGGAAATAGACCTTGGTTGTAATGATGACTTCCTCGCGGCAATCTTTGATGAGTTTTCCCAGGATCTCTTCAGCACGTCCTCCCTGGTAGACGTTGGCGCAATCAAAAAAATTGATGCCCTTCTCACGGCAGGTGTGGAACATGTCGGAAGATGTTTTTTCGTCCGCATCCCCTCCGAAAGACATGGTCCCGAAACAGAGCCTGGAGACTTGAACGCCTGTGTTGCCTAAAAATGTGTATTCCATGTGAACCTCTCATTGTCGTTATTTCTGTCAAATCACCAGCATTTTTAACAATTTTTTTTCCTTCCGTCAAATTTCTTCTTAAAGAACTTAGCATCCTCTTGAGAAAAATGATGATTTCCTTTAATCTAGTATCACTATGCTTGCCGGTCTAAGTTCTTACGATTTTCCGCCTTTCCGGCCTCCCAACGAGGCGAACAGCGCCCTCATCCGCATCACCCGCGGCTGTCCCTGGAATCGTTGTGAATTTTGCGCCATGTACAAACATCTGAAGTTCGAGGTGAAGCCTCTTCAAGAGGTGAAAGAAGATGTGGAAAAAGCCCGTCAGATATACGGCATGGCGCAGACGATCTTCCTCGGGGATAGCGACAACCTTGTGCATAAGGACCTGGCGGAGATCGTGGCCTTTATCCGTAAGACATTTCCCGAAGCCCAGAGAATCACCTCATATGCTCGGGCCAAAACCATCATCCGCCGTAAGATGGAGTATCTGAAAGCAGTCCGTTCGGCCGGTCTCGACCGCTTGCACCTGGGGCTCGAATCCGGAGATCCAGTGGTTCTTGATAGGCTGTGCAAAGGAGCCAAGCCTGAGGAGATGATTCTGGCGGGGAAGAAAGCCAAAGAGGCCGGTTTTGAGATTTCTTTTTATGTCCTCAGCGGGGCTGGCGGAAAAGACAGGTGGCAGGAGCACGCCAAAAATAGCGCCCTCGTCCTGAATGCCGCCCAGCCTGACTTTATCCGGCTCCGCACGCTGACCATCCAGCAAGGAACGCCGCTCGACAAAAAGCTCAATAAGGGCGAATTCATCCTCACGCCTCCGTTGGAGAGGCTGGAAGAGGTCAAGCTCTTTCTGGAAACGCTGAACGTCAGCAACTGTTTCTTAGCCAGTGACCACCTGACGAATTATTTATGGGCGGGAAACACTGTGGTCTATCGGGGAGTGGCTGGAATGCTCCCGGATGGAAAAGACCGCATGCGCGAAACAGTCAACGCCTCTATCGATTTTATCCGCTCGTCGGGTGAAGAGATCAAAGACTCCAATGCCCTCTACCGCGAAGGCCTTATCTCTTCTTTGTAAGGGGTCTCCTTTTTCTCGGGTTCGGCAAATCCACGCATGAGGTGTTTCGTCACATCATCACAGACATTCTGAATCGCCTCTTTGATGGCACTATCGGGGCTATCAGGGTCTGAGCTTGAGGCAATCCCTGTTCCATCTCTGATCGTAAGGCCCTCGCGGCTTGAGCTCTCTCCGATCCCTTTGACGACCTCTGTTTTGATCGGTTCCAAGCTCTCCCCCTCATAGGATGTCATAGACACGGTGATTTTGTACCTGAGGGGGATGGGTCTCGAAGGAAGGTTCGGGTCTGTCGCGTTGACCATCCGTCTGTTATGCTCATCCCGGACAATCTCCTTCAGGCTGAACCTGATGACCCTATCATATTCGCCTTCTTTGAGTTTGCCGAATTCCTCGGCAACATTCTGATAAACACTCTCCACGCAATTTAACAATTCGGTCTTAAGGGCATCATTCACCGTATAATTATCACCTTGGGTCGACGCAAAATCATCAGAGAACACAACGGCCACATTGTAAGGCCTCTTTTCAGCGATGACCAAAGATGGTGTGCTAGAGATCCCTCCACACGACAAGATAGCCACCCCGATGGATAAACCCAGGGCTGCATATCCGATTGTCATCAACAATCTCCCTTTGCTCAATATCCAAAAGAACCGCATTTTTTTCTCTTCCGACCTTTGCTATCTCTCTCCATACAATTATTGCAAATGAAAGATTATAAATATAGCAAAATATATGCCATTCGGATCACCGATCTGACGAGGCCTTGCGCATTCGGGATATGTCTTCCCGGCTGACAAGTGTCATGGATAAAGGACAGGCTGCAACTTTATCGAGCTCATTTCAATTATAAGAATATGCAGGCAATAAGATTATACAGAAAGGATTGTGATAAAATGTGAGAAGGAGGTCGGCTCAATCCTTAAAGACAATCTCGAATTCAAAAGAAGAGCGTTCTGTTTTGTAGGCTCTGTCGTCTTTCATGCCCTCATCCTGTTCGCGGCGATCGTCTTTATCCCCCCGATCAAATTCCCCCTTCAGGAGAGAGTCACAGAAGTGGTCATAACCCCTCAAGAAGACTTTCTCATTCCCCAAATCGAAAGGCTTCTTTCAGGACGCAGTGTGGGGACCACACAAGAAAGCCCGCAGCAAGACCGGCTTTCTAAAGGGATGTCTGGGGCAGAACCCAAAGACGCCGCAGGATCTCGACCGCAGGTTCTGGGGGGCACCATTGACAGATCCCCCTCCCCTCCGCCAGAATTTACAGAAGGATTCAAGCTAGATCCATCCCCCGAAGACAGATCTGGTTTTCACCTGAACATTTCACCCTCACAAGTCATTCTCCCTGAACCGGACAATTATCTCACAGAGAAAGAGCTTGATCTTCTG
The DNA here is from genome assembly GCA_964406575.1 of uncultured Eubacteriales bacterium. Lineage (GTDB taxonomy): Bacteria > Acidobacteriota > Aminicenantia > Aminicenantales > Aminicenantaceae > WTAW01. Next base: position 157,401 of record CAYOSH010000001.1, on the reverse strand, counting down.
AGATATCTCTCTTCGGCAACTTCCCAACAACGCCTTTTAGGAACTTCGCCCTCTACAGAAACCTATGGAGCAAGGATTTCCACCTCGGGAACAGGGTCCTTCAACATCAACCAGATCGACATATCGCCATGGGCATGCGAAGTTGTGGAAAAGATCCAGAAAAACTGGACCGTCCCAGAGTCCCAAGACTTGGGCGCAAATTCCGCCGTGGAAATTACCGTATCCGTCGCAAAAAACGGAGAGCTTCTGAATGTCGCCATCAGAAATTCGTCTGCGTTTCCATCCTTCGACCAGGCGGCGCTCTACGCAGTCAGGATGAGCGCCCCTTTCCCCGGACTCCCGGGAAATTTTCCAAACGACACATTAGAAACCCATTTCCTGTTTCAGTCCAATGAGTAGACAATTTTTCTGTGGCCTGTTTCTCCTCAACCTCTGTTTGAGTGTTTTCCCTCAAACGACTCCGCCTGTCATCCAAGAGCTCGGCCTGATCGATAGCGACAGCTACAGAGTAGGGGTCGCTCCTCCATCGCGATTGATCGTGGGGCTCGAGGTGAACCAGGAAGCTTACTACAAACTCACCCACAACGAAAAGATCCTCAAAGGCGGCCGCTTTCTGAAAGGCTACAACTCCTTTAGCCTCGAGGCCGACGATCTCTTCGTGGGGTCCGGAATCCACACCTACACGCTGGAGTTGAAAGTTAATGATCACATCAGCCGACAGGCTTTCGAGATCGCCATCGCCATGGATGATCAAGTCCTCCCGGCATCAGAAGAGACAACAGCTAAAAACAAAGAATACAGCGTTCTGATGTACATCGGAGACCAACTCGTGGCTTCCTCGAAAAAGCTTCCCATTTCTCGCCCCTCGCAAAAAGTGGAAGTCCCCCCTCCGCCCTATCAAATCAACCCATATGCCTCAGCCGCCGAACCGGATTACACAGACACCGGCGTGCCGCTCACCTCGATAGCGGCTGCGCTCTACCAAACCATCAAAAGCTTAACCGAAAAGAAGGATAAAGATGTCAGACCTGCACCCATCCAGAAAAAATCCATGATTACGTCAACCTTCATGAGGAGCGATCCGGATGGCCAGGAATACAAAATCACAGCCACGATCACACTCCGGGCCCAGTTACGCTAAGCGCAAGGCATGCCCGGACATAATCATCTCTCTTGTGTATAAAAGGGAAAATTTAAAAATCTTGAAAAATTTGGCTTTGCCCTGCATTATACAGAGGATGGCCCCGAATCCTCCATGAATGAGAATCAGAGGCGGTAGTGGATGATTCGTAAAACACTCCAATTTTTCGCAGGAAGGACACATAGATATCCTGTTCTCCATCGCACAATCTGCGCCCTCGAGATACTATTCAACCTGAGTTTGTGAGTGTTTTCATAATTTTTGATGGGAGGGGAATCCCAAGGAGCAAAACATGAATATCCAGACAGGTTTTGTTGACGTCAGTGGCGCAAGACTATTTTATAAGACCGCAGGGGATGGCCGCCACCTGGTGTTTTGTCATGCCGGCCTTGTGGACAGCCGGATGTGGGATGATCAATTCTCCTTTTTTGCTAAGCACTCCCGCGTCGTCTGTTTTGACCACCGCGGATACGGAAAATCCGACATCCCCAAAGAAGCATTCTCTCCGACCGAGGACGTGCGCGGCCTGCTGGATCACTTGGGTATCCAAAGCACATCGCTCGTCGGCTTGTCCATGGGAGGTGGCCTAGCTATCGATTTTACACTGGAGTATCCGCAAAGAGTGAATGCACTTATCCTCTCCGGCCCATCCCTCAGTGGATACACCTACCCAGAGGGACTCCTCAAGAGCGGGCTCGCCTTTTACATGACAGGGAAAGAAAAGGGCGTCCAGGCGGCGCTGCGCGTCATGCGTGAAGACCCTTTCTGGCAGTACGCCTTTCCTTCAAAAAAACACAAGACCGCACGGAGGAAATTTTTTTCCATCTGTGAAGATAATTCTCAGATTTTCCAATGGGAGTCCAACATGATCCGCTCAATTGATCCTCCGGCGATAAAACGGCTGAACGAGATCAAGGCCCCGACACTCATCATCGCCGCAGAGGGGGATCTCGACGCCACTCTGGATGTGATGGACTTATTGGAAAAACAGATCGATGGGGCTGAAAAAGTCGTGATCAAAAACAGCTCTCATATGGTCAACATGGAGCATCCAGAGGAATTCAACAGAATTATCCTCAAATTTTTGGAAGGGTTAGAACGAAAAAAGTAACATAAGCTGGACCAGAGTTTATCCCCCGGCTATCTTTTTTATCAGCGCAAGAGTAGCCCGGCAGTCACCCAAGGCTGTATGGTCTCCGGATTCCAATTTTTGCCATTTATATCCGCCATACGGCCATAACTCTCCAACCCAGGCAGAGTACATCAGCATAGCACAGTCCACATAGTCGAGGTCCAATTCAATGGGCAAAAGATTCTCTCTGGCCAACGATTGCTGTATGAGCCGAACGTCAAACTGGGCATTGTAGATCACGATCCTCTTTCCGTGAATGATCTCCCGGATCTTTTCATACACATCTGGGAATGATGGCGCACCTATAACATCGTCGTTGGTGATCCCATGGATCGCCGTGGCCTCGGAGGGAATGCGCTGCGTGGGCCGCACGAGTGTATCCAAGAGGGCTTTGCCGTCACAAGAGAGGATAGCAACCTGGACAATTTCATCAAAATCAGATGTGCCGGTCGTCTCTGTATCCAGAATCACCCAGTCTGTACGCCGCAAGAGGTCACGGGCCCAGTCCACTACCCTTTCTCTATCGCTCTCTGTCATTCTGTTTTATCATCCTCCTCAGATTGGATCTCAAAGCAGCATCTCAATTTTAAATCAAGCGATTTAAGCGTATAACAGGATGACTGTGAGGTCAATAGTCATCGTACGGTGAGCTGCAACGGGACTTAAGTTGACAACTCAGCATTTCAATGTTATACAAAATTGAACCTCATGGATTCCTACGGTTGGCTCTCGATACTCCCTCCGCTTCTGGCCATTTTCCTGGCCATCAAGACCAAACATGTCTACATATCGCTGACACTGGGGATATGGTTAGGCTGGACCATCATTAATCATTGGAATCCCCTGGTAGGGGTCATCCAGACGGTCGATGCTCTCGTCGGTGTTTTTGCAAATGCCGACAGCACCCGGGTGATTCTGTTCAGCGCCATGATCGGAGCGATCATCACTTTTACCCAGTATTCTGGCGGGATGAAGGGTTTTGTCAACTGGGTCGTGGGGAGAGGTTTAGTCAAGACTCAACGATCTGCTGGACTCCTCGCCTGGTTCCTGGGTTTTATTATCTTCATCGAATCCAGCATCTGTGTTCTTGTCTCCGGGGCGGTCACCAGGCCCATTTTTGATAAATTGCGCATATCCAGAGAGAAATTGGCTTATATTCTAGATTCCACATCAGCCCCCAAGTGTATCATCATCCCCCTGAATGCCTGGGGAGCCTACGTGCTGAGCCTCCTGGCTGCCCAGGGAATGAAGGATCCGGTCAGGATTTTTATCATGTCCATCCCTTTCAATTTTTACGCTTTTCTGGCGATAGCCCTGGTTCTCGCCGTCATCCTGAGTGGAAAAGACATCGGGCCCATGAAAGAGGCAGAAAGGCGCGTCCGTGAAGAAGGCAAAATCCTCCGGAATGGCGCTGAACCCCTGATCTCTAACGACGTGGTGATGATGCCCGAAAAACAGGGCGTTCCTCCCCGCGCCATCAACATGATCCTCCCCGTAGCCACCATGGTGCTCATGATGCCAGTCGTCTTGATTGTGACCGGAAAAGGGAATCTCATGGAGGGATCGGGCTCCCTTTCTGTGCTCTGGTCGGTCATCTGCGGGCTCACCGTGGGCGCCATTACTTACCGGGCTCAAAAAATCATGACAGGGAGGGAGATCACAGACGTGTTCATGAAAGGGGTCTCAGGCCTCATCCCCCTGGCAAGCCTGATGATCCTGGCCTATGCCATCGGAGCTACCTGTGATGCTCTCGGAACAGGGCCCTTTGTCGCTCAGGTGGCCAGGTCAACTGTCAATCCAGGCCTCATCCCCTCTATCCTGTTTCTGGTCTCCTGTTTTATCGCATTCTCCACCGGAACATCCTGGGGAACCTTCGGCATCATGATTCCCATTGCCGTCCCGATGATCAGCATCATCGGTCTACATCCAGGTCTAACGATTGCTGCGGTTTTGGGTGGAGGGGTCTTCGGAGACCACTGCTCACCCATATCGGATACAACGATCATCTCCTCCATGGCATCGGCCACCGATCACATCGATCATGTCCGGACACAAATTCCCTATGCATTTCTGGCCGCAGGATGTGCTTTTGTTCTTTTTCTGATCTTTGGATTTGTTATATGATATTTTTTTACCTCGTATACAAGGTTGGTGATAAATCTCCAGGATTCTGCATATTTTCAGGATGCAGGAAATAGACCGTAGATATAAATAATTCGCAGATATGATGAAGACATTTGGCAGGCAGATTCTATTCATGAATAAACATTTCCCCGTGTTCCTCCTTTCTATGCTCACAGCTTTTTTTTGTGCTTCAGGTTACACAGAGCAAGAATCGCCGCCTTGTCCTAATCCCTATTCTGAAGCCATTCAGGAGTACGAAGAGTTTGTCCATTTCTACATGGTACTGGACAAAGTCCCCGGCATTTCCGTCGGTTTTCTGAAGGACGATTTTATCTGGGTGAAAGGATTCGGTTACGCAGACCTGGAAAATAGGGTCCCCGCAAAACCGGAGAGCGCCTATCGCCTTGCTTCGATCACAAAGACGATCACAGCCATGGCCGTTCTGCAGCTTGTGGAGCAAGGGAAGATCGACCTGGATGCCGAGGTCCAGAAATATGTGCCATATTTTACGAGAAAAAAATGGCCGGTCACCGTCCGCCAGCTATTGGGCCATATCGGCGGCATCAGCCATTACAACAACTACGGCCTTGAGGGGCACATCAAAGTCCATAAAAACACAAGAGAAGCTTTGGCGATCTTCCAGGATTTCCCCCTAGTCGCCGTGCCTGGAACTCGATACAACTATTCCAGCTACGGGTACAATCTCCTGGGGGCAGTGATCGAAGGGGCTTCGGGCCAAGCCTACGGCGATTATATCAAAGCGCACATATTTGAGTCTCTCGGCATGACCGATTCGCGGCTTGACGATCCAGTGGACATCATCCCCAAGCGAGTGCGGGGATACCGACTGATCCGAGGTGAGATCAAGAATTCAGAATATGTGGATATCTCCAGCCGCTTCGCCGGCGGCGGCACACGCTCCACGGTGATCGATCTCCTGAAATACGCCTCCGGAATCCTTGACAAAAAACTTCTGCAGGAGGAGACCTACAGGCAGATGTTTACGCCCATGGTTCTCAAGAACGGACACTCTACTTTTTACGGAATGGGATGGAATGTCCGTCCCCTCAATGGACACTTCAGCATCCATCACGGAGGGTCGCAAGCAGAGACAAAGACCTTCCTGCTTATCTTTCCGACGGAGCGTTTTGCCATAGCCATCGCCTCCAACATTGAAAGCTTCGACCGCGTGTTCTACGTGACACGGCTGGCCGAGCTTGTCCTCGATGAAGATATCGAACTCGAGACATATGTCTCAGACAAAGCTGAAAAGGTGATCTTTGACACTTGTCGTGAAGTCTTTACCCATGGCCTCAGCAGCTATGACTGGAACCAGAGACACACGGCTCAGAACAACAGGGACCTTGCGGAATCGTTCTCTTACTTTCAGCAGAATGTCAACAGCGGGGCCTTGCGGAGAGATTTTAATTCCACGCGCAGGAGGATCGATGACGGGTTCCATCCCGTGGGCAACGAAGCGATGATCAAAGTCGGGAGTTTTATGGCATCGGCACTCGATGCGGCCTATGGAAGAGACAGGCTCAGGAGCTATCACAAAAGTGGCCCCCTGGCATTCTTCAGCGATTACATAAAAATCAGCAGGGATTGGCCATCAAGTCAACACCCCTACCAATTCACAGAGACTTTTTCCGAAAAAATCTCCACCTGGAAAAAAGAGTGGGACGCCGTTGATAAGGCAGGGATGCAAAACATATCTCTCTCGCCTCGCACTGATCTCGAAAATGTATCCAGGCACATGAAAGAGGCATACTTGGACAAGGAGATCTATCCAGACTATTCCCAAGATCTGGCCCGAATTTCCCGCTATTTTCTGAGAGACGATGCCCATGATAAAGCGTTCGCTGCCCTAAACCTCGGAGTGACCCTCTATCCTGATAGCCCAGGCCCTCTCACACATCTGGGAGAGGCCTACATCTGGACTGGAGACCTCAATTCAGCTGTCAAGCTCTACAAAAGAGCCAAAGCTTTGGACCCTGACTATCCGGACCTAAGGTTGACTCATTTTTATGACCTGGCACGACAGCTCATCGAATCGGGCAAAGAAAACAGGATTTTCACAGCTTTTGGTGTGGCAGAAGTCCTTTTCCCACAGAATGCCAAGCTACATTTGGATATCGGGGACCTCTATGTTGAGGTCGGAGATAAAGATAAAGCCATCGCCTACTATAAAAAGGCTCTAGAGATCGCTCCCAAGTATAAGGAGGCCCAAGAAAAGCTTGATCAACTCAGATAACGATAGAATTCTGATCTTCCGCCACGTGTGGGTGGTAACATAGCAGATGCAGCAAGATCAACTCGACTGAAAAGTAAAAGATGCTGATTACAAGAATAAATAGCTTTTAAAGAGATGAATCAGCAGCTTTTATGAATAATCCAGATCTAAGATGGGTTATTCATTAACTGATTTTATGAATAATCCAGATGAGGAGGGATCGTGGAGAAACCCATCGGCGACCTTTTCCAGCAAGAGACAAAATACATCCGAGGAAAACTCTCCGGCGGACCGCTGGTCTGGAGCACCAAGCCCAAGACATACAAGACTTATCCGGATTCACCCAAAATCAAACTGGACAGTCCTGATGTGGAGGGAGGAATGCCTCTCTGGGAAACGATCATAGGCCGCCAAAGCATACGAAGCTACAGGAATACCCCTCTGGAGAAAAAACATCTTTCGCAGCTCCTATGGGCCACCCAGGGCATATCCAGAGAAGCTATGGGATTCGAATTCCGGACATCCCCCTCGGCAGGAGCGCTGTACCCCGTGGAGACATATCTTGTCCTGAATAATGTAGAGGCGATCGATCCGGGTATCTGCCACTATGACGTAAAGAGCCACCAGCTCGAGCAACTGAAAAACGGAGATTTCCGGATAGACATCGCTCGGGCAGCGCTGGACCAGGATATGGCCTATTCGGCCAATGTGGTCTTTGTATGGACAGCGCTCTTTGAAAGGTCTAAATGGAAGTACAAACAGCGAGCCTACCGCTATGTTTATCTTGATGCTGGGCATATCGCTCAAAATCTGGCACTGGCAGCCGTAGCCTTAGGCCTCGGCACCTGCCAGATCGGTGCTCTTTATGACGAGGAAGTCAATCGTCTCGTGGACATCGATGGCAATAAGGAAAGCATTCTCTACATGAGTGCCGTCGGATTTCCTCGATGATTGTTTAGAAATCGCCAAGCTCTATGGTGAACACCACAGCTGCTGGGAAAAACTGAAACGTCATTGAGTGCGACGAATACAGGACGCAGGACAAACAACCCAAAATTTGAATGAATTCATGGGATTGGAAAAAGGAGGACAAAATGAAAAGACTCTCGTGTCTATCCGTTTGGATGATGACATTTGTGATGGCAACAGGCATCGTCTTTTGCCAGGCTGAAAAGAAAGAGGAAAAACCCTGGGATTGGAATCTCGACAAGGTCAAGGCCATGGTGGAGGAGGTCCGGGCGGGCAAAAACCTCACTCCCCCGAGCTGGCCCAACGGAGCAAAGGTCGCTGTCGCCCTGTCTTTTGATTTCGATTCGGAAACCAATGCTCTGCGAGACATGGAGATCTCTCCGGGAATCTTCTCCCAGGGAGAATACGCCGCCCGCGCAGCTATTCCCAGGATTCTTTCTCTTCTAGATAAGTATGATGTCCCTGCCAGTTTTTTTGTCCCGGCCGTCACGGCCCTTCTTCACCCTGATGAGATCAAAGCCATAGTCTCCAAGGGGCACCATGAGGTGGGGATGCATGGCTGGATCCATGAGCGAAACTCTCTGCTCTCCGAGGAAGAGGAACGGATGCTCATGCGAAAATCTTACGAAACTCTTAAGGCAGCCACAGGCAAAGCGCCTGCGGGAATCCGGACCCCTTCCTGGGATTTCAGCCGCGCCACACTAAAGCTGATCAGAGAGCTGGGGTTGGTGTATGACAGCAGCCTCATGGCTGATGACCGTCCTTATGAGCTCGTCGAAGAGGGAAGGCCAACTGGCGTTGTGGAGCTCCCGGTGGAATGGCTCCTGGATGACTACCCCTACTTTGGCTTCTGGCGCTACACCAGCGTGCGCCCTCATATCAAACCCATGGATGTTTTTGATATCTGGGCCAGCGAGTTCGAGAAAGCCTATGAGGAAGGAACTCTTTTTGTCCTGACGATGCACCCCAAATACATCGGACACAGGAGCCGCATGGTCATGCTCGAAGAGCTCATAAAGCACATGAAGGCGCGTAAAGACGTCTGGTTCGCCACCCATGAAGATATCGCTTTGTACGTGAGAAAGGGATTGCACAATTAGACTATCAATTTTTTTTTGATTTGGATAAAATATTGAACTCGATCTATATAGAACTGCAACTCTTATGACACACAAGCCGAATTTTTTGTATACATAAAATGTTTTTTACCTCATCATCCAACACACTATCGGGAGGAAAGCGATGAAAAACCTGGGAGTTTTCGCCAAATCGTTTATTATTTTCGTCTCTCTATTCCTTGTCGCTCAGACGGCTGTGACGCCGTGCACCGTGGCCGTCGTTTCGGGCAAAGCCACGCCGGATGGCCGGCCGCTCCTCTGGAAAAATAGAGACACATCCGCTCTGCCAAATAAAATGGCCTTTCTCCTAGGAAGCAAATACAGCTTTATCGGGATCGTTCATCCGCTAGACAAAGAGCTTAAGAATGTGTGGGCCGGCATCAACTCCGAAGGTTTTGCCATTATGAACTCCGCATCCTCAGACCTCGCTGAAAGCACAGGTATGGTCGGCATGGGAGAGAACGGGATTTTTATGAAACGCGCTCTTGGGGAGTGTGCCGATGTGGCCGACTTTGAAAAATTACTCGATGAAACGAACGGACACAGGCAGGTAGGAGCTAACTTTGGTGTGATCGATGCCAAGGGGAATGCCTGCTTTTTCGAAACCCGGAATTCCTCCTATGTCAAATTTGACGCCAACGATCCGCGTGTAGCCCCGCAGGGCTATATCGTCCGCACAAATTACGCCTTCACCTCACCGGTGAAACATGGAGGAGGAGGGTACATCCGGTTTGAGCGGATATCGCAGCTCTTCCAATCGGCCTCGGCAGAAGGATGCTTGAATGTCCCCTTCATCCTCCAGGAGGCGGCACGAGACCTGGTCAACGAAAAACTGCATTCTTATCCCTTGTCCGAACCAAAAGCATTCGATCCCGCTGCCCCCGTCTATATCAACACTACAGACACTATCAACCGCAATTCCACCGTATCTGTCACTCTGTTTCATGGGGCTGCCAGCCCTGATAAAGCCTACCTCTCAACCATGTGGGTGCTTCTAGGACAGGCGATCTGCACCGCTGCCATCCCCTTATGGGCCCACGCTGAAGCCATTCCAGAGGTCGCGGGAGGGGAGGGGACAGCCCCTCTCAATGACTTCGCTATTGCCCTGAACAACTACCTCTACCCAGACACACGAGGACACATGCGGCAATATCTCAACGTGACCAGGCTTTTGACCTATAGAGGCAACGGCGTTCTTAACCGCATCATCCCCATCGAAAACAAAGTCTTGGAAAAAACAGAGACGATGCTCGCAAAGTGGGAGAATGAGAAACCCAAAAAAGAGGAGATGGCTTCCTATCAGAAAGAAATGGCCGACTGGGTTTACCTGTCGCTGTGCGAATCTTTCCCGGACATCAAGGACCAGATACCTGAGTCTTAAAAAAGATTTCAACTTTCAAATCACAGAATCCAAAAAGAATATCCCAGAGAACACGGATTTTTTATTTCTTATAACACAATATGTTCCCTTTATTGAACAATCTATGGCAGGATTCGAAAAGCGCGTCAGCTGTCCAAGTTATCCTGCGATAGCTGGACTGGTCGTTAGCGGTTGAGATACCACAAGAAAAAGTTGAGCACCGCAGCAAAGCTCACCCACAAAATGTATGGAACGAGTAAGGCCCCGGCAAGCCTTGAGATCCTCTTGAATTTTAAAAACGTCATCAGTATAAATCCCCACAAGATGACAATCTCTATAAAGGCCAGGAGGGGCATTTTTAATCCGAAAAAGAGGATAGACCATAACGAATTCAGCGCAAGCTGCACTCCGAAGAAAGAAAGAGCGTTTTTAACGCCTTCTGCGTGGAAGCCTCTTTTCCACACCAAAAAAAGTGCAATTCCCATAAGTGCATAAAGCGTGATCCACACCGGAGAAAAAAGCCAATTCGGCGGATTGAATGCGGGTTTTGTCAGTGTGGCATACCAAGTCTCCACTGACGATGCCGTGAATATTCCCCCGATCACTCCGGCCAGCTGACAGACAACGATCGAAACGATAAGCTTGAAAACATCCCCTGTTTTCATTGTGACACCTCCAGAGTCCGAACATTTCTAAACATCAGACCGATCAGCTCTAAAGATCCAATGGTCAAAAAAACTCGGCAAACCTGTCAGGCCTGACTCTAGACTTAACAAAACGCCTTAAATACAAAGCCAGAATAAATCTAAAAAAGGCTTATCACAACAATGAGCCCCTCAAAAATTACTGCTTTCCAAAGAAGATGTTTTGCACGCGGCCGGCGTTCACTTTGAATCCGATGATGCCTTGATTTGCGCTCCTGATAAAACTCAGCTTCCAGCGCCCGACCTGAAATCTGTCCTTAAAGGTGGGTTTCAGAGCTGCCCTCGGATAGTCCTTGTGCGGATTCTCATGCCGCAAAAAAAGCTTCCCCTGTTGGAATTCGAGAAGATAGGCGGCATCAAGTTCTTCGCTGTAATACTTGCCGGCATATTCATTCAGTTCTTCGGCGGTCGGCTCGGTAACCTGGATAGGCTCATACATCCCTTGTTTTTTCCCCTCTATCCAGGCATTAAGGACATATGTTTGATTTTCCTCTTGTTTCTCGAACTCAATCTCGAGTTTAAAGCGGACCTCCTCAGCGATAAAGCGTGAGGGACTGATGGGAGAGATCATAAACCGGGTGAATGGAGCCCGCACCTGAAGCTGGTTTTTTTCTAAAGCGACAGTCCAGAGAACATCTCTCTCTCGGTCATAGTAGTTACCGGTTTTTGTCTTAAGTTCTAATTCGGTGAGCTTTATAATTTTTGGTTTCTCAGGCGAAGACGTTTTGGTTTTTTCAGTCTTTTCTTTGAATAAACCCGCCAGATAGATATCTGCAACCTTCTGCGCCATCAGACTCGGGTTAAAAGAGCTCAGGTTCGCCAGGCAGATGACGGAAAACTTCTGCTCGGGAAAGCGGATCATGTCCGCGCGGTAACCGACAAAAGCCCCTCCATGGCTGATCATCTTCAAGCCTTTGTATTCTCTCACTCCGAGCCCGAAGGCATAATCCAGCTTGTCTCCATTGTTTAAAACTCCAGGCGTCTGGATCTTTTCGATCAACGCCTGCCCGTTCTTCCCTAATTTGTTCTCATAAAAATTCTGGTCCCAGAGAAAAAGGTCCTTCACACAGGTGAACACGCCTCCGTCCCCGATCATGGGCAGTGTGGTCATGCTAATGGCATAGCCGCCCCCTTTTTTGGGAGAATAGCCCGAAGCTCTGTTCTTGACGATTTGGGTGTGGTCATCGTGAAAATGCGTGTCCGTCATGCCCAGCGGTTGGAATATTTTTTCATCCGCGTATTCCCTCAGGGATTCCCCCGATGCTGCCTTCACGATCTGTGAGAGCAAAAAATACCCGGAGTTGCTGTAGAGGTGCTCCTCTCCGGGTTTAAAATTGAGTTCTTTCTGACGGGCCAGAAGGTCGACAACCTCTTCATCGGTAAAATAGTCATCTTCCCGTAAGCCGGCAATCTCAGCAAGTGTGAGATAATCCCGAATACCAGAGGTGTGATGGATGAGGTGCCTGATGGTGATGGCCTCAGCATATTCTGGCATCTGGGGTAAGTACTTCCTGATGCCGTCATCCAGGGACAATTTTCCCTCTTCCTCGAGCAGGGCCAAACACATGGCCGTAAACTGTTTGGAGGTCGATCCGATGCGGAAGATGGATTTTGCCGTGATGGGGATGACGTACTCCAGATTGGCCATCCCGTAGCCCCGCGCATAGATCAACTGCCCATCTTTGATGATCCCGAGGGCACATCCTGGTGAGCCCGGTTTGTCCCAGGAAACGAACAGTTGATCAACTTTTTGTGTCAAGACATCCGCATCAGGATCGCCAAAGACACAAGGATGGACATCCGATACAAGGAGCAGTCCCATGGCCCAGACACAGACGGCCAGCCACATCCATTTTTTTGCGATAGTGTTCAACACAATAACGACTCCTTATCGTTTGATAAAAAAATCCATACGCAGAATGTTATCAAAAAAAAGAGAGACACAAAAAGGAAAGATTTTTTGAGAAGGGTCTTCGATAATGTCCTCTGTATTTGGCCTTCTCAAGCCGTTTTTTCTGGCTCTGCAGGCCCAAGACCATAGTTTTTCCGTATCTCGCGGTCCAGTTCTTCGGCCAATTCCCCCTTCTCTTTGAGGAGTTTTTTCACGTTTTCCTTACCCTGGCCCAGCCTTTCGCCTTTGTAGGAATACCAGGTCCCTGTCTTTTCGATTAGGCCCACCTCAGTCCCGCAATCGATCAAATCTCCTTCTCTGGAGATCCCCTCTCCATAAATGATGTCGAACTGAGCGGTCCGGAACGGAGGAGCCATCTTGTTCTTTACGATCTTGACCTTCACCCTGTTTCCGATAACCTTTTCTCCTTCCTTAAGCGTCGCCAACCTCCGGATATCGATCCTCATGGACGAGTAGAATTTGAGCGCTCTTCCCCCCGTGGTCGTTTCGGGACTTCCCAAGAAAAAGCCGATCTTCTCCCTGATCTGGTTCACAAAAATGAAGCAGGTCTTTGAGCGGCTGACGATCGCCGTCAGTTTCCGAAGCGCCTGAGACATGAGCCGTGCCTGGAGTCCCATATGGGCATCGCCCATCTCTCCTTCCAGCTCTGCTTTAGGAACGAGCGCGGCTACGGAATCCACCACGATGACATCGACAGCACCGCTCCGCACGAGCACCTCAGCGATCTCCAGGGCCTGCTCACCATAATCAGGCTGTGAAATGAGGAGGTTGTCCACATCCACGCCAACACTCGCGGCATAGGTTGGGTCCATTGCGTGTTCCGCATCGATAAATGCGGCCTGTCCTCCCTGTTTCTGGGCCTCTGCGATCACATGGAGCGCCAAGGTGGTCTTCCCCGTTGCTTCAGGACCGAAAATTTCGACAACACGTCCTCTCGGGAAGCCTCCGATCCCCAGGCTCAAGTCGAATGCTATTGAACCCGTGGGGATCGATGGCACTTTGACAGCGGCTCCCTTCTGCCCCATTTTCATAATGGCGCCCTTACCGAATTGTTTCTCTATCTGAGACAGAGCGGTCTCTATGGCCCTGTTCCGGGATTCTTGCTTTTGATCCTTTTCCTCGGTCATCCTCTCCTCCTCATTTCCTGCCGTATAACGTCAGGCAGGTGTTCCCAAACTCGAATTCAAACCTTAGCCAGTGCTTTTCACACCGCACGGCAGTTTTATTTATTCTGCATTTTTTTGCCCATGTCCTTTATCTTTGGCCCTACTTGCTGTAATCGTAAAATCCTCTTCCGGACTTTCGGCCAAGATATCCAGCATTCACCATTTTCTGCAGCAACGGGCAGGGTCTGTATTTTGAATCCTTAAAACCTTCATAAAGGACATTCATGATATCCAGACAGACATCCAAACCGATAAGGTCGGCCAGCGCTAAAGGTCCCATCGGATGGTTCATCCCCAGCTTCATCACCTGGTCGATGGCTTCGGCAGAACCCACGCCTTCCATGAGGGCATAAACCGCCTCATTGATCATGGGAATGAGGATGCGGTTGGCGATGAATCCGGGATAATCATTGGCCTCAACAGGAACTTTTCCCATGGTCTCTGCAAGACTCTTAACCACCTCGAATGTCTCTTGGGTTGTGGCGATCCCTTTGATCAACTCCACGAGGGTCATCAGCGGGACAGGATTCATGAAATGCATTCCCATAAACTTTTCCGGCCGTTTGGTCAGAGCCGCCAACCGGGTGATCGATATCGAAGAGGTGTTCGACGCGATAATCACTTCAGGCGCAAGAACCTCGTCAACAGCGGTGATAACTTTGGTCTTGATATCCAGGTCCTCAAAAACCGCTTCCACAACAAAATCAGACGGCCTGAGGTCAGCAAGGCATGTCGTGACCTTAATACGATCCAAAATGGAATCTTTTTTTTCGTCGATCTTGCCCTTTTCCGCAAGCTTAGACAGGCTTTTATCCATGATTTTCAGGGATCGCTCAAGGTATTCCTCCTCGAGATCATTGAGAATGACTTTAAAACCCGAACTGGCAGCGACCTGGGCAATCCCTGTGCCCATCGTCCCCGAACCGATAATGCCTATCTTTTTGATATCCATCCTCCGCTCTCCTTCTAGACCATTTCCACAGCCATGGCCACTGCGTCTCCGCCTCCCAAGCATAGAGAGGCAATGCCTTTTTTCAAACCTCTGTGTTTGAGCGCATAGAGCAAAGTGATCAAAATCCGAGCTCCTGTAGCTCCGATGGGGTGTCCCAGAGCTACAGCGCCCCCGTGCACATTGACTTTTTCCCTGTCGAGACCCATCTCTCTGATAAGCACCACCAGCTGGGAAGAAAAGGCTTCATTGATCTCGAAAAGGTCAACCTCCTCTTTTTTCCAGCCCGCATTGGCCAGGAGTTTCTCTATGGCTCCCTTTGGTGCATACATCACCATTTTAGGTTCCAGCGCATTTTTGCTCGTTCCTACGATCCGGGCCATCGGCGTGAGTTTTTTTTCTTTGACAGCATCCTCAGAGGCCACAACCACAGCCGCTCCGCCGTCATTAAGGCTGGAGGCATTTCCGGCGGTCACGGTTCCCTCTTTGGTGAAGGCCGGCCGAAGCTTGGCTAATTTTTCAAGTGTGGCATCCTTCCGAGGTCCCTCGTCCAGGGCAAAGACGACCGGCTCGCCTTTCCGTTGAGGCACTTCTACAGGAACGATCTCCTCTTTCAAATATCCTTTTTCGGTCGCATGGAGAGCCTTCTGGTGGCTGCTGACGGCATATGTATCCTGCTCCTCCCGAGTCGCTCCGAATTTCTCAGCGATCACCTCGCCAGTCATCCCCATGTGCTGGTCGTCGAAAGCACACCAGAGCCCATCAAAAATCATGGCATCCTTCATCTTGAGATCCCCGAATTTAACGCCTTCCCGAACACCCCACACCATGTGGGGCGCCTGGCTCATACTCTCCATACCCCCGGCAACCACGATCTCATTTTTCTCCAACCAGATAGAATTGGCAGCCAGTTCCACGGCTTTCAATCCCGAACCACAGACCTTGTTGATGGCAAAGCTGTTCACGGTCGGAGGGATCCCTCCCTTCATGCAGGCCTGTTTGGCCGGGGCCTGCCCCAATCCTGCAGAAACGACATTCCCCATGATAACTTCTCCGACGTCCTTACCTGAGACAGCAGCTCTCGCTAGGGCTTCTTTTATGGCAAACCCGCCCAGCTCAGGAGCCTTAAATTCCTTCAACGATCCCAAAAAACTCCCGATAGCCGTGCGTGCACCACTAACTATAAAAACTTCTCTCAAGTCACACATATCCTGATCCTTTCACTCTTTTTGGTTGGCGAATATTCGATATTCACTCAATTTGGAACTTAGTTGTATCACAATTCATATAGAGTGTAAACCCATCTTGATTTAACGTTTTGCGTGCGCTAATTTTCTCGCTTTTGCTGGTTTATATTCTCCTTAAGCACGAAAAAATCAAACACAATGCAAGATGTGCGCCGGAGAATGATCAGACCCTAAGAGAGACCGGTGATTCGGCCCTCAGGGGTGATGTCTATTTTCTCTGCAGCCGGAATTTTAGGCAAGCCCGGCATAGTCATGATATCCCCGCAGTAAACCACCACAAATCCAGCTCCAGCGCTCAGCGAAGCATCCGTGACGATCATTGTGAAACCCTCGGGCCTTCCCAACGCCTGGTCATCATCAGAGAGTGAGTATTGTGTCTTCGCAATGCAGACGGGAAGTTGCTGGAATCCGTCTTTTTCTATCCGCCGTATTTTTCTGCGCGTTTTCCCCTCCATGGCCACCGCATCCGCGCCAAACATCTTTTTGGCAACGACTTCGATCTTTTCGACGAGAGGCATCTCCAACGGATAGAGATGCCGGAAGCTGTGTTCATCCTTTTCGATGGCCTGGAGCACTTCATTGGCCAGCACGATCCCCCCTTCGCCGCCTTTGCTGTAAACCTCGCTCAGTGCGCAGCGCACGCCTTCTTTCAGGCACAGCTCCATGACTTTTTCGATCTCGCCTTCTGTATCTGAAAAAAATCTGTTCAGGGCGACTACAAAAGGAACACCAAAAAAGCGCAGGTTTGCGATGTGTTTCTGGAGGTTGACAAACCCCTCTTCTACAGCCGGGATATTTGCGGTTTCCAACTCGTCCCGTTCCACGCCCCCGTGATATTTGAGAGACCGAACAGTGGCTACCAGGACACAGGCATCGGGGGGAGGGATGTGCCCTTCACGCACGACGATATCAAAAAATTTGACCGCTCCCAGCTCCGAGCCAAAACCACACTCCGTGACAACATAATCCGATAGCTTCAAAGCTAAGTCTGCGGCAATTATGGAGCTCGTCCCATGGGCGATGTTGGCGAAGGGACCCCCATGGATAAATACGGGGGTGCCTTCCTTGGTCTGGACAAGGTTGGGTTTTATGGCGTCCTTCAACAGGGCCGTCATGGCGCCGTTGGCCTTAAGATCCCGGGCAAAGACAGGTTTTGTATCAGGCGCGTAGCCGACGAGGATATTCCCGAGCCTTTTCTTCAGGTCCTCTAAATCTTTAGAAAGGCACAAGATCGCCATGACTTCCGATGCAGCCGTAATATCAAAACCCGTCTCGCGCGCGAGGCCTCTGAGAGGCCCTCCGATACCGACGATCACTTCTCTGAGAACCCGGTCGTCTATGTCCAAAACCCTTTTCCAGGTGATGGTTCGGCTATCCAAAAGCCCGCAGGCCCCATCAAAATGGAGCCGGTTGTCCACCATGGCAGACAGCAGATTGTGGGCCGATGTGATCGCATGAAGGTCTCCGGTGAAGTGAAGGTTGATCTCATCCTGCGGCAACACACACGCGGCCCCCCCGCCGGTGGCTCCGCCTTTCATGCCGAAGACAGGCCCAAGAGACGGTTCCCGGAGAGAAGCCGTTGCCTTTTTTCCGAGGCGGTTGAACGCATCCGCCAAACCGATGGAGGTGGTGGTCTTGCCCTCTCCTGCGGGAGTGGGAGACATGGCAGTCACCAAGATCAATTTTCCCCTCTTCTGTCCTTCAACTTTTATCCTGTCTGGAAAAAGTTTTGCCTTGTAGTCTCCGTACATCTGCAAATTCTTTTTGTCTATTCCAATCTTTGCCGCGATCTCCTCTATCGGTTTCATCTTTTATGACCTCCTCAGCCCTAGTTTACTGGCCCGTCTCGAAATTTACAAATTTTACTTCTCATTCGCCTCCATTCCCGAATCGGCAATGACGCAAATACTCAATAGCATTAGAAGTGTCCCATTGTGCGATGGAGAAAATCAATTCTCTGTTCTTCAACGCTTTTTACAGTCGACTTCGAAAATTTTTCAGACAAAGCTCATACTCCTCGATGAGTCCCTGATCGGCAAAACTGAAGTAGCGGTTATTCCCGATGATGATATGGTCGAGAACTTTGATCTGCATAAGGTTTGTGGCGAAAATCAGTTCTTTGGTGATCTCTCTATCGCTTTCCGAAGGCTCTGGATCACCCGAGGGGTGGTTGTGGACAAAAATAAGAGAGGACGCGCCGACCCGCACAGCAGCTTTGATCACTTCCCGAGGGTAAACGGCGCTGGAATCCACCGTCCCTTCAAAGAAGGTCCTTTCTTCGAGGATATAGTTTTTGGCATCCAGAAAAAGGACTTTGAATCGTTCTGTTTTTGCATCCCTCAAAGAATGATAGAGATAATCAAAGACTTCTTTCGAAGAATGACACGCAGGCCTGCTCAGCATTTTTTCCTTGAGAAACCGACGGGAGACTTCCTGGACGAGCCGGATCCCAAAAACATTGTGCGCCCCGATCCCGTTGATCTCCTGGAGCTCCTCCTCATCCGCCTCCAAAACACGCCTTAAGACCTTGAACTTCTGCATGGCTTCTTTTGCCTGCTCCTTACAATCCCGACGGGGTGTCCCCAGAGTGAGCAAAAGCTCGACGATCTCATAATCCAAAAAACCCTGCAGTCCTCCGGTGAGGAATTTTTCCCTGAGTCTCCAGCGATGTCCGTCCTTCGGCTTTCGGGATATGCGGATTTTTTTTCTTTCGACAGTCATGGCTCTCAATGACAATAACGAACCAGCTCCAGCAAAATTCACACATTAAGTAAATAATTTGTATTCTCTGCACACCACAGGTGTGTGATTGAGATGTCAAGAGGTGGAATTGGGGTGATCTAGCTTTTGTGGGAGGAGAAGAATTTGAGCTTATGGATGCGGTCGAGTTCTTTGATCTTCTGCCGGAGAATGTAAACCAGGACGAAAATGGACAGCCACATCCATCCCAAAAAGACATAAATGGCAATAGCTTCTTTGATATTTTTGGGTGCGGGTACGATCATGTTTTCAGCCGCATTCTCTCCGGGCCGGGTCTTCTGTATCTGTTCGATCTCTTGCGCCCATCCGAAATTAACCGAAAAAAGGCCAAAGCAGAGAACACCTAAAAACAGAGACAGCAAAATCTTATTCGCGTGTGTTTTCACAGAAGACTCCAAACCGACATGATCAAGGCATACGCAACCAGCGCATAGGCCAAGACCGTGATGATTTTACCCTTCCTCTCTAAAGGTTTGTTATCGATGATGGGCAAAAGGAAAAAAAGAACACCGGCCACCAGCATCAGCAGCACCGCCACTGTGTCTCCGTTCACAAAGAGAATCTTAGGGGGGACGATCTTGAGAGTCTGGAACAGAAAGAGAAAATACCATTCAGGTTTTACTCCCTCCGGCGCTGCCGCCATCAGATCAGCCGGCTTATCCAGCGATGGGGGTAAAAAAACAGCGACAGAGAAGAGGACCCCCACAAGAACGAGCCAGACGACCATCTCCCGAAAGACAAAATTCGGCCAAAAGGGAATGGTGCGCACGTCTTCTCCACGGGTTTCAGCCTCGACGGGAACACTCATGCCCTTTTTCTGGATGAGATAGATGTGGATGGCAAGGAGGAGAACGAGGAATATCGGAAGAATACAGACGTGTATCCCAAAGAAACGTGTCAGTGTATCCCCGGTCACATCTTCGCTTCCGCGGAGAAGCTTGGTCACCCAAAGTCCCACAACCGGTATCGAGCGAGGAATATCTGTCCCCACCTTTGTCGCCGAGAGGGAGAGGTCATCCCAGGGCAAAAGATAGCCCGTAAAGCCGAAGAACAGAGAACAGGCAAGGAGAAGAACCCCGCTCATCCAGGTGATCTCCCGCGGTTCGCGGTAAGATTTGGTGACCCAGATGCTGATGAGGTGAACAAACACAAAGGCGATCATGAAGGTGGCCGACCAACTGTGCACCGACCGGATGATCCATCCCAGCGGGACTTCCGTCATGACCCTGGCCACGCTGGCATTCGCTTCCTCCAGAGTGGGCCTGTAGTAGAGAATGAGCATGAACCCAGTTATGATCTGAATGGTGAAAAAAATGAGGATAGCGCTCCCAGTATAATACCAGATGGAGTGTTTGTGTTGGGGGACAGGCTTCTCTTTGAGGAATTGTGCGATTCCAGAAAGGCCAAAACGGTCATCGAGCCATGCCTGAAATCCTGCTCCCAACTTCTTAATATTCACTTCACTCCCTCTCTCTTTATGATCAGATCCGGAGGCACGATCTCGACAAAAAGCCGGCGTAAAGGCGAGGGTGGGGGGCCACCGATGTTGATCCCGAACTCGTCATACCAGCCCTCGTGGCAGGCACAAAAAAACTTCTTTTGGTCGGGGAGATAGGACACATTGCAATCCAGATGAGTGCACACCCCGACAAAAGCGATGTAGCTGCCATCTTCATTCTTCTTAAGGATTCCCGGTTTACCTCCCCAGGCATAATTTTTCACAGTCCCAGGAGCCATCCCCTCAAAATCTGAAAAAGGGAGAATGACTTCATCAGGCTCCTTATAGGGAGGGAATATGAATTTTATGACCGGATAGACAAATGTAACCAGAAGAGCTGTGATCCACCCCCCAAAAAGCCCATTCAGAAACTGTCGTCTTGTAAAGAGCGAATGTTTGATCTTCATCGTTTGAATTTAAAGAGGCCCTTTATTTTCCCTGCCACAAGTTTCCTGCGCAGGGCCTCGATCCCGTCAGCAGGACGCACATCCTTGGGGCAGACTTCATTACACTTGAATATGGTGTGACAGCCCCATGCCCCTCCCTCCGTATTGACCCGGGACCAGTTCCGGAAAGGCCTTTTATCCCTTGGGTCTTTGACGAACCTGTAGAGCTTGGCCAAAGCGGCCGGGCCCAAGTAACTCTCTCGCCGAGAAACCACAGGGCAGGCGCTGAAACAGCATCCGCAGAGGATACAGTTGACATACTGGAAAATTTTGTCGATGTCTTTGTCATCGATCCTGTGCCCCTTGTCCGGAACGTCGCCTTCCGAATGGAGGTAAGGCTCGATCTTAGACAGAGCCTCCCAGAAAGGATCCATATCCACCACCAGATCCTTCTGGATTTCCAGGTTTGGCAGCGGCTCGATAACGATCAGGGAAGAATCGAGAGATTCCAACTCCATGCGGCAGGCCAGGTCGAAATTTCCATTGATCACCATTGCACAAGAGCCGCATATGGCCTCACGGCAACTGTACCGGAAACTCAGACTGCAGTCCTGCACATTCCTGATCTCCATCAAGGCTTCCAGCACGGATTTGCTGTCTTCGGTCTCATAGGAATATTCCTGAAAGTAAGGGTGTTCGTCCTGCCGCGGGTCGAACCGGAATATCTTGAACAAAACGTTCATCTCAATACTTTCTTTCGACGGGTTCGTACTTGCTGATATTCACATCCTTGTAACTGATCTCTGGCTTCTTCTCTTTCCAGGTGATCAGCGTGTGTTTGAGCCACTCAACGTCGTTCCGTTTCTCAAAATCAAGACGGTAGTGAGAGCCCCTCGTTTCTTCTCTGTTCAATGCCCCGAGAGTGATCACCTCAGCCAGGTCGAGCATGCTCTCATACTCGATGATGTTCACCAGCTCCTGGCTGAAGCGGAGACAAGGGCCGGATATGTACACATGGTCATAGCCCTCACGCAGCTCTTGGATAGTCTCAAGGCATTGTGTGAGCTCGTCTTTATTCCTGAATAAGCCGACCTTCTCATTCATCAGGATTTTCAAGCGGTTCATCAGGATGTAAAATTTTTCTCCTGTTTCTCTTTTCCTCCAGGTCTCCACCCTTTTCTTGAAATTTAACGCCACATCGAGAAGTTCTTTTTCGGCTCCCTCTGCACTGCTGGCACCCTTCACATACTCGGATGCCGACTTTCCCGCAATCTTGCCGAAAACCACAGTTTCTAGCAGTGAATTACCGCCCAGCCGGTTGGCTCCATGCACGCTCACACAGGCGCACTCCCCCGCCGCATAGAATCCTTCGACAGGCGAGGCGCAGTCTTTTTCGACATCGATCCCGCCCATGGAATAGTGCTGGGCAGGCTGGATGGGAATGGGCGTGTCTATGGGGTCAAGCCCAGCAAAATTGATGCAGATCTCACGAATCCCGGGGAGCCGCTTTTTGATCTTTGCGGCGCCCAGATGCCTGAGATCCAAGTGCACATATTGATTGTCAAACCCGTACCCCTTGTCAATCTCCATCTGGATAGAACGGGCAACGATATCCCGCGGAGAGAGTTCCATGGAATTGGGCGCATAGTCCTCCATAAACCTGCGGCCCTTATTGTTCACCAGGTATCCTCCCTCCCCCCTTGCACCCTCTGTGATAAGAATGTTTTTTCTGTAGAGAGATGTGGGATGGAACTGGACAAACTCCAGGTCCTTCAACGGCACTCCGGCGCGGTAAGCGACTCCGATCCCACTGCCGTGATTGATGAAACCATTTGTGGTCTTCATGTAGACGCGGCCATATCCTCCCGTTGCAAAAACGACAGCTTTGGCCCGGACCGGAATAAATTCAGCGTTTTCCAAGTTATAGACGACAACTCCGAGACACCTGCCGTCCTTTACAACGAGTCGGGTGACCAGCCATTCGTTGTAATAATGGATATTCTGCCGTATCGACTGCTCATAGAGTGTGTGCAGGATGACCAAACCGGTTCTGTCCGCCGCATAACACGTGCGGGGGAAGCCGGCCCCTCCAAAGGGTCTCTGAGCAATGACTCCGCCGGGAAAACGGCTGAACGGAACGCCCATGTGCTCCAACTCGTATATGGTCGGTATCGCTTCCCGGCACATGAGCTCAACAGAGTCCTGGTCAGCGAGGTAGTCGCTTCCCTTGATCGTATCAAAGGCATGCCGCTCCCAGCTGTCGTCCTTGCCATCCGGATTATTCCCCAATGCCGCGTTGATTCCTCCCTGTGCGGCCACAGAATGCGAACGCAGTGGGTGGACCTTGGAGATCACAGCCACAGAAAGAGCGGGGTCGCTGGACAGGGCTGCTGAAAGTCCAGCCAGCCCACCCCCGACGATCAGGATGTCATGACTTAACATTCAGTAGTTCCTGGTGAAATAAACAATCAGGAGTAGAGCGCTCAGGGCGATCCCCACAGAGGTAAAAACCCAGAAAAGCAATTTTTCCTTCTTCACGCCGCAATCGATGATCACTGTCCTCAGCCCGTAGAGGGCATGGAACACGATACCTATAATCAACAGCGTGTCGGTCAAGGGATTCGTATGGAGCACAAGCGCCCAATCCGGTTTCTGCTCCTTTGTCATCAAAAAAAAGGATGTTAAAAATTTGATCCCGAGGAGGACAATGAGCATGAGACCTGAGACACGATGAAAGACCCACACAAACATGTATTTCTCTCCTTTTCTGGAGGGTATATTTAAATAAAGTCAACAGGGATTGTCAAGGATATCTCAGGAAAAGTAAAGGTCGGCCTTTTTCAAGCCTGGACATGGACTTTGCTTAATGCCTTCACCTCAACGCGCAGCCGGTTGCGATCTCTCACTCGACCCGCCTCATCTGCAAAAATGTCAGTTTTTTCCCTTTCCCAGAAATGGCCGCGTTCACACACAAAATCAAAGCAAGAATCGTAAAATGCCTTCTTTGCGATCTGAATTGTGGGGGATAAGGTTTCATTCAATTTTAAATTCCGAATTCTTTCAATCAATTTTTGGAAGAAAAAAGGGGGAATTGGTATCCAATAAGAGTAAAATATAACTCTTATGAAATATTGCTATTATTTTATCTTATTATTTTATCTTGATTCTTCACTAGGAGAGGAAACATGACTAAAACCTATTTTATCGTAGCATTTGCACTCGTCATCCTTTTGATTGGATTCGTGGGTGCCAAGGATGTGGACGTGACGGGTGATTGGGAAATGACAGTTGTGACTCAAAGAGGCGAGAGGATCCGGGCAGTTAGTTTTGAACAGGATGGAGAAAAAATCACGGTCACCATGGAAGGACGCCAAGGAGAGGAAACAACCGGAGAAGGGACGATCAAAGGGAACGCGATCGAATGGACGATCTCCCTAAGCACTCCCCGTGGCGATATGACGATGACCTATAAGGGAACCGTTGAGGGCGACACCATGACCGGCGCCGTCACCATAGGAGACTTCGGCAGCGGGGATTGGACGGCCAAACGTAAATAATCTCAATCCAAAAGCACTCCAGGATCCACGATCATTCATCAACTTCTATGGCTGTGGAGTCTGAGTGGATATGACGTTTGAATTTCTGAGGAAACAGACAAAATCAGTCCAAATCCTCTTCGTTAAATAGATCCGACACCTCGATCTCTGACCAAGAACAAATTCAGAAAAAACAAAGCGGGAAAGCTTTATCCATATAAGGAGTCCGCGCATACGGAAAATCGCCGGACAACGAATAAAAGCTTTAGTAAAAAAGCCCAATCCCCTAAAATAGAAAAAGGGAAACAGTCAGAGGAAAGCGCATGATTTAAGAATCAACGGGAAGATATTCTTCTTTCCTCCGTCTAATGAGTGTAAGAGGTAAAGAAGAACAATGAGACTCGATGAACGAAAAAGAGCTGGTTCAGAAAAGCCAAAAAGGCGACGAAGACGCCTATGGCGTACTCGTGGAAAGATACAAGAGAAAGGTGTTTAACATGGCCTTCAGCTTGACTCTAAACCGGGATGTTGCCGATGACCTTGCTCAAGAGGTTTTCATCAAGGCGTACTACGCCCTTCCCAAATTCAAGCACAAGGCCGCATTCAGCACCTGGCTCCATCAGATCACTGTGAACCACGCCAGGGACTATCTGAGAAGAGCTTCGCGAATGAAAAGCGTATCTTTTGAAGAAACCATGAGAGATGTCCCGACATACGCGAATGACGTGGAGATCAGAGAAAGAGATGAGGAACTTGCACAGAGGAAAAAGATCGTCCATGAAGCCATGGCCATTCTTCCTGAAAAATACCGGATCATCCTTTCTCTCAGAGACATCCAGGGTCTCCAGTACGACGAGATCTCTCGCGTGCTCGGCATTTCGCCTGGGACGGTGGACTCTAGGCTGCACAGAGCCAGAAAAATGTTGAAAAAAAAGATAAAACCCTTCTTGACAAAGGAAGGAGAACACCAATGAACTGTAAAAAAGCTGAAAAGCTCTTTTTGAGGGCTCATGACGGGCTTTTAAGCGAAGAGGAGACGAAAGAGTTTGAACACCATATGGAGAGTTGCCTTCTCTGTCAGGCCACTAAGGGTGAATACAGGCAGATCTTTGAAGCTCTGCAACAAACGGATTTTCCCGAACCCAATCCCTACTTCTGGGAGCGTTTGCATCCCAGATTAAAAAAACAAAAACCATTCGAATCCTGGCAATTGTGGAAGCAGTGGGGGATGCGCGCCATCCCTGTTTCTCTGCTTTTTGTCGTGTTTCTTGCTTCGGCCATCCTCCTCCTCGGGCCCCAGCCCAGAGAAGAGCTCGGTCAGTCGGGCGTCTTGCTTTTTGAGGACCAGAGCCCCCTCCAGGACACGGAGACCATTCTGGACCAGGAGGGTGTCGAGAACAAGAACATGATGCTGATCTTTGCCTCCCTGGAAGAACAGCCCGGTTTAAGGAGACCACTCCCATGAAAAACAATTATAAACTCTGGATCATACTCTCCCTGATTGTTGTCTTCATCGCAGGTGTTGTCAGCGGTGTTCTGATCGACAAAAACATGTTGAATAAACGAACCCATGACTCACGACGGCGAAGTTCCACCCGTTTTCCCACACTGGAAATGATGGCTAAGGAACTGGCGCTCTCAACAGAACAGCAAGAGCAGATCAGAGAGATATTCCATAACAATGAAGAGCGTTTCAAAAATCTGAGGAAAGACATGGACAATAGACTAACGGAGATCCGGTCTCAACTGCTCACGGACATTCGATCCATGCTCACCGAAAACCAAAAAGTCAAATTCGAGGCGATGATCGAAAAATATAAAGCGCAAAGGAAACGGGAATATGAAGAGAGGAAAAAGAGACAGGAAAAGTCGGAAAAGGATTGAGGAGACAAATAATGAAAAAGAAATGGATCATTGCCGCAGCTGTTCTTGGGACTGTTGCAGTGATCGTATTTGGTTTCACCACATTCAATAAGAACAAGAGCAATGGCCCCAAATTTAAAACAGAGGCCATCAAAAAAGGAAGCATCGAGGCCCTGGTGGTGACAACAGGGACTCTGAACCCCGTCACAACCGTGGATGTGGGCAGCCAGGTCTCGGGTAAGATCGAGAAGATTTATGTGGACTTTAACTCAGAAGTTAAGAAAGGGCAGGTCATAGCCGAGATCGAGCAGTCTGCCTTCCTGGCCCGCCTTCAACAGAACAAAGCCAACTACAAGAGCGCCGTCGCTGGAGTGGAAAAAGCGAAGGTCACCCTAGAGAATGACAAGAAAAAATATGACCGCTCTTTGGATCTATTTAATAAAGATTTGATCTCCTATCAAGAAAAAGAAGCCGCGGAAACCCAGTATTACAGCTCCAAGGCTGATCTGCAGTCTGCTGAGGCTAAGCTGGAACAAGCTAAGTCCCAGCTTGAATCGAGTCAGGTAGACCTGGACTTCACGATCATCAAGTCTCCCATCGACGGTGTTGTCATCAACAGGAATATCAACGTGGGACAGACGGTGGCAGCCAGTTTTCAAGCGCCGGTCCTCTTCCAGATCGCCAACGACTTGAGCAAGATGCAGGTGGAGTGCAGTGTCGACGAGGCCGATATTGGCAAGGTTAAGGAAAGCCAGAGAGTGACGTTCACCGTAGACGCTTTTCCTGATGATAATTTTACAGGAACAGTGAGACAAGTCAGATACTCTCCTGAAATCGTTCAGAATGTCGTGACCTACACGACCATAGTCGCCGTTGAGAATCCGGAGATGAAATTGCGGCCTGGGATGACAGCCACCGTATCCATAGTCGTGGGCGAGGCCAAGGATAAGCTGCTCGTTCCTAACTCGGCTCTGCGCTTCACGCCCCAGTTTACCCCGGAACAGATGCAGGAGATGTTTGAGACCATGAAAAGAGAGCGACAGGCTCGTCGGGGGGATTCCACACAAACTGGGGGGATGCCCCCAGGACAGACGGGAAGCCAAAGCTCTCCATCAGGCTTCCAACCTGGGACGAGAGGGGAACAGGGCACGGGCATGCCCCAGAGGAAAGATGTGGGGCGAGTCTGGATCGTCGATGAGAACGGAAAGCTCAAGCCTGTTTTGTTGCGAATCGGAGTCACTGACAATTCCTACACCGAAGTCCTCAGAGGTCAGATGGAGGAGGGACAGGAGGTCATCACCGGAGAAAACCAGGGTGAAGAGGGAGGAAACGCCAACAGAAATAGCGAGGCGATGAGGAGAGGGATGTTCATGATGCGGGGGTGATCGCATCTTTCAGAGAACTGACAATAGATGGGATAGCCAAAATGGATAACAACAATCTCATACAATTGGAAAACGTCTCGCGCATCTACAAGATGGGTGGTTCAGAAGTCAAAGCGTTAAAAGGGATCTCCTACACCATCAAACAAGGAGATCTGTTGGCTATCATGGGGCCATCCGGCTCCGGAAAATCCACACTGATGAACATCATCGGGTGTCTGGACAAACCCACAGCTGGCAAATATTTTTTGGAAGGCCAGGAAATTTCGACTTTTAACAAGAATGAGCTGGCAGAGACGCGGAACAAAAAGATCGGGTTTGTCTTCCAGAACTTCAACCTCCTCTCGAGGACGACAGCCCTGGAAAACACAGAGCTCCCTCTTCTTTATTCCGATGTTCCCAGTAAAAAGTCCAGAGAGATGGCGATGAAGGCCCTAGATATGGTCGGGCTCAAAGGCCGTGAGCATCATAAAACAAACCAGATCTCTGGAGGCGAGATGCAGAGAGTGGCCATCGCCAGGGCGCTGGTCAACAATCCGTCCTTGATACTGGCCGACGAGCCTACGGGCAATTTGGACACAAAAACAGGACTGGAGATCATGGAGATCTTCACGAATCTTCATAAAGAAAAAAAGATTACTGTTATTCTTGTTACCCATGATCCTGAAGTGGCGGAGATCGCGCACAAAATCGTCTACTTGAGAGACGGCGAAATCGAGCGGGAAGAGGAGAACTGAGATGCACATCGGGAAAACAGCAAAAATCTCGCTCATGGCCCTCAACCGCAACAAAATGCGCTCTTTTCTCACGGCCTTGGGCATCATCATCGGTGTCGGTGCTGTGATCGCTATGGTCAGCATCGGGCAAGGAGCCAAAGCCGAAGTCGAACAGAGGTTCACCGAGATGGGAACGAACCTCCTTTTTGTCAGGCCCGGCAGCATGTCTTTTCGAGGCCGTTCGAGCGGTGGGGGGAGTTACACTACCCTGAAGGAAGCGGATGCCAAAGCGATTTTAGAGAACTGTGATGCTGTCCAGTACGTCTCTCCGAATGTGAGCACAAGGGCACAAGTCGTCTACGGCAATAAGAATTGGAATTCTTCTATCAACGGTGTGGGCGATAAATATCCGCAAATCCGCAACTGGAAGGTCGAATATGGCGTGTTTTTTGATGAGAATCAGGTGAGAGCCGGTCAGAAAGTCTGTGTCTTAGGGAGTGAGGTGGCTGAGAACCTTTTCGAAGGTGATGATCCCATCGGACAGATCATACGCTTCAACAAAATCCCCTTTCGTGTTCTCGGAGTTTTGGAATCGAAGGGCGAGGCGGGCGGTTTCGGCAGCAGAGACGACATGATCGCTGTCCCCTACACAACAGCTAAAAGCCGCCTCCTAAACATCGATTACATCCAGTCGATAGACGTTTCAGCTGTCTCTGCGGATAAGACGGATGAGGCAAGAACGCAGATCGAAGAGCTCCTTCGCATCCGGCATAAAATCGCCCCGGGCGCCGAGGATGACTTTAATGTCCGAAATATGGCTGACATTGCTGAGGGAGCGTCAGAAGCCACACAGGTCCTGACCATTCTCCTGGGAGGGATTGCGTCCATCTCCCTTCTTGTCGGCGGCATAGGCATCATGAATATCATGCTGGTTTCTGTCACTGAGCGGATCCGGGAGATCGGCATCAGGATGTCGGTGGGTGCGAAGGAAAAAGACATCCTCCTCCAGTTCTTGACCGAAGCGGTTGTGTTGAGTGTTCTGGGAGGAGTGCTCGGGATCTGTCTCGGGCTGGGAAGCTCTGCCCTTATCTCGAAGTTTGCCGGGATGAAAACAGTGGTTTCGATCGGATCGATCGCTCTGGCTTTTTTCTTTGCCGGCTCTGTGGGCGTGTTTTTCGGTTTCTACCCGGCCCGCAAAGCATCCACACTTGACCCCATCGAGGCATTAAGGTACGAATAACCTTTGAACAAAAAAACGTTAAAACTATAAAAACGAGATGAATACAAAATACAGGATACGGAAGTTCGCAGATGGCAATGATTCAATTCCTTGAAATCTTGCGTCCATCCTGAATTTGATATTTTTAAATTCCAATTTATGGATTTGAATTTAAAGATTATCGGAGGATAAAGATGATGAGAAGAGCAATTTTGATATTGGCAGTGTACGGAGTTGTCATGGGTATGTCCGTTTACGGCCAACAGGAAGAGAAGAGCATTTCCCTTTCGGTCCAAGACTGTATCACCAAGGCCATGAGAAACAACCTTGGGCTGGCTGTCGCAGTTTTGACTCCGCAACTCAGAGATATCGGGGTGTCCCAGGCCAAGGAAAAGTATCTTCCTTCTTTAAGCTTCAGTTTTAGCAGAAGAGACACACAACAAGCCTCCTACTCCTTCCTCGATGCGGCAGAGGTGCTCACGAGCGCCAGTGATGGGTATTCGGGCCAAATCCAGCAAAATATTCCGGGCGGAGGAAATTTCACCCTCACCCTCGATACATCCAAATACGACACGAACAGGACAGGAACGACGATCAATCCCAGCTACCGTAGCACCCTGACATTCGATTTCACCCAGCCACTGCTCAGAAACTTCGGCATGATGGCATCCAACCGGGACATTATAATAGCCCAGACAAACCTCACGATCTCAGAGAAAGACCTGAAAAGATCTGTCCAGAACACCGTGTACAGCGTGGAGCAGGCCTACTGGAATTTGGCCTTTGCCATCGAAAACCTGAAGGTTGCCCAGCAATCCTTAAAATTGGCCCAAGACCTGCTGGAGAAAAACCGCCGCGGCGTGGAAGTCGGCACGCTGGCTCCGATCGAGATCATCACTGCCGAAGCCCAGGTCGCCCAAAGAGAGGCCGATATCCTGGCCGCAGAAGCCGAGGTCAGGAATAATGAAGATATCCTCAAGCAGGTGATCAACCTGGCCGCAGACACCGAAAACTCGGATTTTCTTCAAATCAATCCGATAGAAGAGCCGCGCTTTACAAAGATGGATATCAGCCTGGAAGAGGCCCTGACAACCGCCCTGCAAAACAGGCCGGACCTGGAATCCACACGGCTCGGCATCCAGAATTACGAGCTCAACATGAGTTACACAAAGAATCAAATGCTTCCGGGTTTGAATCTCGCCGCATCCTATTGGAGCCCGGGGGTCTCGGGGACTCAACTCATCTATGACCCCGAGAATCCTTGGGGACCACCGATTGGCTCGATTCCCGGAGGACGAGAGGACGCCTTCAATGATGTCTTCGGCTTCAGATACAAAAACTGGCAGGTCGGACTTACGCTAGACCTTCCACTCAACACCCTCGTTTCACGGGCTGCTTACGCTCAGGCCAGAGTCGACCTGGAACAGGCCCAGTTGCGCCTCAAAGAGCAGGAGCAACAGATCTACACAGATTTGAAGATCGCTGTGCGGACCGTGGAAACCAATTACAAACGCATCCAAGCGCTCAAGATCGCCAGAGAATTGGCACAGAGACAGCTGGAAGCCGAGGAAGAAAAGCTCAAAGTCGGGTTGTCCACCAATTATTTTGTGCTTCAGTATCAAAGGGATTTGGCCACAGCCCGGTCCCAAGAGATCCGGGCCGTTGTCGATTACATCCTTTCAGTCGCTGCATTGAAGCGGGATATGGGCGTCAGCCTAGAGGATCAGAATATCCAGATTTCCGGATTGTGGAATAAATAAGATCCGCTATAAGCGGGGCCCGCTCCCCCGAACGGACCGTTTGGGAAACTGCCCCTACACTATTAGAATGTAGGGTCCATTCGGGGAATAGACCGAGCCGATTTAAGGTCAGGTCCCTGAACTCCTGTACCGGTGTTCGTTTTCACAATCACCGATTGTGACACCTAGATATCATTCATCACGGATTTCAGAACAGTTGGTATCATAAACTCAAACTTCCCTCGAAGACCAGTTTATCTTATAATATTGCATTCAAGAAAAAAATTAAGGATGAGAATAAAAACCGTCTGTCTTGTAGCCGCCCTCCTTCTTTGTTTCCAAATGCTGTCTTCTAACACTGTTGACTCATACATATACAGCCATAGTGCTGACCCAGCCGCATACAGAATTGTTGTCCCTCCCTTTGAAGATCCCCCGAACATCGACGGTAAGCTGGATGATCCATTCTGGGAAAATGCAGCGATTCTCGAGAGTTTCACGCAATACGAGCCGGTGGAAGGGAGCGAACCGAGCGAACGGACCGTGGCCTACATCGGGTATGATAAAAACAATCTCTACATCGCTGTGCACTGTTATGACTCTAATCCGAAAGCCGTCCGGGCCTGCCTGACTCAAAGAGACCAGGTTACGGGTGATGACGAGATCACCGTCTACCTGGACACCTTCAACGATAAAAAGCGGGCCTTTGCCTTTCTGGTCAATCCCTGCGGTGTGCAATCAGACGGCGTTTATGTCGAATCAAGCGGAGTAAGAAGAGGCCGTGGCAGGGGCGGAGGTTTCGACCGGATCGATAAAACCTGGGACACCTACTTCATGACCGATGCCAACATGGATGACGAGGGCTACACCATTGAGATGGCGATCCCATTCAAAAGCCTCCGATTCCCCAATTCCCAGCCGCAACTCTGGGGATTGCAGATCAAGCGGAACATCCGGAGAAAGAACGAGGAGATCTACTGGTATCCCCGGTCCCGCGACATCAATGGATTCCTGATCCAGGCTGGAACCATCCAGATCGACGGGAGCTTGAACAAAGGCAAGAACTTCGAGGTCATGCCTGTTGTGACCGGACTTAAAGAACGCGGTCAAAAGCCCAATCCGGAAGCTGGCTTGAACTTAAAATACGGCATCACATCCGACCTGACCGC
This sequence comes from uncultured Eubacteriales bacterium, assembly GCA_964406575.1. Taxonomy (GTDB): domain Bacteria; phylum Acidobacteriota; class Aminicenantia; order Aminicenantales; family Aminicenantaceae; genus WTAW01. The sequence goes on along the minus strand of CAYOSH010000001.1, from coordinate 125,078 downwards.
CGATGCCACCATCAACCCGGACTTCAGTCAGGTGGAAGCCGACATCCCTCAGATCGATGTCAACCAGAGGTATGCTCTCTATTATCCGGAGAAAAGACCATTTTTTCTTGAGGGAAAGGACTATTTTGACACACCCCTTGAATTGGTGTATACGCGGACCATCGTCGACCCTGGATGGGGATTCAAACTCAGCGGAAAAATCGGGAAAACGACCATCGGCGTTTTGAGCACCTATGACTTTAATGCTCCAAACATTGATACGCCCGGCGAGGATGAGGCAGAAGATGATGAAGAGGATGACATCATTCAAAAAGGACTCGTCAACGTTTTCCGCTTGAAACAAGATCTATTCACCGAGTCTTACATCGGCCTCATCTTCACGGATAAGGAAGTCAGAGAATCTGAGGGCATCCCTGTCTCCGATCACAACCGGGTTGGCGGCGTGGACGGTCTATTCAAATTCTGGAACAATTACAAATTTGCCTTCCAGGTGATAGGCTCTGAAACAAAAGTGGGAGAGTACAAGTCCAGTCTCGTGCCGGCGATGAAATTCGATTTCAGCGCCAGCGGGAGACATCTGAGTTTCAACGTAGACTACACGCACATTCCGCCTGATTTTGAAGGATCCTTGGGATTTTTCCGGCGAAAAGATATCAAGTCATTTGATTCGCGGTTGGGTTATGCGTTCCTCCCGATGACGGACTTGATCGTGGACATCCGGCCTTCCATCCAATACAGAAGGGTCTACGACTTCGCCAATGTCTTGACAGATGAGGAGTACCAATTCAGCTTCTTCATGAGCGGTTGGAGAGGGACATTCATCTCCGCAGGGATCTCTCGGACACTCGAAAGATATGAGGGGATTGATTTCCGCAAAACTAATTTTCGGACCTGGATCCGTTCAGAGCCATTCTCCTGGCTCAGTGGAGGCCTGAATTTCTCTATGGGGGACAGTATCTATTATGACGAGCCCTACTTGGGGTACAAATATTCCTACGGCCTCAGCCTGACCCTCAAGCCCATCACCAACCTCAGGCTATTGTATGAATACAGGAATGACACCTTCTACAAAACCAAAGGGGGAGAGCTTGAGTATAAGATCGATGTATTGACTCAACGCGTCGGCTACCAGATCACACGGCATCTCTCTCTCCGTCTGATCACAGATTACAACGATTACGACAAAAACATCTACAACAGCCTCCTTCTGAGTTATCAGTTGAATCCCGGCACAGTTCTTTACGTCGGGTTTGACGATAACCAGCTACAGGATGACTCCGGCATCTACCATATCGAGGGCCGTTATTTATTCGTAAAGTTCTCCTACTGGTGGCGGATCTAACTTCCCTAAAAACAGGCCAACCCTTGCTTTCCCCCACTCCATCCCTGGACAAGATTTTTGACATATTCTTTAATTTCTTTTGTTTCTCATTTGAATAAACAGGAAAATACGATAAAATATATAAAATCAATGAGATTAAAATTATTGATCGTTCTCAACACAATCCTTCTTCTTGTGTCATCAATTCAGGCAGGGGAAAACAAAAATACTTTTCTTCTAAAACAAGAAAATAAGGAATTCTCTCTCAAAGAGCTTATGGAATTAGGACTGACAAACAGCCCGGTGATCGCGGCAAAAATCGAGGAAGTCAACGCCAAAAAATTCGCATATGAGGCGGCCAAACGCCTCACCAATCCTGAGCTCGCATTTACATGGGGGAAGGCCGAATCCTACGACGGGCTGATCGAACGCAACACCTCGGAGTTCGCCATCAGCCAGCCCATCGAAAATCCCTTCAAGAGGCACTCCCGTATCCAGGTGTTCGAGAGAGACTGGGAGGCCACCGGTTACCTTCTCGTTCACGCAAAACTCGAGCTCAGGTATGAGATTAAAAATCACTATTACCAGATCCTCCTCCAGAAGAAAAAAATGGAATTGGCCAAGAAGAACGCCGACTCTATCGCAGAGATCCATCGGCTCATCTTGAAGCGAGCCCAGCTCGGGGAGGTCAAAGAGCTTGAAGCCATAAAGCTCCAGGTGGAATCCCTCAGGGCACAGAATGCACTGAACAAAATATGGACGGATTGGCAACTGGCCAAAGAACGCTTGAATAAATTCCTGGGAAATGCCCTCCCCCCAGATTTTGACATCCGGGGAGATCTGGAATATGTTCCTCTGAGCGTGGATGAACAGGTCCTTATCAATGAAATCCTCCCCTCCCACCCTCTCATCAAGGAGAAAGAGAAAAGGAACGAACAGGCTCAAGAAAACATCCGTTTTACCAAATGGCAGCTTCTCCCGGATTTTAAACTGATCGGGTTCAGTAAAAAAGAGCTGGACGGGAGGAACAAGGGTCTGGGAATTACACTCGACATTCCCCTTTGGAATTGGAGGTCTAAAGAAGTCGCTGAGGCCGAGAGCTTACTCCTCAAAAATAACCAAGAGCTGAGGGCCATCAAGATGGAGTTAGCCACAGAAGCCCAAACGAAAATCAGACAACTCAGGCTTTCCGCTCGAGCACTCAAGCTTTTCACGACAGGCCTCCTCAAACAGGCTGAGGAAAGCCTGAAGATCGCAGAGATAAGCTACAAACACGGGGAGATATCGCTGATCGACTACCTGGATTCCCAGAGAACATATTTCAGCATAATGACGGATTACCAGGATTCTTTATATGCCTGGAACGCTGACCGGGCAGCATTAGAGAGAGCCATCGGAGAAGATTTGCAATGAAAATATCCATCATTTGTCTATCTGTCGTTCTTCTCGCTTTTTGTGGAGGCAGTAAACACAATATGTCTCCCGCCGCCAACACAAACGGAAATGAGAGCTCCGTTGAGGAGACTCACGCTCATGGAGAGGAAGAACATGCACACGCAGCGAGCGAAACGCAAACACTCACTCATGAACATGAAGGGGCGGAGGAACATGAGCATGAGGAGATCCACATTTCCCCAAAACAACAGGAAGAATGGGGGATTGTCGTGGATTCTCCCACCTCTCAAAACATCTCTTCACGAGTCTCGCTCCCCGGCAATCTGATTCTCAACGCCAATAAAACCGCCCTCATCACATCCTTTGTGCATGGTCAGATCTCGGCCCTTTCGACTGATCTTGGAAAAAAGGTAAGTCAGAGACAAACGCTTGTCACGATCAACTCGCCCGACTTCGGCAAAGCTCAAGCGGACTACTTAGAAACCCGTGCAGCTCTAAACCACAGCCAACAGGAATACGAGCGCGCAAAGATGCTCCGCGAAGAGAAAGCCATAGAGGAAAGGGAATACCTCAGACGAAAGGCCGAATACGAAGAGCTCACCACAGAATTAGGGGCACTGGAATCCGCTCTACACTCCTATGGGATTACCCACGAACAAATAGATGATCTCATCGCGAAAAGCGATACCTTGGAGCATCAGAAGTCCAAAAGTGAGATCGCCGATCCAAACCTTCCGATCCGTTCACCGATCTCAGGAACGGTTATCTTCCGGGATGCGATCATTGGAGCACACATCGAACCAGAGAAGGTCCTTTTTACGGTATCCGACTTAAGCATGCTCTGGGCAATCCTAGATGCCTATGAAAAGGACATCCCTTACATTTCAAAAGAAAGCCGTGTTTATATTCTAACTCCATTGTATCCTGAAAAAAAATTCCCGGGAAACATTACCTACATCAGCGAGACCATCGATGAAAAACTTCGCACTGTCAAGATCAGAGTGGAAGTTCCCAACAGCGAGGGTCTGCTCAAACCAAACATGTATATCCAGGGAATTGTGGAAAACTTGGCAGAGAAAAAAGAGATCCTCACAGTCCCGGAAGATGCGATCCAGAACATGGACGGAGAAAAGATCGTGTTCGTGATGGAAAATGATAACATGTTTATCCCCAGGCACGTTCAACTCGGCAACAAAATTGGAGATCAAAGAGTCGTCGCCGGGGGTTTGGATAAAGAAGATCGCCTCGTCCTGAAAGGAGCTTTTACCATTAAAACCGAGCTCACCAAGGGAACCTTTGGTCATCAGCATGTCCATTAAACAAATTCCGAAAACAGCGTTCCATTTACAAAAATCAAGACCTACCCTCATCATAAGCTTGAATGGGATTTCCCGATGATATCGAAAAGTATAAACTTTTCATTGAAACAGCGGCTGTTCATTGTTTTGGCTACGGTCATCGTTGCTCTGCTGGGTTTTTTAGCCTTTCAAAACCTCGCTATCGATGTTTTCCCCGACCCCTCGCCTCCCCTTGTTCAGGTCTATACAGAAGCTCATGGAATGGCGCCCGAAGAAGTAGAGCGGTTGATTTCTTACCCTGTGGAGTCCTCCATGTACGGCCTGCCCAGGGTGAAAAATATCCGTTCCGTCTCCACCTTCGCCCTTTCCATCGTGAATATTTATTTCCAGGACAAAACCGATATTTACTGGGCCAGGCAGCTTGTTGCCCAAAGGCTCTTGGAGGTCAAAGAACAGCTGCCCGAGCAGGTGCACGAGCCAGTGCTGGGGCCTATCGCTACTGGATTGGGTTTGGTTTACCTCTATTATCTGGAGGGCAAAGATTATTCCACCCTTGAACTCAGAACCATTCAGGACTGGCTCGTAAAATATGAGCTGAAATCGGTGCCCGAGATCTCTCAGGTGCTGAGTATCGGCGGAGACATCAAACAGTACCAGATTTTGGTGAGTCCCCAATCTCTGCTCAAATACAACTTGACTGTATCAGACCTTGCTGACAAAGTCAGACAGAACAACCAAAACACCGGGGCAAGCTTTATCACTAAGGGGAAAGAGGAATACTTGATCCGGAGCATCGGCCTTGCCCAAAGCGCAGAGGACCTTGAAAACATTGTTATCGTCAACTATCAGGGCATCCCGGTAAAGCTCAAGGATGTGGCCCGTGTGCAGATCCTTCCAGCCATACGGAGAGGGGCAGCGTTAGCCAATGGCGAGGGCGAAAAGGTCGTGGGCATGGTCCTTAAGCTTTTCGGGTCCAATACCGCACAGGTCATCCAAAACCTCGAAGAACGGATCATGGATATCAACAAGGCCCTTCCCCCCGGCGTGAAAATAGTCCCCTTTTATAATCAGGCATCGCTCGTCAAGAAATGTTTTTCGACCGTTTCAATCAACCTGGTCGTCGGGATCGCGCTGATCGTTCTCGTCCTATTCCTCTTTATGGGCGATTTCCCCACGGCTATGATCGCTGTTTTCTCTCTGCCCTTCTCGATCCTCTTTGCGTTCATCCTGATGCAACGCCAGGACCTGGCCGCAGACCTGATGTCCTTCGGGGGCCTGGCCATCGCTATCGGATTGATCGCAGATGCGGCTATCATCATGGTCGAAAACATCCACCGTCACATCACTCAATCAAGAGAAACAAAAATCCAGGCGATCCTATCCGCAGGAGCAGAAGTGGGGCGACCCCTCTTTTTCGCCATCACCATCATCATCCTGGTCTTTCTCCCCATCTTTACTCTGACTGGAGTGGAAGGTGTCATGTTCCGGCCCATGGGCTACACCATCTCCTTTGCCCTAGCAGGCTCCCTGATATTTGCGATCTTTTCAGTCCCGGCTCTTTCTTATTATTTGTTGAGGAACTCAAAAGACAAAATCCAGGAGCCAATCCTCATTCGCAACATCAAAAAGGTCTACCTTCCCTTTTTCGCACTCTGTCAGAAACACCGCAAATTTGTCTTTACCATGACTCTTTTGGCCTTCGCTACAGGCCTAGCCATTCTGCCTTTCCTGGGCAGGGAATACATCCCTTACCTGGAGGAGGGAACGTTGCATCTCAGAGCGACATTCGACCCGAACATCAGTCTGGAGGAAACCGTTGCGGTGACGAACGAAATCGAAAAAACCATCAGAGACATCCCGGAAGTCACAGGAGTATTGAGCCGCATCGGGAGAGGTGAGGTGGGAAGCCACGCCCATTTTGTGAATGATGCAGAGATCCTCATCAAGCTCAATCCCATACAGAATTGGAAGCACTTCAAGAGCAAAGATGAGCTCATTGATGAGATCGAACACCGTCTGGACGCATTCCCCGGGATAAACCTCAACATGACTCAACCCATCGCCCATAATCTGGATGAGCTTCTCACCGGAGTCAAAGCCCAACTTGCCATTAAGCTCTATGGAGAAGATTTCGAAGTTCTCATGGGAAAATCCAGACAAATCAAGGATGTGATCGGAGCTCTTGAAGGCGCTGCTGATGTCCAGGTAGAACAGTTCACCGGCCAGAACCACATCCAGATCGTCATCGATAGGGACAGAATTGCGCGGTATGGGTTGAATATCCGGGAGATCCAGGATACCATCGAGGCCGCTGTAGGAGGAATCACGTTAGGCCAGATTTACGAGGAACAGAAAAGATTCGATATATTCCTCAGGTTTGAGCCCGAATACCGGAAAGATATCGAACAGATTGAAGGCCTCCTCATTCGTTTGCCAGAAGGAGGTCAGGTGCCGCTCGCCCAGCTGGCAACTGTCGAGGAAGTTATGGGCCCGCGTGTGATCAACCGTGAAAACAACAAACGATATATCACCATTCAGTGTAACATCCGGGGAAGGGATATCGGCCGATTTGTGGACGAAGCCAAGAGGCGCATCGAAAAGACTGTCCAGCTTCCTCCGGAATACCTCATCAAATGGGGGGGACAATTCGAGCTTCAGGAGCAGGCTAATAACAGATTTCTGATCATCACACCCATAACCCTGGCCCTGGTGGCCTTGTTGCTCTTCACTATCTTCTACTCATTCCAGGAGGTACTCGTAATCCTCATCAACATCCCTCTTGCCCTGACAGGTGGAATCATTGCTCTGAAAATCTCGGGGCTTTATCTAAGCGTGCCTGCCTCCATTGGTTTCATCGCTATTTTTGGTATCGCGCTGGAGGATGGCCTTGTTCTTATCTCTGCCTTTCACAACCAGCTCAAGAAGGGAGGATCTATGACGGAGGCCATCACCCACGGAGTCAACGTCAAGCTCCGCCCTGTATTGATGACAACCTTCACAACGATATTCGGAATTTTGCCCCTTCTTTTAGCCAGAGGACCTGGCGCCGAGATCCAGCGACCTCTGGCAACAGTTGTTGTTGGCGGGCTCATCACATCCACTCTTGTGACGCTGATCGTTTTGCCATTGGTTTTCCAGTCTCTCAAAAAAGAGAAGTTCCATTAGCAAATGTGTTTAGCATGACTGCGTTCCCACACAAAACTCTATGGCTCTCGATCTTCATTCTCGTTCTCATGTATTGTTCCCCCGCCCCACCAGGGATCATCGTCCTCTGCGCGGGCGACAGCATCACGGCTGCCGACTATCCCCGTTTTTTACAACGGCGGCTTAATCAGGAGGGGATTCTGGCTAAAGTTCTCAATTACGGCCGCAGCGGTCACACGTCGGGTGAATATTTGGCATTCCTGTATAGAAACACAATAACTCTATCTGAGGAACATGCTGATTTCATTCTCATCCAGTTGGGGACGAATGACGTCCGTGAAGATCAAGACAACACATCTGCCGCTCAATTCTCAGCCAACATGAAAGATATCATCAAAATATTCAAAAAATTCAAGACCCGCTCGGGAAAAACCCCTCAATGCCTTATCGCGATGATCCCTCCTATTCCTGAAAATAGCGCCTTCCCTTTCACTGAACATTCCCAACAGAGGGTCCATATTGAGATCAATCCCGCTATCCGGAAAGTGGCCATCGAAGAGGGACTCGTCCTGGTCGATAACTATTCCCCTTTCTTGGATCGACCCGTGCTCCTTCCCGAAATCCATCCTTCCCGGAAAGGCTACAGACGACTCGCTCAAAACTGGTTCGATTCCCTCAAACCACTCATCAAATAACTGCGCAAGAGAAAAGTTGCAATTTTTTTGGATTAGTGTTATAATTCGGAACAATTAAGAATTCCATTTCTTAAACTTAGCAACATTCTTGGAGAATTCAACTATGAACAGGAAGCTTATCCGTCCCAATTTTTCCGATTATAAGGAGAAGATGAGTCGTGAGGCTTCGAAAAAGAAAACCCATCCTGGCTACGATACTCATGCTGAGAACTACTACTATCTCAAGCAGATGAATAAAAAAATACCTATGGCCGTGATCTTCGATGATGGAGATAGGGTAGAGGGATATGTTGAATGGTATGATAGAGACTGTATCAAACTTAACCGAAACGGCGCTCCCAATCTCCTGATCTATAAACACGCCATCAAGTATCTCTTCAAGCTGGAAGAAAAGAGAGAAACACCAGAGACCCCACCCAAAAAACCGCCTAAAAAAAACAGCACAAGAACACAAAAATGACGCTTCCCAGAATTGGGATAACTCTGGGAGATCCAGGGGGAATCGGACCGGAAGTCACATTAAGAGCTCTTTCCCAAAGAGATGCCCTTCCGCGAGCGAACTACATCCTGTTTGGCACAAGAAAACTCATCCGGGAGACCCTGCAATCCTTGGGGCTTTCGATGGATATCCCGGCCATATCAAGGATTGTCCCCTCCGACATCCCCCCCATCTCGCTCTGGGAAATCCAGACCTCCCTGGAAGTCCTGTCCCGGGGGATCGCATCTGAGGAGAACGGAGAGGCCTCCTTCCGATTTTTCGCAGAAGCCATAAAGAAAGCTCGGGCCAGCGCTATTGATGCAATCGTTACAGCTCCTATCTCCAAACGCTCTTGGTCACTGGCTGGAATCCCCTATCCCGGACACACGGAATATCTCAGTCAGATGTACCCGCAGGCAATCATGACGTTCTGGTCGGAGAAGATCAAAGTGGCCCTTTTTTCCCACCATATCTCTCTGAAAACGGCCTTGGAGAGGATCAAGACCAAAAACCTCCAGGAATTCTTCCTGATTCTCCACCAATCCCTCGTTCAAGCGCGGAAGAAAAACATTCAATTCCTTGTGAGCGGTCTGAACCCTCACGCCGGAGAGGAAGGGCTTATGGGGACGGAAGAAAGGGATGAAATTCTCCCTGCCATTGAGAGCGCCCGGGGAGAAGGGATGTCCATCCAAGGCCCCTATCCCCCCGATATCGTTTTCCGGAAAGCGTATGGATATCCAAACAAAATGGTTATTGCTCTCTACCATGACCAGGGTCTCATCGCTTTCAAGATGGTGGCCTTCGATGAGGGAGTCAACGTGACTCTTGGCCTTCCTTTTGTCCGCACCTCTCCAGATCACGGAACAGGTTTTGACATCGCGGGACAAGGAAAAGCCAATCCTAAGAGCATGACCGAGGCGATAAAACTCGCTATCGAGCTTTCCTCATAGAATAGCCGGGAGGATGAAGAAGAAAAGAAGAACGGGTCGTGAGGATAAAAGGACACGAAAGAGAGGTGGCTTTGAAGATCTGCACATTTAACGTCAATTCTATCAGGGTCAGGAAAGATCTGATCATAGAGTGGCTCGAGCACAGGAACGAAGATATTGATATCCTGTGTTTTCAGGAACTCAAAGCCATCGATTCGCTGTTTCCGTATGAAGATTTCGAAAGGCTGGGGTATCAGTGCGAAGTCTTCAGCCAGAAGACCTACAATGGGGTAGCAATCTGCTCAAAATACTCTCTTACAGAAATCCAGAAAGGCCTTGGAAACGACATCTGGGATGCGCAGAAAAGATTGATCTCCGTCACCGCCAATGGTGTCCGCATCATGAACATCTATGCGCCTCATGGAGATCTTCAGGGAACTGAGAAGTTTGCCTACAAAAAGGATTGGTACAAGGAGCTCCTTATTTTTCTCGACAAGAATTTTTCCCCTATCGACCCCATTTTCATCGTGGGTGACTTCAATGTGGCCCGGGAGGATATGGATGTTTACGACCCTGAAGCCTTAAAGGATAGCATCGGGACCCTCCCAGAGGAGCGTAAATCATTCGAGACGCTTCTCCAGTGGGGGTTCATCGATACATTCAGGCACAAATACCCAGACAAAAAACAATTCACGTGGTGGGACTATATCGGAGGAGCCATTTGGCGAGACCAGGGGATGAGGATCGATTATGCCCTCTGCACGGAATCAATGATCCACAAAGTTGAGTCCGTGGAGGTTGATCTTTGGCCCCGAAGACGACGAGAGCCCAAGCCTTCTGACCATGCCCCGTTGATTGTCTCGCTGACCTCACCGAAAGAGTAGTCCTCCCTCTTGAAAAACTTCTCTCATCGCCATCTCTTGAGCTCGGCCTCCATCTCCCTGTCTCTGTCTCGCTCCCGGATAGCCTCTCTTTTTTGGTAGGCGCGCTTGCCTTTGGCTAGAGCGATCTCCACCTTCACCTTTCCCTTGTCGTTGATCAGGACTTTTGTTGGCACAAGAGTTAATCCTCTCTCCTTTATCTTTCCTGTCAGACGCTTGATCTCCCTGTGGTGGAGGAGGAGTTTCCTCTCTCTCAAAGGATCGTGGTTAAACCTGTTCGCCGCATCATACGGACTGATATGGCAATTCACCAGGAAGACCTCTCCCTTTTTGATCTCCGCATAGCTTTCTTTGAGGCTTATCCGCCCCTCTCTAATGGATTTCACCTCGCTCCCCACGAGAGAAATACCCGCCTCAAAGGATTCGATTATTTCATAGTTGAAGAACGCTTTTTTATTCTTTGCGATGAGCCTCATTGGGCAACTCTCCAATATCTGGAGCGGTTTGGATTCTCATGGAATCTGTGCAGCGCTTTTTCATCTTTTCGACTGTAACCGTAATCCCACCGGATTCGAGTTTTTCCTCTTAGCGAAGGGCCCGCTCGCATTCTTCCAGAAAAAACGCAATTGCGGGGTGTTTCGTCCGATAAAAGTGGAGAGCAGATCGTCGCCCCCTCCCCAGAGCTTCCACACATAGTGTGTTCTTGGGAAACCCTTTTTTCGCGATCGTCAAGCTTAACCAGGTTTGAGGCGATAAGGGCTGTCCATGACAAGGGGAAAAACCGCTGAGGCTTACGAAGAGAATAAAAAGACGAGGCAAAGAAAGAACATGTTTTCAATCAGGAATCGACTCGGGCGCTGATGTTTTGGAAACACTGGAATAACGAATGCATCACCTTATCTTCAATCTCTTCATTTGGCAAAGAGGAAACGACTGAGATTTCCGAAACGATCAGGTCCTTCGCTTTTTCCATCATCTTCTTCTCGCGGAAGGAGAGCGGCTTTATGAGGTTGAGGTAATACAAGCTCTTCAGCACGAGTGCCATGTCGAACATTTCTCCTGTTTTCATAAGATTCAGGTGCTCTTTGTACCTGCCTTTCCAGTTCATGGTCACATCGACAACACCGTTCTGCATAAACCGGAATATCTCTTTGACCGACTCTTCTGAGATGGGTTTTCGGATGCCAATTTCTGCGGCATTGGAAGAAGGAACGAGGACCAATGTGTTGTTGGTCAGGATCCTCACATGGTAGATGCGAAATTCTTGCCCATAGTACTTCTCGTCCTGGATATCCTCTACGATACCTAGACCTTGATTAGGATAGACAACCCTATCCCCAATATTGTATCCATCCATTTGGTAATGTTATTATATACAATCATTAAAAATCTGTCAAATTCCTTCTCTCAAATGTAAGCATCCTTATTTCCGTGATAAGGGCATTAGACGTAAAAAAGAGCGAATCACTGTCCTTATGAGTCGCGTGGTGGTGGGTGGGGGGTCTTCGACGAATATGGATTGTGGCGAGCTCCTGCTATTATCTTTTGACTTGAGAGCATCACGGAAATAAGGATGCTCCCCTCTCAAATTCAACCTCTGAAATCACATGTCTTCCCGTTTTCCTCAAAAGCGGAAGAACATTACAATCTGTGTGCACGCTTCATTATGATCATTTTGCATGCTTTTGAGTGCTACTTTTATTACATATTCAACCCATCGTTTCACAACTTGGACTACGGGGTTGTAAAGCATGGGGGTCTAAAGTCATGCAATTTGGCTTGACTTAAAAGGGAAGGTTTATTACCATATGTGACTCAAACCAAGAACGAAAAGATTTAAACGATGAAACAAACATTCCAGCCCAACAAAAGAAAAAGAAAGAAAAACCATGGCTTTCTGGTCCGGATGAGATCAAAAGGCGGCCAGCGAGTCATAAAGAATAGAAGAGCGAAGGGCAGAAAAAGACTTGCCGGTTGATGTCGGAAACTTTTTCTCCTCAAGAGAGAATAAGAAAAAAGAAAGATTTTCTATTTCTGTATAAAACAGGTAATCGTTATAGAGGCAGATATTTCAACCTCATCTACCTCTCCAATGATTTGGACTTTTCCAGGATGGCAGTTGTCGTGAGCAAAAAAGTTGGAGGTGCTGTCGAGAGGAACACTATCAAACGCCGCTTGAGAGCTCTGTTTCGAACAAACAAACTTTTGATACCGAATCCTCTAGACATGGTTTTTATAGTCAAGAAAGAGATCCATGGAGCCTCTTGGCAATCCATTGAAAAAGAATACCTCCACTCATTGACGGCGATTGCTCCAAACCAGCACCCCTCATGAAACACGCTATACTTTTCTTGATCCGCATTTACAAAAAGACCATTTCTCCGCTTCTTGGACAGCACTGTCGTTTTTTCCCCTCTTGTTCCGATTATGCCTATGAAGCTATCGAAAAACACGGTTTGCTCAGGGGCCTTTATTTGGGGAGCAGAAGACTCCTTAAGTGCCACCCCCTTCATCCTGGAGGAGTAGATCCTGTTCCGTGAAGGATATCTCTATGGAAAAAAGACTTTTAGTAGCAATTGTGCTTTCCTTCCTGGTCCTCTTCCTCTACCAAGCCCTGTTCGTTAAAAAGCTACCTCCGCCAGAGCCAAGCCCGGAAATGGTGACAGAGGTGGAAAAACAACCTCCCCAATCTCCTCTCAAAGAGATGCCTCCTGCCCAAGAGTCTCAAGAGCCTGCAGAGAAGGAGGAATTTCTGCCTGTCTCCGGTGAGGCGGAAGAGCAGATCATCGTTAACACATCCCTCTATCGCGCTGTTTGGAGCAGTAGAGGAGGAGTGCTGAAGAGCTGGCGGCTGAAGGAACACACAGATGACGAGGGCGAGGACCTGGAACTTGTATCTCACAGCTCCCAGGAACTCAACACATATCCTTTTTTCTTGACAACCGATGACCCGGATTTTGACCGGAGGATCAACAACACCCTCTACAGATCATCCTCATACACACTCAACCTGTTGAACGGCCAATCAGAATCCCTCCGATTCGATTTCGCCGACGACAAGGGCACTCGGGTTGAGAAAATCTTCACCTTTCGAGATGGCCACTATGACTTTGACATTCAGGTTAACGTCTGGAAAAACGGTCAGAAGATCGAATCCCGCGTCCAGTGGGGACCCGGGCTGGGCAATCCGACTTTAGTAGAGCAAAGGAAGCGTTTTGGAGGGGGGAGAGGGATTGCCGTCTACCAAGGAGAGAGCGTTACCCATCATGACGAAAAAAAGTACAAGTTGGAGGAAAGCGTCTACAATTTCGTCCAATGGGCCGGTTATGAAGACCAGTATTTCACAGCCCTCTTTCTCACATCGCCGGAAAGAACACGGGCCATGTTCCTGAAAGAAGATGTCGAACAGAAATCCTATTTCTATCTCACGGTGAACGAGCCGCAGATAGTCTATATCGGTCCCAAGCAACATGACACCCTGAAAGAATTCGGTTACAACACAGTACGCATCATCAAATACGGATTCTTTGGAATGATCGCCGAAATCCTCTACCGGGCGATCAAGGCCATCCACAACGGCGTGCCCAACTGGGGATTCAGCATCATCATACTCACCATCATCATCAAGATCATATTCTTCCCGCTCACATACAGCAGCACCAAGTCCATGGCGAAAATGCAGGAGTTGCAGCCCAAGATCAAAGCCTTGAAAGCCAAATACAAAAAAGCCAAGCAGGATATCGCCCAACGTCGGAAGATGAACGAAGAAACCATGGCCCTGTACAAAGAACACGGAGTCAATCCGGCCGGTGGTTGCCTTCCTATGCTCGTCCAGCTGCCCATCTTCTGGGGTTTCTTCAGATTGTTGGTAGTCTCCATCGAGTTCCGGCACAGCCCTTTCATTTTCTGGATCAACGACCTCTCCGTAAAGGATCCTTTCTATGTGACGCCCATCCTGATGGGAATGACCCAATTTATAAGCCAAAAGATGACCCCGACATCCGCTGATCCCACCCAGCAGCGGATGATGCTCATCATGCCGGTCATCATGACCATCTTTTTCATGAATTTCCAGAGCGGTCTTGTGCTCTACTGGCTGACAAACAATATCCTCCAGATCGGCCAACAGTACATCATGAACCGTTTCATGCACAAGAAAAAGAGAGAATCCCATGGAAAGAAACGAAAAAAATAACAATCATAACGACAATACACAGGAGCAAGAGTTCAAAGGCCGAAACCTCGAAGATGCCATCAGCCTCGCAGAACATGTTCTCAAGTTGACCCGAGAGCAGATCAACTACGAGATCGTTGCCGAAAAAACGAAACTATTCGGGATCAAAGGCAAGGAGATCGTGATCCGCGCATGGCCCAAGAGAGCACAGGGTGATAATACGGCCACTGAGTTTCTGGACCAAATCCTCGAGATGCTCCCCTTAAGCCTCAACTATCATACAAAGAAAAAAAGAGATCTGCTCTACGTCATCTTCGAGGGCGTGGATAGACATTTGCTTCTCCGCAAAGATGGCGCTCTCCTTCTCGCATTTCAACACCTCCTCAATAAGGTCTCTTCCATAAAGGTTCAGACGGATTGTGATTTTTTCAGGCAGAAAAAAGAGCAGGAATTGAAAGAACATGCACAACATATCGCCCAAAGGGTTCACGAGTCTGGCGAAAAAGAAATCCTGGATTTTATGAATCCCTATGAAAGGCGCATCGTTCACGTGGCCATAAACCAAATCCCGGGAATCACAAGTGAGAGCATCGGGGATGGATTTTTAAAACGTATGAAAATCATCCCCGTCAAAGATTGACCTCAGCCGTCTGCAGCCTTCAATCCATAGGAAAGCCCCTCCCACACACTGTATTTCAGGGCTTCGTAGCGGCAAATATCTTTAGAAATCTTAATGGAAGTTTGAGATATGCCACATCCACTGCGGAAAGCATCCTTATTTCCGTGATAAGGGCATTAGACGTAAAAAAGAGGGAATTACTGTCCTTATGAGTCGGATGGTGGCGGGTGGGGGGGGTCTTCGACGAATATGGACTGTGACGAACTTCTGCTATTATCATTTGACTTGAGAGCATCACGGAAATAAAGATGCTTACTCCACTGCGAAAGACAGTTTACAGTTCTGGCATTACGGTTTATCATATACAGGTTATGTTCGAGGATACGATCATCGCTGTGTCGACAGCGCCGGGATACGGCGGGTTGGGAGTTGTGCGCTTGAGCGGCGATCAAGCGCTCCAGATTTCCAAAAAGATCTTCACCCCAAAAAAGGCGTTAACGGCAATCTCTCCCCGCCAACCCTTATTGGGTTATCTGTTCAACAGCGAACACAACGAGCGGTTCGAGACCGCATATCTCACATTTTTCCCCGCCCCGAACACGTATACGAGAGAAGACATGGTGGAGTTCAGCTGTCACGGCAGCCCTGTTATTCTCGAGGAAGCCGTCCGTCTCGGAGTCAAAGCAGGGGCCAGGCATGCCCGCCCCGGAGAGTTCACTCTCCGAGCCTATCTTCACGGGCGGATCGATATTTTGCAGGCCGAAGCGATCAACGATCTCATCATGGCCCCATCATTAGCTCAAGCCAAAATTTCCTTCCGCCAGATGGAGGGCAGCCTCTCGAAAAAGATCGGAGCCGTGCGAAAGGCGCTCATCCATCTTCTATCCCAGATCGAGGCGACCATCGAATTCCCCGATGATGGTCTCAAGATATCCCAGCGCCACATCCAAAAAACCATGACCAACGCCATCCAGACAGTCAACGAATTGATCAAAAGCTATGATTTTGGGAAGACGCTTTCCGAAGGGACGACAGTTGCGATCACAGGACGAACCAATGTGGGAAAGTCCACCCTGTTCAACGCGCTCTTGGACAGAGAACGAGCTATTGTCACTCCCTATCCTGGCACAACACGAGATTATCTTACCGAGCAGATCAAGATCAAGGATTCATTATTCTCTTTGATCGATATGGCCGGGATGGGGGCCGCAACCGATCAAATAGAGAAAGAGGGAATCCAGAGGGGTCGACGCCTGGCCAAAGAAGCCGACGGCATCCTCCTCGTGCTGGACGCCTCCAGAAAGGAGACAAAGGAAGACATCGCCCTCATCAAAAAATTCCAGAAGCAAAAGGCGATCCTGCTTCTGAACAAAATCGACCTACCGGTAAAAATGGATATCCAAACCATCAAAACTCTGGCGCCGGAGCTTTCGATCCTCGAAATCTCGGCGTTAAAGCGCTTAAACCTCAAAACTCTCGAAAAAACCATCGCCGATCGCTTTATCCCCCACCCAAAAAAAAGCGCAAACATCGTCCTCCATCTCCGCCAAAAGCTCCTCCTGCAGGATGTCGACGATGCCCTCCAGAACGCCCTGCAACTCCTAAAGGACGGCTACCCGGAGGAAATGTTCGGTGAGGAAATCCGCCGGACTCTCCCCGCGTTGGGTGAACTGACCGGAGACATTCGCATGGACGATGTGATGTCCGATATTTTCAACCGTTTTTGTGTGGGGAAATAGGGGCGATCACGGTGGAATCGTATGATTTTGACGTCATCGTGGTTGGCGCAGGCCATGCCGGCTGCGAAGCCGCTCATGCCGCCAGCCTCATGGGCCTCAAGACTTGCCTCGTCACTATCAATCTGGAAACGATTGCCCAGATGTCCTGTAATCCTGCCATAGGAGGACTTGCCAAGGGGCATCTTGTGAGGGAGATCGATGCGCTGGGCGGTATTATGGGGCTCCTTGCCGACAGGACAGGGATCCACTTCCGGCTGCTCAACAGAAGCAGGGGAGGAGCGGTTCAAGCCCCAAGGGCCCAATCGGACAAGGCGCTTTACAGATCAGCCATGAAGCACTGGCTCGAAAAAACCCCAAACCTCGCCCTTTTCCAAGGA
The DNA here is from genome assembly GCA_964406575.1 of uncultured Eubacteriales bacterium. Taxonomy (GTDB): domain Bacteria; phylum Acidobacteriota; class Aminicenantia; order Aminicenantales; family Aminicenantaceae; genus WTAW01. The sequence goes on along the minus strand of CAYOSH010000001.1, from coordinate 108,028 downwards.
ATCGTCACGGACATTCTCACAGAAAACAACTCTGCGTGGGGTGTCAGAACCATAGAGGGCAACACCTTTTCATCCCGAGCGGTGATCGTAACCCCGGGAACATTCCTCAACGGAAAAATCCACATCGGACTACACCATTACCCTGCGGGCAGAGCAAATGAACCTCCCTCCGAAGAGCTGAGCGAGAGTCTCAAAACCCTGGGCCTCCAGAGTTTTCGACTGAAAACAGGAACGCCGATGCGTCTGCACAAAGACACTATTCACTGGGATCATTTCACGACTCAACCCGGAGATGACAAACCCGTTCCATTTTCCTTCCGGACACATAAAAAACTCAACAATAAAATTGCCTGTTATATCGGATACACGAACGTAAAAACGCATGCCATCATCCATCGGAACTTGGACAAATCTCCTCTCTACAGCGGAAAGATCACTGGGATCGGGCCGCGATATTGTCCTTCGATCGAAGATAAGGTCATCAAATTCCCCCATCACAAACGCCACCAATTCTTCCTCGAGCTCGAGGGGCTAGACACGGCCGAAGTCTATATCAACGGCATCTCCTCGAGCCTTCCTCTTGAAGTGCAAAAAGACATCCTCAAGAGCATTCCCGGCCTCGAGGAAGCAGAGATCCTCAGGCCCGCTTATGGGATCGAGTACGATGCTTTCGTTCCCACACAACTGCATCCGACACTGGAAACGCGTCCGATCGCAAACCTGTTTTTTGCCGGTCAGATCAACGGAACTTCGGGATATGAGGAAGCGGCCGCCCAGGGATTGATCGCAGGGATCAACGCCAGCCTGAAAATCAAAGGGCGCCCCCCGTTTATTCTTCGTCGGGACGAGGCCTATATCGGCGTTCTGATCGACGACCTCATCTCCAAGGGTGTTGAAGAGCCCTACCGACTCTTCACCTCACGCGCTGAGTATCGGCTCCAACTGAGGATCGATAATGCAGACGCACGCCTGATGCCGTACGGGAAAGAGCTCGGATTGATCGATGACGAAGATTTTAAGGCCTTCCAGCAGAAACAGAAGCGCATCCAACGGATTATGACAATCCTGGAAAGCGAGAAAGTGAAAACAGAGGCTCAAAAAACGATCCGATTGAAAGACATGCTTAAAAAACCAGAGATCAAGTTCGAACAGATCCGCGAGCATGTCCCGCAGCAAGCCGAGCTGAGTGATGAGGACATCCGACACATCGAATCCGAAGTCAAATATGAAGGATACTTGATCAAACAAGCCAAAGAAATCGCCCACAACCTCAAGATCGATAAGGAAAAAATCCCGGCCCAGCTGGACTTCCAGAGCGTGCCTGGCCTGACAAGGGAGGCCAGAGAAAAACTCGACCAGTACCGCCCTCGTACGATCGCAGAGGCCAAACGGATCCCCAGTTTGACTCCAGCCGCGATCACAAATCTTCACATCCACATCAAACTTCAACAACGGAATGCGCAAAAAAGTTCTCCAAGGAGCGAACGTTAACAAACTTATAACTCAGCTCCATCATCGCCGGATGCGACCGGAAAGCATCTCTAAATCCTTCACAAGATGAACACTCGAATGCACTCATTACAGGGATAGGGATGCTTTTACGGAGCCCTTTCCCAGCACGGGTTTTATGGCCAATAAAAATTTCATTCGTCCTTCCAGGCTCGGAAATTTCCACGCTTGATATTCAATCCTGAATTCTGTATTCTGAATGCTGGATTTGGGAATTCATCCCAAAGTGTTCCACGTGGAACACAGAGCCAAGATGAAAACGATCATCGCCATTGCCAATCAAAAAGGAGGCGTCGGGAAGACGACGACCACGATCAACCTTGCGGCATCTCTCGCCTACCATCAGAGACGTGTTCTGATCGTAGATTTTGACCCCCAGGGGATGGCTACGGCGGGATTGGGCAAAATCAAGGAGAGAGGCAAGGGCGTCTACCAGGCCCTGATGAACGGTTACTATATGATGGATTACGTTCTGCCAACTGAGTTGGAGAACCTGTACATCTGCCCTTGCTCTCCAGAATTGATAGGGTTCGAGGCCGAAGCTTTTTCCCAGGCGGACCGAGAAACACGACTGCGCACAGCCATGAATAAAGTGCGACAGTTCTTCCACTACATTTTTATCGATTGCCCGCCGTCCTTAAGTTTCCTCACGATCAATGCCCTGACCGCCGCGGATTCCGTCTTGATCCCGATCCAGACCGAATTCTTCTGCATGGAGGGGATCCCCGATCTATTCCGGACTCTCGATGAGGTGCGCATACATCTCAACCCAGCACTGTCGATCGAGGGCATTATCCTGACCATGTCCGACGAGCGGACAAACCTCTCCAAACAAGTGTCCGAAGAAATCCGGCGCTCTCTGAAGGAAATCGTCTATGAAGTGATCATTCCCCGTACAGTGAAGTTGGCCGAAGCACCGAGTTTTGGAAAGCCTGTCCTCCTGTACGACATCAAATCCAAAGGAGCCCAGTCTTACTTAAATCTTGCAGAGGAGTTTTTGAAACGATGACAAAGCAAGCACTCGGAAAAGGTCTCAAGGCATTCTTGCCAGATGAGTTTGGCATCCTGAAAGAGGAACGCTTTATGGATATTGAGCTGGACAAGCTCAAACCAAATCCCCTCCAGCCCAGAATGAAGTGGAGTCCGGAATCCCTTGAGGGATTGGCCCGTTCGATTCAGGAAACAGGGCTTCTTCAACCCATCGTTGCAGTCCCAGATAAAGACGGCTACATCATCATTGTCGGAGAACGGCGGTGGCGGGCAGCGAAAAAGATCGGCCTCCAGACAATCCCCGTCCTCATCCGGAATCTCACCAAAGCCCAGCAGCATGAGGCGATGTTGATCGAAAACCTCCAAAGGGAAGATTTGAATCCCATAGAGATCGCAGCGGCCTACCAAAAGATGATCCAGGAATTCGGCTACACACAGCAAGAGGTGGCCAATAAAGTGGGTAAAGACAGAGCCTCTGTCGCCAACTATCTCCGGCTGCTCAAACTTCCCGATGAGGTTCGGGAGTTGATCGCCAACAATCAACTCTCAATGGGGCATGCCCGGGCGTTGATCCCCATCGAGGACCCAGATCTCCAACGATCTATGGCGGGGCAGATCGTCAGGGACAGCCTCTCTGTCCGTGATGTCGAAAAATGGGTCCGCCGGCTCCAGACCCCTCCAGAAAAAACGCCCAAAACCCCGATGGACCCGGATCTTCTGATCCTCCAAGAAGAGCTGCTCAAAATTCTTGGCACAAAAGTGGTGCTTTCGGGCGACCAAAACAAGGGCGTTCTGAAAATACACTATTACACACTTGACGACCTGAACCGGATATATGAAAAAATCAAAGGAGTGAACACATGAAAGAAAAGAAAAGCGAATTCGACGAAAATAAAATCACGGGATTTTTCGATAAGGACACCGAGATCAAGGGGGATTTGCGCTTTAAGGGATCGTTCCGTATCGACGGCCATTTTAAGGGAACGATCGACTCGGATTCCATACTCATCATCGGGGATAGCGGAAAAGTGGACGCCGACATCAAGATCGGCTATATAATGATCGATGGCGAGGTCAAGGGAAACATTCAGGCCTCTGATCGGGTGGAGATCCACTCCAACGGCCGGGTGATAGGGACGATCACATCCCCTAAGCTGAGCGTTGAAGAAGGCGCTTTCCTGGAAGCGAACTGTCAGACCTCGGACAAAATCCCGCCAACGGTTCCGCACAAAACTATTCCTGAAGAAAAGGAAGAGATCATCACAGGACCCAAGCTTTGAGAGAAGCGACAGGAGTGATCCCGGTCCGCTATGCATCTTTGCGTTTCCCGGGGAAAGCCCTGGCTCGGATCCTGGGGAAACCCATGATCCAACGGGTCTACGAACAGGCCCAAGAATCCACCCAGCTCAAGGATCTCATTATCGCCACCGATGACAAGCGCATCTACGACGAATGTCTCAAATTTAAGGCCGATGTGCGGCTGACATCCACTCACCATAGCTCAGGGACAGACCGCGTTGCGGAAATCGCGGCAACCCTCACAACCCCCCTCGTGATCAACATCCAGGGGGATGAGCCTCTTTTAAGAGCAGAAATGATCGACGGCCTTATCACGGCGATGAAGGAAGAGGACACTCCAATGGCGACTCTGGCCGTAAAGGTCGATGACCTCACGCGTTTTGACGACAAAAACATTGTCAAGGTTGTGACAGACCGCTATGGATTTGCCCTGTATTTCTCACGTTCTCCCCTGCCTTTCCAGTCTTCGGATTATTTTTACCAGCACATCGGAATCTACGGGTATCGCAGAGATTTTTTGCTTGATATGTGCCAGTGGCCTCCTTCGAGGCTCGAACAGGAAGAAAAACTCGAACAACTCAGAGTTTTGGAGAACGGATACAAAATAAAAGTTGTCTTCACTCCTTATTCGACCTTGAGTGTAGACACACCACAGGATATAATCAGGGTTGAAAATCTGTTGAAGAAAGGACATCATGACTAAATTCATATTTGTCACCGGTGGAGTCCTCTCAGCCTTGGGAAAAGGCATCGCTGCAGCCTCGATCGGAATGCTCCTGGAAAGTCATGGATACAAGATCACCCTTCAAAAGTTCGACCCCTACTTGAATGTCGACCCCGGGACCATGAACCCCTTCCAACACGGAGAGGTCTATGTGACCGATGACGGCGCTGAGACAGATCTTGACCTGGGCCATTATGAACGGTTCACATCCACGCGCACATCCCAGGCACACAACTGGACAGCAGGCCGGATCTACGACCTGATCTTGAAGAAGGAGAGAAAGGGTCATTATCTGGGCAAAACGGTTCAGGTAATTCCCCATGTCACAGATGAGATCATAAAGGCCTTTCTCGCCGCCTCCAATGACAACGACATCGTCATCTCCGAGATCGGGGGGACAGTGGGTGACATCGAGGGCCTTCCCTTTCTGGAGGCCACGCGTCAGATGCGGCTGTCTTTGGGAGTCAACGATTCCCTCTTTATCCATCTGACACTGGTTCCTTACATGAAAACTTCGGGTGAGCTGAAGACAAAGCCGACTCAGCACAGCGTAAAAGAGCTGCGCGCGATCGGGATCCAGCCCGATATCATCCTCTGCCGGACGGATCGAGTGTTGAGCAAGGATTTGAAGGCAAAAATTTCTCTGTTCACCAACGTTCCCCTCGAAGCCGTGATCACGGCCCAGGACGTGGACAACATCTACAAGATTCCTCTTCAGTTTGCCCGTGAAAATTTAGATGGCATTATTCTCAACAGGTTAGGCCTGCCTCCAAAAAAACGAAAGTTATCCAGATGGAAAAAAATGGTCACCCGGATGACCAATCCCAAAGACGAGATCAACATTGCGCTGGTGGGAAAATACGCAGGTCTCCAGGATTCCTACCTGAGCCTCAAAGAAGCGTTGGTCCATGCCTCGACGGCTCATCACCTCAAGGTGAACATCTCGTGGATCGAAGCCGAGGACCTGGAGGCGAACGAAGCCGATGGGATTCTATCCAAAGCCGATGGGATCCTGGTCCCAGGTGGCTTTGGGGTGAGAGGCATCGAGGGCAAGATCAGAGCTGTGACGTATGCACGACTGAACAAGGTCCCTTATTTTGGGATCTGTTTGGGGATGCAATGCGCCACGATCGAATTTGCCCGGAATATTGCCAAACTCGAGAAGGCCAACAGCACAGAATTCGACCGCCGGACAGCGCACAAGATCTTCTTCAAATGGAGAGAGCTGAAGGGAGTGCAGGACATCGGAGGGACCATGCGCCTGGGTCAATTCCTGTGCCGCTTGAAAAAAGGAACTCTGGCCGAAAAAGCGTACCACAAGACACAAGTTTATGAACGTCACAGACACCGTTATGAATTCAATCCTGCCTTCGAGGACATCCTCACAAAAGCCGGACTCATCATCTCAGGGAAAAATCCTGAACACGACCTGGTGGAGATCGTCGAAATCAAAGACCACCCTTGGTTTCTCGGATGTCAGTTCCATCCGGAATTCAAGTCCAAACCTCTCGCGCCCCATCCCCTCTTCAAAGCATTTATCGGAGCAAGCTATGAATATCGCTGCCAAAGAGATTAAGATCGACACCAACGTCAATATCGGCGGGAGAAATCCCCTGTTTCTCATCGGGGGGCCCTGTGTGATCGAATCCGAAGACCACGCGTTCGGAATGGCGCAGAAAATAAGATCTGTGTGCGAACGCCTGAAGATCCCGTTCATCTTCAAGGCATCATACGATAAGGCCAATCGTTCCTCTATCGATTCCTTCAGGGGGCCAGGGCTTGAAAAGGGCCTCGAAATCCTTCAGCGCATCAAAGACGAGCTCCACATCCCTGTTCTTTCCGATGTCCACGAGACCTCACATGTTCGTCCAGCGTCCGAGGTCCTTGATGTGATCCAGATCCCCGCGTTTCTCTCCCGTCAAACTGACCTGATCTTGGAAGCCGCAAAGACTGGGAAGCCCCTGAACATCAAAAAAGGGCAGTTTTTAGCTCCTCAAGACATGAAAAACGTCATCGATAAGGCGCTCAGTCAGGGAAACGAGAATCTCATCCTTACGGAACGGGGAGCATCCTTCGGATATCACAACCTCGTTTTTGATGTCCGGTCGATTCCGATCTTAAAACAATGGGGCTTTCCTGTTGTTATCGATGCCTCCCACAGCGTCCAGAAGCCCGGGGGCGAAAGCACTTTTTCCGGTGGTGAAGCCGAGTTTATTCCTCTGATAGCAAAAACAGGCATCTGTGCTGGTGCGGATGGTGTGTTCCTTGAGATCCATGACCACCCGTTACAAGCTCTCTCTGACAGCCATAATTCTATAAATATCAATAACTTACAAAACTTATGGACTCTTCTTCTCCGCATAAAGAAAGTGGCCGACGATACCGCTCCCTCAGACCAAGGATAAAACCACTATGAAAAAAGAAGACATCATCCGAACCGGAAAAAGTGTCCTGGAGATCGAATCCCAAGCTGTAAAGAGTCTGGCGTCCCGCTTGGATAAAAACTTTGCCGATGCCGTCGAACTTCTCTCCAATGCCCGTTCTCGTGTTATTGTCATGGGCATGGGGAAATCGGGCATTGTAGGGAGGAAGATCGCTTCGACACTTGCGAGCTGCGGCACCCCTGCACTTTTTCTCCATCCTGCTGAAGCCGGGCATGGAGACCTGGGCATGATCGTCAAAGAGGATATCCTGATCGCCATCTCTTACAGCGGTGACACAAGAGAGATTGTTGATCTCATGGACTTCGTGAAAAGGATCGGCGTCAGGCTGATCGGCATCACCGGAAACCGCAAGTCCAAACTGGCTCAATACAGCGACATCGTTCTCGAGGCTTGGGTGGAAAAGGAAGCCGAACCGAGCGGTATGGTCCCCACAGCCAGCTCCACCGCTGCCCTAGCTCTAGGAGATGCCCTCGCGATCGCGCTGATGAAGAAGAAGGGTTTTTCAGAACAGGATTTCGCCTCTGTCCATCCCAAGGGGCAAGCGGGGAAGAAACTTCTCAAGATCAAGTCTTTGATGCACAAAGGGAGGCGGGTGCCTTCAGTCCATCCAAACACCCCCATGAAAGATGTCCTCAGGGAAATATCGGAGAAAAAATTGGGAATGACATGCGTGCTCGATAAAACAGAGAAGCTTGTCGGCATCATCACCGACGGCGACCTAAGACGGATGATCCAAAAATATGGCAATGCCTTTCTCCAGAAAACGGCCAAGGAGTGTATGACAACTCATCCCGCCACCATAGACAAGGAGGACCTGGCCACCAAAGCCCTCAACATCATGGAGGAACGCAAGATCACATCCTTAGTTGTCACAAACACAGAGGGTGGAGTGGAAGGACTTATCCACCTGCACGACCTGTGGCGGACGGAGATGTTTTGATGGAAAACAGGGAGCGTGCCCAAAAGATCAAAATGATCCTTATGGACGTAGACGGAACTCTCACGGATGGAAAACTCACCTTGCTCCCCGACGGTGAAGAGCTGAAATCGTACCATGTCAGGGACGGCCTGGGAATTCTTTTGGCGCGACTCGCAGGACTGAAGACAGGGATTATCACAGGGAAAACATCCAAACCCCTCGAGATTCGCGCTCAAAAACTCAAGATTGTGGAGCTCCATCAAGGAATCCTGGATAAAATGAGGGTTCTCGAAGAAATCCTGGACAAGCATGCCCTCGCTCCTGAGGAAGTGGCGTTTATCGGCGACGACCTCGGAGACCTGGATGTTTTGAAAAAGGTGGGTTTGGCAGGAGCTGTGGCTGATGCCCATCCTGTCGTGAAAAAAAACTGCCATTTTATTAGCGCACATCCTGGGGGCGGAGGCGCCGTGCGGGAGTTTATCGAACTCATCCTCGAAGCCCAAGATAAATGGTCTGTCATTCAGCAAAAGGTCAAAGGTCTGTCCAATGTATCCGATCTCACATAGTGCAAAACGTGAAACGCTCTACCCAAAAGGGGAGATGCGAATCAAAAAAGCGGAGGTCGAAAAACGTGAATTGCATGACGAAAAAGCCAAAGGGACACCTGAGCGCACAGAACTCCTAAAATGACCGATAGATCCTAAACAGAGAATCCCGAGCACAGAAAACGCAAGAAAATATTTTAAATATGATGATCCCGTCAGGCATAAACCGAGAGTTGTTGGGAATAGTGTTATGCTCATCCTGGCTCTATAATCCTCAATTTTGATGGATCTGGAGTGGAACAATGAAACTCAGACAGGCAATTTTTAGAGAATACGACATTCGAGGGGTTGTCGGCGAAGACTTGACCCCGGAATCCGTTGAGCTCCTCGGTAAAGGCATAGGGACATACTTCCGACGCCAAGGAAAAAGAGATGTGGCCGTGGGCGGAGACTGCAGGCTCAGCACCCCTGAATTTGCCGAATGCCTTACCAAGGGCCTTCTCTCCACGGGATGTTCGGTGACTCACCTGGGGACAATACCAACTCCACTCCTTTACTTCACGATGTACACCAAGGCAAAAGAGGCCGGGGTGATGATCACCGGTTCCCACAATCCCCCTGAATTCAACGGATTCAAGATGATGCTCGGGAAGGAGACGCTATTCGGAGAGATGATCCGAGACATTTTCTCCCTGATCACGAATGCAGATCTCATCGAAGAAGCTCCCGGTGAGACATCCCGGATAAACATCGTTCCTGAATACCACGATTATGTTGTGAACAACATCTCCCTTTCCAATAATTTGAAAGTGGTCGTTGATGCCGGAAACGGCACAGGAGGTGAAGTTGCGGTGCCCATTTTCAGGGATCTCGGATGCGAGGTCTTCCCCCTTTACTGCGAGATGGACGGGAATTTCCCCAACCATCATCCGGATCCCACTCTTCCAGAGGCTCTCAAAGACCTGATCCAGAAAGTGGCTGAAACAGAGGCCGATCTCGGTATCGCCTACGACGGAGACAGCGACCGGATCGGTGTTATCGACGACAAGGGGAAGATCATCTGGGGGGACATTCTGATGGTGCTTTTCGCAAGAGATATCCTCCCCCAAAATCCAGGGGCGGCGATCATTTCTGAGGTCAAGGCTTCAAAGCTCCTTTACGAAGAGATCGAAAGGCTGGGTGGGCGTCCGATCATGTGGAAAACCGGCCATTCCCTAATGAAAAAAAAGATTAAAGAGGAAAGGGCGTTGCTGGCCGGAGAAATGAGCGGACACATCTTTTTTGCCGACAGGTTCTTCGGCTTCGACGATGCCATCTATTCCTCAGCCCGACTATTGGAGATCCTCTCCCGGTCGGAAAAAACGCTTTCCGAGATGCTCTCAGACCTTCCGAAGACATATGTCACACCCGAGATTAGGGTTTATGCCTCAGACGAGGTCAAATTCAAAATCGTAGACGGAGTGAAGAGGGTCCTCTCGGCCAAACTTCCAGTCATCGACATCGACGGAGTCAGGGCCATATATCCCAATGGATGGGCTCTTGTGCGGGCATCCAACACCCAAGGGGCTCTCGTCCTCAGATTTGAGGCGGACACTGAGGAGGACCTGGCCGCCATCCGGAAAGATGTGGAAAAAACGCTCGAATCGGTCATCACAAAACTTGAGAGTTCATGAGGTAAAAATGGATTTATACGCTGTGATTATGGCTGGCGGGAGCGGGACCCGATTTTGGCCGTTGAGCCGCAAGGATAAACCCAAGCAGTTCCTTCCCATAACCAGTGAACAAACAATGATCGAAGAAACGGTCCATCGCTTGAAACCGCTTATTCCTCCCGAAAGGATCTGCACCATCGCCAACTGGGAGCAAACCCAAACGATCAAAGATCTCCTCCCCGACATCCCAGAAGGCAATTTCCTCGTCGAACCGAAGGGGAGGAACACAGCTCCTTCACTGATCTTAGCCACGGCTCATGTCTACCTTCAAAGCCCCCGGGCGGTTGTGGCAGCTCTTCCCGCGGACCACCTCATCGCCGACGTTCCACTTTTTCTGCAAAAACTCGAAGCCGGCGCTAAAGCTGCGGTTCTGACTGACACCCTCATCACTCTCGGTATCACTCCATCCTTTGCCTCCACTGGATACGGTTATATCCAATTTTCCCGAGAGACTCGCCATCAATTCAGGGGCGAAGACTTCTATGCTGTCCTGGAATTCAAAGAAAAACCCGCGGTCGAACAGGCCAAAGCTTTTCTGGAAGCCGGGAACTACTTCTGGAACTCGGGGATGTTCCTTTGGCAAGCCGAAACATTTGCCTGCAAGCTCCAACAGTTTGCGCCCGAGTGGCACGAGTACTGGGAGAAGATACTCCTGGCGCTCAAAGACAAAGACGAATCTCAGATCGCATCCATCTTTCAGGCCATTCCCTCCACATCCATCGATTATGCCCTCATGGAAAAGGCCCAGGGCGTCCTGATGTGTGAAGGCAATTTCGGATGGTCCGATGTCGGAACCTGGTCTTCTCTGCTGGACATCTGGCCGAAAGACCAAGAGGGAAACGTATTGAGAGCGGAGAGCCTTCTTCTCGACACAGAGAACTGTCTGGTCTACAGTCCGGACAGATTGACTGCTCTCATCGGCGTCAAAGACCTCATCGTCGTGGACACACCGGACGCGCTTCTCATCTGTCGAAGGGATCAGGACCAGAGGGTGAAAGACATCGTCGGGAAACTCAAAAAACTCAGCAAAGACGAGTATCTGTGATTGTAAACTGCAGAAGAAGCCGATATAGAGCGATTGAATTTGAGATCATGAAAACTTATCCAAAGGTCGGTCACACGAATGGAAATTAGAGATAAAAAAAATCTGGAAGTCAAGGTCGACAAAAGACACATTGTCTCGATCGGAGAACGCCTTTACACAGAAAGCGTCGAACTTCTCAGAGAGTTGGTCAACAATGCCTATGATGCTGATGCCACAGAAGTTTATGTCGATATCACCTCAGAGAAAATCACCGTTCAAGACAATGGCATGGGGATGGATATGAAAGGACTGAAGCAGTATTTCATCATCGGTTCCGATGAAAAAATTATCCATTCCAGGTCTCCCAAGTTCGGAAGAGTCAGAATCGGCCAGTTTGGGATAGGAAAATTTGCATCTCTGGCAGCCGCAGCGTGCTTTGAAGTTTTTACGCAACACAAAGACTTTGCGGCTAGAGTTATATTCGATAAGTACGCCTGGGAAGAAGCCAAGGATACCTGGCATCTTCCTCTAGAGATCCTCGCTCCAAATTCCGAGAGAGGAGATGGAACCACTGTTGTGCTTTCCAAACTATCAAAATCATTCGATTTTGACGAAGTTGAGAAAAAATTGATCGAGGGGGTTCCTCTCAAAGCGCCTGATTTTAACGTTTATCTCAACGAGCGCCGACTTCTGCCAAGAAGTATCGTTGGGCAGAGAATTCCCATCCTGGAAGGATGCAAATACGGCCCCATAACGGGAGAGATCATCATCACGCCGAGTTCTATGGCCTCCACCAAGGATTTGGGAGTGGAGGTCAAAGTCAAGGGCTCCACTGTCAAACGAGACCTCTTCGGGATGGAGACATGGGGGAAAGCTGTTGCCAGGATCAAGGGAGAGATCAGCGCCGATTTTCTTCCCATCACCAGTGATCGGTCCAATTTTGTCACAGACTCAGAGGAATACCAAGCATTTCTCAAAGTGATGGGGAAGATCATCTCCATAATAAAAAAAACCCTGGGAAAGGAAGCCGACCGCAAGTCTGACCGCAGAGCCAGCCGGGCTGTTAAAGAGGCCCTTCAAAGAATCCATAAATCTTTGGCACACAATCCCGATCTATCTCCCTTCGGACCTATTCCATACGGAGAATTGGGCGGTGTCGGCGGCGGCGCTGTCACTGAACAGGGGAAAGGAAAAGGGGAAAAAGAAACGGAAATTATGGCTCAAAAAAAGGAGAAAGGGCCAAAGACAAAGAGAAGACGCCATCCTCTCGTTAAAAAAATCACACCCAACGCCATTGTCCGAAGGATGCGGATGGGGGACAGCACCGTCTCCATATGCCTTGATTTTTTTGGAGAATCCGGACCCGAATGTTTTTCTGAAGGGAATGTCGTCTACATCAACCGCGACCATCCGCTTTTTCAAAGGGAATCCCAGAAAGCGGTCACGCACACAATGTATATTGCCCGCCTTCTGACTCAGGAGATTTCCCTGATGAAAGAGACCCGAAGCCCCCGCCTCGCTTTCACACGCCAGAGCAAGCTCCTCAAGGATGCTTTTTCTGAGGATTAGCCTCCTCTGACCTTCATTTTATCCCAGTTGTTTAAAATTCATTGAGGGAAACCAGATGAAGTCGCTCCAGTCAATCTCGAGCTCGTGTATAATATTCGGGTGCCTCACTCAAATTTCTCCCGAATTCCTTCGCCAATACCCCACCCATGAGGAATGCAATGAAGGCGCCAAAAATCGAGGCCAGAAACGGCGCTTCAATCGCAAAGACATATGTGCCCAGCGGAGTGATGATAAGGCCGGCAATCAGCGCCAGCGAAGCGGATAACCTTCCGCCTATTTTTGTGAAAAATCCCATAAGGGTGATCACAAGAATTCCAGCCGTCCCGAATGCAGAGGCGGCCAACACAAGATTGTACACGCCCTTGGCATACAGGGCCAACACATAGGCAAACGCTCCCGCAAACACCACAATCAGGCGTGCGCTCAAAACCCGCCCCCGATTGCTTTTGATGGAAAAGAGAGGCACGATCAAGTTGTGCGAAAGCAATGCCGCGACGGCCAAGAGGATGCTGTCGATCGTGGCAATGATGGCTGAGATCAACGCTCCTGTAAATACAACGAATAGGAACTTGGGTAAGAAACGCGCCGCTAAACGGACCATAAAATGCTCGGGGTCCTGGAGGCCAGGAACGACATAGGGTCCGACCAACCCTAAAAATGCCGGGATGGCCCCCATCACAAAATAGATGCCGCAGGCAAGGAAGCTTCCATTCCGGGCGACAGACACAGACCTTGCAGCCAGGATACGCGAGATCGCCTCCTGGGCCACAAGGGATCCGAGGATCGGGACCATCCACCTGTCGAGTCGCATCAAAAGGGTCTCCTGGGGGGCAAGGAGGCTCAGCCGAACCGGATCCATGTCCGAAAGGATCTGGCGTAATCCAGGGATGCTATGGATGCACATCACGAACAAAACAACCAATCCAAAGACGACCACAATCCCTTGGATGAGGTCCGTGTACACATCGCTGAGCAGGCCGCCAAGGACAGTATAGACCACGACAAACGCTGCAGCGATGGTGATGGCTACGGTCACCTGTATAGATGTGGTCGCGGCAATGATCTGTCCGAATGCTCTTATTTGTGCTGCCGCCCAAATTAGGGAAGAGGGGACGATTATCCAAATGGCGATTCTTTCGATGAAGATTCCGTATCTCTCCCGGAAATAATCTGCCAGCGTCATATAATTGCCACGGCGGAACCTGGCGGCCAAAAGAAGCCCCAGCAACAGAAGGCAGAGGCTGTAGCCGAACGGGTCTGCGCGGCTTCCGGAGAGCCCTCTTTCATAGACAGCCGCAGAGGAACCGATACACGTTTCGGCGCCGAACCAAGTGGCAAAAAGCGAGAACGCGACCATAAACAGGGGAAGGTTTCGCCCCCCGAGCAGAAAATCGCTCTCCGAGCTGATCTTCCTCGATATCCAGACCCCGATGAGGAGCTGCAGCATCAAATAGAGGAATATGAATATCCAGTTCACGCCATGCGTCCTCCAAAGATTTCGAATCCCAATGGCATCTTATCTATCAAACGTTCAAACAAAACCAGTCAATCGACAGCTCTTTTTCGAGCTCTTCAGAATCCAGATACTTGATGGTCATAATCCTCCAGAACTTATCATTGCGCCGCATCTGCTTGAGCGGGGCGCGACCCCATCTCTCGGTTTATTGTTTCGGCCTCCAGTGCACCCTGTTCGCAAGAGGAATGCGAAGCTCTGTGGCTCTGGGACAACGGTGATTTTTTTGTCCTCATTCTCTTTCCCTCTTCAAACAATCCTGGTTGTGAACCAAGTAATTGTCCTCAGGAGGCCCATAATAATCGAGAGGCCTTTCCCCGGAAATCGCCCGGCGGGCCAGACAGGAATGTAATATGATCTCTGCGTTTGTCATAATGTTCAAGACTTCCAGGCACCGGACCAGTTCATGAGGATTTCGTGCGTGAAGTTCTGAAGCCTCCTCCCCGGCAATCCCGATGAGAACAGCCAAATACGGCTTGGCCGAGACATGCACAACACGGTCGCTTTGGCTCTAAAGGCTACCAGTTCTCCCGTTCGTCCATTGATGCCAACAGCCCCTACGACCCGGACACCCTGTTTGCCGCCTTCTGTCAATAACAAGGTGGCCATAGTGCGGTCAAAGATGTGCACCCCCAATCGTTTGCACTCCCTGAAAAGAGCCGGCTTGAACGTCGTCCCCAGGACGAGGGCATCAGCGTCAACATTTTGCCTTTGACCCCACCGCAAAGGATAGGGCCATTCCATCTCTTTTGTTTTGAGGTGTTTCACCATCGCCTTTTCTCTATCACGAAACGCCACGCTTGAAAAGTGGAAAATACTGTTTGGCGACAAAAATTTTGTTTTTTCATCTCTTTTTCAGTGTTTGGATGTCTATTTTTACATGCTAATCGTCGATAGCGTTCGTTCGGCTCCTCCTGCTTAACGGGTCCCATTTCAAGGTGTAAGTTCTGTCATCCAATCCCAGCGAATCAAAGTTTACGTTTTTTCTCTCAGGATATCCCCGCGAGGCATCATCAAACTCACGGTCACAAAGACAACGGAGGAAACGGCATAGGCGATAAACAGGCCAAGATCGATATTGAAGAGACCGTGGAAGGGACCCGGGATGCCGACAAAAAAAGCGAAGACACCAACAAGCAGTTTCCTGTGGACATGGCTGCAGCCAGCAATGCCGAGACAACAAGGCCTGCCAGGATGCAACCGCACTTGGCCACAGACGCAGATTTTGCCGATTGATACCTCATGTAGGCGTCGTATGACACGGATATGGAGAGCAGAAACGGGATGATGATAAAAATGGCCTGTGTGTGCATGCCTGTGGGGATAAACGGAGATGAAAAAATACTGCCCACGGTCACCGTGCTCACATTACCCAGTTTGACCAGTGCAGTGATGGCAACGAGCGGAATGCCCAAGACAATGATCCCCAGATTCTCACCCATTTCCTCTCCCCATAGCGGTGGGCGAAAAAATCGAGGGGGACATAATCCTCCTGCTTCCTGAGCTTGGCCGCCACCAGAAGGCCCGCAAGGATCAACCCTCCGCCACATCCGATGCCATACCACATCCCAGGCCAGACACCGCTGCCTGCGCCCAGTTGAATGGCGGCTAGAGTGGCCGTAATCAGGGGCAGCCCCAATTGTCTGCCTGCGACAAGAAAATCTGAGGCCTTCTTCACCCTTTTGCTCAAATAGACCCCGACAGCTATTGTGGAGACGAACTAAAGGATCACGACGGATTCAAACATCGACCTCAAGTCTTTTGCGATGACCCTTTAACCGAAGTTCCCCGATCCAGTTCCGGATCAGCCGGATGAGGTCGGTCACAGGTCTAAGGGGGCACAGATAACTGCACCAAGGCCTTCTGGTGAAAAGCGAGGCCACAAGCACAACCCCCAGCAGCGCAAACTGAAAATTCGAACCGATGAGCCGAAAAAACACTCCGAAAACCTCATAGCTGGAGATCCCGGGATTCCGAAAGATCAAGGCGATGACTATAGCCGTCAGGGCCAGCAGCCTCTGGATCCATCGCAGCCCGTTGTGCGCCCGCTGAGGGATACGTAGTTTGGCACCGCCCACAATCCCCAGACATTCCTGTGTGACCCCAAATGGACAGAACCCTTCACAATAAGGGTTTCTGTTGGCTATCGTGGGGATAAAAAGAATGCCCCCGAAAAGAATAAACCAGTACAGATGAGTTTGCCATGCTGGCCAAAATCCCAGTAGAAATTTGTTGACCCAGACGATCGTTAAAGGCATGTTGAGCACAAATCCCAGCACCACCAACCCAACAAGCATGGACGCCCACCGGGCTGTTTTTTTATACTTGAAACGCCGCCACCGGCCCACGATCCCGAACCCAAAAAGCGCTATCAGCATTGCCTCGGGGAATCCAAACTGGACCTTCGGAGCAGGTTCAGGAGGGGGAGAAAAGGCCAGGTTCCTTGAGGCGACTTTGCGTGTGGCTTTGCGCGTGGAATCTATAATGGCCCGGCAGGAATAGGTGGCCCCTGTGACCCCATCCACATCCTGTCCGAGAATGATCGAGTCAGAGTAGGATTTCCCTCGCAGGGAATCGAGGAGACCGCTCCTGAGCACTCTCCGGAGAAATGCTGCGGTCTCTTTCTGTTCGACGATCGTCAACCCAAGAATCACTCCATCAAGAGAAACGGCCACAGCGACCTCCATCTCTCCGCCATAACCGTCGGCTTTTCCCGTTGTCACATAGCCCATTAAGGACTCCTCCGTCTGATCATTCCATGCAGAATAAGTCCTCAGGCCGACAGCTTCGAACCTTTCCGCATCTGGAAAAGCTTGTTTTAAATATGGAAACAGGTCCGCCTCGGCTTGGAATGTGCCTATAAACCAGGAAATAACAACAATCCCGATGGCAACAACGGCTAAGGTCCGTTCTAGGCGTCGAGAATTCAATCGAGAGCGGCCATGATGCCTGGGAATTTCACTCTCTTGATCATAATCCGTGGGTCTTCTATTATTCCGATCACTATTCATGGGTATCTTGTCAAGACAGCATGACTCATGAGTTTCTCCATACAGGTGTAATGACGCAATGGATCCTCCGCTTCAATGGTCATGGTCTATAAATTTCCGCTCCGCATTCAAGTTCATAAAATTTCTATGGTATTCCATAGAAGGTTACATCGACTCTCTGGCTGTGATGCTCCTCTGTCCGTCCAGGCCCCAGAATCCTTTGTCCTGGAGTTGCTGTCCATAGCCACTGGACTGATCAAGGTTCACCATAAGTTTGTTCAGAGGCTCGACTCGGACCTCGATGAATTTACGGATCACCCTGTGCAGCCACGAATTGTTTGGCTTGGTGAAGGGACACACACGTTTGCAGTTGGAGCAGCTGAATCCGTTGAAGTCGTAGCACTTCTCAGAGTCGATGTACCACTTGAAGGCCCCGGGATTGTTGGATGGAGATTTTCCTTCCCATGTCTTCGGGCCATCGGTGATGGAGCGGCTCGAGCAGTGTTCGGCGCACAGTTTGCACGTCTCACAGAATTCGCCCACGCCGAAGTTAATGCGTGGATCAGGGATCAAAGGCATATCCGTGATGACCTTGGCCAAACGGACCCGGGGCCCGTATTTGGGCGTGATCAACAGCCCCAGGCGTCCTAGCTGGCCAAGACCTGCGTCGATGGCCATGGGAATGCTCAGTCCGACCCCATTCCCAGCAGGAATCGCCCGATACCCAAGCCCCCGGATGAACTCGGCAAGAGTTGCCGCCGTAAAGGCCATCCGAGAATATCCATTGCCGACAGCGGCCGAGGCCAGTCTCCCCGGAGAGTTGGCTATCCCAAAGAAATCCTCTTCGAAAGCGAGCGCCACAACACGATTCATTGACTTGGGGATGTACCAGGCTTCATCGGTCTGACCGAAACGGTCCCCCTCGGAAAGAACAGGAAGGGCACGGGCCCTATCCTCTCTCATCGGAGCAAAACAATCCGAATACAGCCATAGCGGGTTTAACTCGGCAATCCCCGCAAGAGAAGCGCCATAGAACAAGGCTGCATGTTTCACTGCCAGACTGGCCTCTCTCCAAGTCATATCCAGGTCAGCGGGGTCCCACTGGCCGAGTCTATGGAGCCCCAGGCCCCGAACCATTCCGTAGTGAAGCTCCCACTGGTAGGAAGCACGGCCATTGGTGTCCGCCGTGTGCCAGGAGGCGGCCATCAAGGCGTAATCGAGCCGTGTTTGATTGGGAACCTGTCCTTTTCCTTCCACAAGATTCATCTCGGCCAGGTCCTCTCTAAGTTCTGGCCGCTCCTGTCGCTCCGGATCCCAAATGTTTCGGCTGAAAGTCGTAGACTTTTCACTCATCCGTTTAATCACACGGGGATCGATCTTATAGGGAAAATTTGGATCGGTGATCCTTTCTACTAGAAACCCTCCGTACTCTTCGTGAGAATCGACCAAAATCCCATCAGGAGTTCTCGAGACGACGGCAGGCATATGATTACCCAAACCAACGGATGCCGTCCCCACCCCCATGAGCTTCAAAAACTCCCGTCTCTGCATCGCATGATCATTCATGACAAAAATTCTCCCTGTGTGGCGCTCCTCATGTTTACGACCTTTTCAGCCAGTTCTTCGAGTAAAGACAAAACGAGCCAGAAGAACAGCCCAAAGCACCCCCACAAATCCAAGGATCACTCCCATGACCAGGGCTGCCCTTCCAGAGCCCTCCCCGAGGAAACTGACGACCATTTCGCACACGAAAACAGCATACAGGAAGGCCAGGATGGTAAGGCCCCAATGCCACCAAGGTATGGACCGTCCTGTTCGGCGGACGTTGTTCAGCAAAAGGCTGAAACCAAGCATCATCACCGCGCCGATTATTATATGAATCATGGCCCTGTCTCCTTCTCAGCATATTTTCCGACGATCACGGCTTTCATAAAGAGATAACAGTTTTTGATAAACTTGAGCTTGGAGGCGCCCACTCTTTTCCCCACCGTGATCGGCACCTCTGCGTACATCATCCTGTTCGTGATCACACGGGATGTCAATTCCGCCTCGTATTCCAAGTTATTGGCTTCGACCCCCATAAAGGCAACCTTCTTATTGATGACCCTGAGCCCGCTGGAGAGATCGGTGATCCTCTTTCTGAGGATCACGCTCGCAATCAGAGAGCCCGTGACGTTCGCCAAAGACTTAAAAAAGCTCGCGTTTTTTGGGAATCCGTTCAAGAACCTCGTCCCAATGACCATGTCATAGCCTTGATCGAATTTATCGATAAGGCTGGGGATGCTTTCAGGACGGTAGGTAAGGTCGGCATCGATGGTCACGATCGCATCTGTAGAGGCCTGTAGGTAACCGGTCTTGAGAGCATGGGCCTTACCTCTGTTCTTTATGTGCCTGAAGGCCTTGACGTCACCCTCAGCCATGAGTTCTTCCATAAGAATCCAAGTGCTGTCCGTGCTCCCATCATCCACAAGGATCAGCTCGGCCCCCGGATTGCTTGCGAGCACTCTCTTGACGGTCTCTTTGATCGCAGCTTCTTCGTTATATGCAGGGATGACAATGGAGCAGGTTTTGCGTTTCATCGTACCAGAAGTCCCCCCATTGTAAACTAATTTTTTTTCAGAATAAAGTTTATTCCTTCTCTCACATGTGCTAAAAGAGAAGATAAAGAACAAGGAAAAATCTCATTAGTTTGAACAAATCATCTCATTTTCTCTTCCTGTTTGAAACCGGAGCATTATCCTCTTATATATGGCATCGCTCAGTCTACGATTGGATGGCAGGGAAAGAAAGTCCCCCGTTCCTCTTCATCCTCACCTTCCTGGCTACATCCGTTGTCATTGGTTCTGTCCTCTACTCTGGACTTTCCCTCTTCACCCGTTTTTTAGCCTCCAGCAACCTGAAGGACAGAAGTGCACTAAAGCACTCTATCGTTCGCGGCTTCTTCCCTCTTTTATTCCTTTATCTGACGTTCCTGGAATATGTGATCTATCTGAGGGATATCCAGAACATTTTACTTCTCACCACCATCCTCGCAATCGCCTATATGCAGTACTCTTTATGGGAGAAACTGCATAAAGGCTCTTCTCAAGACTCCTTGCCTACCGATAGAGGGAAGGGCCTCCTCCAAAAAATCCGTCAGCCGAAAGAAATGTCTCTCTGTGTGCTCATCATTTCGGTCGGCATATTCATTTTTTATTCGTTGGGACTAATCTTCCCCGTCCATCCGATAACGGGGGATGAGCCTCATTATTTATTGATAACCGACAGCCTGCTGTCAGACGGAGATATCAACCTCTTCAACAACTACAGGGATAAAGACTATCTTCAGTTTTACCCGGGAGAACTGGAATCCCACAGCCAATCTGGGAAAAAGGGCCTCGAATACCAATATTCCAAACACACTCCAGGGCTTTCTGTGTTGCTTGCCCCTCCTTATTTCATTGGGAAAAAACTGGGAGGGATCGTTGCGCATCGGACACACGATCCGACACGTCAACAACATATCCTCACCTCTACAATTCGCATGTTTATGGCCTTGCTCACGGCTCTATTGTGCTGGCTCTCTTTCCTCTTTGCCCGAGACCTCACAAAAAACCAGAATGCGGCTCTCCTCGCGTGGTTCATTTTCGTCATGACATCTCCCCTTCTCTTTTATTCCCAGTTGGTCTATCCGGAGGTCCCCGCCGCTCTTATTTTGATCATGGTCCTCCAGCGAGCCACGGCGGATAAACACATTTCTCCCTCAAGTCTTCTTTGGATAAGCCTTGGAATAGCCTTCCTGCCATGGTTGGGAGTCAAATACATCGTCCTTTCGGCGGGCCTATTTGGGATCGTCCTCTACGCTTTTTGGAAATCCGCGCGGAAGGGAGGAATGAACATCTTGCTGTTTTTTGCGCCGCTTCTCATCTCTGCTGGGCTTTTTCTCTATTACCTCTGGTCGCTCTACGGCAATCTCTGGCCGTCCTCGCCGTATAGGGGCTCTCTCCATTCAGAATTTGCCACGCTCTTATCGATCTTCCACTTTAAGATCAGCGAGTTCTTCCGCTGCGGCCTGAGTTATCTATTCGATCAAAGGATCGGCATTTTCCCCTATTCTCCCATCTACATGATCTGTGTTCCCGGCGTTTTCCTCCTCATCGCCAATCAAAAACGGAAATTTTGGCCCCCTCTCGGGATTTTCCTCCTGTACTGGGGCTTCTGCTCAATGACTTATTACTGGGGTGGATTCTGTCCCCCGGGAAGACCTCTCCTCCCGGTACTGTGGATTTTGGCACTCTCTGCGGCGGGAGCATTAGCCTGGGGGAAAAATAGACTTTCTGTCTCGGTCCAGAGATTCCTCATCTTCGCAAGTCTCGGGATTGCATTTCTCTGCGCTAAAGAGCCGCGGCTTCTCTATGACGAATCCCTCTCCGGGATCGGAAATCCCAGCGGGAACTACAGCCATCTATTGACATCGCTCAGCAATAGCTTTGTCAATCTGAGGACCGCCGCTCCCTCTCTGATCAATAAAGACAATATCATCTGGACTCCCCTGATATTCTGGTTGTTTGCCCTTGCGGTCGTCTGTTTCGCCTTCCTGAAAAAAGACAAAAAGTTGGTCCCCGCTTTTAGAAGTTTTGGGACGCCTGCGCTCGCGGTTCTGTTCTTATCCACTCTCATCATCGTTTACACCTTCTTCGATTGCAATCTCGACAAGGCATATGTCTTCGAAAACAAAGCATACCAACTCTATTTCCAGGATTCCAACAATTTTGGTCAAGAGCTGAAAGGGTTTTGGACACGGGGAAGATCAGCATCCGAAGTGCTGATGAGGACTGAGACCCGTGTTTCGGAGATCCGGGTGAAGCTATCGAGCCCTGTGCCGGGAAAGGCAACGGTCCATGTGGGGAAAGAGAAAAGGATAGTCCCCCGAAGTCGACAGGGTGGCCAGACAAAAACCCTGATTTTCTCCTCTCCTGTGGAATTTCCATGGAAAAAGGGGTGTTTGTACTCCATCCGCATCAGAGAAGATACTGGCTTCAGGCCCTATCGACTCGATCCAGAGGTCCAGGATAACCGTTTCCTGGGTGTGTTTGTCGAGATAGATGTCACAATGGGCACAAAGTAAAGCCAGGCGCAGATAAAAATCCAGATGCATATGGTGATGCTTGGGAACTGTCAATGAGATGCAGCATCTTATCCTAGTTTTTGGACCACGCTAGCGATCAAGTAACTATGCCTCCGCAAAGAAGGAAATCTTCTGTAGAGAGATACAAAAGGACTCGTCAGCAAAAGCGATCTGACGCAAGTCTGAAACGATGATCCCGTGCCTTCCCAAAAGGACTTGAAGCTTGAATGGCGTGATCTTTTCATCTGTGCTGAATCAGGCTGATTATTCTCTTTGACCGCAGTGACCTCGATCTTTCCGGAGGAATAGATCTTCGTCAGCTTCTTTGCTTTGATGATAGGAACTTTTGCCATCTCTATTCGCCTATATTCCACGCATAAAAAATTCAAGATTAAACCATAAGAAAAGAAAGCGCTTCCAAAATTATGATGTCAGGAATGCCAAATAGCGTTATTGAGTGATCCAATTGGGTGATGGGAAAAACCGTGAGAAGGGCTGGACGGGCATGTATATAATCTGATTATTTTGGATGGCATCAACTCTGTTCTGGAAATGCTTAGGATAAGCAAGTTGGATTGACAATGAATCCAGGCTCTGTTATAAGCTTTTCCTTAGGTCCCCTGAAAAATCCCCGGAGACAAAATTGCGGGTAAGCATATGCTCCCGCTGAAGGCTAAACAATGGCAGTGGATTATTCCATTCAGACCATCAGAGATCTTGAGAATCTCTTTTATCAACAGAAGATCCTTCGTCCCATCCGTCTGCATCGATACGAGCCAGGCACAGTGCTCACCTACGACATTAAGGGAATCGCACCCTCCACAGAAGGCCGAGTGAAGCTCACTGTAGAGAAGTTCGTCGGTGGAGGATTTGCGGGGCAAGTCTATAAAGTGAAAATCCTTGATACAGACCCTTCGGAGGGAGGAATCGAAGGAATCCTAAAAGGCAAAACCTATGCGATGAAGATCTTCATTCCCCCCTCAGGATTTGCGTGGGTATTCCGCAATTTGATCTATGCTTTGGCGTTTCAAGCTCCTTTCTCCCTGCAAGTCAATCCACCGGCTGCCAGAGCTGGAGCCATATGGCAGAAGTTCCTCAGGCACGGAACAAAGATCCGCTTCGGCTCTGAGCGAGCTGTTGTGGATATTCATGCCACCTTTATCGATTCGGCCCTTGGAAGCTGCGGCGAGATTAGCGAATGGATTGACGGCAGGATGTGGCGATTCGAGGTGGATGACGACCTGGAGGCCCGCTTCCGCTGGAACGTGGGAGACCCAGAAGATAACATCGGCTCACCCGAATACAGGGCGAAGAAAGCCTTCATGGTCCGACTCGTCGAGCTCATGCATGAGATGGGAGCTGTGGAGCTAGCCCGCCAGTACGAATGGGCCACCTGCAAGAGCCAGCCCAACGCCCTCAAACGCCTGGAAAGCGATCCTTCCCCAAGAGAAGGACATGTGGCCGTCGATTTTCGGGCAGGCCTGGCATTGCTCCCCTTTCTCCCCATGTGTCCGGCGGATTTCAAGCTGATCCTCAAGGGTATCGGCCGCGGCAGCTGGGTGCAGTTCGACCGGGGTAATCTGAAAAAACTCGAACATTTCATAAAAAACAACTCAAAGTCCTTTGAGAACATGGACGGAGCCCTGGAAGAGCTCAAGGAAAACGAGAGAGAATACCGGGATTCTCTTCCGGATATCACTCACCATCCCTTCCTTCTCTTCAATCCCAAACTCTGGTCTTCCATACTGAAGGGCAGCATAACGAGCTGGCGAGTCTGCAATCACATCGATGACAACCATTTTGAGCGACTCACAAAAAACAGATTCCTCGTACTTGTTTTTTACATGCTCGGGCTTGTCCCTTTTCTGGGCAAATTCACAAGAAAAATATGGGGACGAGAGGATTACAGAAAACATTGCAGCCAATTATTCACCAGCTTTGCCTACTTCCTCCGGGTGGGGCGCGCCCGGATCGCGGAAAGCCTCATCCGGTGGCACAGGGCGGGCCGGATCGATGCCAAACGAGCTCAGAAATTGAGCCGATCCCCCATAAGATTCTACGCCCATCTGCCGCTCAGCATTCTCCCAGCGAGGGTTCATCGCATTCTTTCCGACAGGCGATTTTTCCTTCAAACACTGGACAATATTTTTGCCAGGCCTCTGAGGCTCTATTTCAATGCAGACGTCAGGGAAAAATGGCTCCGGGAAACCGTTGCCAAGGGAAAAGACAGGGGCATGCTGACCGAAGATGAGGCCGCACACATCACCTCCCAGCTCAAAGAACCCTTTATCCAGAAATACCTGAAAAGCCTGGCTGTCCACGTGTGTACGGCCCCAGTGACTCAGATCGTGTCCGTCTTAGTGGCCATCATCTACGTCCGGATGCATCCGGAGCTCTCCTGGCAAGAAGCGATGGTTCATGCGGGCCTCATCCTGGGGCTTTTCCAGGTGATCCCCATCTCCCCGGGCTCTCTGGCCAGGGGTTTATACGTGACATTTCTCGTACTCAAAGAGCGGAGTTTCAAAGATTACAACATCGCATTCCCCTTGAGTTTTTTCAAGTATATCGGTTATCTGGCTTTTCCGATCCAGATGGCCTACCGCTACCCGGATCTCGCCAGATTCATGGCGGGCCATTGGGCAACAAGTGCGGTGCATATCGTGCCTATCTTTGGGGAGAGAGGAGCACTACTGGAGCACGTCGTGTTTGATCTCTTTTACAATTATCCCCTGACCGTCCAACGCCGTATCCGAAAGCGGATGGAGGCCCGCTCCAAATTCAAAGCAAGATATTGGCACATGCCGCTGTGCGCCCTCGCGGGCTCTGCACTGCTTGCCTTCTTTGATTGGGGCTACTTCCAATGGAAGGGACACATCCCCACATTCGGAGACGTTTGGTGGTTGGTCAGCTGGGTTCCAGTGTTCACGGCCATTCTGTTCTCGGCTGGGGCCAAAGGAGCACAACTTTCCCGGCGGATCCTGATGGGAGGCATGAGTGGAGCGTTGATCGGCCTTTTCTACGCCATTCTCAATTTGGCCTTCAGTGTTATTTCCAGCCCCGAAGCGGAACGGCTTGTATTCCCACAAATTCTAGGCCCGACTGCAACCGCTGCCCTTTGGAAGATGTTCATATTCACTCTTTTGGCCTCAATTGCCGTCTTCATCTTCGAAGCGAAACCGCTGAGAAAGACGACTTAAATCCTAGTCTCGGGCCGAACTTAAACGAGATAACACGCCTAATTTCTGTCGTGGGAAGGATGCAGTTCTCTGTTTTATTCTTCAAGCAGAACAAGGGCCGCATCAACGATCTTCTCTGTACCCGGGAGTGTTTCATCTTCCAAGAGCCTTGAATAGGGAATGGTCGTCTCGGTGCAGACACGCCTGAATTTGGCTGGCACGCCAGCCTCCATCACGGTCGCGGCCAACTCTCCCGAAAGACCAAAACTCTTGTAATCCTCATCGACCACAAGCATTCGACCACTCTCGGATACTTTCGCCACGATGGTTTCCCTATCCAGAGGGGCAACTGTTCGCAAATCGATGACACTCGCAGAGACACCTTTTTTTTCTAGGGTCAGAGCGGCTTCAAGGCATCTGTGCACGCCAACTCCTAAGCTCAACAGCGTAAGGTCCTTTCCATCTCTTAGAACAGCAGCCTTCCCCAGGGGGATGGGTTCCCATCTGTCCGGAACAGGTCCGGACATTCCTTCAGATGGAATATCATATTGGACTGATTTTCGCCCCCCTCTTCCCATGTACTCGAGCCAGGCATCCGCCAGGAGCCCGTGTTCACAATAAATGACAGGGTTTTCATGTTCCAACGCTGTGAGCATCAAACGCCCAGCATCTTTGGGATTGGATGGGACGACCACCGATAATCCTGGAATGTGTGCCAGCCATCCCCAAAGGCTCTGTTCGTGCTGTCCTCCATCCCCATATCCTCCACCACAGGGAGCTCGAACGACTAAAGGAATATTCCATCGGCCCCCTGAAAAATCTCTAATCTTCGCCGCATGATTGAGAAGAGCATCCATGGCGACTCCGATAAAATCCACAAGCACAAATTCAACGACCGGCTTAAGTCCGGTCATCGCTGCAGCGACAGCGGCCCCCAGGAATGCAGCCTCGCTGATAGGAGTCGGCTTTACGCGTTTTTCACCAAAACGCACAAAAAGGTTCATCCGATAGGTATGGGCATCTTCTCCCATGTAGATGATACGGGTATCTTCAGCCATCGCCTGGAGGAGAGCATCCTCGATTGCCTCAGAAAAACTCATTTTTCTCATCTCAATTCCCTCCATCCCTTTCTGCTGTGAGAAGGGCTGCCTTTAAGGCCTCGTCAATTTCTTCTCTCACATCTTTTTCGATCTGATAGAGATGCGTTTTGTCCTTGAGCAATTTTTGTCGCGCGAGATAGATCGGGTCATTTCCTTTTTTCTTCTGCCCGGCCGCAGCTTTTTTTAACAGAGATGCAATAGTCCAAAGGTTTTTCATGCGATCGTCCCTGGGGATTCCCTTTTTCGAAAGAGTTGCACGGACAACCCCGCCGGATATCTCCTTGCCTCTTTGCAAGGGATGGCGAACAACACGAAGCAGCGGATCTCCCAGCATGTGGCCCTCGAAATGGGCACATCGGGCAAGGATAAACGCCGGGCCATTTTGATCCCGTAATTCCCTAATGAGTTCACCGGCACATGAAAAGACTTGTTCCACATCCGTCCCGTCCACGTCCCGAGCTTTCATCCCAAAGCTCCGGGCTCGTTCAAGAAGATTCCCCCCAGTCACCGAGGGAGAATATGTGGTGATGGACAATGTATTGTCCTTACAGACAAAGAGAACAGGAAGATTCCACACCACTGCAAGATTGAGAGATTCCATCACCATCCCCTGATTCACGGCTCCCTCTCCAAAAAAAGCTACGGCAATATTATGAGGACGCAGGACTTGAGCAGAAAGAGCAAAACCAACACCCATTGGGCCGGTCGCCCCAACAATCCCAGTGGATGCCGCAAGAAGTTCCTGAGAGAAAAGATGCATGTGTCCTCCCCATCCACCACAGAGTCCATCCTCAAAACCGAGAAGCTCTCTCAAAAGCGAAACAAGGTCGATGCCCCTCATGACAAGAGGGGGGGTACCGCGGTGGTCCAAGGCCATAGCATCCCCTTCTTGGAGATGGGAAACGACGCCTGCAATGATGGCCTCTTCACCCAAGCCCAAATGCATCTCCCCGGAAATGTGTCCAACGTCCCAAAGCTCCATGACCTTTTCTTCGAAAAGCCTCGATCGGAGCATCTGTCGATACAGTGACCAAAGGTCGGCTTCCATTGTCTCCTCCTCAAAAAAGACAAACTCTCTTCCCATTCGAATTCCTGTTTTTGCAATAATACCACAACAAGGATTCCTATAATAACCCAGAATAGAAATCCGACACACTCCGCTCGAGCCTTCACTGATCCTTTTTTCACGAAAATAAAGAGGATGCTCGATCAAAGAGTTAAAAAAAACCTCTCGATGGAATTTTCGACCCCAGAGATCCTTTCATCCACCTTTCCGACCCGGATCTGCCCCTCATACTGGGTGACAAACCTGAAAAAGTTGTGTATCGTGTGAGATATGACGGAGTGATCATCACGAATGAGAATATGGGACCTTCCTCCAGAAATCCTGTGCAGGAATCACCTCATGGGTGAACACAGAGAGCTTCATGCCATATGGGCAATTCTTACTGAAGGCAAAAGAGGCTACGCCAACCACCCGGAAACCTTGAGGTGGAGGGGAAAATTAAAGGCCCTATATCAGAGGCATGAGGCTCAGGTCAAAGAAATGACTCGTCGCGGTTACCGGCATCAGAGCCCACTGGACGTTACATTGGCAACGGGGGAAGCAGAACAGAAAGAATACACAGACTCTCCCCAAAAACAGAGGGCTCTCTTGAAAGAACGGGGATGTGGCTGTCGCTTGAGTTAGAATCGTGCTCTATGTAGACAGAAGGCTTGCTCAATACCTGTTTTCTATTGCTCTTTTTTAACTGAGGGGATCGTGATGTCGATGACATTCACCTCTCCCAGAGTGGAGAGAGGCTTATCGAAGGCCTTCGTGTTTCCGACCACCAAGATCTGAACCTTGTCCGGGTGGAGGTATTTTTTGGCCACCCGCAGGACATCCGCTTGCGTCACCTTTTCAACGCCTATTTTTATCCTCTCCATAAAATCCATCGGGTAGTCATTATAGGCGTATGTCATCATTCGGTTGACGATCTTGGCCTTGCTGTCAAAGTTGAAGACATATGTGTTCAGGTCCCGATCTTTGGCCCTGGCCAACTCGTCATCACTCACCTCTTCTTCGGTTATCCGCCTCACTTCCTCGAGCATGAGTTCGATGGCATAGACAGTTGACTCAGATTTCGTCTGGGCCGCACAGCTGAAGACTCCCGGATGTCTGTAGCTCGCCCCATAGGTCCCCCAAACATTATAGGCCAATCCTTCATCTGTCCGGATCTTTTTAAACATTCGCTCCCAGCTCAAGATGTCATTCATGACACTCAAGGCGGGGTAATCAGGATTGTTCATCAGCCCACCGATATGTCCGAGGCTGATGTTTGACTGGTTGACATCCGGCTTGTCTACGAGATTCACCGTGTATGTGTATTCATACTTCACCTCGGGTTGAGGCGGAATGTCTGGAGTTCCCGTGGGCCAGGTCCCGAGCGTGTTTTTCAGTTTCTCTGCCATTGCGCCCGTTGCAAAATCACCCCACACCGTCATAAGTGTGTTGTTCGGATAAAAGCCTCTTTGATAAAAGCGAACGATATCCTCTCTTGTTATGGCATCGATGGTGGCGTATTCCGGCTGCCGGGCATAGGGGCTATTGGCACCATACATCAGCTTCCAGAATTCTCTGCGGGCTATTCCTCCGACTTCGTCGTTTCGGCGTGAGATCTCCGATCTCTGCTGAATCTTGGCCAGCTCGATCTTATCCTCTCGAAAGGCTGAATTCACAAGGATGTCTGTCAGGAGCGTCAAAACACGGTCGACATCCTCCTTGAGCATCGAAGCCATAAATCCCCCCGAACTCTGCCCGATGTAGGTCTCGATAGAGGCAGCAAGAGATTCAAGATCCTGATCGATTACATCCCCTGTTTTTGAGGCCGTTCCCCCCGACCGCAGAACAGTCCCTGTCATCGCGGCGAGTCCGACTTTCTCAGCGGGCTCATAAACGGACCCGATGCGCACGACCGCCCGGATGTCGATAGTGGGGAAGTCGTGGTCCTCAACAAGAAACACATGGAGCCCGTTTGCCAAGTCCAGCGTTTCTATCTTGGGCATCTTTATAGGATTAAGGGGGAGAAACTCAAATTTATCCTTAGGGCTCTTCTGGGCAAGGGCCGATGGAACACAAAGGGCAAAAAGGAGGACGATCGCACCAAAGATCCAAAAGGATCGTTGGCTTGTTCTTATGACTCTCTCCTTTGAACGGCATCTTTCCTGTTTCATCTCTTCCCCCTCACTTTTCCTCGGGGACGATCTCCCCGATCGTCCGATTGTTTTTAATGAGATACGTGTTGGCCCCCCGCTTCACATCCTCGACACTGACTGCCTGTATCTTCTCCACTTGGTCAAACAGTCGCTGCCAGCTTCCCAAGACAACGTCAGCATAAGTCAACAACCTTGCCATATTCCCGTTAGACTTCATCTGAGAGAGCATGGCTTTCACACTGCTGCGTTGATACTTGGTCAACTCTTCGGCCGTGACAGACTCTTTTTTGAGCCTTGCGATCTCTTCATCGATGAGCTCGAGACACTCTTCGGACGTGTGGCCCTGGGAAGGAACCGCAATAAACGCCACAAGGTTCGGGTATTTCTCCCCCGGGAATCCGTTGAACACGCCGCACTGGACGCTGACCTTTTTATCTTTAACAAGGGACTCATGCAGTCTCGATGAGCGTCCTTGCCCCAAAATATTCGCGAGGGCATCCAGGGCAAAGCTATCGGGATGACGCACATCCGGCCTGTGGTACCCCAAAATGAGGAATGGCTGCGACTTGGCCACAACCTGAACGCATCGCTCCCCCCACTGTTCAGGTTCCTTGGTCCTTAAAGGCTCTGGCTTCGGCTCACTGGGGATGTTACCGAAATACAACTCTGCCATTGTAAAAACCTCGGCCGAATGCACATCCCCCACAATCCCGACTGTCAAATTACTGGGGCCGTAGTACTTGCGGAAATAGTTCTCTACATCTCTGCGGGTGATGGATTCCAGGTCCGACATGTGTCCCACGACCGAATGCTTATAAGGATGTGCCTTAAAAGCCGTAGACAAAAAATCCTCCACCAGCCGTCCGATGGGCCGGGTCTCCAAGGAGAGCCGTCTCTCCTCGATGACCACCTCTTTTTCCTTGTAAAACTCCCGGAAAACAGGATATTGAAACCTGTCTGCAGTCATGGCCATCCAGAACTCCAGCTTGTTCGAGGGAAGACTGTTCACATACTGTGTGGCATCAGCGCTGGTGAAGGCATTCAGGCTTTGGTCTCCTTCCCGCATGAACATGTCATCGAACTCTCCATTGACCACAAACTCTTTGGCCTTAAGCCTCAGGGCTTCTAACTTTTCCTCCATCTCCTCAAGAGCTTTTGTATCCGGGTTGACTCCCGCCTTTTCGGTTTTAATCTTATCGTACAGGACATCCAATTCCTCTAAGACTTTGACCTCTCCCTCATAGTTCGTCGTCCCCACAAGCTTGGTTCCCTTAAAGGCCATGTGTTCCAACAAATGAGAGATCCCTGTGATTCCGTAGGTTTCATTCGCGCTTCCCACATCGGCATAGACATGGAAGGAGATGACCGGGGCTTCATGCCGCTCCAACACGATGAACTTCATTCCGTTTTCCAGGACGTGCACTTTGACTTGGCTCTTGATGGCATCAAAGGTCTGCGCTGTGATGCGCACACCGAGAACCAGGACCAGGGCACAAAAAACACACGCCCTGTTCATAAAGACAACCCTTTTCCTCATATTTTCACCTCCTCATCCACATTTCATCTTATTGCAAGCATCCCTAAAACCGTGATGATTGACGTTCCGAGTGTTCCAATTCGTGCTATCGAAAAAGAAAATCCACTCCGTTTTTTCCAGGTCCATTCGGGGAATGGACCCTACAGCAAAACATAAAATGCCCGTCCAGCCCTTCTCACGGTTTTCTCAACCACTCAATTTAATCACTCAATAACGTTATATGAATGCATGCCATCAGGGTTTTAGGGATGCGTACCATCTTATTCAATATCACAATAGACCAGAAATCATTAATTTAAGATCAGGCTTTTGTTTTTTTAAGGCCTAGGTCCACAAGCTGTCTGTCATCGACTTCGGATGGAGAATTGGTCAGCAAACACAGAGAGCTCGTCGTCTTGGGAAAAGGAATGACATCACGGATCGTTTCTTCCCCAGCCAGCAGCATAACGATGCGGTCGAAGCCAAGAGCGATCCCCCCGTGTGGAGGAGCTCCATAACGGAGAGCTTCCAAGAAAAATCCAAATTTTTCTTCCGCTTTCTCCGGGCTCAATCCTAAAGTTTTAAAAATCACTTTCTGCAAATCCAGATCATTGATACGGACCGAGCCCCCGCCTATCTCCACACCGTTGAGGACAAGGTCATAAGCTTTTGCTCGCACTCGGAGGGGCTCGTTTTCCAAGAACGGGATATCCTCTTCGACAGGAGATGTGAAAGGGTGGTGCATGGACACGAGCCGCCCCTCCTCCTCGCTCCACTCAAAAAGCGGAAAATCCGTCACCCAAGCGAATGTGTACGCCTCTCTCCCCTGGACCTGTTGAGCGATGTACTCCTGCCGGATCGCGCCGCAGACACGGAGCGCGACATCCTTTGCATCAGCCACTAAAAGGAGAAGGTCTTCGTCTTCCGCTCCACATCGTTTCCATATTCTCTTCAGATCTTCCTCAGAGATCCTTAAGGAAGACTTGAATCCGTCAAACTTTTTTATCCACATGATCCCTTTGGCCCCGAGGTCCTTGGCTTTTGAGTTGAACTTGTCCAGCTTGCTTCGAGATGAGTCTCCTCTTCTCTTCAGAACCAATCCCCTCAGCTCACCGCCTGCAGAAAGAGCGCCTTGGATAATCTCTGAATCGATCTTAGCGCCCACATTTGTCAGATCCGCAATTCCCAGATCCATCCGGAGATCGGGTTTATCCGTCCCGTACATGTTTATGCTTTCCTCATAGGTTAAACGAGGAAAGGGACGCTGGACATCGACACCGATCAACCCAAAGATTTCGACCATCAAACCCTCGATCACACGGAAAACGTCCTCTCTTTCCACAAAGCTCATTTCCACATCGATCTGGGTGAATTCGGGTTGGCGGTCTGCTCTGAGGTCCTCATCGCGAAAACACCGGACGATCTGGAAGTAGCGGTCAAATCCGGCGATCATCAAAAGCTGCTTGAAGATCTGGGGCGATTGAGGCAGAGCAAAAAACCTCCCTTTGTAGATCCGGCTGGGAACCAGGTAATCCCTGGCCCCTTCAGGGGTGGATTTGGTGAGGAAGGGTGTTTCGATCTCGTAAAATCCCTCTGCATTCATATAATTCCGAGTTTTGAGTGCTGCCTGGTGTCTGAGCTTCACGTTGTGCTGCATGGAGGGTCTCCGCAGGTCGATATACCTGTATTTGAAACGGAGTTCTTCCTGGGCCTGAGGAGGGTCAGCAACGACAAACGGGGGGACATCTGATGGCTGCAAAACGACGAACTCTTTTGCCTCGACCTCGATTTCTCCCGTGGGGAGCTTGGGATTTTTCATTTGTGCGTCTCTCTCCCGCACGACCCCCTTAACGCCCACAACATCCTCCATCCTCACTTTTTTGGCTTCTTCCAAAAGGGCTCTATCATTTGAAGAGACAACGACTTGAACCACACCTTCCCTATCTCTGAGGTCGATAAAGACCAGATTCCCGATGTCCCGCTGTCTATGTACCCAACCAAACAGAACGACGTCTTGGCCGATATGTTCTGCGCGGAGTTCTCCTCCATATCGTGTTCTTCTCCACGGTGTGTGATCTGTGGATTTCATGTTGACCCCTTCTTCGTTTAATATACAACCCAAACTTACGAAGGCTTCCGGATCAGGGCGCGGATGTCTTTAGCAGCGACCTCCTGTTGAACGCCAGTTCCCATGTTTTTCAACTGATAGCGTTTCGCTCTCACTTCATCATCCCCTATGATCAAAACCCAAGTGGCGCCCAGTTTATGGGCACGGCTCATTTGGTTCTTCAAGTTTCGCTCCCTGTATTCTATGAGACATTCCACTCCGCCTTTTCTCAGTTCTCTCGCCAGTTTCATTCCGGCTTTTTTTGCTTCGACGCCCAAAAACGCGATGTAGAGAAACGATTCCTTCTCCTCATGGAAAGGAACAACCGAAAGAAATCGTTCCAAACCCATGGCGAAACCGATCCCGCAGATGTCCGGCCCTCCAAATTTCTTCATCATGTCGTCGTAACGCCCACCGCCAAGGATCGCATCTTGCGCTCCCAGCTTTGATGAGATAATTTCGAATGTAGTTTTTGTGTAGTAGTCAAGGCCACGGACCAATCGGGGTTCAAGGCAGTAGGCAATCCCATACTCCTCCAGGTGATCACAGAACATCTTGAAATGTTCCCCACACTCCGGACAGAGGAAATCCGTGATCTTCGGAAACTCCTGGGATATCTCCCGGCACGTTTCTTCTTTACAGTCAAAGATGCGCAAAGGATTGAGGTCTATCTTCCTCTGACAATCCGGACACAGGTTTTCCCTCACCGCCTCTGCTGCCTGTCTTAACTCCATGTGATAGGACGGGCGACACGATTGGCATCCCACCGAATTGACCAAAATCTCTGTATCTGTGACATTCAATATATTCAGAAGAAAATCCGCCATCTCTACGATCTCTGCATCAATGGCCGGGTCTTCTTCTCCAAAAACCTCAATGTCGATCTGGTGGAACTGGCGGAAGCGTCCTTTCTGTGGCTTATCATAGCGAAACATGGGACCAAAGAAATAATACCTCATTGGCTGGGGCTGCAGATGGAGGCTGTGGTCCATGATCGCGCGCACGACCGAGGGTGTGTATTCCGGCCTTAAAGTTAGGGAACGCCCTCCCTTATCCACAAACGTATACATCTCCTTGGTGACCACATCCGAAGTCTCTCCTGTTCCCTTTTCAAAAAGCTCTGTGGCCTCGAGCACGGGAGTGCGGATCTCCCTGTAACCGTAGAGCTCGAAGACTTCTCTGGCAACAGCCTCAACTTTCTGCCATTTTCTCGCCTCAGAAGGAAGGATGTCTTTTGTTCCTTTGATCGCTGTGATCCTTTTTTTTGACTTTGCGCTCATTTTTCCGTAAAAATCCCGATCTTTCTGAATTTCTGATATCGCTTTCCCAACATCTCTCCTAGATCCATCATCTCCAGCTTTTTCAAAGTTGCACTCAATTGTTTATCTACATTTTTAAACGTCTGTTCGAAATCGACATGAGCTCCTCCCGGAGGCTCAGGGATAATCTTATCGATAATACCGAGTTCAAGAAGGTCTTGGGCTAAAAACTTGAGATTCTCTGCTGCTTGAGGGACAGCCTCCTGATCTTTCCACAGGATCGCCGCACATCCCTCTGGGGAGATGACCGAGTAGAACGAATGCTCCAACATCATGATCACATCGCCAACTCCGATCGCCAGGGCACCTCCGCTTCCTCCTTCGCCGATCACAATGTTGACGACAGGCACCTTCAGTTTTGAGATCTCCTTCAGGTTACAGGCAATGGCCTCGGCCTGTCCATGCTCCTCTGCCTGGATACCAGGATAGGCCCCTGGAGTGTCGATGAGAGTGACAACCGGGAGCCCGAATTTCTCTGCCATTTTCATAACCCGGAGTGCTTTGCGATACCCTTCCGGATTTGGCTGGCCGAAGTTGCGGGCAATCCTTTGGCGTGTTGTTCTGCCCTTCTGGTGCCCGATGAAAGCGACAGACCGACCCCTGTAAAATCCCAATCCGGCAATGATAGCCGGATCATCCGCGGAACGGCGGTCCCCGTGGATCTCCGTAAAATTTTGAGTGAGCGATTCCAGGTAATCCAGGGTATACGGTCGCTGGGGATGGCGGGCGACCTGCACTTTTTGAAGAGGGGTCAGTATAGGAGCAATCTTTGCCCATTCCTGTTCGATTTTTTCCCTGATCGGGACAATCTTTTCCTTTGCCTCATCCGGCTCGTTGGACACAAGGGTATCGATGTCTTCTTTGAGACGAATGATATTTTTCTCTAGCTGATAAAAATCTTTTCGTCCTACCATGGGTTTTACGCAAGAACAATGTTCACGATACCCGACTATTCTATAGATATGCCAGAATCAATGTCAACTCTCGTCTTCACGGAGTCTCATTCCCAAGCTGCGGGTCCATGAATCCCCAGGACGCAATGAGGTGATCAGATTGCATGATTAGAGGACAGAATTCTTTATAAAGGACCCTATCAATCAGGGCCATACAGGGAAGAAATGCGCCAGCCCCAACTCAACTCATCTGGGCCCGCATAATTTTTTCATCATCTCGAGTTGCGGACAACCTTTAAATTCTGCAGCGGAATCTCAAGAGAATTCAATTGCCCGTTCTCATCCGTTCCTACATGAATCTCTGATCCAGTCATTTCCAGGATGAAGTGGCAGGGATTAAATTCCGCAGGTTCGACAGTGAATGGAGTCTCCATTTGGGGGATGAGGTAGGCGAATAGTTCCGTTTTTTCTGTAAGAATGCAGGGGAACCTTTTTGTCAAGACAATATAGGGCGAATAAATGGCATTCGGTAAAAGGAGGGCATCTCTTCGGACCTTGGCAGAGCTTTTCTGTTCCTGCCCGGCAACCAGGATGATATTTGCGACATCTCCATCATTGATAACGCTCAAAATTTCCTGCTCGACGCCGCTCACCGAACCTTTAAAAAAATACTGACTAGGGATAAAACTCTTGTCCAAACGAATGGTGAGCTTTTCGATCACCATGGGGATCGGTTTGGTCATCCGGCCCCTGACCGTGAGGAGATATTCTCGCTCGCTGGATTCCCAACTGTACTCCTCATAGCCGACTTTCTCTCCCATAAAAAAGATATCAAAAACTCCAACTTCGGCTTCCTCTTGCGCCTCTATGGCTGGAGCGCAGAGAGCCAGGCCAGATAAGAGAATAAAGATAAAAATAAGCGAACTCAAAAAAAACGCGCGCATCTGAATATTAAAATGTTGTCTTATTCTATAGTGACAGCTGTGCCATAGGCCAATATTTCTGAGGCGCTTTGCATGATCATCGAGGTTGTGAAGCGTACGCCTAATATAGCATTGGCGCCTAAGCTCTCGGCTTCCTCGACCATCCGGTCAAGAGCCTGCTCCCGAGATTCGGCCATCATCTTTGTGTAGTCTGTGATCTCCCCTCCCACAATATTCCGTAACGCGGCTGAAATATCCCGGGCAATGTGCCGAGCGCGGATGGTATTCCCCCGGACAAGGCCGAGGGTTTTTGTTATCGTTTTCCCCGGGATCCCATCTGTGGTCACGAGTATCATTTGACAACCTCCTTGTAGCGTTCCCTTTTTCTCACAAAAATCCTTTCTCGCCCGATGGAAACGAGCAGAATCACCAACCCAGCCAGGGCGGCCAGGATTCCGACCTTCAAGATTATCGGGGTGGTCGGATCCTGAATGATCCCTTCGACGGCTTTGTATCCGCCGAAAAAGAGCATTATGATAGCACCTATAGATAACAATATCCATCCAATTCTTCTTTCCAGGCGGTTATAAATAGATGCCCAGTAAACCTGCCACATCTCTTGGGGGGGATCCTTTAGCTTCATTTTTCGCATGACCTCCTCGAACTTCCCCATTTCTTCAAACTCTCTGCGGCATTCCTCACAGTGCTGGATATGTTCTTCGATCTTCCTTTTCTGATCCTCACTTAAATGTTTGTCATGGTATGAAGAAATGAGTTCTTTTATCTTTTGATGGTCCATATCAAACTCCAAAAAACATCTCTTTTATTCAAATCCCAGGTATTTCCCGACGATTCCTTTCAGTCTTTTTTTGGCGTAGTACAGTGATGACATCACCGTGCCGATGGGTTTGCCCAAGACCTCTGCGATCTCCTGGTAAGAGAGCTGTCGAAAATAGCGCAGGATGATGATCTCTTTCTGTTCATGGGGAAGTTCGTCTATCCCTTTCCAGAGAGCTTTTTTCATTTCCCTGTCTTCGTGCTCAACCTCCAAGATCCGGACGCTATCGAGGGGCACTTCTCTGAGACGCCGTCGATGCTTGTAGTGATCGATACAGAGATTCTTCAAGATCCGGTAGAACCAAGGGAAAAAAGGTCTATTGGTGTCGAATTTTTTTATTTTTCTGAAAGCTCTGATGAACGCCTCTTGAGAGAGGTCCAGAGCATCCTGATGGTTATGCACAAAAGCCAAGGCTACATAGTAGGCCGACTGCATGTACCTGACCACGATTTCTTGGTATGCCTCTTTGTCTCCTCTCTGGACGAGCGCACAAATTTCTGCCTCAGAAAGAGCTTTGGTGTTTTTCATACGTCCCTTGACTTTGAAAAGTACAGCTTCTCGTTGGAGCACAGTTCCTTCTTGCATAATCTTGACCTTCGGTAAGGATTACTGTGAACACGATGAATTTATTCAACTGAATTATTCATGAAAAGCGTCAATATTTCCATTGAAAACGCTTTCCAGTCTTAATATCGGCATTTTCCCTTCGGGCGCCGACCCATTTTTCCTGCCGATCTAACAAACTCGGTATCGTTGTCGTCCACTCCACTCGTGAATGGCTCAGGTTCATTTTTTAAAATTCTTTCTTTGGCGGACGACCTCGTAGATAAAAACAGCTGCGGCGGAGGCAACATTGAGGGATGTCACTCGCCCCAAGAGTGGAATGGAGAGGATCTTGTCACATTTTTTCCTCACAAGGGGACGAAGACCTTTGCCCTCTGAACCTAACACAAGGCCTAAAGGCACTGAATAATCAAAATCGAACCAATAATCGTAGCTCCCTCCCTCAGCCCCCACAAGCCAGATTCCTCTGTCCTTGAGGCTGTCCATAGCTCTCGCGAGGTTTGTCACCCGAACAAGTTTGATGTGCTCCAGAGCCCCTGCGGATACGGAAGACACAACTCCCGACAACCCTGCCGATCGTCTCTCGGGAAGGATGACTCCATCCACACCCCCACCTTCTGCCGTACGGATGATCGCACCCAAATTCTGCGGGTCTTCCACTCCATCGAGCAAAAGGAAAAATGGCATTTTCGCATCTGAAAGGATGTCATCCAACGGCACGAAAGATTTGGCTGAGGCCAGAGCCACAACCCCTTGATGGTGCATATCCATGGAATCCAACCTCTTTTTCGGGACCCATACGACCGGAACCCTCCTGGCTTTAGCCATCCTGACAATTTCTTTGGCTCTTTTTTTCTCTGTATCTTTCTGGATGAATACCTTCGTCACGCGAAGGGGTGAAGACCTCAATGCCTCAAGCAGAGGATTGATCCGGATGATTTTTTCCACCACTCATTCCTCATAAGATGCTGGTCGAGAAACAACCCTTATCCCTAGCTTATACCATAGGAAAAAACTGAAAACAAACTGAATCTGTATCTCTGTTGTCGGATGTTGATCGCCTGCGCATGCTCTTATCCATACGCTCGATCGGAATGTCTGGCGCCATGTGGCGGCAGGCCAAGATTGAGAAAAACACTTGATTATTGCGAAGGAGATGAAGTGTAATAGACATTCCAGAAACGGAGAGAGGATATTGGAGTTTCTCTACAGCATCTGCATCCTGGGGATATTCCTCATTTTTGGGAAACTGCTGCGGGTCAATATCCGTATCCTCCAGATCCTCTTTTTGCCTTCAGCGATCATCGCCGGATTCCTAGCTTTAGCCCTAGGCCCCTATGGATTCGGCCTCATCCCCGAATGGATCATATCCAACTGGAGGCCTCTCCCCGGGATACTGATCAACGTCGTGTTTGCCTCTCTTTTTCTGGGCGTCGATATCCCCGGCGTAAAAAAAATATGGGAAGTGGGTGGTTCTCAGCTCTGCTTCGGAGTTGTCGCGGGAATGGGGCAGTACTTTTTTGCGCTTCTTATTTCGGCGCTTGTTTTAATACCCCTGTTCAAAGTCCATGAAACATTCGGCTGCATTGTCGAGATCGGATTCTCGGGTGGCCATGGGACTGCGGCAGGCATGAGAGAAGTTTTTAAAAATCTTGGATTCGAAGCAGGCGGGGACTTGTCCCTCATGTCCGCAACAGTGGGCGTTATCACCGCAGTGGTAGCTGGCATGATCTTGATCAACATTGCCATCCGAAAAAATTACTGCGCCTACCTGAGCGAAAAAAGAGGAATTCCTGCGTACAAAAAAAAGGGGTTGATCCCCAAGTCCGAACGCTTCTCCATCGCCACGGCCACGGTTGCTTCTGAGGCTATCGAACCCCTGACGTTTCATTTCAGCATCATCTCCATAGCGATTATCATCGGCTGGGGGATGCTCGTGGGGATAAAATCCATTCATGCAGAACTCCGGGCATTTCCGTTGTTCCCCCTTGCCATGCTCGGAGGGCTAATCGTTCAGAAGTTCTCCATCTGGTTCAGGATAGACAAATACTACGATAAAAACACCTTTGACAGGCTTTTAGGATTGGCCCTCGATATCCTCGTCCTCTCAGCCATCGCCACCATCAAGCTGGACGTGTTTCTGGCCAATATCTGGCCCTTTTCCATCATAATGGCCGTAGGAATCCTCTGGATGGTGTTCTGCGCGACCTTCCTCGCCCCCCGGATGTTCAAAAGATTCTGGTTCGAGCGGGGGATCACGGAGTTCGGCATGCAGACAGGAGTCACCGCGATCGGCCTTTTTCTCCTCCGTGTCGTCGACCCCCTCTATAAGACGGACACAGCCAAAGCCTTTGGTTTCAAACAGATGATCTACGAGCCTTTTCTCGGAGGAGGCTTCATTACGGCATTGGCGCCGATCCTGGTTATAAGCTTGGGCTTATGGCAATCGATCGGAATATCCTTTGCCATAATGTTTATCTTCTTCCTCCTCTCCCTCCTTAACGGCTGGATCACCTTCAAGCCCGACCTCGAATTCAAGGATTAATACTCATCCAGGTGGTGGAATTCTGCATCTTCCAGCCAAGTCTGAGGACGCCTCACCATCTCGATGATATGACCTAAGACCTCGACCTGTTTCTGCTCTTCCTCCGCTATCTGTCTCACCAGGGTCTTGGTTTCCTCTGTGTCCATTGAATCGATCATGTCCAAGTAGAACTGTTGCTTCTTGAGAACAAGGTCACGGGCATCTTCGTATAATTTGACTTGGTCGATATCGCAACTGAAAGGATCTTTTTCTGTCTGAATGTGTGTGAACAGCTTTCGGGCTTCGCGAAAAGCTTCGGTATCCGGCATCTCTGTGTGCAGATTCTTTTGTATATCGATCAGTGTTTTTTTATGTTTCTCATGATCCTCCGCGAGCATCAACAGGATATTCTTCACGCCTTCATTGTTCTGGCATTGTTCTGCTAAGGAACGATAGTTCTTCACAGTTTTTTTCTCCATCTCAAGAGCAAATTTAAAAAATTCCATGTTTTCCTCCGTTTATTGACTTCAGGATAAGGCCTTATCTCACCTCCATGGAACACGGATCAGTTCCCGCATCCAGTCTCAAACGTAGCATCAGGTTCGCCTTTTGGACATCGCTTTCATATCGATATCCGAGGGCAGTAAAACACCTCTCTTTATCGATCATTCGATAAAAGCCAAGGTTTCAGAGACCCGTTGCGCACAGCTCTTGATGGGTTTAGGGAATTCAAGTTTTGCCCCCTCCTCCACTACAGGAATGAACTTGTCCAGCTCGAGGCCGGAGGTCTTTGCGGTTAGAGCCACTCTCAGAGGACGGTAGAGATCCTTTCCTTGACACCCCGTGTCCTTTTTAATGTCTTTGGCCATCAACCCGAAAGTCTCGAAATCGAACTTATCGACGCACACAATTTTCTCAGCAAAACTCCGGATCACTTTCAAGGAACAGCTCTCTTTCAAGATCTCCATTGCCTCTTCATCCATAACGGATAGCGAAAATTCAAACAGAGTGGAAAACAAGCCGGGGAGATCCGAAAACCGATTGATCTTCTCCACAAAAGCCTCCACAGCTTTTGTTAGCCATTCCCAGTGCAAAGGAGACATCTCTCCGGGCAAAAACCCTGCATCTTTCAGCTGTGGGAAGGCATACTCAGTCTTTTCTTGAGAGGAGAGTCTTCTAATGTGCTGGCGATTGATCCAGTCAAGCTTGTCATAGTCGAAGATCGCTGATGACCGGCTGACTTTTTCCAGCCGGAAAAGACCGGTCAACTCTTCCTTTGTCAAAACCTCCTGCCCGTCGGGCGGGGCCCAACCCAACAGTGCCAGATAATTGAACAGGGCATGGGGGACGATTCCATCTTTTTCAAACTGGTCCACAGCAGTGGCGCCATGACGTTTGCTCAGTCGTGTGTTGTCTTTCCCCATGACCATAGAGAGATGGGCAAACGCAGGTCGGTCAAAACCCAGCGCCTGGCAAATCAGGATCTGACGAGGTGTGTTCTGGATATGATCTTCCCCGCGGATCACATGCGAGATGGCCATAAAAGCATCATCCACCACCACAGCATAGTTGTAGGCAGGGAGGCCGTTGGATCGAACAAGTATGGGATCGCCGATCAGGCTCAGGTCAAATTGGAGCGTTCCCCGGACAATGTCATCATAGCTGAGGGTTCCCTCATCGGGTGTCCGCAGCCTTACCACAGCCTCCTCCCCGGCAGCGAAACGTCGGGCGGACTCCTCTTGAGGGGTGGCCCGACATCTCCCGCTGTAGAC
This sequence comes from uncultured Eubacteriales bacterium, assembly GCA_964406575.1. Classification (GTDB taxonomy): domain Bacteria; phylum Acidobacteriota; class Aminicenantia; order Aminicenantales; family Aminicenantaceae; genus WTAW01. Next base: position 65,753 of record CAYOSH010000001.1, on the reverse strand, counting down.
AGGCGTTCTTCCCGCATCGATGGCTTTTTTCCTCTCAGTCTCAAGCTCTTCAGGCGTACAAAAACAGTAATAGGCTTTGCTCTCTTTCAATAATCTCTCTGTCTGCACTCTGTAGATATCCAATCGTTCAGACTGACGGTAAGGCCCATGTTCTCCGCCTACATCAGGCCCTTCATCCCAGTTCAATCCCAACCAGTGCAAATCTTCCATCAGTTTCCGATCGTAGGCGGATTTTGAGCGTTCCACATCCGTGTCTTCGACGCGGAGGATAAAAACACCACCCTGCTGACGGACAAAAAGCCAATTGAACAGAGCTGTTCTGGCATTCCCCACATGGAGATAGCCCGTTGGGCTGGGGGCAAAGCGCACTCTCACTTTTTCCATTACGACTCATACTAATATCGAACATCCCCTGAGTCAAGCATCTCAGAGAGTTCATCATTTCAGAAACATCTCCGATTTTGTGATTCTTCAAATACAAGTTGTGGTATGGCATGCCCCGATCGGTGGGTGGAGAAAACCGCAATCAACGATTTGGAAGTGTTGATCAAATGGTCTCCCAATGGAAGCATCCTTATTTCCGTGATACGGGCATTAGAGGCAAAAAAGAGCGAGTCAATGTCCTTATGAGTCGGATGGTGGTGGGTGGGGGGGTTTTCGACGAATATGGACTGTGACGAGCTCCTGCTATTATCACTTGACTTGAGAGCATCACGGAAATAAAGATGTTTCCTCTCCCAATTGGAAACAGGAATTCAAACATGCTATTCTATTATTACGAGAGGGCGGAATAAGAGAGAAAACATGAAAAGAGGATTTATGGGAATGGTCATAAGCGCCTTGGTTTTCTCTCTCTGGCTCTACGGCTTCCAAAAGCAGGCTCAAGAGATCCCCCCCGAGAAATACGAAGTCGCTGTTCGTCTGGTGCTGTTGGATGTGATCGTCACCAAAGACGGCACATTTGTGAAAGACCTGACGAAGGATGATTTTGAGCTTTATGAAGACGGGAAAAAGGTGTCTTTAAACTCCTTCGACCTCATCAGTTTCGAGGAACGAACCGTTGATTTTTTAAAGGAGGAAGAGAGAGAGGACAGTGTCACAGATCGTCCCAAAAAGAAGCTGGCTGTCATCTTTGACGGAATCAATTCTTGGCAAAAAGAGATCGAGAACCAGCAGGTGGATATCGTGAGCGAGCTCAACTCGCTGATCCAACTGGGACACGAAGTCATGATTTGTCAGCTGAGCCCCACAAAAGGTTTCGAGATCCTCCAGCCCTTTACCACCGATGATGAGCTCATCAAAAAATCCGTAAAGATGGCCTCCGGAAAAATATGGAATTTGGGAACCGACATGGGCGATATCCCCCAACACGACGCAACCACCAGCGGAGCGGATTCTCGTCTCTATGAGACGATGATGAGAATGGACTATCTGTACAAAGAATTGAACAAATTCGAAAAGACGATCGGAGGGATCCTGGCCGCAGTGAACATGATCATGGACCTCCCGGGAAGGAAAAACATGCTCCTCATAAGCGGGGGAATCCCGGATATCGCTCCGCAAGATACTCTCCCTGATTTCGGGGATACCTCAGATATGGCAAGAAGAGATCGGTTTTTTGGCATACAGAGAAACTACTCGGGTCGCAATTTCACACTTCCTGTCAACGAGAATATAAAAGTGTTCGATCCCTTCAACATCCTGGGAGACAAAGCTTTCAAAAGCTCTGAAGAGGTCATCCGGGAGGTGATTCGGTTTGCCAACGCCCAGAATATCTCCATATATTCTCTGAGTTCTGAGTCCTTTATAAAACATCTGTACTCAGGAGCATCGGCAGAACATTACCAACAATACCAACAGTCCAACCTGGAAAAGACAAGCCGGGACAGGATCAATAGAGTGCATAATTTGGCATGGCTCTCAGAAGACACGGGGGCAGACTCCCTGAGGGGGGCCACAAAATTCGACGCCTTCCGTCAAGTTATGCGCACAGACCTCAACCATTACTACCAGCTGAGCTTCTACCCTCAGAGAAAAGAGCCCGACGACAAAGACCATCAACTGAAATTAAATGTCAAACGCAGTGGCATAGATGTGCGCTACAGGAAAGGATATACCGACTATTCCCAGGCAGAAAAGAATAAGATCCAACTTCTTACAGCTTTTTACATGCCTTCGCTTTTTAAAGAACTGCCGCTTTTTGCAGAACTTGTCCCTTTTGTGTCTTCCTCGGGAAAATATGAGCCCTGGATGAGCGTTGCGCTGCCTACAAAAGAGTTGTTCCTTGACAGGTACACAGAGCTCGGTCCTAAAAAATTCAACCTGCATGTGTGGATGTATGATCAAATGAGTGGAGAGAAGGGTTTTGGCGGGCAGGTCAACCTCCCCTTAAATATCGACATGAACTTCATGAATTATATCAAAACCGTGGACGCCCTGAGCTTCAACTTCAAAGGGCCAGAAATCCCTTTGAGGGCCAAGGAATACAAGTCGGTGTTCGCCCTCGTGGACCCAGTCACTAATGAGATCGGTACGTGGGAATTGTCCTTTTCTCTCCCTGATTTTACGAAGAGCGGCACAGGAGCCATTGTCAACTGCATATTGGGAGACATCAACGGAGCCTTGGAGAAAGGCCCAACAGCCTTCGAGCTCTCGAAAAAAGACGGCAGCCTCGAATTCGGGCAGGCCAGGTTTTTTCCAAAGGTCACGCGTCGGTTTAAACAATGGAGCGGTGCTCATCTTTTTTTTCAGGCTTACCTGCCTTATGGCAAAAGAGATATCACGACTGATTTTTTCCTGATCGGCGAAGACCGCAAAGTGCGCCCTCTCCATGGAGAGATGCTGGCCGAAGCCTGGAACGAAAAAACAAAGATCTGGTCTGGAATCGTTTTTGTCGATATCAGCGCTGGGATTCCCGGTGAGAACAGCTTGGTCATAGAGATCCCGGGAGCCGAGGAAGGGGCCTTCTTGAGCAAAAGCGTGTCCCTAACAATCCTCCGTTAATCTGAATAATTCATAACAGCTGCTGACACTTTTAAATCATAAAAACACTCCATATCTTATTGTCAGCATCTTTTCCCCTTCGGGCGAGTTGATCTTACTGCATCTGCGTCGTTATGTCGGGTCTCGCACTAGTAAACTACGGCTTCGCCCTCCATGCCTCGCATCTACAGCAACCTCAACTCGTGAATCATCCATTTTTCACCTGAATTATTCAAGAAATCTGCCGATCCTCTCTTCAAAAAGCTCTCATTCATATGATCGGTATTGAGTGAATATTGCAGGTTCGTTCTCTCACCCGCTTTTGTTCCATGTGCTGCTATTCAAGAGCATAGAAACATACTCTGCCATCCCCCGTCGCAACAAAAAAATGCGGAACCTTTTCTAGATTTCTTGCGTATATACTATGTCAATGAGTGATCAAATGAAACAGGAGGTTAAAATGAGACTCAGAGAAAAAATCGGAATCCTCGTTCTGGCTGTGTTTTTGAGCTTTTTGGCATTCAGCTTGATCGCGGCACCCGCTGTCGACATCGTGAAGGTCGGAAAATATGCCGGCTACGAAATTATTTCGAATGTGTTGGCCCGCACTGGCTCTCCGCTCGCTCATTCCATCACAAGCAAAGGATAAAATCTGTGAATAAAGGAATGATGAGCCCAATCATCAAAACCAGGGATTGGCTGGCCTTAAGAATCCAGAGAGTCCTCCTCTCCATCTCAACGGGCAGATTCAGCCTGCAAGCCCAGCCGATCCCACCCTTTACTCCGCTTTACCCCCGCCGCCTCAAATCCCGTTTTTAGTTTTTTCTTTTCGCTCTTTTCCAGCTCTTCTACCTCTCAAATTCCAACACTCATTCAATACCAGACGGGGCCAATCGTTTGGATATATCAATGAGTTGAAGGGGGGATCAGAAATCTGACTGGAGCAAAAACGTCTCCTCTGATTCTATCTGAGAAGCTAATCATTACGGTCATAAAACAGTTGGGATTTCTAACAGTCGGCAGGGATAAAACGGACAGAAATTTATTCCAGAAGCTCCAGCAGCTCCGCTAAAACCATTGCAGTGGCTCCCCAGATTTTGTTTCCGCTGAATAAATAAAAAGGAACCCTCACGGGTTTTCCTCTGATCGTCCAGATCTCCTCATGAACATTCTGCGGGTCGCGAAGATGCCTTACGGGCACTTCAATCGCCTCCTCCACTTCTCTTGGCGAAAGCATGAAGGAAGGCCTCTGGTCTTGGGTGGCAACCACCGGATAAATACAGGTGTCGCTTGGAGGGATGTAGAGAGGAGTCAACGACCCCAAAACTTGGAGGGCTTCCGGACAAATCCCCAGTTCCTCCCCGGTTTCTCTAAGCGCTGTCTGGACAAAATCCTCTCCAGACTCCTGACGCCCCCCCGGAAAGGAGATCTGGGCCTGATGATGACGCAGCCGTTCTGTCCGTCTTGTGAGGACAAGATATAACGCGTTTTCCCAGGGATAAAGGAGAGCAAGGACCCCGGCTCTAGTGCACGACGCCTCCACCTCGTCATATCGTCGATGTCCAGGCCTCGGGCGAGGGGCCATTTTTAGTTGTGCTTTCAGGCCTGGCTTCGCTCCTCTGAGTCTTTTCTCGAGTGACCGGAGGATCGTATCGATCCTGTCTTCTCTCAAAAAACCAGCCTCATGGTTTTGCCTTCGATCCTGATTATCCCGCATATCTTCTTTTTTCTCTCAGGGAATACAAAAAGGACGTAAATACACAGAGGGAAAAGATGCGCCCTCTCTCTTCCTTAAATTCTGACTATGGAATTTCTAAAAGGACAGTTGCCCATGCGGCGATCGCCTCACCGCGACCGATAGCACCGAGCCCTTCGTTGCTCTTTGCCTTGACTCCCAGATCCTCCGGCCCGATCCGAAGAATCGAACACAACGTCTCCTTCATCTGTGGAATGAACGGAGCAAGACCTGGTTCCTCTGCAATGATCAGAGAATCGATATGTGCGATTCTGGACTTTCTCTCCTCTAGCTTCTGGACAACTTTTTTGAGCAATTCCGTGCTTCGAATATCTTTGTATTCGTTCTTTGAATGAGGGAAATGATGGCCGATATCTTTTTCGCCCAGTGCGCCCAGAAGCGCATCAGCAATGGCGTGAATGACACAATCTCCGTCTGAGTGCCCCAGCAATCCTTTGGCAAATGGAACTTCGACTCCTCCCAAAAAAAGCCGTCTCCCACTCACCAAGCGATGAATATCGTATCCGAGCCCCGCCTTAATCTTCAAGCAATGCCTCCGCGATACGGATATCTTCGGGTGTGGTGATCTTGATATTCCTGGGGTCACCCTCAACAAGAACGACCTCTCTCCCTATTCTCTCAACAAGGGCAGCCTCATCCGTGCCGTAGTGATCGTCTTCTCTGGCTTGCTCCAACGCAGCTTTGAGGATGGGATAGGAAAAGCCCTGTGGGGTTTGCACCCGCCGGAGCTTTTCTCTGTCCAGAGTCCGAAGGATCTTGCCTCCCTCGACAACCTTCACCGTGTCCTCCAGAGGAACGACGGGGATGGCTGCCCCGCTCTCCTTAGTTGCCCTGATGACCCGGCTGAGCAAAGCATGATCGACCAGGGGTCTGACGCCGTCATGAATGAGCACAAACCCAGTCTCCTGAGGGTCGACCTGGCCGAATCCAGCAAACACGGAATCCTGCCTGTGTTTTCCTCCGGTGACTACGGAAACAATTTTGGGGAATCGTCTCATGTATTCTTCTTTTTCGATATCCCTCATCAGAACAAGGACGATGTCCGCCACCTGGATGTGAGTCTGGAAACACTCCAGGCTCCACTCCAAAACAGCTTTATCCTTGAGCGGCGCAAATTGTTTGGGCGCACCAAACCTCTGACCCTCACCGGCAGCGACGACAATCGCGGTGACCTTATTCATGAGAGTCTTCGTTATAACGGCCGAATATCATCTTTCCCACGGTCGTCTGGAGCACGGACGTGACGGTGACGCTCACAGTCTGTCCGATCATCCTTCGAGAATTGTCCACGACGACCATAGTCCCGTCATCCAGATAGGCGACACCCTGGTCTTTCTCTTTCCCCTCCTTCAAGATAAACACCCGGATCGACTCTCCGGGGAGAACGACAGGTTTCATGGCATTGGCCAGCTCATTGATGTTCAAAACCTGGATACCCTGGAGTTGGGCGATCTTGTTCAGGTTGAAGTCATTGGTGATGATCTTGGCATCTTGGTGTTTCGCCAGTTCGATAAGCTTGGAATCGACATCCTGGACCTCTGGAAAATCCACTCCGGAGATCACGACAGAGACCTGAGATGATTTTTGAAGATGATCTAAGACCTCAAGCCCCCTCCGGCCTCGTTGTCTTTTGATCCCATCAGAAGAATCGGCGATCAGCTGAAGCTCTTTCAGAATAAACTGAGGGAGGATCAGCGTTCCCTCAACAAAGGCCGTGTCACAGATGTCGGCGATCCTTCCGTCAATGATCACGCTGGTGTCCAAGATCTTATAGGTCCGTCCTACGCTTTTGTCTCTGAAAAACCGCAGAAAATGCGCCGGGTCGAGCCACTCGAATCGCCGTGTGCCGACGAGGAATCCGATATAGGGAAGGATCAGCAGGAAGAAGATCCGGATGAAGATTGTTGTCGAGCTGTCTGGAGCGATGGTTTGGTAGATGGAGCTAAAGACCCATCCGAACATAACGCCCGCAAAGGTTCCCAGTGTTGATCCCCAAATAATCTTGAACTGGCTTTTCCTAATCATCGTCTCAAGATAGACGATGAGAACACCCAGCACTAACCCGGTCAGAGCGCCGTATTGGGGAATCAGCTGAAAGGGAGGAAAAAAGTACCCAGCTGCGGCGATCGAGGCGACTACCAGGATACGAAGAATGAAAATACCCATATTATGACCTCAATATCTTATTAAACTATTATCCTGAATCATTCATAAAAAGATTATCTAATAATTTAAAAAACAATATCTATGACTTCTTTCACGGTTGTAACGCCTATCAAGTTTATACCGGTTGTGTCCTCTTTTTCAAGATGCGAAACATTCCCTTTAGGGAGGATGATTGTCTTGAAGCCCAAAGAGGAGGCTTCCTTCACCCTGGCCAACGGATGTCCAACCGAGCGGATTTCTCCGCTCAGCCCCACCTCCCCAAATACGGCTAGATCAGAGGATACCGCCTTGTTCTTCAAACTGGAAACCACGGCAACTAAAATTCCCAAATCTGCGGCCGGTTCATCTATCGAGAGCCCGCCGGCGACATTCAGATAGACATCTTCTCCGGCAAAGCTGAAGCCAAGTTTTTTCTCGACAATGGCCATAAGCATTGAAGCGCGATAATGATCGAGGCCGATCGTCATCCTCCGCGGATTTCCGGTAAAGAGCGCAGAAGAGACGAGGGCCTGCACCTCAGCGAGCAGTGGCCGTGAACCCTTGATAGTGCAGACAACCGCACTTCCGCTCTCTTTTGTGGGTCTTTCTTTCAAGAAAAATGCTGACGGATTGGCCACGGCTTGAAGGCCCTGTCCCGTCATTTCAAAAATGGCCAGTTCGGATACCGGCCCGAACCGGTTCTTGAGCGCGCGCAACACACGGTGAGTGTGGTCACGTTCTCCCTCAAAATAGAGAACACAGTCCACTATGTGCTCGAGCGATTTTGGCCCGGCTAGAGACCCTTCCTTTGTGATGTGGCCGATGAGAAACGAAGAGATGACATTCTTTTTGGCAAAACGAAAGATCTGGTTGGTCACCTCTCTCACCTGACTGATCGTCCCGGGGCTCGAGGACAGCTTGGAGGAAAAAACAGTCTGGACCGAGTCAAGGATGAAGACTTGAGGAGACAGGTTTTCTGCATGAGCGATGATCCGCTCCAGGTTGGTCTCCGCCAAGAGGTACAAATTACTTTTCTCTATGCCCAGCCGCTGCCCCCGGAGTTTGATCTGCTCCAAAGACTCTTCGCCGGAAACATACAGGACTTTCTCCCCTTGTGCAGAAAAATCTCGACTGACTTGAAGAAGCAAAGTGGACTTTCCAATACCCGGCTCTCCGCCGATCAAAACCAGTGAACCCAGGACCACGCCCCCTCCAAGAACCCTGTTCAGCTCTTCGATCCCCGTTTGGATCCTTTTTTTTTCGGCCTGTTTGACATCCTCATAGAGGACAGGCTCTGAGGGAGGAAACGCAAATTCTGCACTGGTTTCCTCTTCGATCTCCTCGATCAATGAATCCCACTCTCCACAGCTCGGACACCTCCCCATCCATTTGGGGGAATGGAACCCGCAGCTTTGGCAGACGAAAACCGTTTTCTCTTTCATCAGATGCCAAGGCCCAATCCAAAAAACAGCTCTCTATTATCAGGAACTGAAAAATCATCCAGCCCGAACAGGACATAGAAAAATTTGGTGGCATAAAAGCTGGTTAAGAATCGAAAGCGCGGGCGTGGATCGCGGTTAAAATCATAGCTCTCGAGCGTAAACCTTAAGCGATCCCTCCAGGCATACCAATCAAGGCCTATCCCCAGCTCCGATTCCAGAATTCCTGCCCTGGGAGAAAACGCACCAATTTTGAGGCCGCCTTGGAGGGAGTAGGTGAATCTGTCCTGCCATGGATCACGAACGATTTGTCCCAGGAGAAAGGAATCAGAGGTCGGCCAAAGAGCGAAGGAAAGCGTTCCTTTGAAAAGATCGCTTGTTTCATAATAATCCATGTGTATTCCTGCTTGGGCACGGATGGAAGACACGCGGCGGGTGGCTTTCTCTACTTCATCCAGCGTCCGCTCTGCCCTGTCATACAACTCGGGCTCCTGGATCAACTTCCCCAGCGTCCCTTCGCCCTGGTTGATCTTTCCCAGAGCTTCGGTCAACTGCTGCAGAGCAGCCTCCGCCTCTTCAATCAGCACCTTGAGCCTTTCCGTGCTATCGCCGATGTTCCCTCTGTTCTCTTCAATGATATCCTTCATCAGGCGGATCAGTTCGTCCAGGTTATCTGAAACATCTTCCACCCGTCGGTCAAACTTCTGAATGGCATTTGCAGACGACTGGATACCTTCACTCAGCGTGCCCTTATTCTCGCCGGTCAACTCTTTCAGGTCGCTGGTCAGGATCGAAAGGTTCTGCAAGATCTCCTGGAAATTCATCTTGGGCTCCTCTCCGCCGATCATTTCCTTCAAAGCTTTCCCCACTTCTGAGATGTCCTTTCCGACCGACATCAAAAGGCTGCCTATCTGGTCGAAGCTCACAGAGGAGCGGCTCTGGATGCTATCGCCGGGCTGACATACCTCCGGCCCTTTGCCGGGGACGATCTCGATGTACTTCTCTCCCAACAATCCCAGTGCAGCCAGCATGGCCGTGGAATCCTTATAAATCTCTATCCCCGTTTCGATGTCAAACATCGCTTCCGCACGGAAACCCTTTAAGCGGATGTCTTTGACATAACCGATCTTTACCCCTGCCATTTTAACCACGGCCTTCTTTTCCAGCCCTGCGGCCGTTTCAAAGTCGGCATAAATGGGATAACCCGCCTCCCTGAATAAAACGGAGAAATCCCCGACGACAAAGATAAAGGCCGCCAAAATAAACAAGACTACGGCAAAGAACACGCCTACCTTCACTTCACGCTTCATGGTCATTTCCTCGACACAACAGAATCGTTTTCCCACAGAGTCTTCTGCGGAAGAAATCTATAGTTAAAACCGAATATTTTAATGGATTGTCTTTCTTACAAAATAAAACACTGGCAGCGAACGTCATCTCTCACCATTCCTTGATGGGGCCTTCGGCTTGGCCATGAATGAACTGTTGCACAATCGCATTTTTCGAGCCTTTGATCTCTTCCGGGGTTCCTTCTTCGATGATTCTTCCCTCATATAGCATGGCGATCCTGTCTGCGATCTTATAGGCGCTCACCATATCATGCGTGATCACCACTGATGTCACTCCCATCTCCTCATTCATCCGGATGATCAAATCATTGATGGCATCTGCTCTGATCGGATCGATACCTGTGGAAGGCTCGTCGTAGAGGATGATCTCCGGCCTGTAGGCGATCGCCCTTGCCAGCCCCACGCGTTTCTTCATCCCCCCGCTCAATTCATAAGGCATAAGTTCCTCGATGTCCTTCAACCCCACCAGAGCCAGGCTTTCCTTCACAATCTTTTGTTTCTCATCTTCAGAGTAATCCCCGTACCGCTCGAGCCCGAAGGCGACGTTTTCACCCACCGTCAGAGAGTCGAAGAGCGCAGCACCCTGGAACAGCATCCCGAATCTCCTGCGGAGCTTGTAGAATTCATCTTCACTCAAACAACAGATCTCGGTACCATCTATGAATATTTCGCCTTTATCAGGCTTGACGATCCCTATCATATGTTTGATCAGGACGCTCTTTCCAGAGCCGCTTTGTCCGATGACAACGACGGTCTCTCCCTTTTGGATATCAAGGTTCAATCCTTTAAGAACTTTCTTCTCACCGAAAGACTTGTACAGATCAACGATTTGAATCATTAGCCGAGCGTTGCAGGCAACATCCTGCTCAGGAAAAAATTGAGAATGAGTATACAGATACTGGCAATGACCACTGTCCGGGTAGTCGCTCTGCCCACCCCCTCCGCACCTCCTTCAGCATTTAATCCCTGCCAGCACCCTATGATGGCGATCACCAACCCGAAGACCAAGGCTTTGAAAAGCCCCGTGAGCACATCCCATATCTCCATGTACATCAGGGTGTTTCTCCAGTAAAGAGTCCGATTGACTCCCATAATGGCGTTGTACACAAAGCCTCCGGTGATCCCGATAATATCACCGTAGAGGGTTAAACAGGGAAGCATAATGATGCTGGCCATTGTTCGAGGGACCACAAGATAACGGTTGGGATCTGCACCTAAACTGAAAAGCGCATCCACCTGCTCGGTGATCCTCATGGTCCCAATTTCAGCGGCCATCGCAGACCCTACACGGCCTGTGACCATTAGTCCAACCAAAATGGGGATCAATTCTTTTGTCAGACCGAGAGAAATGATGGGCCCCCCGTAGGCTTCTGAGCCCTGGCCGATATACCGGTGAAAACCCATATAGGTCTGGAGGCCGAAGACGAGGCCGCCAAAGGCTGCGGTTAGGGAAACCACGGGTAATGAACGGACGCCTATTTCTTCCAGCTGTTGGAGAAAGATCTTCCCTTCCCAGGGTTTTCGGAAAAAATTTCGGAGCGTTCGCCCAAGAAGGATACCGACCTCCCCCACCTGCTCAAAGAATGAAATATAGGGAGGGAGGTTCGCTTTATCGGACATGATTACTCTTCAAAAGCACGGAATTCGCGGTCGTTGAATCGAGCGAATTTGTTCAAGAATGCCAGGGACAGATCTCCCGTAGGTCCGTTTCTCTGTTTGGCGATGATGATCTCGGCAATACCCCGTTTGGTCTCATCATCAGGATGGTAAAACTCATCACGATAGATAAAGATGACGACATCGGCATCCTGCTCGATCGCTCCCGATTCCCTCAGGTCAGACAACTGCGGTTTCGGCTTCGCCCGCCGTTCCTTCTCTGGAGCACGACTCAATTGCGATATGCCCACAACGGGAATTTTGAGCTCTTTGGCCAGCTCTTTGAGGGACCGTGAGATGTAAGAGATCTCCTGTGTTCTGTTCTCGAAGCGGCTTCCTGCTCGCATAAGCTGCATGTAGTCTACGAACACCAGATCCAGGTGTTGTTCCATTTTTAGCCGTCGTGTTTTTGCTTTCATTTCCATAACAGTCAACGCGGGCGTCTCATCCACATATATCTTCGCCTGCAAAAGAGCCTCTGCCGCAAGCTTCAATCGTTCGAACTCTCTATCAGCAACAAATCCTGTCCTGACCTTCTGAAGGTCGATCTGGGCTTCCGAACAGAGGAGTCGCATAGCGACCTGCTCCTTTGCCATTTCAAGGGAAAAAAATCCCACAGCATACGAGGTCTTGAGGCCTACATACTCGGAGATGTTCAAGCACAAGGCTGTCTTCCCCATGGAGGGCCTGGCCGCGACGACGATGAATTCCGAATTGTGGAAGCCTGCAGTGATCGCATCCAAGTCTCGGAATCCAGAGGGGATGCCCGTGACCGCTTCCTGCCTGCTCCGCAGAGTTTCAATAGTCTCCAGCGCAGGAGGGGTAAGCGCACTGACAGGGATAAATCCTGGCTTAACCCTCTGTTCTGCAACTTCAATGATCGCAGACTGTGCTTCGTCGAGGAGAATGTCTGGGTCATCTTTTTGCTCATAGCTGGAAGAGATGATCTTCGCCGAAGACAGGATGAGCCGTCGCAAAAGAGCTTTTTCTTTAATTATCCGCGCATGGTATTCGATATTCAGGCTTTTCGGGACCCCGTCCATCAGCGAGGAGACATAAGAGGCTCCCCCAACCTCATCCAGCTCTCCAGCTTTCTGGAGTTCTTCCGAAATGGTCAGGAGATCCACAGGAAGATTCTTATCCACTAAAACAATGATTTTCTCCAGTATTTTCCGGTTCGTCTCTTTATAAAAATCATCAGGTGAAATGGTGGAAAGCACGACATTGAGATTTTTATTGTTGATGAGAATTCCACCAAGGACAGTCTTTTCAGCCTCCTGGCTGTGCGGGGGGACCTTCTTCAACAAAGTGAGATCGAGTTCCATCTTGCACCCTTTTGCCTGATGAGTCCAGCTCAGCGGCTAGCCCTATAGCCCCAATGGTCCGGGGCTTTTCTGGTCCAGGGCAAACCGGACTCAACAGATCTATTCTTTATCGATATTTTCCGTCTCTTGATCTTCGCTCTCTGCCGATTTTTCTTTCATCTTTTTTTTCTTCGGAGCGGGTCCCTTCGCCCCTGAGCCTTTATCAATTTTCTCAGAAATCTCTTCAGATTCTTCGGGACTGCCCTCAAGCTCCAGGCTTTCGGCATCAAGCGTTTCTTCCTGTTCTTTTTTAAGAGAGGGTTCTACTGCAGTCTCTTCCTCGTCTTTTATGACCTGCGCTTCCTCAGCCGGTTCTCCGGTCTCGGCTTCTTTGGGGGCATCCGCTGCTACAAATGGTTTATCCTTTGGCTCTTCCTTCACCTCTGCGGGCACAGCCGGAGCCGACTCGCCCTCTTTGACAACCTCGATTTTGACCTCCGCCCTCTCTTCATGGAAGACTTTAAGAGGAACAGTATAGTTCCCCAGTCTTTTTATAGGCTCGCTCAGAAGGATCTTTTTTTTCTCCACCTCAAAGCCCAGATTCTCCAGCGCATCCCTGATATCCGTCGAGCTGACAGAACCAAATATGATATCCTTTTCACTGGTTTTTCGCGTGAAAGAAAGGGTGGTTGCGTTCAGTCGATCGAGGAGCTCTTGATAAGAGGCCCTCTCTTTCTCAAAGCCTTTTTGTAGCGCTTTTTGTTCGATGGCGATCATTTTCATGTTGCGCGAAGTCACTTCGAAGGCCATTTTTTTCGGAATAAGATAATTCCTCCCATATCCCTTGGCAACGCTCACAATGGCCCCTTTTTTCCCGAGGCTTTCTATGTTCTCTCGAAGGATGACTCTCATTTTCCCTCCATTCCTCTCTGTGGCTCTCAATCACTGACGTATGGGAGGAAAGCCAATAATCTTGCTCTTTTGATCGCTGTGGTGAGCTTCCGCTGATGGTATGCACATGTGCCAGTGACTCTCCTTGGGGTGATCTTCCCTCTTTCAGGAACATATTTCTTCAGAATATCTACCTTTTTGTAGTCGATCTCCCTCACTCTGTTCTCGCAGAAGCGGCAGACCTTTCTTTTCGGGGGGAAGTACCTCTTACCCATTCCTCTATCGCGTCTTTGTTCTCTGGCCATCCTCATTTCTCCTTTTTCTCTTGAGCCTCAGCCGGCAAATCCTTCAGGGTTTTTTCTTCCGCCTTATCCACGGCTTCTGCGGCTGGATCCGGTCTCTGTTCCACTTTCGGCTCTTTCTTTGTTTCCCCTTCCAGCGTCGCTTTTGACTCCTCTTTGGGTTCCTCTACGGGTTCAGTCTTGAGTTTCTCTTTTGGGCTCTCTTTGGGTTCCGTTTTCGAAATCGTGGTTATCTCTGGCTTGCGTTCTTCTTTAGGTTTGTCTCCCTCTGCAGAGATCTTTTCTTGATGCCGGACTGTTGCGCCCCTCTTTTTCCTCGGGGGTGTCTTGGCTCTTTTTTTGGCGCTTTCTTTGATGTCGTTTTTCACGGTCATGTAACGGATGATCGTCTCCGTCTGCTTGAATCGCCTCTCAAGTTCCACTGGTATTGAAGGGTCTCCTTCATAAAGGAAGAACACGTAGTACGCTTCCTCGAATTTCTGAATCGGGTAGGCGAGCTTCCTCTTCCCCCATTCATCCACGCTGACCATCTTCCCCTTTTTTTTGGATACGACTTCCGCCATCTGGGAGATGAGCTTTTCGTTATCCTCTTCAGGCAGGTTGGGGGCGATTAAAAACGCTGTTTCATACTGTCGCATTGATACCTCCTTATGGATATAAAGCCCCTTCTCTTGCAAGAAGGAACAAGGAGTTTCTTCTTAAAACAAAAAATCCTTTTTAAAACTCCATCAACAGTGATTCCCCATTAAACCACAAACTGTCCACAATACTCAAGGATTTTTATTGAAAAGTTCTCTTTACTTGTTGCTTCTGGACATTAAGATTGTCGGGGCCTTAATGAAACAATGGGTGGATGAAACCGTTTTTTCTCTGTTCTCTTCTCAGGTTCACTCTTTGATGCTAGATGATGTGCGCTGATTATACAGGCTCATCGCGGCCTCGATCTTTCCATCAAGGATAAGGTAAAGAGCATTCTGCGCCTTATCCAGTCCTTGCTCAAAGAGGAGTTGTTCCTCATTCAAAAAAGAAGAGAGGACAAAATCTGTAGCATCAATCCCTGGAGGTAAAGGGCCTATCCCCAATCGGATCCTAGGGAACTGTGTGGTATCCAATTCATGAACAACCGAGCTCATTCCTTTGTGAGTCCCAGCGCTCCCATCCTTCCTGACCCTGATATCTCCCAGAGGAATATCCAGCTCGTCATACACAACCACCAGGTTTTCAGGAGGCACTCCCCCCGATGATACGATCTGTTTCACTGCCAACCCGCTGTTGTTCATGAATGTTTGAGGCATTGCTAGGAGGATTTTTTTTTCCCCTCTCTCTGTCCATTGGATCTTGGAAGAAAAAGACCGTTTTCTCAGCCTCAAATTCCATTCTTTGGCAATTCTCCGAACAAAGGAGAATCCCGCATTATGCCTTGTCAGGGCATACGTCTTTCCGGGATTTCCTAAACCAACCACAGCCCACAAATATCACTCTTCCTTTGTTCCTTCTCCCCCTTTTTGTTGGGGCTTCTCTTTCTTGATGACTTCGGGTTCTTCGCCCTCTGCAAAAACCTCTGCCTCTTCCTCCTCTTCCTTCACAACGGCCTCCTCCTTAGCCTGGGCATGGATCAGAGCGATCACTGTTCCCGGTTCACTGATCCATTTTGCCCCTTTAGGGAGGGCGATCTCCTCGATTTTAACAGATTGGTGAAGGTGGAGGGCCGAAATATCCACCTCGATGTTCTCGGGGATCTCTCGGGGAAGGCACTCGATCTCGATCTCTCGGGTCACAAAATCGACAAATCCTCCCTCCGCTTTCACGCCGACCGCCTCGCCCATGAGCACGATGGGGACGGTAACACGAATCTGCTTGTCCATCGCAATCATGATAAGGTCAACATGAAGCAACTCATCGTTTGAAGGAGCCATTTGCAGGTCCTTGATCATGACGTCTTGGATTGTGGAATCATAGGAGACTTTGAAGATCGTGTTTTCACCAGACTCAGACCTTAAAATTTGGAAGAGGTCCCTTTTATCGAGCGCGAGAGGCACATTTTCCGAACTGGCGCCATAGAGGACAGCGGGGATTTTCCCCTCTCTACGTAAGCGCCGAGAAGCATTCTTCCCAAAAATATCTCTTTTTTCGCCCTTTATCTTAATTTCCATCTCTTATTCCTCCTCATGTGAACAGAGAGCTCACAGAAAGGCCTTTGTTGATCCTCTGGATCGCCTCTCCAAAAAGCTCTGCCACTGAAAGTACGACAAATTTATCCATAGAGTCTGATTTATTCCTTAAAGGGATTGTGTCCGTCACAATAAGCTTTTCCAAGCATGAATTGTTAATCCTCTCCACGGCCTTGCCGGACAGTATGGGGTGAGTGCAAGCAGCAAACACCATCAGCGCCCCCCTCTCTCTCAACGCTTCTGCACTCTGGACAAGCGTTCCGGCTGTATCGACCATATCATCAACGATGACAACGTTTTTGCCTTTCACATCGCCTATGACGTGAAAGACTTTGGCCTCATTGGGAGCGGGTCTCCTCTTATCAATGATTGCCAGATCGGCCTCCAGCCTCTTTGCAAACCACCGCGCCCGTCCTACTCCTCCGGCATCCGGAGAGACGACAACAAGGTCTTTCAATCCCAACGGCGGGATATACTTGACCAAAACAGGCGCAGCCATCAAGTTATCCATAGGGATGGAAAAAAAGCCCTGGATCTGAGGAGAGTGAAGGTCCATGGCTAACACTCTATCCGTTCCGGACGCCTCCAGGAGGTCGGCGATCAAACGCGCGGATATCGGAACTCGGGGTCTATCCTTCCAATCCTGCCTTGCATAGCTATAGTAAGGGATCACTGCGGTGATGCGCTCCGCAGAAGCTCTCTTGAATGCATCGACCATCAAGAATAGCTCCATGAGATGAAAATTGGATTCATAAGCCCCTGTTTGGACAACAAAAATATCCTCTCCACGGACATTCTCATCAATGTAGAAATGGATCTCCCCGTCACTGAAACGTTCGAGCACGCATTTGCCCAACTCGATGTCGAGATAATGCGCGATCTTTTCTGCGAGAGCGGGGTTCGAGGACCCGGCAAACACTTTCATCATATTTTCTCTTTTCACGCTAGCTCCTCTGATTCGGTTTCTTGTAAGGAAAACCCTTGAACTCAAGCGCTGGCTGGGGTGGGAGGATTCGAACCCCCGAATAGCGGCTCCAAAGGCCGCTGCCTTACCGCTTGGCTACACCCCAGCATGGACCTTGCTCCAATATCGCTCTCGTGGGATGGTCTCCACAAGATGAGATGGGTGTATTCTGTTCACTTCCCTGAAGGCCTTACCGGCCTTTTTCTCCTCCAGATAGAGTCCAAAAACAGCAGAGCCCGAACCGCTCATTAAGGACAGCTCTGGCTCCAATCTTTGGAAAAGGCTCTTTATGGCTTTTATCTTAGGGTACGAACGAAATACCGTCTCTTCTAAGCTGTTCTCCAAAAAACGAAGTTTTCGACTCTCCAAAAACCTGATAATTTTACTGTCTTTGGTGTTTGAAGTCAAGGAGAGGCGAAGATGGCTGTAGACGGAAGCCGTCATGATAGCGATATCAGGGAGTGCAAGGACACAATAACTTGGGGGGAGATCATCTAAAGCTTCAAGGTCATCCCCCCGCCCCAAACCCAAACACAACCCTCCCTCAAGAAAAAAAGGGACGTCGGCCCCCACTTTTCTTCCAATCTCCATCAGTGAGGGTTTCCCGAGGTTTAACTCCCAGAGCTTGTTCAGAGCGTACAACGTCATAGCTGCATTGCTGCTCCCGCCCCCCAATCCTTTGCCAGGAGGAATATGCTTGTGTGTCCGCACCTCAATGCCGGCGGAGATGCCGTACGCCTCTTTCAGGAGACGCGCTGCCTTGTGAACGAGGTTTCTTTCATCCCAGGGGATCCGTGCATCATCCCCTCTAAGGATAATCGAATCGGTAGAAAGAAGTTTAAACTCCAACACATCACAGAGGTCGATCGTCTGCAGGAGCGTCCTGATTTCGTGGTATCCGTCCTTCCGTTTTCCCAAAACTTCCAGCCCGAGATTGATTTTGGCTAATGAACAGAGCCTCATCTTAGAACAGCTTCTGAATCTCTTCCCAAGTTCTTTCTTCATATCTGTTTAAAAACCCTGTAGAGAAAGCCCTTTCATTCAGCGGTTGATTGAAGCCGATGTTGAGGATCTTCAGGCTCCCTTCATTCAGAGGGTGTGTAAAAACGATTGTGTGCGCTACGGTCGTGTTTTCGATGAATTCTTTGACGCTGAACATAAGGTCTCCTCTGTATCCATGGACAACCCTGCCCCGGTTATCCCTTTCAAGGTTCCACTCGACAAGCGAATTTTTCTCTAAGGTCTTAGGCCATTGGCCGCTCAAGAGGGCCACAATCTCCTCTAGGGCCAGATGAAAACCCATAAACCGGAAAACAATCTCATGTTCCTCGGCTTGCCAATAGACTTTTTTTGAAGGAAGGATAAAATACGCCTTGTGGTCGGTGATGACGATTTGGTAAACTGCTCGCCCCAAGAAGTCTGACGCATCGATCCTCCCTTTATCTGGGGAAATGAACAGAAACGAGAACTTTGTCCGCGCTGAGCCCTGCGCTCCCTCATACTTCAATGAGGCATAACCCTCAATGCTCTCGATCCTAGGAGGTACTGGGGTCAGCAACAGAGGGGATGGGCGGCAAGATGAAAGGAAGATCAGGACAAGGCAAAGACCGATGAGCGTGTTCAGTCGCAATTCTATGCCTCTAGAGAAGAATGCAGATGATCCCGAGCACAGAGTGTTTTATCCGCCCCCCTTATGGCTTTTCTCATCCTGTGCTTCATTGGTATCCGAGAGCTTGAATCCATAGTTTTTTGTTCTGTATTTCTTGTTTTTGAATTGATCCAAGAACAATTCCTCGTCCTCTCCCATTCTCTGGCCGCTAAAAACGCGCTTTTTCCCACCTTCTTCTGAAAGTTGAAAGCCATAGTCCTCTGTTTCCAGATTCCTCTGTTGCTTCTTATTATGCCGCAAAAGAGGATAGAATGGAGAAGTGATCTTTCGGCCGAAACAAGAAAGGTTCGGGTTCAGGATCATCAGAATGACAAAGGCCCCAAATATGATAATCACACCATAAGTCATCCAGCTCATCTTCTCTCTCTTGTTCGGTCTATGGCTTCTGTGTTCATGAAAAATATAGCCAAAAAAATGTATAAAAAATATCGATGTTTATTATAAGCATCTCCTTATATAGTGTCAACACGGCCTGTTCGGTCTGTTTCGTCTCTCTCGGCCGGTGAGGCCGTTTTTTATTCCCGGCTCCTCCATCATCACAGAACATCGCCAAAAATTTGTCCATCTCCGAATGGATCGGTCAAAGGGTAAAAAAAGGAATATTGACACATCAGGCGCTTTGGCCCTTGGAAAACACGCTAAAGACAGAGGAGTTGGGGAAAGACGCGTGAAAGATTAAGATGGACTACGGATTTTCGTCTGAGTCTTCCTGAAAATCAGGAATCATGGACATGATTTTCTCTTTCCCCAGGTAAAAGCCGAGAAAGAATGCCGAAGAAGTGACGATGATAGTGAAAATCGACTTCAGAATATGTCTCATATCAAATGCCTACTCTTTATTTAACGAAATCGCAAAAAAAAGTCAATCAAAAAAATGGGAAGCATTTTCAAATTCATGGTGCGTGACATCCAAGCCTGCCTCGTATTCACCCAATCACGGATTTGGAAATGGACCCTAGGCCACAGAAAATTTCGTCATTTCTGCGTTTTCTTGATATAATAATAGCACTCTCAAACGACGAACAATGAGGTGAGGGATATGAAAAATAGAATGATCGTGCTCCTGATTGTGGCGACCCTAGCCCCCTTTTCCTCTTGGGCACAGGGGGTCCGGAAATCCGTATGCGCAGGCAGTTGGTATGACCACAGACCCGAAGTTCTTACCCGCCAATTAGAGGACTTCCTTCTTCAAGCAGAGACAGATGCCCCAACGGATGGCATTATCGGACTTATTGCGCCTCATGCGGGTTATGCCTATTCAGGGAAAATCGCTGCCCGTGCCTATCGCCTGGTTTTTGGGAAAGACTATGAAACAGTGATCATTATCGGACCCTCTCACCAGTACGGATTTAGGGGGTGTTCGATCTATCCAAAAGGAGGATACGAAACACCTCTCGGCATCGCTGAGGTCGATGAAGTGCTCGCCTCGGAGTTATCCCAAGCTTCGGGATTCAAATACATCGCACAGGCCCATGCGAAAGAACATTCTGTAGAAATGCAAGTGCCGTTTATCCAAAAAATCCTGCCTCACGCCAAGATCGTCCCGATCGTTATGGGTGTTCCATCAAAAAAAACGATCTCATCCCTCGCCGCCGCTTTCTCCCAAACGCTTCGTGGAAAAAAGGCTCTCATCGTCGCGTCTACCGACCTTTCACATTTTTTCACAAAGGAAAAGGCCAACACCGTGGACGCAGAGACTCTTTCCCTCATCGAAACTCTAGACACAGACACCATCATAAAAAAAATGGGACGGCAAGAAAATATCATGTGTGGCGGAGGGCCTGTGGCCGCGCTGCTTCTTTACGCCAAACAGATGGGGGATCCGAAAGTGAACATATTGAAGTATGCGGATTCATCCCAAGTTGGAGGAGATGAGTCGAAAGTTGTGGGGTATGCAGTGGCTGCCGTGTATGCAGCTAAACCCAGCCCTCCATTTTCCCTGAGTTCCGAAGAAAAAACGTGCTTGCTGCAGATCGCAAGATCAACGCTCGATAAATTCGTTCAAGATAACGAAATTTTTCAACCCCAAACTGATAATCTCAAATTCTTGAGCAATAAAGGCGCTTTTGTCACATTGAAGAAAAGGGGGCAGCTGAGAGGATGCATTGGTTTCATCGAGCCCGTTTTGCCCTTATACCAAACCATTGTTCAAGCTACGATCTATGCTGCCTCGAGAGATGCTAGATTTCCCCCGGTCGCCTCTTCTGAGTTGAGCGACATCGAACTCGAGATCTCCGTCCTCACCCCTCTCAAAAAGATAAATGCCCTCAAAGAGGTCGAAGTGGGAAGAGATGGACTTCTCATCGCCAAGGGAACCCGCAGGGGGCTTTTGCTTCCTCAGGTTCCTGTTGAAAACCACTGGTCTAAGCAGACTTTTCTCCAACAGGCTTGTCTCAAAGCAGGCCTGTCCAAAGATGCCTGGAAATCCGGGGCCGAAATCTACACATTCGAAGCAATCGTCTTTCATTAAAACAGGCTCGCCGCTTATTAACTCCAGAAAATATCACGGATTTAGACAGGCCTCCTGTTGTTCTCGATGGATATTGTAATATCCTGGGAGTTTGCTATAATGGGGCTCTCCTGAACGAGAAACGAAGATGCCTCTGTACGAATATAAATGTTCAAAGTGTGGAGCCTGTTTTGAGATCATCCAAAAGGCTAACGACCCTCCAGTAAAGGTGTGCATCAAATGCGGCGGGCCTGTTACAAAAACCATCTCAGCCCCGGCCATCCAATTCAAGGGCAGTGGTTTTTACATCACGGATTACGCCAAAAAACTGCCGGCTCAAAAAGAACAAGAACCTCCCCCCCCCGAGACAAAAGAGACGAAAAAATCTGAAAAAGCCACCCCTAAAAAAACGGAAAAACAGCCACCCCTCAAGAATTGAGCTGCAGACCGGATCATCCTCTGCCATGAACCCGAGCGGATCACGGAAGCATCTTCAAAACCGTGATGGCATACGTACTGAATGCCCAGATTGGTGATTTCCAAAACGAATCCCTGGAAAACCCTCAGATTTGACACGTTTTAAATGGTTTTTCTCTCCCACGGAATCTGATCAATCAATAAAAAAATATCTATTCATGCCGTCACAGAAATAAGGACGCCTCCCCGGATCCGAGCGAAGTTTCCCCGTTGGGGAAACTGAGTGTATTTTCGCAATCATCAATTGGGACACTCGGATAGCATACATCACGGATTTGGAAATACTTGCTCGGATCTTTGGGTCTTTGACAAGAATAGGGGAAGGGAATACAATTGATGGGATGAAAATCGTTGTTCGTGCCCCTAACTGGATCGGAGACGCAATCCTCTCCTTGCCAGCGCTATACTCTCTGAGAAAAAACTATCCCGATGCGGAGATCTGGGTCGCCGTTTCAGAGTGGACAGGAGGGATCTTTGCTCCCCTGGACTTGATACAGGGAACCATCTCTCTCTCGAACAGAAGCAGCTTCAAGAGCGTAGCTCTA
Source organism: uncultured Eubacteriales bacterium (assembly GCA_964406575.1). Taxonomy (GTDB): domain Bacteria; phylum Acidobacteriota; class Aminicenantia; order Aminicenantales; family Aminicenantaceae; genus WTAW01. The sequence goes on along the minus strand of CAYOSH010000001.1, from coordinate 43,654 downwards.
GATGCGCACAAATTGAAAGAATATGGTTTTGATATCGGAATACTTTTCACAAACTCATTCGGTTCGGCCCTCCTCTTCTTCCTGGCAAAAATCCCCCATCGATGGGGCTACGCAAGGGATGGACGCCATCTCCTGATCACCAAAAGGGTACGGACACACCCATTGGAATCGCGAGGTCATCACATATATTACTACCTTAAACTCCTTTCCAAACTCGGATTGGAGACCACCCCGCCACTCCTGGACTACCCGATGAGAGAGGAAGATAAAAGAAAAGCAAGCGACACCCTCCGATCACTAGGAGCGCATCCCCATAAACCGATCACCACCATGAGTCCGGGAGCGGCCTTCGGCCCCGCCAAGCGATGGCCAGCGGATCATTTCGCAGAACTTGCAGGACTGCTCCAGACACACTTTGACGCAGAGATCCTCCTCATCGGCACGGACACCGACACAAAAATCGCGGAATCCATCGCCTCCTCCCTGAAAAAAAAGCCCATTATCCTGACGGGAAAAACCACAATCCCACAGCTGGCCGGAGTGATCGGTCAGTCTGCCCTGTTCATCAGCAACGACACCGGCCCCATGCACCTGGCCAACGCCCTGAAGGTGCCGGTTATCGCTCTGTTCGGACCCACAGACCCTCAAATCACAGGTCCGTACCAGAGCCCGTCGACAGTGTTCAAAAACGAGGTGCCGTGCTGGCCTTGTTCCTACAGGGAATGTCCGTTTGAACACCAATGTATGACACAAATTTCGCCATTAAAAGTCTATGAGGCCTGCCAAGAATTCCTGAAATGAAAAAAAGAGCTGTTTTTCTCGATAGAGACGGCACCCTCAACAAAGACGTCGGTTATCCCAACTCCTTCGCGGCTATCGAGGTCTACCCGTACAGCTTTGATGCGATCAGGAAGATAAACCGCTCGGGTCTTCTCACCGTGGTCGTAACAAATCAATCAGGGATCGGACGAGGGCTTATTGAAGAAAAAAATCTTCAGGATATTCATCAACAAATGCGCAATCTCTTCCTCAGGAACAACGCCCGACTGGATGGAATTTATTACTGTCCCCATTATATCGCTTCGATGGACCCGCAATACAGGAAAGACTGCTCTTGCCGCAAACCCAATCCAGGGATGGCGATCAAGGCTGCCGAGGAACTTAACATCTCCCTCAAGAATTCTTACATGGTCGGGGACAAAATAGAAGACATCCAATTTGGTTTGAACATCGAGGCCACGCCAATACTTCTTCTGACCGGCCATGGCTATAAAGCGCTGCGCAACCTCTCTGAGGAGGGAATACAGCCGGCTTTTGTAGCCCAAGACTTACTCGAAGCGGCAGACTGGATTCTCGAAAATGATAAAAAACTCTCTTCATCCGAGTAGAGTTCTCTCAGGGGCACTAGACGATGAGGTAACTTTAAGTCTGGATTCTGCATGCCGAATTCTGTATTCTAGATAATGGCCATCAATGATTCGTTTCGACAACATCCTGGAAAAAGTGACCTCCTTCTACACGGAGCATGAAATAACCCTTCTCAAAAAAGCCTATGTTTTTGCTGCACAGGCACACAAAGGTCAAGTCCGTCGCTCTGGGGAGCCCTATCTCAGCCATCCCTTGGAAGTCGCCAGCATGCTTGCCGACATGAAGATGGATGCCACAACCCTCGTAGCCGGGATTCTGCACGATGTCCTGGAGGACACAGAGGTCACAGCCCCGGAGATCGAAAAGACTTTTGGCAGTGCTGTTGCTCGTTTGATCGAAGGCATAACCAAGATCAGCCTTGTCGAAGCGTCCTCTCCAGAATCACGGAAGGCAGAGAGCATCCGAAAAATCATCCTGGCCACGACAGATGATGTCCGGGTCATCTTTATCAAGCTCGCGGACAGGATCCACAACCTCAAAACGCTCAAATTTTTGCCAGAAAACAAACAAAAGCAGATCGCAAAAGAAACATTGGAAATCTACGCCCCCATTGCCAACAGGTTGGGGATGGGGAGGATAAAGGCCGAGCTTGAAGACCTCTCTTTCCGGTATGTCGACTCGGAGAATTACTTCAAGATCGCAGCATTAGTGGACCCCCTGAAAAAAAAGGCGGAAAAAGAACTCAAGGGCATCAAAAAACAGCTTGCCCAACTGATGAAAGAGCACCAGATCCCTGCACAAATATTCTCGCGCATAAAACGCCCTTATAGCATATTCAACAAGATGTCCCGGCGACACATCTCCTTCAACCAGGTCTTTGACTTTATGGCGCTCCGGCTGATAACAGACACGGTAAAAAACTGTTATGCAGCCCTCGGCATCGTACACCAAGCCTGGCCCCATATCCCCCAAAGGTTCAGAGATTTTATCGCCATGCCTAAACCCAATCTTTACCAGGCATTGCACACAACCATCATCACAGGGAAAAATAAGACAATCGAAATCCAGTTTCGAACCCAAGACATGCATGACCTGGCAGAAAACGGCATTTCCGCACACTGGCGCTACAAAGAGGCTGATCCCAAAGCCCTGGTGAAAGAGGACAAAAGGCTGCTCTGGCTACGGGAGGTTGCAGAGCTTTACAAAGAACAAAAAAGCCCGAGAGAATTTTTGAAAAGCTTAAAAATCGACCTCATTCCAGAAGAGGTCTATGTGTTCACTCCGCAGGGAACCATTATCACCCTGCCACTTGGCGCAACCGTTCTCGACTTCGCTTTCCGTATTCACTCTGAACTGGGACTCCATGCCGCGGGCGCGAGAATCAACGGAAAGCTGGCGCCTCTAAAAACCTTCCTCAAGCCAGGAGACATCGTTGAAATCCTACAAGACCCTAATAAAACTCCGAGCAGAGATTGGTTGAACACGGCCTATACTTCCAAAGCCAGGCATCATATCAAGCGCTGGCTCAACCAACAGGAACGGATAAAAAACACCTCGCTCGGGAAAAAGATGTGGGAGAAGGAACTGGAAAAATACACCCTTTCGCCTGCGGTCAAAAAAGGCCCTGCTCTGAGGGCTCGCATATCTCAGGCAGTCCCCTTCAAGATAAAGAAAATGGAAAACTTCTACGCACTTTTGGGATTCGGAAAGATCGTCCTTAACAGACGCCTTATGGAAAAAATTTTCCCGGAAATGGACATCGCTAAGAAAAAAGCTTCTCTCCTTGGAAGGGTCGTCACAAAAGTCAAGAAAAAACCAGAGGCTGTCGTCCGAGTGAAAAAAGAGAAAGGCGCCTCAACAAAACTGGCGAAATGCTGCAATCCCATCAAAGGAGAGCCGATCGTCGGTTATATCACTTCAGGAAAGGGAATAACAGTCCATGCACTTCGCTGTCCACTGGTCACAAAAGAAATCCTGGACCCGCAGCGAATAGTTGAGGCCTCTTGGGACAAAACAATAAAAGGCCTTTACACAGGAACGCTTCTGATCCAGGGTGAAGATTCACCTGGTGTCCTGGCCAAACTCACCGCGGTGATCGCTCAACAAAAAAGCAATATCACAAAAGCAGAGGTGATCACTTTTCCTGATAAGAGGGCACAGATCAAGCTCACCATCAACATCCGCGATGTTGAGCATCTCCAAAATATTACTGATAGGATTTCTGGGATCACAGAGATCTTTTCTGTGGAGAGAGTTTAAGGCTAGAGGATCTTAGCCACCCTGCCCGTACGAAGGCACCGCGTGCACACCCAGATCCTTTTCGGGCCTGATTTCGTCTGTGCTTTCACATGCTGCAAATTCGGCTTCCATTTTTTCTTGGAGGCCTTATGGGAATGGCTGACAGACTGCCCGAAACTCGGCCCTTTTCCGCAAATCTCACAAACTTTAGGCATCGTTTAACTCATAATGGTGAACTAGGTTTTGAAAGGAATATCTTATAGCACACTTTATCGAAAAAATCCAACATCTTTGTATGGAAGAGAGTCAGGTGTCCCCATTTTGTAACAATCCATGCTTTCGTCCAACAACACTCTGCCTGGAGGAGTTGGTACAAATTTTGCATAATATTCGGCATGCTTGACGAACGAAAAAAAAAACAGTACTGTAGATTAAGAGGATAAAAAGATGAAAAATCATCTTATAATTTGGGGACTTATACTGCTCCCCCTTGTCTTGGTCATCACACAATGCTCCTCTTCGATGCCCGGCGATGAGATGCGCTTCGGCATCGAAGCGGCAAAGCTCGATCTGTGGGACGAGGCGATATTCCGGTGGAAAAAAGTTTTACAAACGGACCCCAACTCCGCCTCCGCGCACAACAACCTGGCGGTGGCCTATGAAAAAAAAGCACTCTGGGAAGAGGCTAAAAAGGAGTATGATCTGGCCTTGAAACTGAAACCGGATGATAAACATATCAATGCCAACTTTCAACAGTTCATGAAACGCTATGAGGCGAGAAAAAATGAAATTCCTAAAAACCAATAAATGGGTTTGGCTGCTTTTTGTGGTTTTCCTGTGTGCTTGCTCCTCAGGGGGGCAATACTGGAGGCTGCGGGTCGAAATGCCTAGAGCCGTCTCCTTCGAATTGGCGAGATACCAAGAGATGCTCGTAACAAACTTTCTCATCCTTGAGAAGAGAGCTGATTTTGACCTGAACAAGGAGACCACGGATTACTTCGCTTTTGAGTTCGGCAAGAACGTCCAGATCCCCGTTTCGAGAGCTGAAGTCACCCCTGAAGGAGAGGATTCTTTCAAGCAAGAGGAATTTTGGAAAGCCATCCCGACGGATGACAAAGATGCGATTTTTTTTACGGGATCGCTCGAATACAAATCGGAAGTCCGGAAAGCTCTTGTGGACAGAGAAAAACGTCAGTTCGAAGATCCCTTCCCGGATAAAACAGGGCTTGAGGAGCGGAAATTTTTCACGCTTTTTTTTAATCTCTATCTGATCGATGCAAAGACAGGAAAAGTGCTCTATCAAAAAGACTTTAAGGAAACGCGGAACTACCAAAATCCGAATCAAACCGCCTATTTTGCCTATTTTGACCTCATTCAGAGCGTCAAAGATAAACTCTTTCAGGCTTTTCTGGGTGAGGAACTCCTCCAAGAAAGATTTCTCATCGCCAAGTAATTAGGAGTCCCGATGAAAAAACACATAAAAATTATTGTCTGTATCTCATTTTTTGTGCTCGTAGCGCAAATGGGATTTGGCCAATTCTACTACATTCCTTATTACGGAAAGAACAAAGTCAATTATGTCAATTTTGAGTGGGACAAATACGAGACTGCACACTTCGACATCTACTACTACACAAAAGACACGAGAACCTTGAAGGCGCTCGCGTCTTACGCAGAGAGCGCCTACCAAAAGATCAGTCGTGACATCAAGCATGAGCTCTCTGCACCCGTTCCTCTTCTCTTCTACAAAACTTTGACCGATTTTCAACAGACCAACCTGTACAACATCCCCGAAGGGGTCCTTGGTGTGGCGGAGCCCCTCCTTTACAGGGTCGCATTGCACGGTGACATGCCTCCAGACGAGCTGCAGGACCTCATCGCTCATGAATTGACCCATATCTTCGAGTACGACCTCCTTTGGGGAAGCCCCGGCGGGGTGATCTATGCTGTCACCCAGCCTCCCCTCTGGATTTTAGAAGGCTTTTCTGAGTATAACACCGGCGACTGGTCTTCCTGGTCATCCTTGATCGTTAGGGATACCGTGCTCAACGACCGCTTACCCGAGATGACAGAGCGCGGACAACTGTTCTCCCAATACCCGCTGCCCCGCGATCCCGCTTATGACTTTGGACACGCCCTCTATGAATATATTGAGCAAGAATACGGAAAAAATGCGATCCGGGAGTTCTGGCAATCCATGAAAAATTCCTCCTTCATCGGACGCTCGGACCCAATCTGGAAGACCTTCAAAAAAAAGCCTCAGGAGTTCAATCACGAATTTAAAAAGTACCTCCGCCTAAAATACAAAGACTTGCTCCTGCGAGATAATCCAGAAGACTACAGCCTCCCTATGGGCCCTCAGTATCCCCTGAACAATTATTACTTTGCCTTCTCTCACGCCCTGTCCCCCTCCGGAGACGTCGTTGCGGTGCTGACATTCAACGTGAAAGACCTCGACATCGATATAGTCCTGCTCTCCACAAAAGATGGCAAAGTTCTCAAAAACATCACAAAAGGGTACACTCTCAAGTATGAGTTCATCCGATACAGTATCGACCCCTCCGAAGGCAAGCTGTTGGCCTGGTCTCCGGACGGAGACAGAATCGCATTTTTCGGACGTTCGGGACAGAAGTACTCTCTGTTCATCGTCAGCGCATTGACGGGAAAAACCCTTAATGAGATCAAAATCCTCCAAGACCAACCCACCTCCCCGGCCTTTTATCCGACAGAAGACTCACTCCTCTATGTCGCTTTTAACAACGGAATCCATGACATATACAAGATCGACCTCGCGACCGAGGAAGTTCGGAATTTGACTCAAGACGAACTTTACGAGAAGGCCGTCACCTTCTCCCCAAGCGGCGACAGGGTGGCCTATTCGATAAGGCTTGATAAATATGACAAGCTCTTTATCTCTCCCATCGACAACCTGAATAAAAAAACACAGCTGACTTTTGGTCCCGGAAACACCATCACTCCTGAATTCTCAGCAGATGCCAAAGAGCTCTTTTTTTCCGGAGATATGAGAGAGTCTTCCAACATCTACTCTCTATCCCTGGACACAGGCGAGTTCAAGCGTTATACAGACGTCAGGACCGGCAATTTCTTTCCCTCTCCGCTTCCCAATGAAAAGAACACCGTTGTCTTTTCTTCCTTCAACAAAGGGGCATTCCAGATCTATAAAAGTGAACTCAAGCCGGAATTGGAGAAGGTCGTGACCTTTGATACAGTTAAGCCGGAAGAGACGTTTGAACAGTTCGAGCCTATCCTGACTCTCGAGGTGAACAAAGAGGAAATCCAACCACAAAAAGGCATCGGGAAGCTCTATCTCTCGGGAAGGCCACCCGTAGAAGCCGTGATCTCCACCGATGGGTCGATCTATGGGGGGACCGCCATCGCCTTTTCTGACCTGTTCGCCGATTACACATTCACCATCCTCGCTTATCAGGTGAGGAGCTTCCGGTCCTACCAGTTCGCGTTCTACAACCAAAAGAATAGGTTCCAGTACGCTGCGGAGGTGTATGCATACACGCAGTTTTACTATCCTTCCTATACCTACTACGATCCTTATTTGTATAACTTTCTGTCCTACTCGGATGCCATTGCCACACGCGACATCTCTGGCGCCACAGTCAGCGGATTTTACCCGATCAACCGGTACTACCGAGCACAGGGGTCCGTATTTTTCCAGCGTTGGCAAGAAGATTTCTACGACCCTTACATAAACCAAATTCTCGATTACAGAGGGACACAGTACAATTATTTCCTGAAAGGAAACATGCTGGGTTTAACCTTTGCTCTCGTAGGAGAAACGACCCGCTTCAGGTTTTTTGGTCCTCTTGCAGGAAACACCTTCGCCTTGTCCGTTCAGCAGGCTATTCCGGTCTCTGACAGTTTTTTAGTCAACACCACAGTGAGGGCGGATTTGCGCCAATACATCCATATCGGAGGAGATGCCCTGCTTGCCTTAAGGCTCAACGTGTTCGGGAGCTATGGAAAAACCCCATATGTGACCTATTTTGGGGGTAATAACCAGATCCGCTCTGTATATTATTACTCTCTCACCGGAACCGAGGCATGGTTCGGGAATATCGAGTTCCGGATTCCGCTCGTGCACCAATGGAACACTCTTCTGGGTCTTCTTGGCCCCGTGCGTGGAGCGCTCTTTTTCGACATCGGAAGGTCGAAGATGAAAGGCTACCCGCCAAAGTATTTCAGATATATCGGATTTGACGAGAATGGAATACCCATAGGCTATGAATATGAAGCCATCGGCTCTTTCGGCTTTGGCTTCCAGACCTTTTTCTTGGGCTTTCCCATGCATATCGAATTCGTGAAGGGGCTGGAGTGGGAAAGCATCAGCAAACCCTTTGAATGGAATGTCACGACGGGCTGGATGACAAAGTTCTGGATTGGATTCGACTTTTAAATTCCTGATCGTTCATGCATCCGCTCCATGTCAGTGGATTCGTGTGCTGTATGCTTATTTCCCGAGCCCCTAGTCCTTGCAGTCAGCAAAAATCGCAGGAATCGTGTGTTTTGTTATGACTAGCGACATTTTTAATGAATATTAACATTAATTGTTCTTGAAAATGGATTTTTGTGGTGCTATTATATTTGGGCCTTCTCTCAATCCGCTCTCATCACACAAGAAGGTTTTCCACAGTTGTGAAAATTTCTGTGGAAATCTCATTAATAGCGATGGAACACAAAGATAAACATAATCCTTGGCTCAGGATCCAGGAAAAGATCCAAAATAGAATAGACAAAAACAGTTTTGAAACGTGGTTTTTACCAACCGCCTATATCGGCCAAGAAGCGGAAGCCCTTTACATAAAAGTCCCCAATTCTTATTTCAAGGATTGGCTCTCCTTTCACTATACGAGCCTGATCAACACTATATCTCAAGATCTCTTCGATAAGTCTTATGAAATCAGATACATTTTTGACGAAACCTCCTCCCCGTTCATACGCCGATCTCCTGAGGAAAGGAGGTCAAAAAACGGCTTTCTCCTCAACCCGAACCTCAATCCGAATTACACATTCGAAAACTTTGTTGTCGGCTCATGCAACCAATTCGCCCATGCGGCAGCGACTGCCGTGGTGAAAAACCCAGCAAAATCATACAATCCCCTGTACGTTTACGGTGGAGCCGGCCTGGGAAAAACCCATCTTATGAACGCCATCGGCCACAACATCCTGAAATCCCACCGCACCCTTAAGATCCTCTACATCACAACCGAAAAGTTTATGAACGACCTCATCAATCATCTCCAATACGGAAAAATTCTTGATTTCCGCCAAAAATACCGCAGCGTGGACGTCCTTCTCATCGACGATATTCATTATCTATCCGGAAGAGAGAGGACCAAGGAGGAATTCTTTCATACCTTCAATCATCTCTACGACAGCCAAAAACAGATTGTCATCTCAAGTGATTGTCCACCAAAAGAGATCCCAAATCTCGAAGAACGTTTCAGCTCTCGGTTCGAATGGGGTCTGATTGCCGACCTCAAACCCCCTGATATCGAAACACGAATCGCTATCCTAAAGAAAAAATCGGAAATGGAAGAGATTGTTCTCTCGGAAAGCGTGGCCCTCTTCATCGCAGACAAAGTCCGTTCCAACATCAGGGAACTGGAAGGTTTCCTCCGTCGTGTTATCGCCTATTCATCTCTCAAAGGAGAGAGCATTGACCTAGACTTGGCCAAAGAAGCCCTAAAGAGCTTGTTGGATTCATCCTCACAGATCGTGACCGTGGAAAAGATCCAGAAGATCATTTGCCACAAATTCAAGATGAATCTCACTCAGCTAAAATCCAAAAACAATTCTCCCAAAGTAGCCTTCCCCCGACAGATCGCCATGTATCTTTCTAAAGAACTCACCAAGACCTCTCTTCCTGAGATCGGTAAAAAATTCGGTGGAAAACACCATACTACGGTCATACACAGTGTACGTAAGATAGAAAAACTCAGAATGAAAGACCCAGAATTTAACAAAGAAATAAACAGTATAATCAGCTATATTCGCTAGGAAATCAGTAAATTACGGGAGTTTTGCACATTTTATTTGCTTTTATTATTTTATTTATTTAATCTAATTTATACTTATTAAAAAATAATAGACCCAAAGAGGAAAGGTGGAAAAATGAAATTCTCGATTGACAGAGATGATATCCAAAGAGAGCTTCAACTCCTCCAGGGGATTGTGGAAAAGCGAAACACAATGCCCATCCTTGCCAACATCTTGATTTGTGCTTCAGAGAATGAAGTTGAGCTCACGGGGACTGACCTGGAAGTAGGTCTCAAAACCCATTTTCCTGCACATATCGAGGAAATGGGGTCCATCACAATATCTGGGAAAAAGCTGTTTGAGATCGTAAGATCGTTAGCTGGAGATAAAAAAGTGACTTTCCATGAGAGCGACAGTCTCGTCATGGAGATTCTATCCGGAGAGAGCCAGTTCAAGGTTCTCTGTTTACCCAAAGAGGATTACCCACAGGTTCCTGAACCAAAGTTTGAGAAAAAGATCGTGCTTCCCTTGGAAAAGGTCAAGGATATGATCGAAAAAGTGTATTTTGCGATCACTCAGGAGCAGCGGTATTATCTGAACGGAGCGCTGATGATCCTCAAGGACAAAAGCATCGAAATGGTTAGTACCGACGGCCATAGACTGGCTTACACATCCATGATCTTGGATAAATTGGATGTAGCCAATGAGATCAGAGGAATAGTGTCGAAAAAAACCCTGAATGAACTGCGAAAATTCGAGAACGAGACGCTCGAGTTCGACCTTGACGAGAACAATCTCTTTTTCAAGGTGGACAACAGAACTTTGATATCGAGAATTATTGAGGGGAAATTTCCCAACTATGAGGCCGTCATCCCCCAAGATAACACGAACATCATGACCTTCTCCAGAGATGAAATGACGGATGCCATTCGTAGGGTGTCCCTCCTGTCCACAGAGCGTTCCAGAGGAATAAAGCTCAACATCGGGAAAAAGCTGATCAGACTTTTTTCATCCAATCCGGAGATAGGCGAAGCGCGGGATAAAGTCGACGTCGATTATGAAGGCGATAGCTTCGAGATTGGTTTTAACTCCCAGTACATCCTCGATTTTCTCACGACCGTTAAGACGGAGAGAGTGTGCTGCGAAATGAAGGATGAAAACAGTGCTGTCTTATTGAGACCCGAGGAAGGGGGAGATAGTAAATACCTTTATGTCTTGATGCCTATGAAGATTTAGCCTCCTGGATTGGTTTTTTTAAGGAAAAATTCCCTTTTTCCAAAGCTTACGGATAGACATCGTGTTTTCTCCAAGAATGTACTTTTAACAATCCCGGGTTATTCAACAGACACGAATATGACTGGTTTTCCTAGCGTCGTGAGATTTCCATCAGAGTCGATGATAATAGCGCTATACCGGGGATATTTATCGAGGATGGACCCCGGATGGGCGGAGACGAACAGGGCTGTGGACAACGCATCACAGAATGTCGCTTCGGGACCGACTACGGTCACACTTTGTTTTCCTTTTGCCGGAAAGCCGGAATGGGGGTCAAAAACATGGTGGTAGCGTGTTCCGTTTTCAATAAAAAATCTTTGGTAGTCGCCGGTTGTTGCTGCCCCCTCATCAGAGATGGAAAGAATTCCTGAAAAGCCAGATTTTCTAGGATGTTTGATCCCGATCCGCCAAGAGCCTCCATCTGGGTTTGTCCCCCAGCAATAGAGGTCACCGCCTGCGTTCACAAAACCATTGGATAATCCTTTTGTTTTCAAGATATTGGCAGCAAGGTCGAGACCATATCCTTTGGCAATGCCCCCCCAGTCCAACTGAACGCCAGGAGCAAGAATGAGTCGCCCATCCCGGATCTGAATCTTATCCATCCCGACGGACCTCATTGCCCCGTCCAACTCTTCAAGTGTGGGCACACGGTAGGATTGGTCATGGAATCCCCATATCTTAGAGAGCGCACCGACTGAGATATCGAATTTCCCGCCGGAGTCTAAGTAGAGCGTGTAGGCCTTTTGATAGAGAGAAAGGACAATCTCTGAGGAATAATCCGTTGATTCGGGAGAGAAATGCGCTTCAATATCTGTGAAGACAGCGTTGACCGCCTCTTTTGCGGCTTTGAATTGTGAGGGAGAACAGAAAACCTTGAGCTCACACACCGTATCGAAAAAGAGGAATGTGGAGGTATGCCATGTATCTTTGGGGGCGCAGCGTGAGAGGCAAAGACAGAACGCAAGCGTGAGAACACAGCTCTTTTTACCCAATGGCCGTATCTAATGAGGGGCCCTGGATTTCCATGAAAAAGTGGTTGGGCGCACAGATAATGCGTTCTCCTGGGTGTGATATGGGAGGCGAGTAAAGACATACCTTGCCTCGGCAGGAAGAATCCGAGACCCTCGCTTCGCCGCCTGCAATTTGAATACTGATATGTCCCTTATGAGTGGAAAAGGAAAGACGCCGCTCCTCTTTCAAGGAGAGCTCTTCTCTTTTGCGGCCGTCGGCACAGAGGAGGATAGATTCGCCCTTGTGTGTCTCGATCGTCCGCCCCATCAAGGATGCGATGGTCAAGCAGGATGAGGGCGGGTTATTCTGATTCATCTCTTTCCAGATTGAGCGAAGCGTCCAGGACCTGGCGTCCCAGATTTGTCCGCTTTTGACAAAAGAAAAAGATGGAGCCGCCTTGTTTTTGAGGCGGCAAAAGGAGATGGCCAAATCTATTTGCGTCGGACCCACCTTTTCCTGCCATCCATGCGTAAGCAGGATTCCCCGCAGGAGGTGTTGCTGGGGATGAGGATGGAGAAAATGGAAATATTTTGCTTGAGGAAGAGCGACTTTTTGCATCTCTTCGAGGAGAGGATAAAAGAAAACATGAGGATTTTCCCCGATAAGATAGAGAGTACAATCTTTGAGGCCAGATCCTGTCTCCCCGAAGAGGGGAGCCAGCAAAGGAGCGGCCAGAAGAGTTTGAAAAAAACGGCGCCTATCCATGTCGCTCTCCTTTGTGTATTCTTCACACCATTCTCTTGAAAAACCAGATAAATGTCAAACCTGCAATTTTGTTTCTGAAATCACCGATGATATCGTTCCAGATCTCTAAAAATTTTTCTGCCGATACAGAGGTTTCAAAAGGGAGTGCTTCGAATTGACAAAATTTTGAAATCTGTATATTGTGTGGCCGTTGGGATGGAGCACGCCTTTTTTCTCTTTCAAAGGATCAAGAGCTGGACCTGACCTTCCGTGCCAGTCGACATCTGCGGCATATGACCGTGAATCCAAGCCCATATAAAAGATGCCATGACGGAGTTTTTGGTCGGATCTCGATGAGAGGCAGGACAACCATGCACAAGGGAGCTTTTACACATTCAGAGAAAACCAAAGGGTACACGGTGTTCCAAACGACAACTCTCGTTTTTCTCCGGTTTCTGATCGGATGGCATTTTCTGTATGAAGGGGTATCCAAGCTGCTCAATCCATATTGGACGTCAGCAGGATACCTCTCAGAGTCTCCGTGGCTGTTTTCTGGATTGTTTACAGCCATTGCCAAGAACCCAGCGACCCTTAAGATCGTGGATTTTCTCAACATTTGGGGGCAGATTGCCATCGGGCTAGCCTTGATCACGGGCCTGTTGTCATCTTGGGCATGTTTTGCAGGAATTTTTTTGTTATTGATTTATTATGTGTGTAATCCTCCTTTTGTGGGATATTCCTACTCTGCACCATCGGAAGGGAGCTACTTAATTGTCAATAAAATCTTGATCGAGATGATGGCACTCGGTGTTTTGCTCGCCTTCCCGACAGGGAAGATTGTGGGCCTTGACCGGCTTATCTTTAAAAAAAGAGGAAAAGGACAACAATAAGGTCACACGTTTTTGGAGGGCGTTAAATGGACCAAGAAAACAGGGGAAACGAGAAACAAAAGGAGTCTCAGCCGAATAAAGGAGTCAACGCAGGACGGCGAGATGCGATCAAGGCGTTGGCTTCCCTCCCTGTGCTTGGGGCTTTCTTCTACGAACTTTATAAAAAAAGGATGTGGGATAAAGAGAGAAGAAAAAGCCTGCTGGAAGAGCTGGGGGTCGGAGGTTCGTTGGATACTGAACGAGCGAAAGCTCCGGAGAAGAAGACTGGTGATCTTATCCGGATCGGGATTATCGGGTACGGAGGAAGAGGCGAGTATTTGATAAGAGCCGCGGGCTTTGCACACCCGGACTTTTTCAATATCCAGGGGAATAAATCGAAGAGAGCATGGCGGGAGAGAGAGATCAAAGGATTCTTGGTTCAGGAGGACCTAAACCTTCTATTGACAGGGGTTTGCGATGTGTTTGACGCCAGGGCAGAGCGGGGCCTGGCCGCTTCCCGAAACGATAACCGTCCAGGAGGAGGCGCAGGAAAGATGGGAGGCGCCAAGCGCTTTCGTAACTATAAGGAGATGCTGGAAAGCAAAGACATCGACGCTGTCATCATCGCCACTCCTGACCACTGGCACGCACAGATGGCCATCGATGCCGTCAATATGGGAAAGCACGTTTATCTGGAAAAATGTATGACAAGGACTGAGGAAGAGGTTTATGCTCTTACGGGCGCTGTCAAAAAAAGCGGTATGGTATTCCAGCTGGGGCATCAGAACCCTCAGCAAGAAACCTTCTGGAGAGCGAAACAAATCATCGACAAAAATATTCTCGGCAAGATCACCCTCGTTGAGACAACAACCAATCGCAACTCGCCCAACGGGGCTTGGGTGTACAGCATTCATAAGGATAGCAGCCCCCGAACCATCGATTGGGAACAGTTTCAGGGCCCAGCGCCCCACAGGGTCCCTTTCAACCTGGAGCGATTTTTCCGCTGGCGCTGTTGGTATGATTATGGGACAGGGCTGTCTGGAGACCTCTTTTCGCACGAGTTTGATGCTGTGAATCAGATCCTTAACATGGGGATTCCCAAATCTGCGGTATCTTCAGGAGGGATTTATTTCTTCAAAGATGGGAGAGACGTGCCGGACCTCTTCCAAACGGTCTGTGAGTATCCTGACCGAGACTTGACCCTAATTTACAGCGCAACCCTCGCAAATAGCCGAGGGCGAGGACGTGTTTTTATGGGGCATGACGCCTCAATGGAAGTCGGTGAGAGCCTGACCGTCACTGCCGATACCGATTCCACACGGTTTGAAGAGAAGATCAGAGCGGGCGTTATAGACACGGAATTGCCTCTCTTCTCTTACCATCCCGGCTCTAGGGGCATCGACACGATCACGTCGGCCACTGAAAAATATTTTGCAACCAAAGGATTGATGTACACATACCGTGGAGGAAGGCAAGTCGACCTAACCCATCTCCACGTCAAAGAGTGGATAGATTGCATCCGGACCGGGGAGAAGCCGAGTTGTGACATCGATCGCGGCTTCGAGGAAGCGATCACCTGCCATATGGCCACCAAATCTTATCTCGAAGGGCGCCGGGTAGAGTGGGACCCGGTTCAGAAAAAGATCGCTTAATTTTTTTTAATCGTATGGAATGCACACCAAGGAGGAGAGAGCATGAGAAAAATAATATATGTGATCACGGGGCTTCTTCTGTTGTCTGCGGGTGGCATTTCGGCCATCAATGGGCTGAATTCCTCCGAAAGAGACATGGCCCAAGGGAAGGAGGGGTTGTCCTTGGAGGGCTCTGAATACAAAGATGTCCGTATACAAAAATTCCCGATTGCCATCCAGTGCTGGACCTTCAGGAAGTATTCATTCCTGGAAACGCTAGAGAAGGCAAAGGGGCTCGGGATCGATTTCATCCAAGCCTATCCGGGACAAGTGTTGAGGCCGGATGAACCCGAGGTCGTGTTTGACCATAACCTCAGCGAGGAAAATATCCAATGGGTGAACACAAAATTGAGAGAACATGGCCAGAGCCTGATTGCCTACGGTGTCGTCGATTTTGATAACACCGAAGAGGACATGCGGAAAGTTTTTGATTTTGCCAATAAGCTGGGAATTCTGACTGTTGTAACCGAGCCAGATTTTGATGACTTCACCCTCCTGGAACAAATGGTCAAAGAATACGATATCAATGTTGCCATCCACAATCATCCCACGCCTTCGAAATATGCACAACCGGAAGCGATTCTCGAAAGGATCAAAGGACTGGACAAAAGGATCGGGGCGTGCGTTGACACCGGGCATTGGATGCGATCGGGGGTGAATCCTTTGGACGGCCTCCGGTCGCTCGAAGGGCGGATCATCGATGTTCACTTGAAAGACCTGGATGAGTTCGGAGCAAGGGAGGCTGAGGACGTCCCCTTCGGACAGGGGCAGGCCCATGTGCACGACATCCTTGCAGAGCTGACTCGGCAGAATTTCCGGGGTTATCTCGCTGTAGAGCATGAGAAAGAGGCCGATGCCCTCGATCCATCTCCGGCGATAAGAGAAGGGATCGAATACATTAAAAGCATCACTTATTATGAGGAGTACGGAGAGATACTCAAATGGTGGAGGGGAAGATTTTCCAAACACGGGTGGAACCATTACGGGCCCGGTTATTTTGTGCTCGACGAGAGAACGGGAGTGCTTAAAAGCCAGGGGGGTATGGGGCTTCTCTGGTTCAGCGAAAAAAAATACAGAAATTTTGTCTTGGAGTTGGATTATAAATGTTCCCAGGCGGACACCAATTCTGGAATTTTCCTCAGGATACCATCTGTCCCGACGAGTGATGACTACATCTTTCATTCCTTTGAGGTCCAGATCTATGATATCGGGAGCGGGATCCATAAGACAGGAGCGATCTATGATGCGGAGGCCCCAAAATCAGACGCTTTCAACCCAACAGGCGAGTGGAATCATACCAAAATCACATTCCAGGGCAACCATATTCAGGTCGAGCTGAATGGGATTGTTGTCGTTGACTGGAACGCTGCGCCTCGGGGCAAAGTCGAGGATTTTGCAGATGAAGGCTATATAGGCCTCCAGAACCATGACAGTTTATCTCCGGTATACTTCAGGAACTTGTTCGTGAAGGAGCTTTGACGCCGATCTCGGCGACTTTGTGGAAGCATCTTTTTTTCTTAATGTCGTAAAAATGACTCCCTTTGCTTTTCCGGATGAAGAGCTTTCTGAGTTTAGCCGATGACGGTGTCGACTGAGCCACCCTGGATTTCGATGAGGAAGTGATTGGGCGCGCAGATGATGCGCTCGCCTGATAGTGAGACGGAAGGAGAATATAGACAGACCTTGTGTCGGCAGGAAGATTCGAGGACACGGGCGTATCCGTTTGCGGTTTGAATCGTGACCCTCCCTCCGCGCGAGGCGTAAGACTTGAGGGTATTTTTTTTCAAGGAAAAAACATCCCTTTTCCGCCCATTCACATACACCACGGCCAATTCCCCGGCGCATTTTCCTAAGATTTTTCTGTTCAAAGAAGCAACGGTCAGGAGGAGGGACCCATTCTGTTTTTGTCCCATATCATTCCAGAGGGTGCGAAGATTCCAGGATCGGACATCCCAGATTTTGCCGTCCTTAACGAGAGAGAAGGATGGGAGTACGGGCTGGTCCAGATAAAAGAAGGAAACTTCGAGGCCAATCCTTGCGGGTTGCCGGGCAAAGATCCAGCCGCTCTTAACGAGGGCGGTTTTTATGGCGGTTTCCTTCGGGTGGGTCTTGACAAAAGTGAACGAACGTGGGACCCCGGCACTGCCTCTGTTCAGCTCTTTGAGGAGAAGGGGAAGGTGTGTCTGCGGCGTATCCGAGATCAGGTAAATCTCAAGGTCGGCTTCTCTGGATTGGGAAGCCAAGCGCAGGGGTGTAAGGAGTGGGGCGGAAAGAAGTGTTTGAAAAAAAAGGCGCCTATCCATGAATGTCTCCTTCGTGTATAATTTCGATTATCTCCGGATACAAAAATGTGTTGTTGACTTTTTTAAAGCGTTTGGAAAGCCACGCTCCTGCGAAGGCAACTCCCAGGAAGACGCCCCCAACGCTCGATTCTGAAGATGAAAGAGGAATGATCCGAGAAAAGAGATACCCCACTCCCATCCCCGCGAGGGTCGCGAAAAGCAGAACGCCAAAAAACAAGATGAGGGCTTTGCTGTAGCGGGATTCCGGGATGGCAATGAGGACGCGATCTCCCTCCTTGGCTTGGAGCGGATTTCTCACTGAGAGAAGGCTTTTGGCGTTTTTTTGCCCGATACAGAGGCTTCTGGCCGAGCACCCCTGGCATGCTTCAAGGCAGGCCACTTCCACACGGGCGAAGTCGCTCTTTGTGGAAACGACAGTCCCCTTATCCTTCATCGCGGTCCTCTTCTCTGTGTATCCGCCCGATGGCGTTGGTCGGGCATTTTTCGATGTCCGGGATTTTTTCCGGGTCGATTTTTTTAAAATCCGTAATAACGGCCAGGTTGTTTTCCATCACGATGGCCTCAGGACATGCTCTGGCGCAGATGCCGCATGCAATACAGGCGGCATTGCACACCTTCCTGGCCATGGGCCCCCTGTCTTCGGATCGACAGAAGACGAGAATCTCCTGAACAAGAGGATGAAGCTCGAACAGGTTCCTCGGACAGGCATCCACACACTTGCCGCAGGCCGTGCATTTGTCTTCCCTGACCCTGGGAAGTCCGTCTGTCTCCATATAGAGAGCCTCGAACAGGCAAGCTTTGACACAGTCGCCGAAACCCAGGCATCCATGGGAACACTGTTTGTTCCCGCCAACAAGATGGGATGCATAACATGTCGGAATGCCTGAGTAAAAACCTCTGGACTTGGCCGCTTCGATCGTGCCGCCGCAGTGCAGTCGAGCCACCTTCTTTATTATTTCACCCGCCTCTACGCCCATGATTTTGGCAACCTGATTCGCTGTTTCCTCTCCTCCCACCGGACAACCGCTCACAGCCGCACTGCTTTTGACGACCGCTTCTGCGAATGCCCGGCACCCTGAATAGCCGCAGGCGCCACAGTTGACCTGGGGGAGTATTTCAGCGACTTTCTCTATTTTAGGATCCTCGTCCACTTTGAGCTTTTTGTAGGCCAAAACAAGTCCTGAAGAGAACAGGAATCCGAGTACGGTCATGGTGAAGATCGGAACGAGCAGATCTGTCATGTCAGCATTCCTATGAATCCGTTAAAGGCCAAGGCCATGATTCCGGCGACAATCAGGGCGATCCCTGCCCCTTTTAAGGGCTCGGGGACATCAGCCAGGTCCAACTGTTCCCGGATCCCGGCCATCAGCACGATGGCCAGGGTGAATCCCAAGCCTGACGCGAAACCGAAGATCACGGTTTCCATAAAGCTATATTTGTTTAACGCTGCGAGCAGGGCCAAGCCCATGATGGCGCAATTGGTCGTTATCAGCGGGAGGTAGATACCCAATGCCTGATAGAGGGGCGGGCTGATTTTCCGGATAAACATCTCAACCAGCTGGACGAGGGATGCGATCACAAGGATAAAGGAGACGATCTGTAGATAACCCAAGTCGTATGGAATTAGGATCAAGTTGTTGATCAACCAGGATACAACCGCCGTGATGGACATGACAAAAGTGACGGCTAATCCCATGGAAACGGCCGAGTCGAGCTTCTTACTCACACCTAAGAAGGGGCAGATCCCGAGGAAGTAGTACAGGACGAAGTTTTGGACGAGCACAGCCGATATAAAGATTGTCACCAGTTCCACGTTTATCTCCTCTTTGCCTTGCGCTCGATCGCGATGGCGATCCCGAGAAGAGTCCCTAAAGTGATGAAAGCGCCGGCTGGAAGGATCATGATGATCCACGGTTTGAACCAGGTTCCCATAACCCGGTATCCGAGGAATGTCCCGGCTCCCAGGATCTCTCTTATGGTGCCGAGCATCAGAAGGGCCAGGATGAATCCTGTGCTCATCCCCAGGGCATCGATGAATGACCGCCCGACAGAATTCCTAGAAGCAAAAGCTTCCTGGCGGCCGAGGATGATACAGTTGACGACGATCAAAGGAACATAGGGTCCCAGGGCCTTAGAGAGGGGATAGAAGTAAGCCTTCAGGAATTGGTCGGCGATTGTCACGAAGCTGGCAATGACCACAATGTAAGAGGCGATACGGACTTGTGGAGGGATGAGCTTTTTGATGGATGAGACCACGAGCGAGCTGAGGATCAAGACGAAAGTTGTGGCCAGCCCCATGGCCAGACCGGTGATGACGGTCCCTGTGACGGCTAGTGTCGGACACATGCCGAGGAGCTGGCGGAACACAGGGTTCTCATCCCAAAGCCCTTTGAGGAACTCCGCACGGATACTTTTAGTGGCCATCATCTCCCTCGATGGTGATCATCTTGTCTTTTATTAGCTCTCTCACCTTCTGCAGTGAGAGATTGACGAGCGCAAGCACTTTTTTTGAGGATATGGTTGCGGCGGTGATTGTGTTTATCTCTGTGGAGAGGAGCTCATCGGGCGTGCGGACCGGAGGCTTTCGCAAGGAGAGCTCGCCGGTTGCATCCCTGTTCTTCCAGAACTGGAGAAAGGTTTCCCAATCCATGATCTTAGCGCCCAAGCCTGGTGTTTCTTTCTGCTCGATGATGGTGAGTCCAGTGATCTTCGTCAATGTTTCATTCAGCCCGAACATCAAGGTGATCTTATCCTGGAAGCCGATACCCGTCGCCTGGACCGCAAATCCTGCAATCTGGCCTTTTGCGTCCATCTCCCTGTAGATGACCAGGCCTTCCCCTCTATATAATACCTTGCTGACCTCAGCTTCATCCACCACCGCTTTGATGGCCCTTTCAATCTCGGCCTGAATGTTGAGGGTGATCCGTTCCTTGGTCAGTTTTGCCACACCGGCAAGAAATCCTCCGGTGATCAGCCCCACTGCGGTGAGGACGAGGATCATTCTAGAGGAAAGGCTCATGAAGGGGCCCTCCTTTCTCCGAGAATGCGCGGCCGGGAGTAACGATTCAAAAGGGGGACAAAGGTGTTCATGAAGAGGATGGCGTACATCACTCCCTCTGCGAATCCTCCGAACAGGCGGATCAGCCCCACTATGATACCGATGCCCAACGCGAAGATCCAAGTGCCCTTGGGGGTGATCGGTGAAGTCACCATATCGGTGGCCATAAAAAAGGCTCCGATCAAAAGGCCTCCCGCTAAAACATGAAAAGCGGGAGAGGCATATTGATTCGGTTTTATTAACCAGAAAATTCCCGTAAAGATACTCAGGGACAGGATGATCCCCGTAGGGATTCGCCAGTCAATGGTTTTTTTAGCGAGAAGGATCAAGACCCCGAGGAAAAGAGCGATGGCTGAGGTCTCGCCCAAACACCCTCCGACATTTCCCCAGAAGAGATCTTTGAGAGACGTCAGCGTTCCCTGGGCGATAGCCTCTTGGAATTTGAGGTTGCCCAAAGGCGTTGCAAAGGTTCCCGTGTCTATATGAAGGGTTACCGGGGGAACCCAAGTGGTCATGGCTTCAGCGAAAGCGGTTTGGAGAAAGGCCCTCCCGACAAGTGCCGGGTTGAAAATATTGTGTCCCAGTCCTCCAAAAACCTGTTTTCCAATGGATATGGCGACAACCGAACCGATGACCGCCAAATCCAGGGAAAGGCCGGGGGGTAGAGTCATCGCCAGGAGCAAAGCAGTGATCGCCGCTGACCCATCCCAGAGGGATTGGATCGGTTTCTTTCTGATCCACAAAAAGAGCGCTTCCGTCGCCAAGCAAGCCACAAGGCAAGTCAGGTAGAGGGCAACGGCCCTGAGCCTGAAGAAGTACACAGATGCAAACACAGCCGGTAGAAGTGCAATAATGACGGTGTACATAATTTTGCGGACAGAATCTTTGTCTTTGAGGTGGGGAGATGACTGGATCACATATTCGTTATTGAGCATCTTCTACCCTTTTTTTTCGTTTCAATCCTGTGACTTGGTTCTTCCCCAAACGGATCCAGTGGACTAGGGGGATTCTCGCAGGACAGATGTACTGGCAGCAGCCGCATTCCACACAGTCTAGGATTCCCCAATCCTCTGCCTCTGATAAAAATTCATACTTGACGTACTTCATGAGCTGTGTGGGGATAAGCCTCATCGGGCAATGCTGCACACACCGGGAACAGCGGATGCAGTTGTGCTCCATCGGAGGAGTGGCTGCGGGCCAGGCCAGAATGCCTGAGGTTCCTTTTATGACCGGGACCTCAGGAGACCATTGAGAAAGGCCCATCATTGGCCCCCCCATGATTAGAAGGTTTGTGTTGTCTTTGATTCCACCGCATAAATCGAGAACGGCCTGGAAAGGCGTTCCAACCCGGACCATAAGGTTTTTGGGGTCTCGGACTCCATCTCCCGCAACAGTCAGGGCCCTTTCATAAAGAGGCTTGCCGGCGCTTACCGCATCCCAGATAGCCTTTGCCGTCCCAACATTCTGGACCACAACGCCGACATCAAAGGGGAGCCCGCCTCGAGGGACTTCTCGACGGAGGAGGGCATAAATGAGGTTTTTTTCGGCGCCTTGGGGGTATTTTGTCTGCAGCAGGACAATTTCTGCGTGACCATTCCCCTTGACCTCATGAAAGGCCTTATAGGCATCTTTTTTGTTGTCTTCGATTCCGATAATCGTTCGTTCTGCACCTGTGGCTTTGCGAACGAGCTCTGCACCGTTCAGGATATCCTCGGAAAACTCCAGCATGATCCTATAGTCAGCCGTAAGAACAGGCTCGCATTCACATCCGTTGATGATCACGGTGTCGATGGGTTTATCCTTGGGAGGGCGGAGCTTAACAGCCGTCGGAAAAGCGGCTCCTCCGAGGCCGACAATCCCCGCCTCTTGGACGATTTGACAAATCTCTTCGGGCTTAAGAGAGAAGGGGTGTTCTGCCCCCAGGAGATCTGGCGCCGGCCGATCCTCACCGTCGTTGGCAATGGTCACCGCAGTCACGGGCTTGCCCAAGGGATGATGAGCTCCATCCACGGAGAGGATTTTTCCGGATACGCTAGAATGGACGGCCGCAGAAAAAAGACCGGTGCTTTCTCCGATCTTTTGCCCGAGATAGACATCCTCTCCCTTCTTTACCAGCGGCTTTGCCGGACTTCCAAAGTGTTGGAGGAGGGGGATGCTGACTTTTTCCGGAGGGGGCATGCTCTCGAGCACTCTTTTTGCTGTGGATGATTTGTGATCAGGAGGATGTATCCCGTGAGGAAATGTTTTCCGTCTCATGTATCTTTTGGGGGCTAGAATTGAGAGTAAAGTGTATTCATTCCTCATTGTGAATGTCAACCTCAAAATTTCTTGTAGCAGAGAGAAACAAATAAGAAATGTTCCGGAGGCCAGCAAACAGCCACATCTGGAAATGCCTATTTTACTTTACCCATTAAAAATAACACTTTTTTATAGTATAATATATGACAAACTTGATAAAATGTTTCTGAAAAAAGAGCAATGGACGTTGTGATCAGGGAAGTCAAAACTCGGGATGATCTTAAAAAGTTTATTTTCCTCCCAGAGCAGATTCATAGTGGCCATAAAACCTGGGTCCCCCCCCTCTATGTTGATG
This sequence comes from uncultured Eubacteriales bacterium, assembly GCA_964406575.1. Lineage (GTDB taxonomy): Bacteria > Acidobacteriota > Aminicenantia > Aminicenantales > Aminicenantaceae > WTAW01. The sequence continues at coordinate 20,552 of CAYOSH010000001.1, read as the reverse complement.
AGTGGAAATATTTTGACCCGAAACAAAACAGATCCTTTGCTCACAGTGATACCGTTCTACTGATCGCCTCCGAGGATGGTGTGCCTGTCGGCCGGATCATGGGTATTATCAACAAACGGTACAATGAGATCCGGAAGGAAAAAACAGCACGTTTCGGTTACTTGGAGACATGGGAGGATGCGGATGTCGTCCGTGCCCTTCTCAGCCGTGTGGAAGAATGGGCTCGAGAACGCGGCATGACAAAGGTCGTCGGTCCCTATGGCTTTACAGATCAAGACCCTGAAGGATTCCTGATAGAAGGATTCGAACACCGCGCCACGATCGCCACCTACTGTAACTTTGAGTGGATGCCTCGGCTGGTGGAACAGCAGGGATATAGCAAAGATGTGGATTATTTTGTTTACAAACTTGACATTCCAAAAGAGTTCCCCGAGTTTTACACAAAGATTTATGAGCGCGTGAAAAAGAAAGGAAATTTTGAGGTTCTGGAATTCAAAACAAAGAGAAGGCTCAGACCTTGGATTAAACCTGTCCTGCGCCTCATGAATGAATGTTATACAGAAAGTCATATCTATGGGTATGCGCCCCTTGATGAGAAAGAGATGGAGGAGTTGACTAAACGCTATTTGCCCGTGCTCGATCCCAGATTTGTGAAAGGGGTGTTGAAGGAAGGCGAACTCGTGGCCTTCGTCGTGGGCATCCCTGATATGACCGAAGGCATCCAGAAAGCCCGGGGAAGGCTTCTTCCCTTCGGGTTTCTCAAGATTCTACGGGCTGCCAAAAAAAGCAAACAATTGGACCTTCTGCTTGGAGCCATCAAGGAAAAATGTCGAGGCCTCGGCTTGGATGTCTTGATGGGCGTCAAAATGATCATGAGCGCTCGTGACGTAGGTATGGAGATGATGGATACCCACCACGAATTGGAGGCAAACGTCAAAGTGAGAGCAGAGATGGAAAAAATGGGGGGGAAGGTCTACAAAAAATTCCGCGTTTACCAAAAATCCCTCTGATTCCGGTCATCCATGAATTCCATTATTTCTGTTCAGCGGGACCTTGTCTTTTTTAGGGAGGCAAACAACCGAACATATGGCATTGGCAGGAAGAGCATTACTTGGTCTCTGCCCAGTTGATGCCCCAACCCAGGTGCACTTTGAGCGGGACTTTTAAAGGGAAGACGGTCTCCATTTTTTCTTTGACCAGTGCTTCTAGACGATTGCGCTCATCATCGGGAACTTCGAAGACGAGCTCGTCATGGACTTGGAGGATCATTTTTGACTGGAGCTTGTGTGCGCGCATCTCCTCCCATATATCGATCATGGCTTTTTTCATGAGGTCTGCAGCGCTTCCCTGGATAGGAGTGTTGAGGGCAATACGGCGGCCAGCTTGTTGGACTATTCTGTTTTCGTTATTGAGCTCGGGGACAGGGCGGATCCTCCCGAAAAGGGTCTGAGAAAATCCCGATTTGCGGGCTTCTTCCACGCTCTTTTCCAAGAATTCCCAGACTTTTGGGTATTTCTCAAAGTAGAGGTCAATAAAATCTTGAGCCTCTGAAGTTGAAGTTCCAAGCTCTTTGGCCAAAGAGAAAGCAGACGTGCCGTAGATAATACTGAAATTGATGATTTTTGCTCGCCTGCGCTGCTCCTCAGGAAACAGTGCCGAGGTTTCGCCAAAGACCCGGGATGCCGTATCTTGGTGGACGTCCCGGTCATGAAGAAATGTTTCGATGAGAGTGGGATCCTCAGAGAGATGGGCTAGGATCCTCAATTCGATTTGGGAGTAGTCTGCAGATAAAAAAAGATTCCCGGCCTCCGGGATAAACGCCTGCCTGCACCGCTTGCCCAGATCGCCTCTTGCAGGGATGTTTTGCAGATTCGGGTCACTGCTGGAAAGCCTTCCTGTGGCTGCCACAGTCTGATTGTACGATGTGTGGATACGGCCCGTATCTGGATTAATGAGGAGGGGGAGAGCGTCAGCATATGTGGATTTCAGCTTTGAAAATTGCCTGTATTCCAGGGTGTATTGGGCGATAGGGTGGGCCTTGGATAGCTCTTCGAGCACGCTCATATCGGTGGAATGACTCCTCGTTTTTCTCGTTTTCTTCGAAGGCTGAATGCCCATTTTGTCGAACAGGAGGTTCGCTAATTGTTTGGGCGAATTGATGTTGAATTCTTCCTCGCTAATCGCAAATATCTTCTTTTGGAGCAGATCGAGCTCCTCTTGGAGTTCTTGGGAGAGTCTCCCCATGATATCGGGATCGATCTTGACTCCCCACATTTCCATGTCCGCTAAGACCTGGATGAGGGGACGCTCTAAGGTTTGATAGAGCTTGGTAAGGCCCCTTTCCTTAACTTTGGGCCAGAGCACGTCCGCCAACTGGAAGGCTAAATCCGCATCCTGGCAGGCATATGGAGTCACCTTGGCGATACTGACGGCGTTCATAGTCACTTCGTTCTTTCCCTTGCCCACGACCTCATGGTAGGGGATGGTGTTGACCTGAAGGTAGGTTGTGGCGAGCTTGTTCAGGTTGTGTTTTCCCCAGTTGGGCTCCAACAGGTATGAGAGGACCATGGTGTCTGAGTCTATCCCCTGAAGGGTGATCCCTTCTCTGTGGAGGACGATGAAGTCGTATTTGATGTTCTGTCCGATTTTTCTTATTTTGGGGTTTGTAAAGGTCTCTTTGAGGAGACGGAAAGCATCTTCCTTCGGAACCTGTTCGCCAGCGATGGTGGAATCATGCCGAAGGGGCAGATAGTAGGCGTGATGGGGCTCCGCGGAGAAGGAGATGCCGACAAGACGGGCTTTCGTCGGGGAGGGACTGTCTGTTTCTGTGTCCAACGCGACACATCCGGTTTTTTTTATTTTTGATAGCACCCGTTGCAAGGAGGTTTCGTCCGAGATTGTTTGATATTTTTTTTGTGCGGGATTGGATGGGCTCGTGTATTCGGAGACAAGAGAGGAAAAACCCAACTTTTGATAGAGTGCGATAAGTTCGTCAGTGTTTGGCTCGGACCCTGCCAGCTCGCGCGGATCTAACTCGAGGTCCAGGTCAGTGATTATCGTCACCAGCTGCCGGCTCAGCTTGAGTTCTTCAAGATGGTTTTCTATCTTTTGTCTGAGACTCTCCTTTTTTATGTCGGCGAGGTTTGCCAGCAAATTATCCAGCGACCCGAATTGCTTGATCAGCGCCTTGGATGTTTTCTCCCCGACTCCTGGGACTCCCGGGATATTGTCCGATGGATCGCCCCATAACGCAAGCACATCGATCACTTGGGATGGCATGACCCCGAAATGTTCTGCGACGCTCTTTTCGTCCAGGTGGAGGTCTTTTGTCGGGTTGTAGACAGATGTGTTTTGGTTCACAATCTGGAGCAGGTCTTTATCGGTCGTGACGATAACGGATTGGATGTTCTTTTGGGATGCTTGATGAGCAAGCGTTCCCAGGACATCGTCGGCCTCATGGTCCGACTGTTCGTAGGCAGGGATGTTCATGGCGTTGATGATCTTTTTCAAGACTGGCACCTGCACAACAAGGTCCTCGGGCATGGGTTTGCGTTGAGCTTTATACTCCTTGTACATCCCGTGTCGGATGGTCGGTCCTTTGGTGTCGAACACGACTCCAAGATAATCCGGACTCTCTTGGCCTATCAATTTTTTCAATGTCATGAGGAAGCCATAGATCGCGTTTGTCGGGAATCCTTCGGGATTTGTCAGAAAGCGTATGGCATAGTAAGAACGGTACAGTAGGGAATTCCCGTCGATGAGGAGCAGTTTTTTTTTGTTCATCTTATTGTCTGTGCAGTCTATCCACAATCCTGTCTCTGTTGACTATTTTATATAATGGGAGCACAAATACAAGCCCGAAAAATAGCCTCAACATATTCCGACCTGCGTTGGCGGGAAGGCTGGATCTCTTGTGGTGTGCCCTGAGTGGGTGAGGCGCACAACTGTTTGAAGGCTCAGCAAGGGCTCCTCCTGTCTCCTTCCCACTGCATGTTGCCGACTCAAACGGAATTAGAGTTGATCGAACTTCCCTTCGGAAATATCTTTGAGAATGCCTTCGTGCTGTTCTTCGATGATTTCTTTGATCTTATCATGAAGAATGGAGCTGCGGAGGATATTTGTGTAGTATGTTCGGCGTGAAGCCAGAACTTTGCCAGACTTGTAAACGATGGACTCGACATAATGAACATTGGCCCCATGATCCTGCGTTTGGACGTGGAACATGAAACCATTGTGTTCGATGTCAGTGTTGTTCCCGGCCATTTGTCTTCAATTCTAGCCTAGCGGCACCATCAAAAGCAAGATGTCCTTTTTCTAACGGTTCTGTCTTTAGAACCCTGTTTCTCAAGTTATCCATAGACAAAGGACAAGAAGACTTCACCTTGTTTTGTCGGAAAACCCCGAGAGTTTTTGTGCGTTATTTTCATGGAAATCCAGAGACAAACGGCGGGATAAGCCAGGAAGGTTGGACGGGCTTATAATTATTGACAAAGTGAAGAAGGGTGGTATAATAGGGTGACTTTTTTTATGAGTGTGAAAATATGCTGATCGATGTGGATAGAATCCCTGAAGAAGGGTTGAAAATTTCGAAGGATTTTGAATTCTTTAGCGAAGATCTCATCGAGGAAAATGCCGTGTTTTTAAAACCTGTTCATGTGGAGGCGACAGTCAAGAAGCTCAGCGAAGAGCTCTTGATCCAAGGGAAGATCACAACGAGGCTTAATTTTGTGTGCTGTCGTTGTCTCACCCCCTTCGAGTTTCCTGTGGACTCCAGGTTTGACCTGGTCTATCTCCCTGAGGAGCTGGAGGTGGCTAAAGAGCAGCTGGAGCAGGATGATATGGACCGGTTGTTTTTCTACAAACGACACGTAGACATGAAAGAAGTGATCCTTGAGCAGCTCAATCTGACTTTTCCTATGAGGACACTCTGTTCTCAGGGGTGCCAAGGGATCTGTCCTGTTTGCGGGAAGCTGATAGAGGAAGGCAAATGTTCTTGCACGGCGAAGGAGTCCGACCTTCGCCTTGAAAAGCTTAAGATATTTTTGAGAGATAAAAGTTAAATGGCAAATCCGAAAAGAAGACATTCTCATTCAAGAAAAGGAAAGCGTAGAGCTCATGATGCTCTTGAGAACCCCTCGCTCTCACTGTGTTCAAACTGTGGAAGCCCAAAGCTTCCCCATCGCGCCTGCCCGGAATGTGGTTATTACAAAGGCCGCCAGGTGATCGAGGGAACAGAAGAATAGAGCCGAGGAAAACATGAAGGTCGCTGTTGATGCCATGGGGGGGGACTTCGGGCCAAAAGTCACTGTTGAAGGGGCGGTAAGAGCGTCCCGGGAGCTCGATATCGAAGTTCTTCTTGTGGGGTCAGAGCCCCTCGTGAAACGAGAGTATGACAAACTGGATCATTCGAACTCCAGAGTCACTATAGTCAATGCATCCGAAACGATCAGCATGAGCGAAAGCATTCTTTCTTTCAGGAAAAAAAAGAAGTCATCCATCCGTATAGGCACCCAACTCCTCAAAGAAAAGAAGGCGGATGCGTTTGTCAGCACAGGGAATACAGCGGCCGTTGTGTACATATCAAACAAGGTCCTGGGGGCTCTGAGCGGGGTGGACAGACCGGCTCTGTCTCTGTTGGTCCCCACGTTGACTGGGCCCACTCTCTTGATCGATGTCGGAGCGAACGTCAATTGCCAACCCCATCATCTCATGCAGTTCGCTGTTATGGGACGGATCTTTATGGAAAGCGTTATGGGACGAAAGGAGCCCCGCATCGCCTTGATGAGCGTGGGCGAGGAAAGGACGAAAGGAAACGAGCTGACCAAAGAGGTCCATACCCGATTGATGGCGTCTTCGATGAATTTTATTGGGAATGTGGAGGGAAAAGACATCTATTCGGGGAAGGCCGATGTGATCGTGAGTGATGGGTTCACGGGAAACATTGCCCTCAAAGTGAGTGAAGGGGTCGTAGATACGATGTTCCACATGGCGCGAACAGAAATCATGAAGAATCTTTTCGCAAAGATCGGTTTCCTGTTGATGAAGAGGCACTTGAAAAAACTTTACAAGCGGGTGGATTATTCCGAATATGGAGGAGCCCAGCTCTTGGGAATAAACGGGGTGTGCATCATCGGGCACGGCCGCTCGAATGCAGTGGCCGTCAAAAATGCTGTAAAGATGGCCAGGGATTTTGTCGTAAACAAGGTCCAGGATAAAATTCGGGCAGAACTCTCCCTCTTTTCAGAGGGAGCACAGGGGATGAAGGTATAAAATGACTCTTTCCGGCCGAGTATCCGTTGTGACGGGGGCATCTCAAGGCATCGGGGAGGCCATAGCGCTTTCTCTAGCCAGGGATGGTGCCATCGTCGTCTTGGTCGATATTCAAAAGGAAAAGCTTGATGAAGTCGTGGATAAGATCGGCGCGCACAAGGGGACGGCTTTTGCCTATAGTGCGGATGTTTCCCGATCAGACGAGACGGCTGACGTTGTCGGGCGTGTTTTAAAAGAGCATCAAAAGATCGATCACCTGGTGAACAATGCCGGTATCACTCGGGATGGATTGTTGCTGCGGCTCAAAGAGGAGGATTGGGATGCTGTTCTCGCCGTGAACTTGAAAGGCGTGTTCAACTTTTCCAAGGCTGTGATCCGCAACATGATGAGCAATCGCTTCGGCCGGATCGTAAACATCTCATCTGTCGTCGGCCTTATGGGAAATGCAGGCCAGACTAACTATTCCGCATCCAAGGCTGGAGTCATCGGTTTCACCAAGTCGCTGGCACGAGAGGTCGCATCCAGGGGGATTACGGTAAACGCCGTCGCTCCCGGGTATATTTCCACAGCCATGACGGAAAACCTCTCTGAAGCGGTCAAGGGCGCGTTCGTTGATATCATTCCCATGAAGCGGTTTGGCACTCCAGATGAAGTGGCCCATCTGGTCAAATTCTTCCTCTCTGAGAACGCATCCTACATCACTGGCCAAGTTGTCGGCATTAACGGTGGGATGTTGATGTAATGCACACAATGAAAATTGTGAATATACAGAAAAGGAGAAAAAAATGGAAAGAGAAGAACTGTTGAAAAAAATAAAGGCTATCATTGCGGATAAGCTCAGCATCAGCGAAGATCAGGTCACCGAGGAAGCGTCATTCATAGATGACCTCGGAGCAGATTCCCTAGATACAGTAGAATTAGTCATGGCACTCGAGGATGAATTTGACCTAGATATTCCGGATGAAGATGCGGAAAAAATGACCACTGTTGGGAAGGCCATCGATTATGTCTTAAATTTTCTTCAAAACAAATAACCACATAAAAAACTCGTCATGTCCGCGGCACGATTTCCCAGAACAAGAGGACCAGATAAGAGAGTTGTCGTCACGGGGATCGGCCTAGTCTCGCCTATGGGGATGGGGGTTGAGGAGAACTGGACGAATATTTTGGCGGGGAAAAGCGGGATCAATCGCATCACCAGGTTTGATGCCTCCCGGCATGCCAGTCAAATCGCCGGGGAAGTCAAAGGCTTCGATCCGCTTGAGTTCATCGACAAAAAGGAAGTCCGAAAAATGGACCCATTCATCCAGTATGCTGTGGCAGCGTCGGAGCTGGCGGTCCAGGATTCCGGGATAGATCCTGTCCTTTTGCAAGGGGAAAGAACCGGCGTTTATGTGGGATCCGGAATAGGGGGGATCGGTGCTATTGCGAACAATGTCCAGATACTGCTCGAAAGAGGCCCTGAGCGGGTCTCTCCATTCTTCTTGATCTCCGGGATAATCAACGAAGCGTCGGGGGTTGTTTCAATCAAATACAAAGCCAGAGGCCCCAACCTGGCCAATGCCACGGCCTGTGCCACGAGCACCCATTCGATCGGAGATTCCTCCCGGCTCATATCTAGAGGGGATGTCGATATTATGATTTGCGGGGGGGCGGAAGCTCCAGTTACTCCTTTGGGCATTGCCGGTTTTACGGCTATGCGTGCTTTATCCTTGAGGAACGAGGAACCCCAGAAGGCCTCTCGGCCCTTTGATGCCAAGCGTGATGGTTTTGTCATCGCAGAAGGCGCCGCGATCTTGATCCTGGAAGAGCTGGGCCACGCTGTAACAAGGGGTGCCCGGATCTATGCAGAGATTATCGGGTACGGATTGAGCGGGGATGCGTATCACCCCTCAACGCCCAGCATTGATGGGGAGGGGGCCACCCTCTGCATGAAAGCCGCCCTTGCCGATGCAGGGGTTGCCCCGGAAGAGGTCGGGTACATCAACGCGCATGGCACGTCTACTCCCTGGAACGACAAGATCGAAACCCATGCCATCAAAAAGGCTTTTGGCGACCATGCGTATCGGGTGGCAATCAGTTCGTCGAAATCTATGACAGGACACCTGCTGGGAGCAGCGGGAGGCATGGAAGCAGCCGTGTGCGTCCTGAGCCTAAAACATCAGATTTTGTCTCCGACCATCAATTACGAGAATCCAGACCCCGAGTGTGATCTCGATTATGTGCCGAACACCTCACGCCGGGTGAATATTGAGTTTGCTCTGAGCAATTCTTTCGGATTCGGCGGCACGAACGGAACCCTTCTTTTCCGAAAATTCGACGAATAACTTCCGCTTTGGGACTTGGTTAGACTTTTTACAGAACTAGGAATCCAGGCTCAGCCTTTCCAATCCACAATCCCGTTTCCCTCCTCTCTTGGACAATGCCTGTTGTCTGCCATCGGATTTCTGTATCTTGCGCAAAATCTGATCATTCAATAACGCTCAGAGACATTCATACCATCACGGAAATAAGGATGCTAACGATTCTCGGAAGGATTTGATATTTTGGAGAGCATTGGTTATTATGTTTTATCCCCAATTGTTGGAGTGGGAAAAAATGAACTGTGGAGGTAAACGTGAATATCTTTGTCTTCGTTAAAAGAGTTCCAGATACTGAATCCAAGATTCGGATAGAACATGAGACGAACAGTATCGTCGAAGAAGGCCTGAATTTTGTCTTAAGCCCTTACGATGAGTTTGCCGTTGAGGAAGCCCTACAAATCCGAGAGGCCAAGGGAGGCAAGGTCACCGTCGTCTCAGTGGGATCTGATGAAGCTACTGCTGTTTTGAAAAAATGTTTGGCCATGGGCGCTGATGAGGCCGTGCTCATCAAAGATAATGCTCCCGAGCTGTATGATGGATTAAGGATCGCCAAGATCATTGCCCAGGCGATGAAGAGCAAATTTCCGGATTACAACTTGCTTCTTTTCGGGAAACAGTCTGTCGGAGCAGACAATGCGTTAGTGCCTTCAATGGTGGCAGCATTGCTGGACTTGCCCCAGATAAACGTGGTCACTAAACTCGAGGTGGAGGAAAATTCCGTTGTGGCCCATCGGGAGATCGAGGGGGCATATGAAAAAGTGATCGTTTCTTTGCCTGCGGTCATCAGTGCTCAGAAGGGACTGAACGAGCCTCGTTATGAGACTCTCAAGGGCATCATGATGGCCAAAAGGAAGGAAATTCCGGTATTAACCCTCCAAGAATTAGGGCTGGATGAGGAAGAGCTTGCTCCTAAGCTGGAGCTTGTCAAATTGGAGAGCCCTCCGCCGCGTCATGCGGGAAGAGTTGTCGAGGATGAGCCGGAGGTTGCAGCAAAAAAATTGGTGGAGTTCTTGCGCCAAGAAGCGAAGGTGGTTTAGAGGAGGCATACAATGATCATCGTCTACATGGAAGTCAGAGATGGGAAGGTTAAGAAATCGTCTTTAGAAGTACTCTCTGAAGCGAAAAGACGAGCGAGCGAGCTCAACCAGGAAATTGTTGCCGTATGTGTTGGGCATGGCCTCGGCGCTTTAGCCCCAGAGGTTATACAATATGGTGCAAAGAGGATTATCATCCTTGATAATCCTCTTCTCAGTAATTATTCTCCCTCGGGTTATGCATTTGTTCTCACCGAATTGTGCGGGGAGCTGGCGCCCCAAGGGATCTTTTTTGCGGCCACTTCCCTGGGGAGAGACCTGGCGCCACGATTGGCGGCAAAGTTAGGCGTAAGCCTGGCTTCAGACTGTATCCAGACAGCGGTTAAGGATGGACGCCTGGAAGTGAAACGCCCCATATTTGCAGGGAAAGCACTGGCAACCTTCCGGTTTAAGTCATCACCCGTGATCGTTTCTCTGAGGCCAAATGTCTTCGCTCTCGACACCCCTGGAGATGAGCAGGGAGAAGTGGAGAAAAAAGAGATCTCCGTTCCCGAAGATCGGGTCCAAGATCGAGTCAGCGAGATCTTGAAGGAAGAAGGCGCAGAGCTCGACGTCACAGAGGCCGAGATCGTTGTATCAGGGGGGAGAGGCATGAAAGGACCCGAGAATTTTGATCTTCTCAGAGAGTTGACCAGAATCCTGCCCCATTCTGCTCTGGGGGCCTCTCGCTCGGCGGTCGATGCGGGATGGATTGACCACCAACACCAGGTCGGACAGACAGGAAAAACCGTCTCTCCAAACCTCTACATGGCATTTGGGATTTCCGGAGCCATTCAGCATCTGGCGGGCATGTCCTCGTCCAAGGTTATCGTGGCGGTCAATAAGGATGCGGATGCGCCTATCCTCAAAGTGGCGGATTTTGGTGTAGTGGGCGACCTGTTCCAGGTCATCCCTCCACTCAAAGAGGAGCTGAAAAAGGTTTTATCCGAATAAAGCCCTTATTTGTATCTCTGTGATCCTGGTATTGTGCAACTCCAATGTCCATATTCTGTTGCTGATCGAACCTCCTGATGCCTTGAGCGGTTTTGCTCGGGTTTTTGAGGAGAGAGCCATGGAACCCCCGAATCTTGGATTAGAAGATTTTGTAGACAACAAGGGGGATGATCACGCTGAGGACAAGACTCACGAGGACTTCGGCGGCCGTGTGGCCAACGCTCTCCTCAAGTTTTTCGAATCCTTCCTTTCCTTGAATGAGCCTGTTGAGAGAGCGGGCCTGTCTTGCGATCTTTGGCCTCACGCTGATGGCATCATAGACCACATTGAGCGTGATAACGACGCTAATTATAAACAGATACGAGAACCCGGTTTCGAGATACAACCCTGTCGCTAAGGGGGCCACCCAGGATGTATGTCCCGAAGGCATGCCCCCGTCTTCCGCGAGGAACCTTTTTTCGAATTTTCCCGCCTTTTTCCATTTGATGATCGGTTTCAGGATGTTCACAAAGAGCCAGGTGAAGACAATGCTCAGGATTAACTTTGTCATTTCGCTCTCCCGTTTATCAGAAAATGCCGGTATCCTTGTTTAGATCTAAAGATATTTTCATCTGAGCGCAATCTATGTAAATTATGGAATTGCTTCCGCACCTGTTCTGTGTGTGACAGCTTGGATGTTCTCTAGTAGGGATCTTCACCGGATTGGAAGAGATCCAGGAGCACTTGATTCTTTTCAGAGCGAGTCTCCCCGACGCTGGTCACGTAGATTGCCGGAGCATCGACCACAGGGCATTTGTTTTCGCAGATCCCACATCCTGTACAGGTGGCCATGTCGATGACTGGAGCCTTTGCCGATTTGATTGTCCCATCCGGTTGTTCGACGTGGACGGTAATGAATTTAATAGCCTTTGGTGATACCGGACAATGCTCTTCGCAGACGATGCAGGGATTGCCGAACTTCCAGGGGATACACCGATTCTTGTTGACCCATGCTGTGCCGATTTTGAGGTTGTTCTTTTGAGGGATCGTGAGTTCTTTGATGGCACCGGTGGGACAGACTTGTGTGCAGAGGGAGCAGTAGTATTCGCAGTATCCGATCTCGGGTACGAGCATCGGCGTCCAGAGGCCCTCTGGTCCCGCTTCAGTCATCGCAGGCTGGAGGGCGTTTGTCGGGCAGACTTTCATGCATTCACCACACTTGACACATTTCTGGAGGAATTTTTCTTCGGGGAGCGCCCCAGGAGGGCGGATGAGCTTTTCAGAGGCACGACTCCTTGTGGGCGAGATACGGAAAAACGGAATCGCGAGGATGCCCAACAGGGAGGTTAAGACGACTTTTCTTCGGGACAGGTCGATAGATTCAATGCTCTCAGGGGCGACTTTTCCAGGGAAGGAAATGGCATTGGTGGGGCAGATGGCACTGCAGGTGAAGCAATAGTCACACTCTGAGCTTTTCCACTGTTCAATGGGATAGGGGTCGGCCTGCATCTGACACTGGATGGAGCAGAGGTGACAATCGATACATTTTTCTGTGTCTATCTTGAGCTTGAGGAGGTTCCATCTGGAAACAACTCCGAGCAAGGCTCCCAACGGACAGATATAACGGCACCAGAATCGTTCTCGCATGAGGTTTAGGAGGATGATTCCACTGAAGATCACTCCGATAAAAAGTCCCTGGAGGAATACGGCGTTGATATCGAGATTCTCGAAGAATTGCACGAGGGTATCGCCGATTGTTAACAGGTTGAGTCCGTATATGAGGCCGATAAAACTCGATACGCTATAGCTTATAACTGGCATCATACTGATGGCAAAAGAGCGGTAAAGGAGTGAAAAAGGATCGAAAATGCCGACAAGGTCAAGGGTAAGCAGTGAACTCACCAGAATAAAAATGAGAATAGCATACTTCCACAATGTGTGATTGTCCGCGGGCTTTTTCGGCCGCAGGAGCTTTGTCTTCTTGAAAACAAAGGAGAAAAATTGTTGGATAGAACCCATGGGACACACCCATCCGCAAGCTACGCGGCCCAGGAAGAACGTCGCAACGATAGTCAAAACAGCGGGAAGAAATAAAATATAAACCGTACGCGAAGAGATGATGGTGGCGAGCGCGAGCAATGGATCAAAGTGTAAAAATATCTCCACCCGGCTGATGGTGTCCCCTCCTGGGAAACGGGTCATGAGGAGGAGATAGAAAAAAAGCCCAAAGAAAAAAATTTGAGTGAAGATCCGGATGAGTTGTATCGCCCGGTACTTTTTAGATCGTTCTTTTTTCAATGGTCATTTTCTCCAGGTCGATTTCACCACGGCCCTTTTCTTTGGCGATCTGAAGGAATCGGATCTCTTCGGGTTTGATTCCGAAGAAGGACGCCCCCACAGCGTCCAGGGCGACATAATCCACACCTGCGGCAACAGTTTTGTGGAGCTGAACATCAGAAAGCCTTCCTCCCTGAGGGCCATTCCTGAGGAGGATCCTGTATCCATCCATAACAGTGAGCACAGGCTTAAAAAAGGCTGCTAGGTCTATCATGGCGTGGTCGATATCCTGGTGAAGCTGGTTTCTGTTTCCCCCGAGGGCGCCCAGCCAATTTTTCATACCCAAGGTTAGGCGGGAGAGGCTGTGTGTTTTGGCGATGGGGACGTTGATGATCTTGTCTGCCTCGACAAAATCCGTATAGACTTCCCACTCCTTGAGGATATCTCCATGAAGCGGGAGCTTCTTCAACCGGTGATCGTTGGGCAGCGGGACATCGGCCCCTGCGCTTTTTGCTGCCTTTTGTATTCCGGAACGGACGTATGTCCTTCGCGCTGGATTGCAAGGATTGTCCATGACCTTCACTTCTTTGGCGCCCGCGTCAAAACAGAGCTCGACGAGTGCTTGGACGACCTCTGGGTTCGTGCAGGCGGCCTGTTCGGGTGTGCGATCCCAACCAATGTTTGGCTTGACGACAACGATATCTCCTCTGGAAATAAATCGCTGCATCCCCCCCAGTGCTGCTAGGGCTTCTTTGGTGATCAGGGCAGGGGATTCCCCTTGGATCAGGGCAATATCAGGGGGGGGTGTTCCCTGCGAGAACAATCCGGGGTGGACGTTCAACACAAGGCTTCCTATTGCGATATCCTTTAAAAATTCTCGTCTTTTCATGGTTTTTATCCTTTTCCTAAAGATTCCATGTAATCCATAATTCCATCGTAGATGCCTTTGGCGACAAGCTGGCGGTATTGGGGGGTCTTGAGTCTTTCGGCTTCTTTGCTGTTGGAGAGATGGGAGATCTCAATCAGGATGGAGGGCATCTCCCCCCCGATGAGGACCCAGAAGGGGCCTCCTTTCACGCCCAAATCTTTGACGTCTTTGAAGTTTTTCGAGAGAGATCGCACAATGTTCTCCTGCATGATCTTGGCAAGTTCTTTGGATTCGACGATCTTGCTGTTCTGCACAATCTTCATGATGATATCCTTCATTTCGCTGACATTTTTTGTGGACGTGGCGTTCTCCTGGGCAGCAATGGCGTTGACAGAAGCGTCCTGACTGAAATTGAGGTAAAATGTCTGTACTCCCGAGCGTTTTTTATTTGGGACGGAATTGGCGTGAACAGAGATATAGATATCTGCGCGTTTCTGGTTGGCAATGACAGGACGGCTCTCAACTGGAAGGTAGATGTCCGTTTCTCTGGTCAGGATCACTTCGAGGTCTTGCTGTGACTGGAGAAGCTTCTTGAGCTCCGTGCAAACGTCTAGGACGATGGTTTTTTCCTGCAGCCCGTTTTTTCCGATGCAACCAGGATCTTTTCCTCCATGTCCGGGGTCGATAACAATCCTTTGGATGCCCAGTCCCAATTGACGGACCATGCTGTAGCCTTCTTTGGCTGGCTTTGCCGGCTGTGGGGGAGTGGATAGCGATGGCGATAAAGCGGAATTTTTAGGATAGATGTCGATAACGATCCGGAACGGGTCCAGAAGATGCCAAACATGGTAGCGTTTGATCTTTGCAAAATCCAGGTCGACAGCCACTCGGACGGTGGAGTGATTCTTCTGAGCGATACGGATGTGGTCCAGATAAGCGGTATCAAGAAGCACGCTTTTCCCTTGCAAGAGAGGATTCAGCTTGGCTTGGTAGATGTCCACATAGATCCTATCCGGCGACAGGAGCTGGCTGTAGTAGTATTCTCTGAGGCTGCCGATATCCACAACGATCCGAGTGAACGAGGGGTGAGTGTGATAGCGGAGGTTGTAGACCTCGATGCGGGAGTCTGATTGTCCGGGAAGCGTGAGCGCCAGCAGCAACAATAACCCAATTTTGCTGAAGAGCAGGGTGAGTCGATTCATCAGTTTTGCGCCTATACCCTATGAATTCTATATAATCTCTGTATTTCTGTCAACGATGTCTCACTTCAAACATCCCTTGCTTCAGAATGAGCTAAGCCGCCACCCCACTCGGGCGTGCACGCAACAATAGCTCTCCTTTCAGCTTGAGGTCGGAATGTTGGAGTGATAACTATAAAGAATTCATTTTTTTTAGTCAATTTCTTAAAAAATCAAGGAAGGCTTTTCTTTTTACGGGCCCTCTGATAAAATTCGGTTATGAATAAAGTCCTGGTGCTCGATTTTGGCTCCCAGTATACCCAGCTAATTGCAAGAAAAATAAGGGAGTTAGGTGTTTTTTCAGAGATCGTTCCTTATGATTTTTCTCTCACTCGCATAAGGAGGGATGCGCCAGGGGCGATCGTTCTCTCTGGAGGGCCTCAGAGCGTGTATGAAGTTGGAGCACCCCACATCTCTGCAGATGTTTTCCGGCTGGGCATTCCTGTCCTGGGAATCTGTTATGGGCTCCAGCTCATGGCGCATCTCCTGGACGGAAAGGTGGTTCCATCCAGACACAGGGAATATGGTTTTGCCTCCCTGGAAGTCACACAGAGAAGGGGACTCCTTCGAGGAGTCAGGAGCGGAAGCCAGGTTTGGATGAGCCATGGCGATAAAGTGAGTGTCCTCCCACCGGGATTTATAGCTTCTGGATTTACATCCAACTGCGAGACTGCAGTTGTCGAGAACAGGGAACAGACTCTTTTTGGAGTTCAGTTTCATCCCGAGGTCATCCACACCAAACAGGGAAATAAAGTTCTCTCCAATTTTCTCTTCGAACTCGCAGGCCTTAACAAGGATTGGACCATGGAGTCCTTTGTCGTGAACAAAATTAAGGAGATCCACCACCAAGTCGGGAAGAGAAAGGTGATTTGTGGCTTGAGCGGCGGAGTGGATTCCTTGGTGACGTCTTTGATCGTCCACCGTGCGATAAAGGATAACCTGCACTGTATTTTTGTGAACAACGGACTTTTACGGAAGGGGCAGTATCATGAATTGATGGCAAGTTTCCGCAAGAAATTTGCCCTGAATGTGATCGATGTCGATGCATCAGAGGTGTTTTTGAAAAAGCTGCAGGGGGTCTCTTCGCCCGAACGGAAAAGAAAGATTATAGGCAGAGTCTTCATCGAGATTTTTGAGGAGGAAGCAAAAAAACTGGGGATAGTCGATTTTCTCGCTCAAGGGACGATCTATCCAGATGTGATCGAGAGCAAACCGGTCAGAGGGCCCTCCTCAAGCATCAAATCCCATCACAATGTCGGGGGCCTGCCTAAAGGGCTAAGATTCAAACTGGTTGAACCTCTCAAGGAGCTTTTCAAGGATGAGGTGAGGACTCTCGGTAAAGAGTTGGGTATAGATCCCGATTTTATTCATCAACATCCCTTCCCAGGGCCTGGACTTGCTGTCCGAGTGATCGGAGAGGTCACTGAAGAGCGACTGCAGATATTGAGGGAAGCGGATGCCATTCTTCTTGAAGAGATCTGTAAGGCGCGCCTGTATCATAAGTTGTGGCAAGCTTTTGCCATTTTGCTCCCCGTCAGGGCTGTCGGGGTCATGGGAGACCGGCGGACCTATCAGAGGGTCGTTGTCATCCGTCTCGTTCAGAGTGTGGATGGAATGACGGCGAACTGGTATCCTGCAGAATCGCATCTTCTCTCGCGTATTTCCAATCGCATTGTCAATGAGATCGATGGGATCAACCGAGTCCTCTATGACATCACCTCGAAGCCCCCAGGCACAATCGAGTGGGAATAGTTTTTGCGCACAGGCTTTTTGGATACTCCAGTTGACTTTTCCGGAGTAGGTTTTAGATTAATAGTGTTTGGAAGACAATGATGGAAACGACATTCATTCACCTGCACACACACTCCGAATACAGCATCCTGGACGGGGCGCTGAAGACAGCCGCTTTGGTCGATGCGGCCTATGACAATAAGATGCCTGCCGCTGCCCTCACCGATCACGGGAATATTTTTGGGGCTGTCAATTTTTTCAAGCAAGCCAAAGAGAAGCAGATCAAGCCCATATTGGGATGCGAGATCTATGTGGCACCCCGCAGCCGGTTCGAGAAAAAGGCTGAAAAAAAGGGACCCATCCACCATCATTTGGTCCTGCTCGTGAAGGATGACAAAGGATACAAAAATCTCTGTGAGCTCATTACCAAGGCGTATCTTGAAGGATTCTACTACAGGCCTCGCATCGATAAAGAGCTTTTGGCCAAACACAGCGAAGGGCTCATCGGCCTCTCCAGTTGCCTGAAAGGAGAGGTGAGTTCTTATCTGACAGTGGGCCTTGAAGACAAAGCCGAAGAGACTGCTCTTGAGTATTCTGCCCTCTTTGCGGAAGGAGATTTTTACATCGAACTCCAGGATCATGGCCTCGAGCTTCAAAAAGAGATAAATCCACGGCTTGTCCAGCTGGCACATAAGCTGAATCTCCCGTTGGTCGCCACTAACGATGTCCATTACTCCAGAAAAGAAGACAGTGAAAGCCATGATGTCCTCCTCTGCATCCAGACCAACAAGAAAGTGACAGACCAGGAACGGATACGTTTTGGGTCAAACGAGTTCTACTTCAAATCGAGTGAGGAAATGGTTGAGCTGTTTAAAAATGTCCCAGAGGCAATCCTCAACACCACCAGGATCGCGGCCAAGTGCAATTTCGATTTTCCGACTTCAGGATATTTCCTCCCCCAGTTTAAAGCTCCTGAGGGAACATCACTGAGTGCGTATTTTGAAGATGTCGCCAGACAGGGATTTCAGGCTCAGATGGAAAGAATTCGCCACAGGATCGACAACGCAGAGCTTCCAAGCCTCAAACAATATGAAGAGCGTCTCAAGAGGGAGATCAAGCTCGTCCGGGAGATGGGATTTGAAGGATACTTCCTTATCGTTTGGGACCTGATTCGGGAAGCGAAGGCGAAGAATATTCCTGTGGGTCCGGGGCGGGGTTCAGCAGCCGGGAGTCTCCTGGCTTTCAGTTTGGGCATCACGGACATCGATCCTCTCGAGTATGACCTTCTTTTCGAAAGGTTTTTGAACCCGGAGAGGATCAGCCTCCCGGATATCGATATTGATTTTTGCGGGAGACGGCGGGACGAGGTCATCTCTTATGTGACCGGCAAATATGGACGGGACAACGTTTGCCAGATCATCACCTTTGGGACTATGGCGGCACGGCAGGTGGTCAGAGATGTGGGGAGAGCTCTAGAGGTGCCACTTCCCGAGGTCGATCGGATCGCGAAAATGATACCCCCTTTTGGCCCGGAAGCCACGATCGATGGGGCGTTGAAAAATGTACCTCAGTTGAAAGAATTGAGAGACCAGAAACCCAAGATCGCGAACCTGCTTGCCGTTGCCCAGAGGCTGGAGGGGCAGGTCAGGCATCCCTCGATCCATGCGGCAGGAATCGTCATCACGCCCAAGCCTCTTGTCGAATTCATGCCTCTTTATCAATCTGTCAAAGGGGAGATAACCACACAATTTCCCATGCAGGATATCGAAACTATAGGCCTCTTGAAGATGGACCTTTTGGGGTTGCGGAATCTGACCGTCATTCAGGATACAGTGGAGCTCGTAGAGAAGGACACGGGCAAGACGATCGATGTCAAGAACATCCCTCTGGATGATGAGACAACGTTTCAGTTGTTCCAAGCAGGGAATACAGACGGCGTATTCCAATTTGAAAGCCAGGGGATGAAGGATTTGCTCAGGAATTTCAAGCCGGAGAGCTACCGTGATCTTATTGCTCTAAACGCCCTTTACAGGCCAGGCCCTCTCAAAAGCGGGATGACGGATGAGTTCATAAAGTGCAAGAACCACCCCGACCGGATAAAGTACGAGTTCCAGGAACTCCAACCTATTCTTGAAGAAACCAAGGGACTGATCGTCTATCAAGAACAGGTCATGAGGATCGCCACAGAGATCGCAGGATTTTCGATGGCCGAGGCGGATATATTGCGTAAGGCCATGGGAAAAAAGAAGACGGCTGTGATGAAGGCTCAAAAACAGAGGTTTATCCGTGGGGCAAAGGAAAAGGGGATCAATCAGACAAAGGCCAACAAAATATTCGAGCAGATCAAATACTTTGCCGGATATGGATTCAATAAATCCCACAGCGCCGCTTATGCATACCTGGCGTACCGCACTGCATTCTTGAAATCGCATTACCCTGTCTATTTTCTCGCTGCCCTCTTGACCTCCGAAGCAGAAAGAGGGGCGACTTCACAAGTCGTCAAATACATCAATGAATGTAAGGAGATGGGGATCAAAGTCCTTCCCCCTGACATCAATAAGAGCGGAGTGAATTTTACAGTCGAGGGGGAGGGCATTCGTTTTGGGCTTGCAGCCATAAAAAATGTCGGGGAAGGGGCTATTGGGGATTTGATCAGGGTCAGAGATCAGAATGGAGAGTTTGCCTCACCTTTTGATATCTTTCGTGGGAGCAGCCCCAAGTTCGTCAACCGAAAGCTGCTCGAGAGTCTGATCAAAGCGGGGGCCTTCGATTCTTTGGGATGGAAGAGGTCTCAGCTTTTTCATCTTATCGATAAGATGATCGAGTATAGCCATGAGCTCCAGAAAATGAAAGCCTCCAAACAGAGCCTTCTGTTCGGCTCGGGTCAGGTTGAACCCCCACCCATACCTCCAGAGATACAAGAGATGCGAGAATGGAATGAGCCTCTTTTTCTCTCCTACGAAAAGGATGCCCTGGGGTTTTACATCACGGGACATCCTCTAGCTCAGTACAGCAAGAGCTTGAACCGCCTCGTTACGTGTCCCATTAGCAAGTTTGACGAAGAAAAGGATTTTAACACGGAGGTGTCTGTTGCCGGGATCATCACATCTTTGAAACCTTTAAAGACCAAGCGAGACGAAAGAATGGCCACTTTTATCCTGGAAGACCTGAGCGGACGGATCGAAGTTGTGGTTTTTCCCGACAGCTACACCAAGTATTTTAATCACTTGAGTGAGGATCAGCTTGTGTGGGTGAAAGGAAAGTTCCTCGGCGAAGGGGAAAGCCGGAGGATCCATCTTCTCCAGATCATGTCTCTCTCAGATGCCCTTGAAAAACAGGCGAAGAGGATGTGTTTAAGGATTTTTCTTCCGGGGATCGAGGAGTCTGTATTTAAAGAGTTAAAAACCATTCTAGAAAAACATCGGGGGAATTGCCCCGTGTTTTTTGAACTGGTGACACCTCATTCCTACCGAATGGTCGTCCAGTCTGTGGACATTGATGGAGTCTTGCCGTCTGAAGACCTCAGCAGGAATATCGAAGAATTGCTTGGCGAACAATCTGTATATATTGAATACTGATGCCCTTGTTCAGCCTTTAGGGATTCGAGGAAGCATTCCCATTTCACAGAAAAAGGAGAGAGTTGCAATTTTTTCTTTCTAAAGCTGGGGCTTTTTGTTATTTTATACACGTGATTGGCCTGGATTATTCACGAGTCGAGGTTGCCGTAGAGGAAAGGCGCAAAGAATGCAGCTGTAGATAATCTACCGCAAATCCTTTGCAACGAAGCGACCTCCCTCCC